>JBJKYX010000038.1:0-29332 GCA_045560825.1 Candidatus Azotimanducaceae bacterium
TCGCTTGTACTTACCCGATGTACTATAGGTAATTGACTGATCAAAATAACCCTTGGTAACCAGATTGATTTGAACCGCCGAGCTGCCTCGATTCTCCCAAAACCACCCATGTATTCCAGCAAAAGGAGCGACATAAGTACCGCTTTCACGAACACTCTTACCAATATCAAAAGTCACGGCGTCTTCAGGATCGGTACCTTCTTCTTCACTATGAAAATCAAAAACCACCTCACCATCAGCCTCCCAAGAAAACATCAAGCTCTGCGCCTCTCCTAACACATACTTGTACTCTATTGACTCAAAGGGCTCCAGAGTGAAAACAATTTCATCACTTGCCGGTTTCTCATCTTCAATCGAAAGTACCCCAACGTTATACGCAGAAATTCCATCTATCCCCATTAAGTCTCCAAGGCCAGATGGGTCTTCCCCAAATTCAGCGGGCAAAACAAACACTATAAAAATAATTAACGCCACGAAAAAAGAGAGGCCCACAGATCCCCACAGCTGTTTGGTAGACCTTGACTGTCGATTCATGGAATCAGTCATTGGAATCGATCATATAGCGGTTGTGACAGGCTCGACAAACATTATAAATCTGACCCCCTGCTTCAAATAACGCCTCCGCATCTTTGTTCATAGCAGCTTGTCTTGCACTAACTGCCGCATCGATCAGACCAACCGAATAGTCCTCCCAGTCCAGAGCATCTACCGCAAGACCTGGCATCATTAGCAAATTTCCAGCTTCTGCCACCACAGTTGCATTGTTTCGAACGTTATCCCAGCCTTCCTGAGTTGTCGGCTGAAGATCAACTTCGCCACTTTCAGTGATCACAAACCCCGCACTATCCCAAATCACGTCAGCAGCCGGCTCTAAGTACCACGTCATCATCTCATGCATGCTCAACGTGGTTTTAAAGGGAACCTGTACATTTTGTTGGGTCTCGCCACATCCCGCAAACACAGTGACCAACAGACATATCACTAGGTTGTTAAAGAACTTCAACATCCAATCCTCTTCATAGGTCTCAAGCGCTAATTATGGTTTATACCGTCCATTTCAACCATCTCTTTAGGAGGTTAACTATTCCAGGGGTTAATCGAGTCTTATTGTATGCATCTGACAATTTTCGCAGAAACTCCGACCGGGTCGGATAACTGAAGACAGCATTGCCTGCCTTGGACAAGCCCATTTTATTGTTCATCAGTAAGGAAACCAGGGCGATTTGTTCTCCGGCATCCTTTCCAACTATCGTCGCTGACAAAATCATATCGCTCCCCTTCCTAGTTAAGACCCGGGCAAAACCGTCCATCTGGTTCGCCACCCGCGCTCTATCAACTTCACTGAAGCCTATTTCGTATTCATCAAATTGAACCGCGTCATGATTGAGCTGTCTGTCTGAAGGCCCGATCGAAGCAACTTCTGGAGAAGTATAGGTACAGTGAGGGATTTCAAACTTCTGAATGCTGGCACTGGGTAAAAAAAGTGAATTTTGAACTAAGACCCGCGCCTGCATATCAGCCTGGTGGGTAAAGTGGCTCCCCTGAACACAATCACCCGCCGCATAGATCTTTTTATTCGATGTTCGCAAACGATCATCAACCAGAATTGCTCCGCTGGAGTCGGTCATAACACCTACACGTTCAAGAGCAAGTGCCTTTGTATTAGGCCGTCGCCCAAGTGCTATTAAAACCTCCTCGGTCAGGAATTCACCTTGATCAGTAAATACCCGCTTCCCATCTTCAAAGGTCGATATCTTTTTGATTTCCAAGCCCAAGTGCAAATTAACTCCTAGATCTAGCAATGCCCTCTCAACCACCTCACCAGCTCTCGGATGCTCTTGAGGTAAGACACGATCGGCCATATCCAACAAGTGAACCTCACTCCCCAAACGAGAAAACACAGTGGCCAATTCACATCCAATTGGGCCGGCTCCCAATATAGCTAAGGACTTAGGCTGAACCCGAAGATCAAAAACTGTCTCGTTGGTTAAAACATCGGACGAGCCTAAGCCTTCAATTGGTGGCATCATTGACCCTGCTCCCACACAAAGCGCTATTCGTCGAGCTCGGAGTACCTGGCCTCCGACCATCAACTCTCCACTCTCATTGAAATTGGCCTCGCCCAGAAATACGTCAACTCCCGCCTGAGAGTAGCGCTCTACCGAATCATGCTCAGAGATCGTCGACCTAACTTCTCTGAGCCATTCAAAGGCCTCATCAAACGAACAGGTCTCAGATTTAGTCGACTCCAACAGCGCTTTGGAGGGCACGCAACCCACATTTAGACAATCACCACCCATGAAACGAGACTCAATTAACGCAACTCTCGCACCAAGGCCTGCGGCCGAAATCGAAGCAATCAACCCTGCAGGACCTGCACCCACAACAACAAGGTGATAGCGCGATTTTGGAGTAGGATTTTGATATTCTGAAGGAAAAACCAGCCGCTTTGTCAGGTCATCAAATTGTTGTCCAGGATAGGCCATCATCGTGACTCTCCTAGCTCTTTTTTGAGTATTGAAGAGGCCATCCGAGTCAAGACAATCACCAATCCCAATGTGGCAACTAGGCCTATTGCCATCAAACTGTATTGCCAAATATTTTCAGTGCTTTCTCCCACGAATAGATCGGTCAGGCTCAACGCAATCGATCCAAAATAAACATATAACAAAGTAGCAGGGGCCATCCCCAACCAGGAGGCTAAGACGTAGTCTCGAAATCGAATCATCGTTAGTCCTAAAATATAGTTAAGCAAATTAAAGGGGAAAATAGGCGACAATCTGGTCATTAGAACAATATAAAACCCTCTACTGGAAATCGCCCGGTCAAACTGTTTCCACCCTTCAATTTTATGCGTTCGGGATTCCACCCAATCTCTCGCAAAATACCTACCGATGAGGAACGCAAAACCCGCTCCAGAAACGCTGGACAGCGATACAAGCAGCACCCCCTCAACAATTCCAAATAAAAATCCGCCGAGCAAAGTCAATACACTACCAGGCACTAGAAAAATCACCGCCGCTACATATACCAAACAATAAACCAATCGCGCAGTGGCTCGATTCTCCCGTACGAACACCGATAATTCTGTTAGAAGCTCTTCATAGGGAACCCAAAGGCCCAGAGTGATAAACAAGCCAATCAGCCCAATAAAAATCAGAGGTTTTTTCATCTCCATAATCTCTGTTAGCTGGATCTGGGATGAATCAGCATTTTTTCCAGATTGGCCTTCATCAAAGTCGAAATCGTCTTAGCTTTTCGTTCCACCAGATCCATTCTTACGCCAATAGATTCACTGGACACGCAGCACTGCTTCGAATTCATGTCAAACAGCAAGTGTGCAAATCGTATGGTCTTGCTCCCTGCCTCTCGAAAGCCACTCACAAGTTCGTAGCAATCGCCAGCTTTGAGCGGTCGTGTGTAGTCCAGCCTATACTCCAACACGGCTCCTCCCTCTGTTTCTATGGTAGCTTCTGGATACAAAACGCCCCATAGATTGGGCATCGAGTCAGAAAACCGGCCCATGTAGTTATGGATCTGAAGATACCCATTATTCATACACTCATCTTGATGAATAACCCCCCTGCCTATGCTTCGAAATCCGATCTCCTTTGCCTCGGCCATAGAGATTCCAGCAAAACGTAGTTCAGGGTCCCGCAAGCCTCTCGGCGCTGCGTGCTCGGGAAGTGGAAGATCGATGGTTAAGTCCACATCAGCCAGCTTGTTCAAAGCCGTACAGAGTACCTCTCCAGTTGAAGAATTCCTGATTTCGGTCATCACACTATTGTTCGCAATCACACCTGAATAACCCTCAAGGGGGTCGGCGACACGAGCTTCTCGCAGATACTTAATGTGCTGAGAAGACAGTCTTTGGATTACCTCTTCAAAGGTCAGCATTTTTGCTAGGCCCAAACCACTAACCGCCGCATACAAAGCTTCGGCCAACTTTCTCGAGTAAAACCTGACGTTCATATGATCGTTTTCATCACATTCCCACCGGTTAACGCTGCCTTTATAAACCAACTGCATATTAGGACAATACTCCAGCTATCAAGATAATAAAGATCGCAGGGGCTACAATCCATTTCGTCGAGATTCTCCAAACATGGTAAGCCCGTAAGCTTTTCATATTCAATTCGGCTTGACTGAACTTAGCATTCATCACCCATCCCGCGAATACGCATATCATTAAGCCTCCCACCGGCAAAAATATGGAGTTGGGCACGAAATCCAGCCAACCAGCCAAAGATCGGCCAAAAAATTCCATGCGATCCCACGGGCCCATACTAAGCGCGCTTAACACACTGAAACAAAAACAAGTTGCAGTAACCAGCAAAGTGGCGATCATTCGACTCAAAGCGAAACGACTTATCAGAAACGCTACCAGAGGTTCAATAAAACCCACCATCGAACTTATGGCTGCAAAGCCAAGCAACATGAAAAACAGCACGGCTATCCAATATCCCCGCAGGCATTTGCGCGAACCCAAAGGGCAAAGTATTGAAAATCAAACCGGTACCACTATCAGGCATCAATCCATTTTCAAATACCAGAGGGAAAATCACCAAACCAGCGAGCAACGCGATCAGTGTATCAGCGGAAACAATGATTAATGCACTTTTTGCGATGGAAACATCAGTCGGCAAATAGGAACCAAATATCATCATGCCACCCATAGCCACACCAATTGAGAAAAATGCTTGGGACACGGCCGCTAAAAAGACACTCGAATTTATCGCCGAAACGTCCGGCATGAACATAAACTCAAGAGCCTCCCGCATACCGCCGTTCAACAAATTAAAAAGGGCAAGGGAAACCAACAAAACAACCATTGCGGGAATCAACGAAACCGCTGCTCTCTCAATCCCCTTCTGAACACCGAAAACCAAGATCGACCCCGTGATCGCCAAAGCCACAAAAGACCAAAACACCATTGTTATCACATCTGACTGAAGATGTTCGAAAGATCTGAGTTGGTCGAGTAGATTAACTCCCGAAAAACTGGCCACTAAAGATTGATAGAAGTAATACAACACCCAGCCCGCGACAACGCTATAGACGAAGACAATCAGAAATGCGGTGAGTAAATTTAAGTAACCCACCCCTGCCCATCTTGGAGAACGCGATGATTCCAAGGCGACCTTCTTAATTGCTTGCTCAGGAGGAGCTGCGCCCCTGCGGCCTAACATAATCTCAGCCATCAGAATCGGAACACCGATAAAGAAAACACAACAAAGGTAGATCAGAATAAAAATCGAACCGCCGTTTTCTCCTACCATATACGGGAAACGCCATATGTTACCCAGACCCACAGCAAACCCGATGGATGCCATCAGAAAACCAAACCTGGAAGACCAAACCGTCACACCAAAAGACATAATTTTAGCTACCCAAAAATTCCGGAGTTACTTTATTTACGAAAGATTGCGCAGCGCGTTTGTGATCTTGAGTCATGAAGCAGCGCATCATAGGCATTGCCTCCCGATCAAAGGTATCACTTAAAGAACCTCCGTAAGCCGCGTTTAAATTTTTCTTCATATACCCCACAGCAATCGTTGGCAAAGAAGCCAGTTCATGAGCTAATGTCTTCAATTCTGCCGTGAACTCTTTTTTTGCCGTCACCCGCACAAAAAGCTTAACCCGAACCCGTCAACACCAGACATCGCACGGATTTATCAGCGGCTAGTCGAGGCAGTGCTTCGTGCATTTTCGACATCATCGGCCCGGTCATAACATTACGCGCTTCAGGCCGATTCATGGTTAATGTAACAACACCGTCACTCATTTCCTCAATCAAATTATCTGACATCCATTAATCTCCTATCTTTGATTTTCACTTTTTCTACTTATCAAATAAAAACACCAACCCACAATCATCAGTCCGATCGCTAGCAAACCCTCCACGGGCCTCTCTACCATGACATACAGCAAAGTCCAAAGCATCAACGCAGCAAATATCACCATAGGCCAAGGATACCAAGGCATCCTAAAAGGTCGCTTTAAATCGGGCCTTTGCCTTCGGAGATACCAAACTCCCAGCACGGTCCCCAGCGTATTCAATCCCAGTGCAAAGCCAGAAAACATAAGAATCGTTTCAAAGGATGCTGTTGCGATCAAAACAATCGTCAATCCGAGCTGAAAAAGGATAGCTCTCTGAGGGATACCCATTTTATTTTCTCTGGCGAGAAACGATAGTAAGGCAAAGTCTTGACCTATCACTTGTAAGGTCCTCGGACCGGATAAAATCATAGCGCTTGCAGTCGAAATCAACAAAACTGCCAACATGATAGAAAACCATCGTCCGCCCTGCTCGCCAAAGGCATAAGAGGCTGCCACATGCCCTACCTCTAACTTTCCTTCCATTGCACTCATTGGTGCAACCGTTAAAAAAACGAAGTGAAGAGATATATACAACACCGCTACAGCCAAAGTTCCCGTTATCAAAACACGCGGCATCTCTTTTTGAACGTCTTCGATCTCCCCAGCTAAATAGGTCGCGGCGTTCCACCCGGTATAGGCGTAACTCACATAGATCAGGGCGATCGCAAAGGAACCTTCCGAAATAACCGAAAGATCACCCATATTTGGGGCCCATCGCAAGCTTTGATATTGATCGGAAAAAAGCAAAGCACAAATTATAAACGCGCAAATAAGAACCACTTTCACTCCAGTAAAAATAACCTGGAATGTGCTACTGCTTGAACGATTAAATAGATGAAACAAGGAAATAAGAATCACTAACAATGTAGCGAATATTGTGATCGGTATATCAGGATTAACCGTATTCAGGTACGTGGCGGAGGTGATCGCAACCAGCGCGGTGGGCGCAGCAAAACCAATTGTCGCGGATATCCAACCTGAGATAAAACCTAAGCCAGGATGGTAAATCGAACCAATAAAGTTGTATTCGCCACCCGAACGCGGCAAGGCAGCGCTTAACTCCGAATAGCACAAAGCTCCACACAAAGCACTGACACCACCCACAAACCAAAGCAGCAGTATGACAGGCGCGCTATGAATATCGAGAAGCTGAAAACCCAAACTGGTAAACACGCCGGTACCTATCATGTTAGCGATTACAACGCTGATTGCTGTACGTCGATCGTAACGGTTATTTGTCTTGCTCATGGCGGACTTCTCCAGCTAACCTTTCCCTATGAATTACATAAACACTTACAGACCAGCCGAGCCGGACGATTATGATGCGTTGTTAAAGCTCCTGCCGCAACTTGCCGATTTCGATATTCCTGTCAGACGCTTTGCCAACAATCTTTGGGAGGGAGATGCCCAGCTTTTAAAATCCGTTCTGGATAAAGAAACACAGGTGACCTTTGCCGATGTCGCCGTTGATTCTGGCAATCAAATTGCTGGTTTAATCCTGGTAACAATGCGCGATGAGATTCTTAGTCACGAACCCAGCGCTCATCTGGAAGCTATCGTCGTATCCCCTTCCGCCCGGGGGCAGGGCCTCGGCCGACGACTATTACAAAGAGCCGAAGATCGCGTGAAAGAACTCGGCGCTAAAACCCTCACCTTACACGTCTTTGCAAATAACCAACGCGCAAGATCTCTTTATCGCAGCCACGGGTTCGATGAGGAAATGCTACGATGTATCAAGTGGTTTGACTAATACTTGACCCTACCTCAGTTAGTCTGCAATTTTTCGCGTTAGCCCAGTCTCTCGCCAGTTTTCGTTATCCGATACACATCGATCAGAGGCGTAATGTGCAGAAATAGCTCGCCTGCAGGAACGAGTTTGATTTGAACCTGAGCCATGGACTAATAACGGATGAAATAGCAATGTATCACCGGGATCCATTTCGACATGTACTCTTTGCTCTCTATCAAGATCATGAATCCCATAAAACCCGTGATTAATATAGTCCCATTTTGGAAGAGTATGTTCCTGAATACCGAGCTTGTGAGAACCGGCTAGGACTGACAAACAACCGCTCTCTCTATTCGCAGTTCCGATTGATGTCCAAACCCCAACAATTTCGTTGGCAGGACGCAGCTTGAAGTATCTAAGATCTTGGTGCATCGGATGCCGCCCATCAATTTCGGGGGGCTTGTTAAACACATTACTCGCCAAACTATAAATAGTCGGTCCAAGTAAACTACGCACAACTGAAGTTAAATCTGGGTCTGTAATATATTCAAAGAACACAGGGTCATTCTCAAGAGAAAATAGTTTATTTACTTCTTGGATGGGATCGTCTGACTTCAGATGTCCTTTCACAATCATGACATCTTTCATAACCTTCATCATCGGACTGAGTTGTACACGCCCTTCTATGATGGCCTCAAATCTATTACCAAAAACGGCCAGCTGATTTTCAGCGATCAGCCTTTTAACAACCAAATACCCCTCTCTCCAATAGGTTTCAATCTGACTGGGCGAGAGAGGCATTGACACTTCGATCCTCTGGCGTTACTCGTAGCTCTCAGTAATAGCCTGATAGGTCGCCACTTTCAAATCTGAGCGTAAGGACCAAGGAGAACCCATCAACTGTATCATCCCAACGACCACAATCTCTTCAACAGGATCTATCCAAAAAACAGTACCAGCAGCGCCTCCCCAGTTAAACTCACCGTTACTGCCCACTACACCAGCCTTCACTGTATCGGTTACTACGCCAAATCCTAGACCAAATCCAGCTCCCATATCACGTTGACCCAAGATCGATACCGGAGACTCTCCAGTACCACTTGCGGTAATACTGGCCGTAAGGTGATTTTTCGCCATATAGTTAACCGTCTTCTCACCAAGGATTCTAACTCCGTCTAGTTCGCCACCATTTCGCATCATCTCGGCGTATTTAAGATAATCCATTGCGGTAGAAATCAGCCCGCCGCCACCAGAATACAGGGACACCTCATCATAATTAAACATCGCGGCATTTTCGCTCATCCCCATAGCAGCAAGCTGCCTAAAATCCAAAGTCACCAGCTGGTTATTCTGAAAATCCCATGAATGATTAGGAAGGAATCGCTCTTTTTTCTCAGGTGGGAGCTGAAAGAACGTATCGTCCATTCCTAGAGGAGTGAAGATATGCTCATCCAGATATTCGTCAAAGGGCTGCCCAGAAATTCGCTCTACCACCGCACCAGTAACATCAACAGCTATTGAGTAGTGCCATGCGCTTCCAGGCTCAAATTTTAGCGGTAGTTTGGAAACAGTTTCCATTAACGAATCCAGGTTTTCGTGTTCCCATAATTTCGCCTCACCATAGAGTTTGTCCACAGGATCATTAACCGGATCAAAGCCATAAGACAAGCCAGTGGTATGAGAAAGTAGCTGCTGCATCGTCATGTGATTTTTTACAGGAACTTGCTCGCCCTGCTCATTCAAGACCGTAAGGTTTTTAAACTCAGGAATGAATTTGTGAACAGGGTCACTCATATGGAACTTACCTTGTTCATACAGCTGCATGGCTGCGGTTGCGGTGATCGGCTTGGTCATCGAGTAAATTCGGAATAAATCGTCTTTCTCCAAGGGTCGAGAATCTTCCACCCCTTTATTACCGACGGCTTCAAAATGAACTAACTTACCGTCTCTCGCGACCATAGTGATTACGCCCGCCAGCTTACCTTCGTCGACGTACTTTTGCGTCATCGCGGTTATACGATCAAGGCGTTCAGACGACATACCCACTCGTTCTGCTTTGGTCTGAGATAATGATTTTGCCAAAAGACCTGATGACATCACCAAAAGGCTGATCGCAGCCAATACACACTTTACATTCGTCACTTCCCTACTCCCCTGGATTGTCTCTCGTTCTAATTAAGATTCCCTATAATTGCCCGGTCGTTTCTCAAAAAACGCCTCAACGGCTTCTCTGTGGTCCGGTTCTGCGTGGCAGATTGCCTGAAAAGCCGCAGACTTGTCCAGCAATTCATCCAGAGACGCGTTTTCACTTGCTCTCATCAGTTGCTTGGTAAGCCGGACCGCATGCGGCGGGTTCTGCGCAATGCTTGAGGCCAATACTTGCGCTCGGTTAATCAATTCACCTAATGGAACTATCTCTGAAATCAACCCCATCGCCAGTGCTTCCTCAGCTCCTATTGGTTCTCCAGTAAAAGCCATCTTGCAAGCGTTCGAGTAGCCTACAGCTCTCGGCAAAAACCAGGCACCCCCATCACCAGGAATAATCCCCAGTTTTACGAAACTCTCGGCAAACATAGTTTTTTCACAACCTATGCGTATGTCGCACATGGTCGCAAGATCGCAGCCTGCTCCCACCGCTGGTCCGTTTACCGCTGCGATGACTGGCACATTTAGCGAATATATTGCTCTTGGTATACGCTGTATCCCTTTGCGATAGGCGTCAGCCTGATCAAACGGATCTCCGCTAAAAAGTCCCTTTCGTTCTCTCATGTCTTTAACATTGCCGCCGGCACAAAATGCACTACCTTCACCCGTTAAGACAACGGCTCTAACGGATTTATCGTCGTTTATCTCCACGCAAACATCTTCAAACTCTCCAAATTGTTCGTCACTCGTAAGCGCATTACGGGTTTCTGGGCTGGACATCGTTAGTGTCATCACATGCTCACTGACGTTTTTATCTAAAAAACTCATTTTTTCGCCTCATTTCTTCTATTTCCAATCACCAGCGACTGGGGTAGTACAACTCTAACACGCTTAACTGGGACTAAAAGAATCATTCCTATAACGCAACATTCTCCCACTTCCCACACCCGTAGCCTGTCCTTCTGACAACGCGATCTCTCCGTTCACAACCACCATTTTGATTCCCACCGGCGGCAGCATCGGTTGATCATAAGTAGCTTGATCTGAAATTGATCCTGAATCAAAAAGCACGAGATCCGCATGATAACCCTCTGCAACTCGCCCTCTTTCCTTCATACCGAAAATACGAGCTGGCAGAGAGGTCATCCTCCTGATTGCTTCGGCCAACCCTATCAACTTTTTCTCTCGCACGTAGTGACCCAGAACCCTTGGAAACGTGCCAAACAATCTAGGATGAGGCCGCCCCTTCAGGTCCGGTATACCATCACTACCGATCATCATGTCCTTTTGCTTAATATTTGTCTCGACATCCTCCTCGGAAATCACGAACTGAATACACAAGGTTTTATCTCCCTCAGGAGCCAGGAGAACGGAACGAACCATCTCCGGCATGGTTTTGCCCTCTTCCTTAGCGATGTCTACCAGCATCCGACCCTCATACAATTTATTTGCCGGACAACTTGCAATCCGGATTGTTCGCGCGAGCTCTTCATCTGGATTATCTAAATTAAAATACTCAATCATTCGACCACTACCCGCGGTATACGGGTAAACATCCAACGTCACCGCTTGTCCGCTTAAAAGGGCCTTCTCAACTTTCAATAAGGACTGACCTACCTTGCCCCAATTAGCTTTGCCTGCTGCTTTATGATGGGAAATATGAAGATGTGAACCACTTTCTCTGCCAATCAATAGCGCTTCGTCAACCGCCTCGAGCAATTTATCTCCTTCATTGCGCATATGCGTGGTGTAGAGCGCATCAAATTCTCCTGCCACTTTAGCAATCTCAACAACTTCTTCTGTATCGCTGTACCTACCGGGGCGATAGATCAGTCCACTAGAAAAACCGCAGCAACCTTGTTCAAGAGCCACACGAACATGGTCTTGCATTTTAGTTAGTTCAGCTGGAGTCGGTGCTCGCCTGGCATTTCCAAGTACCATCGAGCGAACTGTATTATGTCCAACCAGCATCATGTTATTGATTGATGGCTCTTTACTAAGCACTGTTGCGAAGTAACCTTCCAAATCGACAAAATCGCCTTTCAATCCTGCCAGGATTCCTCCGCTAGCGGCCGATTGATCCACATCAGGACTGGACGGTATGGCGCTGAAGCCACAATTACCGCTGACGACAGAGGTTACTCCTTGCTGAAGCTTGAACTCCATACCGGGATGCCGAATAAAAGCCCCATCGTCGTGAGCGTGTGTATCTATAAACCCGGGAGCCAAGACGTAACCCTGACCCTCAATCTCGACCTCAGCTTCAGTTACCTCTCCAATACAGTCGATTCTTCCAGCCTTCACTCCGACATCGGCAATGAAAGATTTACCTCCGAGCCCGTCAAACACCTCAACATTTCGAAACGCAATACTTGTCATAGAGTTAACTCATACCTAAGGTTTCAACTGAATCATAAGACGTTGTCTCATTCTTTGAAAACACCCAACCCAAAGTCGTTATCAAATCTCAGTACCGTTATTCTCTGCGGGGGACAGGGATCTCGTTTAGGACATCTCAATAAACCGCTTGTTTCATGGAGAGGGAAACCCTTGATTGAGCACATCCTAGAAGCGCTCCCACAAACAAGAACGCTATTTATTAGCGCTAATGACGATGTCGAAACCTACGACAAATACGGGGTTGTCATAAAAGATTCAGATACCGGGCTTGATAGTAACAGTCCACTGGTTGGGATACTGTGCGCGTTGACTCACTTGGACACCGAGTGGCTATTGTGCACTCCGGGAGATACTCCTTTACTTGAGCGTGGCTGGGAGGAGCCTCTAGTTAAGGCTTCCTCTTCCTCTTCCATAATTTGTGCAAGGGACTCGATGAGACTACAACCCCTTCATCAATTGATCCATATCCGCGAAAGGCCTTTCCTGGAAGAATACCTATCAAAGGGCAACAGAAGCGCAATCAACTTCCTCAATTCCCGCAATGCAAAAGAGGTCCAATATTCGCAGAATGGCCTATTCAAGAATTTTAATGTGAGAGAGGACTTTATCTAATTAGTTTCAACAGTGGCAGGGTTAGGAAAACTGTCGGAGTCCTCGCCCCCGTCCCTCGGATTAAGACAAGCAAAGTCTTTCTCAATCAACAACTCGAAAGACCCTAAAATTAGTGGCTCGGCGCCAAACAGCCCGACTTCCTCTGATTTAGCCCACTGCCTGGCCTTGTTTTCGTCAACCAAAACATTGATGCAGCTATCGTCGCCCTCGTTTGTCTTTACTACCGATGTGTCCGACAGCGTCTGTTTCAAGACATATTGGAGATTGCCTCCCCCTGGGAAAAAAGTGAAATCTTTTACCTCTTTTCCCTGCGCAACCAAATCGACTTCACTCCGCGATAACCTCAAGCGCAAGGTATTGCCCCGAATTCTTAACTTCATCGCTTCTCTTAAACACTATGTCTGGGACTGAATGTAATTTTGTTCACCGACTTTTTCAATCAAACCTAACTGTTTTTCTATCCAATCCACATGCTCTTCTTCTGAATCCAATATTTCTCTGAGCATCTGACGAGTCCCATAGTCACTGGATTCTTCTGCATGGCTGATCGCAACTCTTAAATCAGGAATCGCAAGATTTTCTAATTTGAGATCACATTCCAGCATCTCCCTGGTATTCTCCCCTATCATCAAACTGCCTAGGTCCTGGAGGTTCGGCAGCCCATCCAAAAACAAAATGCGTTCAATTAATGTATCCGCATGTTTCATCTCATCGATGGATTCATGTTTTTCATATTCAGCCAACTTGGTTAGACCCCAATCATCAAACATTTTCGCATGTAAAAAATACTGGTTAATGGCAGTCAACTCATTCTTAAGAATTTGGTTGAGGTGTTTGATGATCTCTGGGGACTGTGCCTTCATTTTTCGAGCTCCATGCCGGTGATTTTTTTTCCCATACTACGTACCACCTAACCCGATTTCAACAAAAATATCACTTAAGTTATTGATTTTTAACGATAATTAATATCATTTAATAATTTTAATAACAGATATAAATCATTTGATATTGAGAACAATTTGCATTTACAATTGCATTATCACAATGATTTAGAGTTATCTGTAGTTATGTACGTTTGTCTTTGCAACGCAGTCACAGACAAAGAAATAGCTCAAGCTGTTTCAGACGGAGCAAATAACCTGAGCTCCGTGCAAAATACAACCGGTGCAGCGACGGGCTGCGGATCTTGTAAAGGTACCACCGAAATTCTTATCGATCAGTGTCTCGCAGAGAAACTGACCGACGCCGCTTAATTCAAAATTCAGAAATTTCCAAGTTCTATTAATTGACGCGTAATGATAATGCGCTGTAGTTCATTAGTCCCCTCACCAACCACCAATAACGGTGCGTCGCGATAATAACGTTCAACTTCGTTATCAGGCGAATAGCCATAAGCACCATGAATACGCAGGGCTTCATTAGCGTTTTCCATTGCGGCTTCGGTCGCACTTAGCTTAGCCATTCCAGCCTCAAGGTCGCAGCGTTCTCCGCTATCATACGCTAGCGCCGCTTTCGCCGTTAAGAGTCTCGATGCTTCGACCCGAGTCGCCATGTCAGCCAGTTTGATCTGGATTGCTTGATGCTGACTAATCGGTTGACCAAACGTTTCTCGCTCTTGCGAGTAGGCCAGACTCGCATCTAGTGCCGCACTGGCCACACCGACCCCTCTTGCTGCCACATTAATTCGTCCAAGCGCCAGACCAGAAAGTATTTGCTGAAGGCCTCTACCTTCTTCTAGTCCAATCAGATTATCCTGGTGGACAACCACATCATTAAATTCGACCTCACCAGTATCGATACCCCGATAACCCAGTTTGCTGAGCTTAGTCGCCTTATACCCAGCTGCTTTTTCCACAATGAAAAGACTCATACCTTTATGTCTGGGGTTAGCATGAACATCGGTTTTAACCAGTACTGCCAGGACGTTGCCTTCAACAGAATTTGTTATCCACTGTTTCGTGCCGGACAAGGTGTAATGTTCGCCTTTTTTTTCAGCTCGCATCCTTATTGCTTGAAGGTCGGTTCCGCAATCGGGTTCCGTTAACGCGATACCACCTCTCAGTTCTCCACGAGCCATCAACGGTAAGTATTTTTCCTTCATTTCCTCCGTGCCAAACTTTTCAATCGCTGTACACATAATCAGGTGCGAATTAAAAATCCCAGATATCGACATCCATACTTTAGACACATGTTCCACAATCTGAGCGTATAATTCGGCAGAAAGCCCAAGACCCCCATAGGACTCTGAGATAGTTGCCCCAAACAAACCCAGCTCTTTCATCTTAGAGACAATTTCATGCGGGTACTTGTCCGCAAGTTCATATTCTTTGACTATAGGACGCACTTCCTTCTGAAGAAACTTGTCTATAGCGTCCAGCATGATGGTTTGGTCGTTAGACATGGCTAGTAATCCATCTGGTCGTCGATCGCGTGACCTTTAAAGGGGATGAGCATCGAACGCTCAAACGAGATCACAACACTTTCATCCTGTTTTATTCCCTTTGTCTCAACACTAACGATGCCTTGGTTTGGACGAGAATTGGATTCCCTCTTGCTTAAGACCTGAGATTCCGCATAAAGGGTATCTCCGACAAAAACAGGGCCGGACAACCGAACCTTATCCCAACCGAGATTTGCTATCGTTTTCTGGGAAATATCTGAAACAGACATACCAGTCACCAAAGAAATTGTTAAGCACGAATTAACCAACACTTTACCAAACTCTGTCTTGGCGCCGTATTCCCTATCAAAATGCAAAGGATGCTGGTTCATTGTCAACAGAGTGAACCAAGTGTTATCCGTTTCTGTAATCGTTCGCCCAGGTCGATGCTCATACACATCTCCAATTTCAAAATCCTCAAAGTAGCGTCCGTAGGACTCTCTAAACCTTTTGTCTCCAACTTTTCTAGCTTCTGCGACCAATATTTTTCTCCACTTGAACCTATTTTACTTTCTTACCGCCCGACATAGACGGGATCACGTTTTTCAAGAAAGGCTTTTACTCCTTCTTTAGAATCCTCTGTTTTTCTGAGCTCACTGATCTGCGCCATCGCCCATTTACCAGTCTCTCTCCAGTCAGGATCCAATGTTCTCCTTAGTCCTTCTTTCAATCGCTGGACCGCTAACGGCGGATTACTCGCAATCTTGTTCGCTATTTCATTAGTGGCGTCCATAAGCTGATCGTGTTCTACGACGCGGCTGACCAATCCAATCTCTTTAGCAGTTTTCGCGTCAATCACTTCGCCAGTAAACAAAAGTTCAGCCGCCTTTTCTCGGCCCACCAACTGTGCCAGACGACCAAGGCCTGGGACATCGCAGCACAACCCCCTCACAACAAAGAGTTCTCCAAACTTCGCGTTAATCGACGCAACACGTATATCAGCCATCAAAGCCAGCTCCATGCCCCAGCCAACAGCTGGACCATTGACGGCAGCAATTATTGGAATGTTTGTATTCAATAGAGCATCCGCCGCAGGTGTCAGCCCGCCTGTATTTTGGCCTCGCTCGACGTGTTCTTTCGGGGGAGGCGCATTACTTCCCAATATTTGCTTAACATCGTCTCCCGCACAAAATGCTCGGCCAGAACTGGTAATCACTATAACCCTAGCTTTGGACTGTCTAACTGAATCTTCCAGTAAGTCGTAGGACTCATAGGTCAGCGAGTTCATCGCTTCGGGCCGGTTCAGGGTGATATAGCCTACGTGGTTATTTTCTTCGTATAAAACTACGGGCTCTGCCATTGCTATTCCTCTCTTTTTTACTAGTGTATTGTGTTTCGTCAGAACGACAAGCTTTGTTGCCCTAAGCGCTAGCTCTTGTTAAGTTCTAGCTCAGTGAGGAGGCACCAAATTGACGTCTATAGTTCAAAATCCAATCGATTATATTGAGCGAACGAGAGCCCTATACAGTTCTCTTGATTACCCTTCCTACACATGGGTTAAAGAAGACGAAGCACCCTTATCAAAACTAAATAAACCCCTAGATCAGTGCAAAGTCGGAGTCATATGCTCAGGGGGAATCTACCTAAGGGGACAAATCGCCTTTCATTATAAGGACGATACCAGCTACCGAATTATCGAATCTGATTGTTCCAACGAGGACCTCAGGGTTACGCATTTCGCATATGACCTCAAAGATGCTCGTAAAGACATCAACGTTGTTTTTCCTCTTCAAACCCTACGCAAACTCGCTTCAAAAGGATTCATAAAGGGAGTATCCGACCGTGTATATAGCTTCATGGGGGGTATCTATTCCAGCCGAAAGGTTCGAGATTACTTGGCACCAAGTCTAGCCAACCAGGCCGTGAAAGATGAGGTGGATTTAGTCGTGCTGGTACCTGCGTGACCGGTGTGCCACCAGTCCGTTGGACTGATCGCTAAGCAAATCGAACAACACGGTATACCAACCATATGTCTGTCGAGCGCCCTTTCAATCACCCAATCCGTAAAGGCTCCTCGAGCCGTCTATATTGACTATCCCCTCGGTCATACAGCTGGCAAGCCTAACGATCCAGGAGACCAAGAGTTCATCATGCGCAGAGCGTTGTCCGCGATCACCGATATAACGGAACCCGGATCAGTCATCGATCTGGAGCGCCGATGGTCCGATAGCGATGAATGGAAAGATGCTGTCATGCGCCCGTCAAAAGGTCGTAGCGAGAAGACGAGTTCTGACGACAGGATAGAGCGATTTTCAAACCCACAGTATCAAACAAGTGAAGATGCAGAAGTTGCAGACGCCCATTGCCCTACCTGTGTATTCACAGAGAAAGTTTTAGACAAGGGGTGATTATGAAAGTTGGTATTGCGATGATGAGCCACGAGACCAATACCTTCTCACCAGTGGTTACAGACCTCAAAAGATTTTCCGGTGGCAAAGAGACACCCCCATCGGGAGCAGGCGCTCTTACGATATATAAAGGAACCGCTTCTTGCCTCGGTGGATACATACAAGTCGCAGAAGCAAACGACGCAGAAATCGTGATGGGAATAGCGGCCGGAGCACCACCCAGTGGACCCGTCAACCAAGATGCTTACGAATTCATAGCCTCTCAAATACTAGGCCTTTGCAAAGATATCGACGCTTTGCTGCTAGACCTTCATGGCGCGATGGTCACCGAGGAATTCGAGGATGGCGAAGGAGAGCTACTCTCAAGGATCCGCGAGCAGCAACCCGACTTACCAATTGCGATCTCGCTCGACATGCACGCAAACGTCACCGAAAAGATGGTATCCAACTGTGATGTTCTGACTGGCTACCACACCTATCCACATATCGACATGGACGCTACAGCAGTCCGATCTGCAGAACTATTTTTCAAGATGTTACGTGGCGAGGTCAAACCTTCAATGCATTGGTCCAACGTACCAATGCTGCCTCATGTCATGCGACAAGGTACCGACGATGAACCTAATCTTTCCTTGCAGAACAAGGCCATTCAGATGGAAGAAAACCAAGCGCTTGCGGTTAGCGTGTTCACAGGATTTCCTCATGCCGATATCAAGGACGCGGGTATGAGTGTTGTAACCGTAACTGATGATAACGCCGAACAAGCGAAACAGATTACGGATCAAATACTCGATCAGGCTTGGTCTGATAAAGAGAAATTCGTCTATGAAATTGAATCTCTGGATCGTTCCATGGAGAAAGCGAAGGCCGCTTCCAAAGAACCCGGCGAGGGTCCAGTCATATTGCTGGATCACTATGATAATACGGCCTCTGGCGGAACAATGGACACTACCGAGGTACTCAACTCTATTTTGGAACATGGACTAGAGGATATCGCGGTATTTGGCTTCTATGACCCCCAAGTGGTTGATGAAATGCAAAAGGCGGGGGTCGGGAATACAGTCACAATCTCCTTGGGCGGAAAGTTGTTCATGGATGCATTGGAGCAACAGAGCAAACCTTTGACTTTGACTGGAGAGGTAAAAACCATTTTCAATGGGAAATTTAAAGCCAAGGTTGCCATGGCACGTGGTCTAACTGTCAACATGGGCACTACCGCGATACTTTCCGTTGGAAGCGTTGACATTATTATCGTGTCTCGCCATGTCGAACCGACAGACCCCGAGTGCTTTCGCAGCTTAGGTATTGAGCCTACGGAGAAGACCTATCTCATGTTGAAGAGCCGTATCCACTATCGAGTTGGATTCAGGGATATCTCAAAAAAGGTCATTGAGTGCGCAGGTGTCGGAGTTTGTACTTCTGACTATGACCAAATCCAGTTTAGCTCGGTCAGAAGGCCTATCTTCCCATTGGATCGACCACCCGAGGGCAGCAACGAAGACTGGCGGAACTGGTCCCTAAACTAGCCCCCGAAGTCATCGAATCGAATATTCTCCTGCTCCACTCCCAAATCATCTAACATCCCTAAAACTCCTGCAGCCATCAGAGGAGGTCCACATAGATAATATTCGCAATCTTCCGGGTTAGGATGATCTTTCAGGTACTGTTCATGAACAACATTATGAATAAAGCCCGTGTAGCCTTCCCAATTGTCTTCAGGTTGTGGCTCAGAGAGCCCTATATGAAAGTCGAAATTCTCGTGTTCTGCCGCTAACTTCTCAAATTCTTCCTGATAAAACATTTCTCCTAAAGATCGAGCCCCATACCAGAATACCATTTTGGTCTTCGACTTCTTTCGCACCAGCTCGTCAAAAATATGAGAACGAAGTGGCGCCATACCTGCACCGCCACCAATCCATACTTTTTCAGCAGGGGTATCCTGAACAAAAAAATCACCGTATGGACCAAAGACAGTGACCTTGTCTCCTGGCTTGAGCTTACCAACATACGAAGTCATTGCTCCGGGCGGGAAATCAGTCCTGGGTGGTGGCGGAGAAATTCTAATGTTGAACTTAAGTATCCCCTTCTCAAGTGGGAAATTCGCCATTGAGTAAGCTCGAATCGTAGGCTCGGCTACTTTCGATTTAAACCGCCAGAAATCGAGGTTATCCCAATCCCCACGATATTCTGGTTGCACATCAATTTCAGACCAATCCATTTCATAGGGCGGGATCTCCAACTGGACGTAACCTCCGGCTTTAAAATCTACATCCTCGCCTTCGGGCAGCTTCAAATTGAGCTCTTTAATAAAAGTCGCGACGTTGGGATTTTCAATGACTTCACATTCCCATCGCTTCACGCCTATCGCGTCCTCCGGGATTTCTATCTTCAGGTCTTGTTTTATCGCTACCTGACACGATAATCGCCAATTATCTTGAACCTCTCCCCGATTAAAGTGAGATTCCTCAGTGGACAATATACTCCCTCCACCTTCAACCACTCGACACCTACATTGTGAGCAAGTCCCTTTTCCTCCACAGGCGCTAGCTAGAAAAATTCCTTTGTCCGCCAACGTATTTAACAGCTTACCGCCCGCAGACACTGCAATGGTTTTATCGGGGTCATCGTTAATCAGAATATTAACGTCCCCCGAACTTACTAGACGAGCTCGCGCCGCCAGTATTATTCCCACAAGAGCCAAAACCGTGGTCGTGAACATGACCACCCCGAGTAATATATTAAGACTCAAAACTTCATCCTCTAAATATCAATACCGCCAAAAGACATAAAACACAAACTGATAAGACCTACCGATATAAAAGTGATCCCAAGACCCCTGAGGCCCTCAGGCACATCACTGTATTTCAATTTCTCGCGAACCCCAGCCAAAGCAACTATTGCCAATGCCCAGCCAACACCTGCGCCCAACCCATACACAACGCTTTCCGTAAAGGTTTGATCCTGCTCAATCATGAGCAGAGACGCCCCCAAGATCGCACAGTTGACAGTAATCAAAGGCAGGAATACTCCCAACGCGTTGTAGAGGACTGGCACATACTTATCCAGGACCATTTCGAGAATCTGGACCATCGCCGCAATAACACCTATGTACGACAGTAATCCTAAAAAGCTAAGGTCGACTTCCGGAAATCCAGCCCACGCCAAAGCCCCATCCTTCAGAAGATAGTTATAAATGAGATTGTTAGCAGGTACCGTGATAGCTAAGACGACGATTACCGCAATGCCTAATCCAATCGCCGTGGATATCTTCTTTGATATTGCGATGAACGTACACATCCCTAAAAAAAAGGTCAGCGCCATATTTTCGATGAAAACAGTCTTAACGAATATAGCCAGATAATGTTCCATCACATCGCCTCTTTATATTGAACGTTAGACGAAATTTCATATTCGACTTCTTCCACCTGTTCACTCTTCCAAGCTCTAATTGCCCAAATGAAAAGCCCGATTATAAAGAAGGCGCTTGGCGAAAGAAGAAGCATTCCATTAGGCTGGTAATACCAACCAAACATTCCAGGATTATCGGCCGTAGGTAAGATCTCGAAACCAAAAAAGGTGCCAGCACCGAGCGGTTCTCTTATGAAAGCAACCCCTAGTAAAATCACACTATAGCCTAGAGCATTCCCAAACCCATCGAGCGCAGACAACCAGGGTCCATTCTGCATGGCAAACGCTTCGGCTCTACCCATTACGATACAGTTAGTGATAATCAGGCCAACAAAGACTGATAAATCCTTAGAAATATCGTAAGCGATTGCTTGAAGGACCTGGTCTACGACAATCACTAAGGAGGCAATAATTGTCATTTGCACGATGATTCTGATATTTGTAGGAATCCGATTTCTTATTAAAGATACCGCTAAATTCGACATCGTTGTCACGAACACCACGGCCATGCACATCACTAGGGTAGTCGAAAGGCTTACGGTGACCGCAAGCGCGGAACAGATACCCAGAACCTGCAATGCGATTGGATTGTTGTTGAAAACAGGATCTAGAAGAACTTCCTTTTGAGTTGCCATACTTTCTTCCCCTATCTTTGCGCTAGCTCTTGAGAGGCCCGAAGCCGTTCAATGAAGTTTCCAAAACCGAGTTCGCCAGTCCAAAAATTAACTAAATTCTCTACCCCTCGAGTCGTAAATGTTGCCCCGGAAAGCGCATCGACTTCATATTGTGCACTTTCAGAATTTGAATCAGACCGGGTTTTCACAAGAGCAACCGATGGAATGCCGCCTAAATCATAAAGCCTCACGCCCTTCCAAGACGCTTTCCACTTTGAATTATCTACTTCCCCTCCCAACCCAGGAGTCTCCTTATGATTATAAAACCCGATACCTGAAATTGTGGCCAAATCGCTTTCCAGCGCCAAGTATCCATAAAGGGTACCCCAAAGCCCGTAGCCTCTAACCGGTAATACCAGTTTATCGATCTCCCCTTCTCGCATTTTCATATAAACAATCGATATGTTCTCGCGGCGCTTGATCGTTGCAATATCTTGTTCACCATCCAACGCTATGGAAATACTTGGATCTTTAGCGGATTTAATAGGATCAAATGCTGTTGGATCTATTTGGTCAGAAAACTCGCCCGTATCAAGATCAACCGCGCGTATAATAAATTCAGAGAAAAGCTCCTCAATACCTCTCCCATCTTCTGACGTTTTCGCTCCTTGAGGTAATAATCCGGCCGCTCTTAAAATATTTTGCTTTTGATCTAGTTCTTTATTGAGAAGCTGGATTGGCTTCAAATAATCCGCCATTCCCGAAACGATGACAGAACACACCAGACACACCGCCAAAGCGATCAAAAAGGTGTTAGCTAATCCATCCTTGTTAAAGCTGGCCACGAGCCGTCCTCCGCTTGATATTGGACTGCATGACGAAATGGTCGATGAGCGGCGCAAACAAATTACCAAACAGGATTGCCAACATCATCCCTTCCGGAAAAGCTGGATTAACAACTCGAATCAATACGCACATAAACCCAATCAGAAATCCGTAGATCCATCGACCTGTATTGGTATGAGAAGCCGACACTGGGTCCGTCGCCATAAACACGGTCCCAAAAGCGAACCCTCCAAGTATCAAGTGCCAATCTGCAGTCATTGAAAACATTGGATTTGTCGACGGAATTAAATTGAATAAGGAGGCGGTAGCAACCAGTCCCGCCACGGACCCCAACATTATTCGGTAAGAGGCGATTCTCGTTAAGCAGAGGATCAGGCCAGCAATAAGAATTGCGAGGAACGAGGTTTCAGCAAAGGACCCTGGCATGTATCCAAGAAACGCATCGATCTGCTGCACTCCATAATCCAAACCTAAAGCGGCATTACCTAGAGGAGTCGCTTGTGTAACACCATCGACAGCAACCCAAACGGCGTCCCCAGACATATCTGCCGGATAAGCGAAATAAAGAAAAGCCCTACCCGTCAAGGCCGGATTTAGGAAGTTTTTACCGGTGCCGCCAAATACTTCTTTACCCAACACCACGCCGAAAATAATTCCGATAATCGCCCAATGAAGTGGAATGTCAGGTGGCAAGGTCAGGGTATAAAGGATCGAGGTTACAAAAAATCCTTCGTTTACTTCGTGACCTCGTTTTGAAGCAAAAACTACCTCAAACAAAATACCGGCTGCGAACACAACGACGTAGAGAGGCAACAAATAGCCTATTCCGTGTACGACGCAATCCCAAAAACTGTTGGGATCGTAACTCACCAAAAGATTCAAATAGAGACCTCGCCAGTTCGATACTGAATCAAGACCAGAGGCCTCCATCGCAAGGTTGGCGTGGTAACCAACAAAATAGGAACCCACAAGCCCTACGGCCAGCGCTAACAGCCAGACCGTCATCATGATTCGTTTCAGGTCCAGACCATCTCTAACGTGAGAAGGTCCTCCGGTGACTCTTCCGGGCGTATAAAGCGCCGTATCAATCGCCTCATAAACGGGAAATAGATACGACAACTTGCCGTCTTTTGAAAAATGCGGCTCTATATCATCAAGGAACGATCGTAATCCCATAACCTTTAGCCTTCTCTCTCAATCTGCGTAAGCATGTCGCGTAAGACGGGACCATACTCATATTTACCCGGGCAACTATAGGTACATAAGGCAATGTCCTCTTCATCGAGCTCTAAACACCCCAGATTAATTGCGCTTTCGATATCACCGACCAACAGACTACGCAATAACTGGGTAGCCAAGATATCCATCGGAATGAGAGTATCATAGGTGCCAATTGGTACCATCGCTCTGGGGCTTCCATTTGTACTTGTTGTAAATTCGACTGTCTTCTCACCTAGCCATTTGGATAGAAAGACAGGGAATACAGAATGCTTCTTTGTTCCAACAGATAAATAACCGAAAAGGTCGCGAGATCTGCTTTGACCGAGAGCGGCCACCTGCTGATGATATCGACCAAGGTAGTCCACGGGACTATCGGCTCCTCGACCCGATAACACAGAACCCGAAATCACTCTTTGTTCACCTTCTTTTAATTCACCTGCTACTAACTCAGTTAAATTAGCACCAAGACTTGTTCGCAAGAGCCTAGGATTCGAGACACCTGGTCCCGCCAGAGAAACAACACGTTCGGTCAAAATCTTACCCGTCAAAAACAGATGACCAAACGCAATCACCTCTTGAAAATCAAGGTACCAGACGGTTTTATTAGGACCTACAGGGTCTAAATGGTGAATGTGGGTACCGGCCAAACCAGCTGGGTGAGGCCCGGAAAAAACCTGCCCTTTCAGTCCTTCACACTCTGCAAAGCTGACTTCAGAACCTTCGCCAGAACAAATGTAGACATTACCCTCAGTAAGACGGGTCAAAACAAGCAGTCCAGCCTCAAACTCTTGTTGAGCTTCCCTGAGTACAATAGTTGGATCCAGACCTAGTGGGTCAGTATTCATTACTGTGACAAAAATGGAATTAGGTGATGCGTCTATTGCTGGTACTCTCGAAAAAGGGCGTGTGCGAAAAGCGACCCACTGCCCGCTCTTTATCAACTGTTCACGAACTGCAGCGCCTTCTAGTTGGTCTAACTGATTAACATCATGGACCTGAAATTCTTCTTCCGATCCTTCCGTCACATCGATCGTAACGGATAACAAGGATCTTTTATCGCCCCGATTTATACCGGAAATCACTCCTGCACTGGGCGCGGTGAACACTACTCCCTCGTTCTTTTTATCGGAAAAAAGCACTTGGCCAGAATTTACTTTATCACCGACTTGAACGTGCATCGTGGGCTTCATACCAGGGAAATCAGAGCCAATCACTCCTACGCTGCGAGAAGCCCTGGCGAGCTCGATCTTCTGTTCTGGTTTGCCATCTATTGGCAAGTCTAAGCCTTTGTTTATCTTGATCACAGACAACTTAAACTTCCTGACTTTTCATGTGAGGCCAAAAATAATTAGACGGAGAATGATCTGCTTCCCGAACAGAATTCCCACTACGACAAGCCCCTGAATTAATAAATTTATCCTGGTTCATTGTCTAAAACGACCTGAGAAGATCAAAAACTATTAACACCTATGCGCTTCAAATACTCCGGCGACGCAATTATAGAGACCTACGGGTTCGAATTCCATTAAACCGAGCAAAGATTTACTCGATAATTCAACAAAATGTGTTTTTCCAATTAAGAAAGGGACAGACAATCGGGCTGTATCATCGGCTCCATCCGTGCCGGCCCTTTAGAAAGGTCAAATGTGACAAGCTCCCAAGCCTCTTCCACCCTCAAGAGCGCTCTCGCTAACTTATTATTTAGCGCATGGCCCGATTTATATCCTTCAAATTCACCAAGAATTGGCTTCCCTAACAAATATAAATCACCCATCACATCCAGGAGTTTGTGTTTGACAAACTCATCTTTGTAACGAAGACCATCTTCGTTCATTATTTCGTTGTCATTAATGCCAACCGCATTATCTAGGCTAGAGCCCAGACATTTATTGATGGCCTGAGCCTGATTGAGCTCGCTTTCTAGTCCGAATGAACGAGCTTTGCTAACTTCTTCGACATATGAGACGGAGGAAAAATCTATACTCGCTATTTTAGGGTATTGATTATACACAGGATGATCTGCAGCGAATGTATAGGTTGCTTTGAACCCATTAAATGGTCTTAAGATCGCCTCAGCATCTCCTTGGGTCACTTTAAGTTCTCTTTTTATCATCAGGAAATGCCTAGGAGCATCTTGCTCGATGATTCCCACCGAATTAATGAGATCGACAAATGGAGCAGCGCTTCCATCCATTATTGGAACTTCTTCTCCAGTTAACTCAACGTACAAGTTATCAATCCCAATGCCCCACAGCGCCGACATCAAATGCTCGACTGTCGCCACTTGTGCCCCATTTTGAGAAACACTAGTTGACAACGTGGTGTCTGAAACATTCTCCGCGTAAGCCTTTACTTCTTGATTGTCTAAATCAGAGCGAATGAAGATAATCCCAGTATTTTCTGGGGCAGGACGCAGCGACATACCCACTTTGAGACCAGAATGCACTCCTATCCCAATAGCGTGCACTGCTTCCTGTATTGT
Source organism: Candidatus Azotimanducaceae bacterium (assembly GCA_045560825.1). GTDB lineage: Bacteria > Pseudomonadota > Gammaproteobacteria > Pseudomonadales > Azotimanducaceae > UBA4421. Next base: position 26,126 of record JBJKYX010000038.1, read on the forward strand.
TCTTTGCTTGAGACTTATCTTTTTACCGGACATGAAACTACTGCCAAATGGCTAGACTCCTGCGATACGCGCTGCGATCATACGCTCAATGTATATGAAAATGAACACAAAATGGAGAAATTAATGGCGCAAAATGAAACAAAATGTTTCCAAAATATTACAGGTTCCCCGGTAATTTGGTCGATATAGTCGCATTCAACTATATTAAATGACTAAAAACCACGCTCAATTAATAGAGAACAAAATCCTAGCGGTTGCTCCAATGATGGCTTGGACTGATCGACATTGCCGCTTTTTCCATCGGCTATTTTCCCAAAAGATTTTGCTTTTTACGGAGATGATAAGCACTTCGGCGTTAAGGTTTGGTGAACAATACCAATTACTCGACTTTTCTAAAGAAGAGCATCCTGTTGCCGTACAGTTTGGTGGAAGCGAACCTGAGGATCTAGCTCGATGCACTGAACTCGCACAAACGGTAGGATTTGATGAGGTTAATCTCAATATCGGCTGCCCATCTCCAAGGGTACAGCGAGGAGCTTTTGGGGCGTGCTTGATGAAAGAACCTGAGCTCGTAGCGAAGTGCCTTAAAGCCATGATTTCCACGACCGATTTACCTGTAACCGTAAAGTGCCGACTAGGCCTGGGATCTGATGAGTCAACGGTATTCCTGAACAATTTCGTAGAACACGTTGCCAAAGCAGGTTGTAAACGTATTTACGTTCACGCAAGGATCGCCATTTTGGAAGGACTTTCGGCCGCCCAGAACCGATCGATTCCTCCCTTACAGCCAGAGAAAGTTAGGGTTCTAAAGGAGACCTTTCCTGAATTAGAGATTGTATTTAATGGTGGTCTTTCCGACGAGGAAGAAATGCTTCCAATCCTCACTTGGGCGGATGGCGTGATGATCGGCAGGGCCGCCTATCAAAATCCTGAATTACTCTTTAACATCTCCCACCCTGGCAAAACCATCAGCACAACCGAGAGGATTAGCGTGTTTAGACAATATCTGGACTACATGGTTATTCAAATGGAGCAAGGCGAAAAGTTGAACAGACTTACCCGGCCGTTGTTAAATTGTTTCTCTGGAATGCCAGGAGCCAGAAAATATCGACAAATTCTTTCTGATAACACTCGACTCAAATCAAATAACACCTCTATTCTAAACGAAGCGATCGAACAATTAGGATTTGCTCTCTGATGTTTACAAGAATGAAGAATTGGCTACTACCTAAGAAGGAATCCGATCATTCTCATGAGGTTGAGCCGATCGTCGCCTCGTTGACTTTGATGTTAGAAGTCGCGTGGGCGGACCAAGACATTAGCAATGACGAAAAACAGATAATCCTCGTGGCTCTTAAAGAAACTTTCGAGCAAACCACGGACCAAGCAGAAGACTTATTCGAAAAGGCGGTCTCACTCCACAAAGACAGCGTCGGATCCTATCAATACACAAAACTGGTTAACGAGCAATTCAGTTATGAAGACAAAAAAGAGATTATTTTTATACTCTGGCAAATAGCGCACTCTGATCAGCAAATCGACCAGTGGGAAGAATATACGATCCGGAAACTCGCAGATCTTCTTCATGTTGATCACTCAGATTTCATTGACGGCAAACTGAGAACCAAGCAGAAAAATTAATCAGGTTAGATTATCCCTACTCTTTGTTCTTCGTCTCTAATCGCCGCATCCACTCGCTTTAAAGAAACACGGTCTCGGGCCAAATTCAAAGGATGATTGTTTACTTTTTTCTTAGCCAACGCGGGTGCAAATATCGAGAGTTTGTACTCTTCTAAAAAAAATCGAAGAGGCTCGAAATTCTCCGCAGAATAGAGTTCAGACTTCTTAATCTCTTCCAGTCTTTCTTCAAGCACTAAAAGGCCATCCATCAGGCCTCTGTCTTTCATGACCCGCCCTGGCAAATTACCTACACGATGTTTAATTCCTTCCAGATATCTCGGCAACAAATGGACAAAAGAGCTAGGTGTGCTCAATAAGAAATCACTAGGAACTAACTGACCAGCCCAACTGCTAATGTGATCACGAGCAGGTTTATAAGATACCGATTCTAAATCTTTAAGTGATCGATACACGTCAAACCTCAATTTTATCACGTCTGCAAACAAATCAAGTGTGTGAAAGAACGCCGGAGCTAACTTTGATCTATTGTTCTCAAACAACGATTCAAAAGACTCTGCTGTTTTAGGTAGTTCACCGTCAGCAAAAAAACAGTTCCATATCGAGGAGAGAATAATTTGCTCTTCAAAGGTCTCGCGATCTCCCAAAGAGGAAAATAGCAGGCTCAACTCATTCAGCTTTTTTACTTCATTAACAAAGAATCTCCGTTGTTTGCCCATTTTAAGAAAAACCAAACGGGAATAACCCTTGCGATTTGCAAGGTCGCGCTCTTGTGGCGTTGAAAAAGCTTTTAGACAAACAGTATCTGAATGATCCTCTAACCCTGGAAACACCAGAACCTTTCGGTCATCTATGCTTATAGTCTTCTTGACCACGATTTCTTGGACTGGAAAATCAATCAGATCAGGCTCCAGGATCATATTTTCTTGCGTAATATCTTTCGCCAGCGCTTCTCCTATATAACGCTCTTTTAGCGATTTAAAATCTCTACCTTGCGCAATCTTCTTGCCTGAGTCGTCCACAAGTCTGAAGTTGGGTCTAAAGTGCTCTGGGACTTGCTCTATTTTCCAATCGTCAGAATCTATCTTGAGGCCCCTAAATTCCCTAATTTGACTCGCGAGCTTTGACAAAAACCGTCCTCTACGATATTCATCTAGTTTGAGTAATTGACCACTCAACTCCAACACTAGCTCCGATATCGGCATCAACGACTTTCTCAGTCCTTTAGGCAGCGATCTAATCCAACTATCGATGACAGATTCCAACATACCAGGGACAAGCCACTCGAAGGGCTCCCGACCAACGACCTGTAAAACACTTATCGGAATCTCAATGGTAACGCCGTCATCTAAACTTCCAGGCGCAAAGGAATAGCTCACCTTTAAAGCAAAACCCTCGATTTCAATATGACCTGGAAAGTCTTCCTGCACAAAGTCGTCTGCAACGCTACCTCCTGAGGAAATAGCTGTCATTGCAAGATTAAGAGAGTTAAATATTCTGATACCAAATATATTTAAAACAATAAAAATAAAAATGGTTAAGCTGGAATATAAAAGAAAAATTTTAATA
>JBJKYX010000039.1:0-27593 GCA_045560825.1 Candidatus Azotimanducaceae bacterium
AAAAAAGCCTTGGCCATTGATCCTTTACATTCAATTATCGTCATGTGCGAAACATCAAAAATGCCGGCTCCTTGTCGAACGGCAAGATGCTCTTTTATTTGAGAACCATAATGAATTGGAAGCGACCAACCCGAAAAATCGACCAGTTTACCGCCATGATTAACGTGAACTTGATTAAGAGTGGTCCGTTTTAATTCCAAAGCTATTCTTCCTTCTTAAAAGCGCGAGATAGGCCCATCACCGCTGGCCTCTCTCACTATCTGTTTTTTAATCCATGCTTGCTTGTTAACAAAATCGATTGCAGTGTTTCGCAGCCAACTAAAGCGGGGGCCAACATTTGTATAAGCACCCAAAATACCCTCTAACAGGTATATCACGTAGTCGGATCTGATCTGTCTTCGGATCGAATACCTTTGGATTGCGCTTTCGTTATCAAGCCCTTTCTCAGACGTAACTTTAAGTAGGCTCCTAACATCCTCTAATCCAATGTTTGCCCCGAAGCCAGCAAGAGGATGTATGGATCGAGCCGCATCTCCTAAAATGACTATCCTCTTTGTAGGAGCGAAACTCTCAACACGCTGTTGTAACAATGGGAAAATAAATCGCTTGCCCACTTCTTCAATTTTGCCTATCCGAGAACCGAAGGTTCGCTCAAGAAGACCTCCAAAATCTTCATCAGAAAGTTGCAATCTGTCTTTTGCAAGCTCCGCTGTTTGCGACCAGATAATAGTCCGAACTCTAGCACTCGTCGACGGCAACGCAGCGATCGGACCTGTATCAAGGAATTTTTGCAATGCCACACCATCATGTTCCAAATCCGATTTGACGATACTCGCTAGGGCGAAATGATTTGAGCTAACTTTTTTTACCGGTATAGCCAATTGACTTCTAACAAAAGAGTCTGCTCCATCAGCGCCCACCAAAAAATCAAAAGCCAAGGTTTTATCGTTAAAGGACAACTCTACCGCTTCTTCTTTCATCGATAATGCCACAGGGCTATCCGTGATTTTAGAGACACCTTCCGAGTTTAATTTTTCCCAAATATCAATTTGGAATTTTTTCGCTTCTACAATCCAGCCCAAACAAGTTTGTCCGAAGTCTTCAGAATCAAAATCTAGGTTAGCCACTCCTTGGTCTTCCCAGATCGACATCGACCTATAAGGCTCGGCTAACGTTTCATTCCACAGGCCAAGGGAAGCCAAAAAACCTTTCGATGCTGGCGTAATGGCGATACTTCTCACATCTATCCCAAAGGATGAAGGGCCAGGACGAGGAGTGGTCCGTTCTACTACTGAGACCTCATAACCCAACCTGGCTAAACCTATAGCTAAAGACGAACCAATGATGCCCGCACCTAAAACGCATACTCTCTCGCTAGACAACTTGTCTCTCTAACTCATTAACCAAATTAACCTGGACTTTCCAAATCGATTATCTGTCTGAATCTAACGTCATGGAATGCTCCGATTCAAGAAATACCCCGTGAGCCAGCAATACGCTAACTTTTGCATATTCAAATAGCTCAAGATAGGAAGCTTCATCATCCTGCTCTTCTAAACCGAGGTCTGAAATCGAGCCAATGGAGGTAAAATCCTCAAGAATTTCTTCTAGTTCTTCAGGGATAGCTCTTCGACTTAAGGCGATACCCGCTCCAAATCCACCAAGAAAACCAAGGCAAAAATCGGAAAGGTCACGCACTCGATCTTGCAACAATGTAGAGTCCTCTAAAACCAACGGTGAAAAAATTAGACCTTCATCCAATAACTCTTCTTGGATAGCTTGGACAAAGGACTCCAGCATCTCCGGGTCAACAATTTCTTCCTGACCAAATAACTCAATCAACTCTTCCAAGGCGTAGCCAAAAGGCTGTGTTACGCAGAAACCGCAAACCACGCCATGCATCTCACAAGCAGAAATAGTAGGAGCAGTCTTACTTGCTAATAGTTCCAGTGCAGACAATATTCTTCCTGAAGGGGCTATAAAAGTATCGCAAATCAGCGCAAACTATGAACCACGCAAGTTCAAATTACCACCATTGGAATTATGATTGACCCTGAAAAAGATCCATTTCACCTGCTCGAAAAGAGGGTATCAGATTTGATCACTTTGTCTGACAAGCTTTCCATCGAAAACAAAGCCTTGAGGTTAGAACAGAGAAAATGGACAGCAGAACGAGCGGCTTTGCTTAAAAAAACCGATCTAGCCAAAACCAAAATAAAAACAGTTCTGACTAGACTGAAGAGCATGCGGTAGCGACTGTAAAATGGCGGAAATCGAAACCATAACGGTTAGTTTGCTTGGCAAAAAATATCAGGTTAGCTGCGAAGAAGAAGAAGTAGAGGTACTTGAAAAGTCCGCTAAATATTTGAATAAGAAAATGGGAGAAATCCGGGACTCCGGTAGGGTCGTGGGCTTGGATAGAATAGCCGTAATGGCGGCGCTCAATATTATTGGAGAATCTATTATTTCAGACGGTGAGACGGGTCTCAGAGATAAGGAACTGGACAAGCGAGTGGAAAGTCTGAACGAAACTCTGGAGGCGGCTCTAGTCAAAAACACCCAATTAGAACTGTAGAAAACCCCTCTATTATCTTTCGATTATTTATTTTTTTATGTCTGATCCGCGCTTGGATTGAGACACTTTCTGTTTATACTATAGGCGTTCCTAGGGTGTTTGCCAGTGGTCAAGTCCTTGAGCCGTTAGAAAAACCTAAGGAAGGTTCGATGTTAATTTCAGTGTGCAAACCCAACTTGATGGGTAGCCTTAGGAGTTAACCTGCCTTCCGCCTTGAACCAGAACGGTTCAGGGCAAACCAGCAGCGGCACCTCTGGGAGCAATCTGATTTCTTGATGCGGTTTGTTAAAAAAGTTCGCTATGCCAAACAAATCTTACTTACGAAAGCACTATAGATCTTTACGTCAGAATTTGCCTGGCGAAGTTAGAGTTTCGCACACACAAAATATTACAGATCAAATCAAAGATCTCGACACAAAAGGTGATTGGAAAAATATTACTGGCTTTGCCTCTCAAGACGGAGAGCCAGATCTATCTGAATTACTAGATTATTTAAAAGAGAAGGGTACTAGGGTGCTTCTTCCTCGAATCAATAATCAAAATCAAATGGACTTTCACCTTTATGAGGCAAAGCCGAAGTTAGAACCAGGGCCTTATGGTATTCACCAGCCGCTTCCAGGAAGTGAAAAAGTACCCAAAGAAAAGATCGACTGCTTCTTAATCCCCCTAGTTTCATTTGACGACTCTGGCAACCGATTAGGGATGGGTGGTGGCTACTACGATAAGTACTTTTCAACTTATATCACGAAGATTCAATCCCCTTTGTTTGGCGTAGCATTTTCAATCCAAATGTCCAACAAAGTACTACCAACCGATAGCTTTGACACCTCCCTTGACGGGGTGATAACAGAAACCGGAATAGCTACTTTTACTGATTTAGGTGAAAAATATGGCAGTTAAAAACATTTTGAGAATGGGACATCCAACCCTTCGAAAAAAGTCGGAACCTGTTTGTATTACTGATGTGGGCTCTGTAAAAATTCAAAACCTTATTACTGATCTCAGTGATACGCTGGAAGCCTCTGGCGGCATCGGCCTCGCGGCACCACAGATCGGAGAGTTAGTTAGGGTCGTGATTGTAAAGATCCCTGAGGGCTCTAGTAGTTACGGTGAGCTTGAGGGGCTCCCGCTCACCGTTTTTATAAACCCCATCATTACGCCCGTTGGTCAAGAAAGAAAATCACACTGGGAAGGTTGTTTATCGGTTCCTGGACTTAGAGGTCTAGTGTCTCGCCCCCAAAATATTCAACTCAATTACTATGACACGAGTGAAAACGAAACCTATTTAGAAGTCGAAGGCTTTCTATCCACAGTATTACAACATGAATGCGACCACTTAGACGGCACGTTGTATCTAGACAGACTCTCAGATACAAAAGACCTATCTTACGAAGAAGAATTTCTAGACTTTAACCTTAACTAAGAAATAACTTATAGGCTGGATTGGTATCCTCTTCCCAAAAGCGATATCCGATTTCGGCAAGGTAACTAGATAATTCGTCGCGTTCGCTCTCATTCGAACGAAAGCCAACCAATACTCTTCCCCATGCGGCGCCATGATTACGATAATGAAAAAGTGAAATATCCCATCTAGAACCGAGCACAGTCAGGAATTGCATTAGAGCTCCTGGCCGCTCTGGAAACTCGAACCGATAGAGCAATTCATCTTGTGAATCTAATTTCGGCCCTCCCACCATGTGTCTTATATGAACTTTTGCCGCTTCGTTGTCGGTCATATCGACAACTCGATATCCCTTCACTTTCAATTTTTTTAGTAAATCTTTTCTTTTTTCTTTACTAGCAATCTCTAACCCAACGTATATGTTTGCAAGTTCTTCTTGGGTCTTTCTGTAATTAAATTCGGTTATTGAGCATTTACCAAGATCTCTACAAAAATCCAGAAAACTTCCACGTTCTTCTTTGATCGTTGTCGCAAAAATAGCTTCTCGATCCTCCCCAACCTCCGCTCTTTCCGATATGTGCCTTAATCTATCAAAATTAACATTAGCCCCACTGACGATAGCTACAACCGTGGATAACTTGCGTTTTGAAGTAGATAAGTACTTCTTCATACCGGCAACCGCGAGCGCTCCGGCAGGCTCCGCGATCGATCTCGTTTCTTCGAAAACGTCCTTTATAGACGCACAAATTTCGTCTGTAGATACTTTTACGACTGTGTCTACATGATGCTTTGCTATTTTAAAGGGTTCGTCTCCGATTTGAGCCACAGACACTCCATCGGCAAACAGGTCCAGAGACTCTCGAGGAAGCTTAACTCTTCTCCCGCTCTTCTTGGCTTCAAAAAGACAAGCAGAACCCTCGGCTTCGACCCCAATGATTCTAGTCTGTGGTCTCAGGTATTTAAAAAAAGAAGCTATGCCCGCAATCAATCCTCCTCCTCCAACTGGGACAAAAATCGCATCGATATTACCCGTATGCTGATTCGCTATTTCCATCCCTACCGTGCCTTGCCCAGCGATTACTAAGGGGTCATCGTATGGATGAATGTAAGTAGAACCCTCACTTTCAGCTAGATTTTTAGCGAATTCAGAAGCCTCGTCGTAAGAATCGCCATGCAAGATTACCTTAGCGCCAAAATTCTTGACAGACTCTACCTTGATAGCTGGAGTGTTGAGGCCCATGACAACGGTCGCCTTAACATTCAATTTATCAGCAGCTACAGCTACGCCCTGTGCGTGGTTACCCGCAGAAGCGGTTACAACACCCTTTTCTAGCTGATTCGCACCAATATGAACCATCCGATTATAGGCCCCTCTTAGTTTAAAACTGAATATCGACTGAAGGTCCTCGCGTTTCAGATAAACCTGAGCACCAAAACGCTGGGTGAGCAATGGCGCGGGTGCAAGCGGAGTTTCTTTCGCCAAATCATAAACCTTCGACGAGAGAATCTTCTTTACATAAGTTTCAAGCATCGGCAACATCCCTTACTTTAAGAGCATCAAACATCACAAAAATTGACCAAACTGATTTAAAAAGAAGTGTAGCAGAAGCCACTATAGAACATATCGAATCCAGGCTAACAAAAGATACAATTCTGGGTATCGGTACAGGTAGTACTGTGAATTTCTTCATCGAAGAACTAATAAAAATTAAACATAAATTCGATTGCGCCGTATCTTCAAGCACAGCATCGACGGTTTTATTAGAAAATGGGGGTATTAAAGTAATCGATTTAAATGCAGCCCCCCATCTCGAAATCTACATAGACGGTGCGGACGAGGCTAACCACTCGAAACAATTAATCAAAGGTGGTGGGGGAGCCCTTACTCGAGAAAAAATAGTGGCTCAAGCCGCAGATGAGTTTGTTTGCATAATCGACGAAACAAAACTGGTCGACAACCTTGGAGCGTTTCCACTGCCGGTCGAAGTAATTCCTCTAGCTCGGGGGTTAGTCGCAAGACAACTAAAAAGCTTCTCATCAGCACCCATTTGGCGAAAAGGGTTTGTGACAGACAACGGGAATGTCATATTAGATATCCACGACCTAAAAATCACGGATGCCGAACAATTAGAAAGAGCAATCAACGATATACCAGGAGTGGTTTGTAATGGCTTGTTCGCTATAAGAGGAGCCGAAACAATCCTTGTCGCTGGTTCGGAAGGGGTCTACTTCATCAATTGATTAGTAACTTACCAGGGTTCAAAATCTGATGAGGATCGAACAGATTTTTAAGACCCTTCATAAGTTTTTGTTCTTCTGAACTTCTTGAGTATCCTAAAAAATCTCTCTTTAAAAGACCCACACCATGCTCGGCTGAGATGCTGCCAGATAAATCAGATACGATCTCAAAGATTTTAGGGCTCATTTCGTGACCGTGGCGCATGAATTCGTCAACCTTCATTTGTTTGGGACGTAAGATATTCAAATGCAGGTTGCCATCGCCAATATGGCCATACCAGCAAACTTCAAAACCGGGATAGCTGTCAGACACATAGGAATCCACTTTTGTTAAAAAAGCAGGAATATCAGATATCCTAACTGATAGATCGTTTTTGTAAGGTGTATAAGAAGCGATGCTTTCTGAAATTCCTTCTCTGAGCTGCCACAACTCACTTAGTTGAGTATCAGACTGACTAGCAACACCGTCCACGACCCAGCCTTCGTTGACACAATCTTCAAATACTCCCATTGCACCTTCTGAAGCTAGTTCGTCGAACTCCAGCAAAGCATAAAATGCAGTCCTTTGTTCTAAAGGCTGCTTTAAATTTCTATGTTCGATTACCTTATCGAGCGCTAAGTCGGAAAAAAATTCGAAGGCACTTAATTCTATAGCTTTCGAAAAACAAGTCAGCACATTCAACAGATTCGCAAAATCAGGAACCCCCACAACCATCACTTGTTGCGTGTTCGGAGACTCCGTTAGCCACATATCTACCTCACAGATTAAACCCAACGTTCCCTCCGAACCAATCATTAAATGACGAAGATCGTATCCGGTAGCATTTTTAACTAAGCCGGCGTTGCAGTTGATTAATTGCCCTTCTCCCGTGACAACTCTCATGCCCGCTACCCAATCCCGCGTCAGACCGTATCTAATGACTTTGATGCCACCAGCATTAGTCGCCACATTCCCACCAATCTGACTTGAACCTGAAGAAGCGAAATCCACCGGGTAATATAGACCTCTCTCAGTAGCAAAGTTTTGAAGGTTCTCGGTGATCACGCCAGCCTGACAAGTGACAATTTTGTCCTGAGAGTTGAAATCAAGAATCTTGTTCATCCGATCGAAGGAAACTACGATTTCACCATTACTAGCGACAGCTCCACCTGAAAGCCCTGTTCTGCCACCCGATGGAACAATTTTCCTCTTGGAATCTATAGCATATTGAATAAGGCTCTGGACCTGTTCGTTAGTTTCCGGGAATACAATGACACTGGGCGCTACCTCGAAACCATTGGTCCAATCAGAGCCCCACTTTTCTAAAGATTCCCTGTCCTCTTTAATTTGATTTGAGTCTAAAAAAGATTCCATACCGACTGCTTTAAACTTACTGGGAAAAAATCAGGGCTCATTTAGTTAACTAACTGGCTTAAGTCGCCACTTTCGTACTGAGAACCCATTGTTTCCAATGGAATCGGTACAATTTTTTCGGCATTACCTGCTGTATTGAACGCTTCGTATCTCTCTATCACTATTTTTTTCATGGCTTTCGTAGAGTCAGTTAAATACTTTCGGGGGTCAAACTCCGAGGCATTATTAAATAGATGCCTCCTAATGGCAGCCGTTGAAGCTAACCTCAAGTCTGTATCAATATTTACTTTTCTCACTCCATTTTTTATTCCTTCTTGGATCTCCTCTAATGGCACGCCATAGGTCTCCGGTATATTACCTCCAAAATCATTTATTTCATTTAGTAGGTCTTGTGGCACCGAAGAACTTCCATGCATTACCAGGTGGGTGTTAGGGAGCTTTGAGTGAATTTCTTTGATCCTGTCTATCGCCAGCACATCGCCGCTGGGTGGTCTTGAAAATTTATATGCCCCATGAGACGTGCCTATTGCTATCGCTAGTGCATCAACTCCAGTTTCAGTCACGAATTCCGCAGCTTGCTCTGGGTCCGTAAGCAATTGGTCCATTGATAGAACCCCCTCGGCTCCCACACCATCTTCCTCGCCTGCTAAGCCTGACTCCAGGCTACCCAAACAACCAAGCTCTCCCTCAACCGACACTCCGCATGCATGCGCTATATCCACGGTCATCTTCGTCACCTCGACATTGTACTCATAGTCAGCGGGTGTTTTTTGATCTTCTAACAGCGATCCGTCCATCATGACCGAAGAAAATCCTAACTGAATAGATCTCTGGCAAACAGCAGGCGAGGCTCCGTGATCCTGGTGCATAACAATCGGTATCGAGGGAAACTCCTCGATAGCAGCTAAAATTAGGTGTCGCAAAAAGTTAGCACCAGCATATTTCCTTGCGCCGGCAGACGCTTGAACTATGACTGGGCTACTTGTTTCCTTCGCACCCTCCATAATCGCCCTCATCTGCTCTAAGTTATTTACATTAAACGCTGGGACTCCATAGTCATTTTCTGCCGCGTGGTCCAATAATTGACGCATGCTAATCAATGCCAATTTGTTCTCCTCGAATGTTTTTGATTTAAAGGATATCAACCCCGGGCAATTTTTTTCCTTCTAGGTATTCCATGAATGCTCCGCCCCCGGTAGATATATATGACACATTATCGGACACATTGTACTTATCAATAGCAGCAATAGTGTCACCTCCGCCCGCTAAAGAGAAAGCAGACGATCTTGCTATCCCCTCTGCAATTTCTCGGGTGCCTTCACCGAATTGGTCAAACTCAAAGACACCCATGGGACCATTCCAGATAATAGTCCCCGAGTCCTCAATAGTTGAAGCCCACTCTCTTGCCGTCACTGGCCCAATATCCATGATCATCTCGTCTTCGCAAACTTCGTCGACCAGTCTCAAGATAGCAGTGGCGCTCGAGTCAAAGGATTTCGCCACCATCACATCTTTTGGAATAGGGATGTCTGTTTTCGATAGAAGTATTCTTGCTGCATCCAACATAGTCTCTTCGCAGATGGACTTTCCTATGCTGAGTCCAGAAGCCGCAATAAATGTATTTGCTATTCCTCCTCCGACGAAAATCTTGTCACTAATTTCAGAAAATCTTTCTAGCAGCGTAAGCTTGGAAGACACCTTTGCGCCACCCAAAACAGCCACCACAGGTGTTTTTGAGTTCTGCAAAACTCCGTTCAATGCTTTTAATTCGGACTCCATTAAAACGCCAGGTACAACGACTTCTACATGCTTTGCAATCGCACTGGTCGACGCGTGAGCTCTGTGAGCAGATCCAAAGGCATCCATAATAAAAACATCGCAGCAAGCTGCCATTCTTCTGCCGAGCTCATCGCTGTTGCCTTTTTCTCCAGCAAAAAATCTAACGTTCTCCATCAGACCAATTTGTCCTTTGGAGAGGGTTTTAGACTGCTCGATATCTTTCAAAAGAATTACGGGAACAGACAACAGCTCACTGAGCCTTTGGGCGATCGGAGCTAAAGAAAACGCCTCATCAAATTTGCCCTCTTCTGGACGTCCGAGGTGCGATAGCAGCGTAACTGCGCAATTCTTTTCTAAAACTTTGGATATTGTGGGGAGGCTCGCTCTTATTCTAGCATCATTAGATATTTGCCCATCCTGCATAGGCACATTCAAGTCCGCCCTAATGAACACTCGTTTTTCAGCTATATCTGCCTCTTCAAGTCTCATTAGTAAATGACTAACCTAAAACCGATCTAACGGCCTCTACAACGGCATCAACTGTCACGCCAAGGTGAGTCAATGCCTCTTCGCCAGGCGCAGAGACTCCATAGCGGTCAATACCTACAACTGCCCCATCTAGCCCTACAAACCGACGCCAATAATCTGGATGAGCTGCCTCAACAGCCACTCTCGCCCTAATCGATGGGAGCAATATCGAATCCTGATAATCTTTGTCTTGCTCTACGAACCTATCAACACACGGCATTGATACAACTCTCAAACCAACATTCTCAGTCTCTAGACGGCTAGCGGCTTCCACGGCCACCTGGACCTCTGAACCACATGCGACAACAATCGAGCTAACGGGAATGCTTGGCTCGTGAAGCACGTAGCCTCCACGCAGAATAGCCTCTACCTGGACCGGAGTTCTACTTTGAGCAGGAAGCTTTTGTCGGCTGAACACTAGCGCAGTCGGTTTTGAGGAGCCTTTGATAGCCATCTTCCAAGCAACTAGCGTCTCAACAGTGTCACAAGGTCTCCAAGTAGACAGGTTGGGTGTGGTTCGTAAATTGGTTAATTGCTCCACAGGTTGATGGGTGGGGCCGTCTTCTCCAACCATCACCGAATCATGCGTATAGACAAAAATATTGGGAATCTTCATTAACGCAGCCAAGCGAACAGCATTTCTGGCATATTCCATGAAGACTAGAAAAGTTCCACTATAGGGACGAAAACCTCCATGCAACAGCATGCCGTTCGTCATCGCAGTCATGGCAAACTCCCGAACACCATAGTTGATATGCTGGCTTTCTCTGTTTCCATCTCCTTTTGTGTTGTTTGACCCTGTAAGATCTGCAGACCCCCCAAACAATTCGGGCATGGCATCTGCCAAAATAGTAATCGCCTTTTGGGATGACTTCCGAGTTTCAGATTCAATTAGGCTCGACTGTTCGTGTTCTATCGTTTCATTTATGACCCCTTCCCAACTGTTAGGAAGCTCGCCCTGCATTCGGCGAAGAAACTCGGCGCTTTTATCAGCATGCTTCTCTACATAGCCCTCAAACAAATCTTCCCAGGTATTCTGTGATTTTTGGCCCTTCTCTTTTCCGTCCCACGCCTCATAAATTTCTTTATCAATCTCAAAAGCAGGATTGTCCCAATCCAACGCTTTTCGTGTCAGGGCCACTTCTTCTTCGCCCAGAGCGGAACCATGAGCACCGGCCGTCCCTTCTTTATGGGGCGAACCAAAACCAATCTTTGTTCTAAAGCAGACGAGCGTGGGCCTTCCATCGCTTTCGGCTGCTTCTTTCAACCCCGCTGCAATCGAATCTGAATTGTGACCATCAACATCGGAGATAACTCTCCAACCATAGGATTTAAATCTTGCTGCTACATCCTCCGTAAACCACCCCTCTACTTCTCCATCAATCGAAATGCCATTCTGATCGTATAGTGCTATCAACTTGCTTAATCGAAGCGTACCAGCTAACGATGCAGCCTCATGCGAAATGCCCTCCATCAGGCAACCATCACCTACAACCACCCAGGTTCGATGATCAACTATTTCATAGTTCGGTTCGTTAAATTCTGCGGCAAGCTTTTGCTCAGCCAAGGCCATCCCGACAGCATTGGCCAAACCCTGGCCTAATGGACCTGTGGTAGTTTCAACCCCTGGGCATTCACCAAATTCCGGGTGTCCAGCCGTCTTTGAACCTAACTGTCGAAAATCTTTCAGATCTGAAATGCTTACATCAAAACCACTCAGATGAAGAGCGCTGTATAAAAGCATCGAACAGTGGCCATTAGATAGGACAAAGCGATCTCGATCTAACCAGTGAGGATCAGTCGGGTTCTGCTTAACAAAGTCTCTCCAAAGAACCTCCATGACATCGGCCAAGCCCATGGGCCCGCCAGGATGACCCGAATTAGCGCGCTGCACTGAATCCATTGATAAAACACGAATTGCGTCTGCTAGTTTCTTTCTACTTACCGCCATCGCACAATTAAATTCTTTGAATTGATATAAACGCTATTCTCCCGGCTTAACCAGCCTCCTGCAAACAATTTACAACAAAAAGCAAAAAAACCCTGAAATCACATGGTTTTGCTTCCTTTTTTTAGGTTATAGTTTTGCCCCCAAAATTGAGAGCAGATCGTAAAATGGCGGAATACGATATTTTCACTTCTGAATCTGTATCAGAGGGCCATCCTGACAAAGTTGCTGACCAAGTTTCTGACGCAATTGTTGATGCGATGATAGAACAGGACCCGGATTCTCGAGTTGCTTGCGAAACAATGATAAAGACTGGCATGGTTGCCGTAGCCGGAGAAACTCGCAGTCAGTCAAAAATCAACGTTGAAGAGATAGTCAGGAAGACCGTTGCTAATATAGGTTACGACAATGAAGAAGTCGGATTCAACGCCAATGACTGTACCGTGATTAACGCGCTGGGGATGCAATCAACAGACATCGCGATGGGTGTCGATGAATCGGGAGCCCATGAACAGGGGGCTGGCGACCAAGGTCTGATGTTTGGATATGCAACCAACGAAACTGACACTCTCATGCCAGCGCCAATCCATTACGCTCATCGGCTAGTTGAAAAACAAGCAGAAGTAAGGAGAACAAAATTAGATTTTCTTCGGCCAGACGCAAAGAGCCAGCTAACTTTTAAGTATGATGCCGATGGAAAACCCGCTCAAATAGATGCCGTTGTCTTATCAACACAACACTCGGCTGACATCTCCCAAGAAGAACTCAGAGCAAAGGTTTTGTCAGACATTATTGAGCCAATTCTTCCTTCTAACTGGCTTTCTTCTGAAACTAAAATATTCATTAACCCAACCGGTCAGTTTGTGATAGGGGGCCCTGTGGGTGATTGCGGGCTAACCGGCCGAAAAATAATAGTCGACACCTATGGCGGTATGGCTCGCCATGGAGGAGGAGCATTTTCCGGCAAAGACCCTTCCAAGGTAGATCGCAGTGCGGCCTACGCTGGGAGATATGTAGCAAAAAATATTGTAGCCGCAGGTCTCGCAGAACGCTGTGAGATTCAAATTAGTTACGCGATCGGAATCGCAGAACCCACGTCCATCAGTCTTAACACCTTCGGCACAGGCAAGATACCTGATGAAGAGATAATTGCTTTGGTTCGAGAAAATTTCGAGCTTCGGCCTAGAGGGTTGATAGACATGCTTGATCTGAAAAGACCAATTTATCTCAAGACTGCGGCTAACGGCCACTTTGGACGCCTGGAAGAAGAATTTTCCTGGGAACGCACTGACGTTGCCACTCAGCTAGCCAAAGGTCTCTGAGCGCTAGATACTTAAACCTTGCATGAGCTCTGATCCAACTGTCAGTTTTGAGTTTTTCCCGCCGAGGGATGAGACCGGAGAACAAAAACTGATCAACGAGGTACTCCCTCATCTGGCGATGTTCAATCCAGAATTCGTATCTGTGACTTATGGCGCAGGAGGATCGACAAAAGAAGGCACATTTTCCGCTATTAGAAAATTGCGGGGCCAAAAATTAGACCCGATCCCTCATTTGTCTGTGGGCAATGATAGCGATCATGAGATTATCAAGGTTATACATTCCTATCAAAAGCTAGGGGTAACTAATATTTTAGCGTTAAGAGGAGATGCGCCATCGGGCTATGGAGCAAGCCAGATAAAGAATGCAGCTTATCTCGTTCGCTTAATTCGAAAGGAATTTGGCGATGATCTAGGAATCCTAGTCGCTGCTTATCCTGAGATTCACCCTGAGTCAGAAACTCTCGATATAGACATTTCCTTTTTTAAAGAAAAAGTAGAGGCGGGGGCCGACTCCGCAATCACGCAATTTTTCTACAATCCAGATGCTTATGACAATTTTTTAAACGTTATTAACAAAAAAAATATTCGGATCCCAATTGTCCCTGGCGTTATGCCAATACAAAACGTCGACGGTCTACTCAGAATGTCAAAGCAATGCAAAGCGGAGATACCTCGCTGGCTGGAATATTCTTTAAAGAATCAGCAGGAAGATCTACAAAAATTTGCTATCGAACTAGTTACTCGGCTCTGTGAAAGATTGATAGCGCTTGGGGCACCTGGTTTGCACTTCTATACCCTGAACCGCTGGGGCGCGGTGTCCAGAATCTGTGAAAATCTTAATCTGCAGCGTGAATAAAAAATTACACAGGATCTATACAAACTTTCAGCTTCAATTAAGTGATCCGATCATACTCGATTCTTCAACTTCTAATTATGTTGGAAGGGTTCTCCGACGAAAAGCAGGCGATCAGATACAGTGTTTTGATGGCAAAGGGAGCGAAGCAATTTGTTCAGTATCTTCAACTCAAGCTGGCCGCTATGAACTTAGGGTTGAGAGAGTATTTAACGTTCCAGAAAGAACGACACCAAAGGTCCACATAGCAATTGGAATGCTAAAAGGTCAACCTATGGATCGAGCCATACAGCACTGTACCGAATTGGGAGCTACGGATATCTGGCTACTTCAATCCGAAAGATCAAACGTTAACCTAAGTAATGAGCGCTTACGCTCAAAAAGTAATCACTGGCTTAAAGTTTGCGTATCCAGTTGTGAGCAGTGCGGCGAAAGTTACCTACCAGTCATTCACAGACCTATGACCATTGAACAATTGTTCCGGGCAACCACCTCCATTGAAAAAATCATTCTCGATCCTTCTGGGAAGCCGTTTAGTAAAGAACTCCCAATCAAAGAGCGAATTTTATTTATTGGGCCTGAGGGGGGTTGGAGCCCACAAGAAAAAGAATTTTTTGCCTCTCAAAAGCTCTCATGCTTCTCAATGGGGGAACGAATCATCCGGGCTGAAAATGCTCCGACTGTCGGACTCACCCTGGCAAAACAAGCGCAAAATCTTTTGTAATCTCTCTAATATAATTACTCGAAAGCGCTCGATTTAGACGCTTTTGCTTTTATACTTACCACCTATGATCAAAGTCGCTTTTCTAATGGATCCACTGAATAGTTTGAATCTAAAAAAAGATTCAACTTTAGCTATGATCAAAGAAGCCCAACTCAGAAACTTTAGCATTTACTATTTTACATTGGACGATTTAGTCATTCGCCAGGGAGCCCCATACGCTAAATTTGCAAAATTAAGACTTCAAGAGAGTTTTCTTGAAAATTTTGACAACCAATCCACAAATGCTGCGAACTGGTATGAATTAGATGAATCGCAAGAACAACCTCTAGACTCAATGCAAGTTATACTGATGAGGAAGGACCCCCCATTTAATATGGAGTATATCTATTCAACTTATTATCTAGAAAGAGCTGAGGCAAAAGGAACTTTGGTTATCAATAGACCATCCTCTTTGAGAGACTGCAATGAAAAACTTTTTGCAACTCATTTTCCTGAGCTAACACCTGAATTAGTAGTAAGCCGTAATAGTCAGATCTTAAAAGAATTCTTTTTCCAGCAGAAGGATGTCGTATTCAAGAAACTCGATGGTATGGGAGGAAAATCTATTTTTAGGGTAAAAGGCGATGACTCGAATCTCAACGTAATCATCGAAACCTTGACTGATAACAGCTCTACTCAAATCATGGCCCAAAAATACGTACCCGAAATCGTTAAAGGCGACAAACGCATTTTGATGATAGATGGAGAGCCTCTCCCCTGGGCACTAGCTCGAATTCCAGCGGCCGGAGAATCCAGAGGCAACCTCGCCGCAGGAGGAACTGGCGTAGGACAGCTTCTTTCTCAAAGAGATAAAGAGATAGCCAAACAATTAGGGCCAGAGCTGCGACAGAGGGGTCTAACATTCGTTGGTATTGATGTCATAGGCGATTATCTAACCGAGATTAATGTGACTTGTCCCACTTGTATCAGAGAGCTCGATCAACAGTTCAATGCAAACATTTCCGCAGATTTGATGGATTGCATCGAAAACAAATTGGCATAAGTGGACAGTTTTTATCCGTCCAATTCGATGATGAGTAAAGATGCGAGGTCTCTTAACTTTGCACTTTGTTTGGTCACATCACTAATTATACATTCCTCATTGATTCCCCTACTTATCAATCTGAAAAGCGGTTTTCAAGAAAAGGCGCAGCAGTCCCAGGAAGATTTCAGATTATCTTTGGTAATTGGGACGAAGGCTTCAGGCTCTGAAAGTTCAGAATCGTTAGACTCTTCGGAAGATCGCGCTTCACTAGGTCCGAGAGAAATCAACAATGCTTCTCCAAAAGAGAGCATTTTAGAAAACATCACATCTGGGTCATATGAAACTATTTCAGAATTCTCCAGCTCAAGGAAACAGAACACTATCTTTAACTCCGGTAATGTTTTATCAAAAGATGAAGCCAAAGCAGCGATTATTCAATTAGCGTCTAACGCAGAAACTGAGTCGCCGCGGGCCAGAAAAATCTTAACTCAAAACTATTTAACTTCCTCCGAAGAAAGTTATCTCAGGGCATGGAGAAAGAAGTGTGAAGACATTGGACGCCGCAATTACCCGTCAAAGAACATTGAAGGCCGTGCAACGACTAGAGTGGTAATCTCAAGAAGCGGTAATCTTATTGGAGCGAGTATCATCAAGACATCGGGATCAAGTCTGATAGACAAAGCCATTTTAAAAACTATTAGGGAGGCCTCTCCCTTTCAGCCCTTCAATACTGATATGTCAAAAAAGTACGATGTAATTGAATTTGAGAGGATCTGGCAATTCTCAAAGACTAAACAGATAATTTACTGAGTAAATATGCTGTTAAGCGACCATTTTTTATTAGCCATTCCGCAAGTCGAGCTGGACTACTTTTCTTCCAGTCTTATCTACATTTGCGACCACTCCGAAGAAGGTGCGCTCGGGTTTGTCGTCAATAAACCTACCGACTACCTCGTTAACGAGTTCCTAAACCAAGCGAACCTAAGGGTTAATAAAGCGCTATCTACTAACAGAGTCCTATCTGGCGGCCCAGTATCAAGGAATCAGTGTTTTGTCATTCACTCCCCAGAATCTATCTACGAAGACTCAAAAAGAATAAATAATAACGCTTACTTATCGAGCGGTTGGGATGTGCTGAGAGCGATTTCTGAGGGTTCAGGTCCAAAAGAGTTTGAAATCGCTCTCGGTTATGCCGGTTGGGGCCCTGGACAACTGGAAAGCGAGATTAGCAAAAACCTTTGGCTAACAGCTGAAGTCGATACTGAAATATTGTTTAAATCAGATTATAGCGATCGTTTACAAATCGCAGCGTCAAGAATTGGTATTGATCTCCAATTACTTTCTAGTAAGGCGGGTTATGCCTGATCCATCAGCCTTTATACTAGCGATAGACTTCGGATTAACTAATATCGGAGTAGCGGTAGGGCAAAAAATTACAAACACCGCTAGCGAGTTGACAACTTTAAAGGCAAAAAATGGACATCCAAACTGGACTGAAGTGCGAGAACTAGTAAAAACATACTCACCTTCACTATTGTTAGTGGGATATCCATTAAATATGGATGGATCTGAATCAGAAATGTCCAAAAGAGTTCAAAAATTTAAAGCAAGGCTCGAACAGGAGACAAATACCTCGACTAAACTCATCGACGAGAGATTATCCACGAGGGAGGCAAAAACCTTGTTTGAAAACAGAGGCTCAAAAAATAGCGGACTAAAGATTCACGAGACATCTGCCTGCCTAATTGCTCAAACCTGGCTGAATGAAAACTAAGATTGTGATTAGAGAGTTGCCGATCGAGCGGTCAACAATCTTCCCTTTGATGTATTGGTCTGGATCTGCATGAATACAGAGAAACTAGAGTCTAATCTCTCCAAGACAAAGAAAGCCATCGACCTTTCTTGTAGATTGGTGGAGAAAGATCTATCCACCATCAGGCTCATCGGTGCTACGAAAACGCAAAGCGCAGATACGGTTAGACAAGCCTACAATGCAGGTATAACAGATATCGGCGAGAACTATGTCCAAGAAGCCTTATCAAAAATGGATAGACTGCGAGACCTCGATATAGCGTGGCATTTTATTGGGAGTATCCAATCTAACAAGACGCGACTCATTGCAGAGAATTTTGCCTGGATTCATAGCGTAGACAGTTTGAAACTTGCGAAGAGACTAAGTAATCATTGTCCTAAAGGTAAAATCCTAAATCTATTGATTCAATTGAATGTCGACAAAGATCCGAACAAAAGGGGCATCGATGTGAGCGAAATCGAGGAGTTAGTCTCTAAAGCCACTGATCTCCCTAATATAAAAATCAGGGGGCTTATGATCATATTATCTGAACAAACCGACCCAGTTATTGGCTATAAAACCGCATTCGAGATGTTTAAGAAACTGAAAACTCTGAAATCAAATCAGGAGAATATATACTGGGACACTCTATCGATGGGCATGTCAAAAGATTTTGAACAAGCGATCCAATCGGGTTCAAATACTATTCGATTAGGGACCAATTTATTCGGAACTAGAGGGAACTGAAATTTTAGCTACGTTTACACTATGAATTCTCAAAAAAAAATGGACAAAGAAATTGCTTTTATCGGATCTGGTAATATGGCCATCAGTATTCTGAGCGGTCTGGTTGAAGAGGGATACGATCAATCAAAACTCAGAATCTCTGATCCAGACGCGGGCCAACGACATCGGGCTGAAGAATTTGGCATTGGCCTTTTTGAAGACAACAACGAATGTATAAATGGCGCCGAATTGATTCTGATCTGCGTTAAACCGCAAGTTGTCAAGAACGTATGCCTGGCACTGACATCAAGTAGAGAGCAACTTGTGATCTCGATTGCAGCTGGCATTACCACCAAGGCTCTATCAGACTGGTTGCCCAGAAAACAGTCAATAATTAGATGTATGCCCAACACACCAGCGTTAATACAGGAAGGCATCACTGGACTATACGCAAACCAGTATTCGACCCTCGAACAAAAGGAAAGCGCAGAGCAACTCTTAGGTTCGGTCGGAACCACGCTGTGGGTAAGCGATGAAAACAAGCTTGATGTAATCACGGCGATCTCTGGAAGCGGTCCGGCCTATTTTTTCTATCTTATGGAGCAGATGGTCATAGCAGGTATAGAGTTGGGAATTACTGAAAACGAAGCTCTTGAACTCACCCTACAGACTGCCCTGGGTGCGGCAAAGCTGGCTAGTAGAGAACAACAAGATACTCCAAAGTTGCTCAGAAAAAAGGTGACCTCCCCAGGAGGAACAACTCAAAGCGCCCTTCAAACTTTCGAAGATCATGGCCTCGACGAAGCATTTAAACTTGGGATCAAAAATGCTTTCATCCGCTCAAAAGAGCTATCTCAAGAGTTTGGAAATTAATGATGAATGGATTGGTCGCTTTAATCGACTTGATTTTCCATCTCGCCAGTCTGCTATTTTTGATTAGGTTCTTATTGCAAGCCTCAAGTGCCGATTATTACAACAGCCTGAGCCAAGCAGTTATCAAAGCCACAGACAAATTAGCCAGCCCCTTAAGAGGGCTTTTAAAACCCTATAAAAATTTAGATTTTGCATCGATAGCCATTGCCTACCTATTCAGTGTCGCCTTTTATTTCGCTATTTTCGCAATGATGAGCACTGTGCCAAATTGGTTGAATCTGCTGGTTATGTCATTAGCTCGAACAGGCGAAATATTATTGAGCTTCTACTGGTGGTCAATCCTGGCAACCATCATTGCAAGTTATTTTGCCCAGCAGGGGGTTCATCCGGCAATCGCACTTCTCCAGGACATCGTCGAACCGATTTTGGAACCGGCTAGGCGCCTAATACCGTCTCTTGGACCAATAGATCTTTCTCCAATATTGGTGATCTTTACGATTAGCCTACTGCAGAATTTTTTAAAACAAATCACATGAACAAATCAGATAACTCTGTGGGTTTAGTGAAAGAGCAATCGTTTAAAGAGTCAAATCCTTTTCTACTCAAATCCGGACTAAGCCTCCCAGAATTCGAAATAATCTATGAAACTTATGGCCAACTTAACCAAAATAAATCAAACGCAATACTTATCTGCCACGCACTTTCTGGCCACCATCACGCTGCAGGTTATCATGCGCATGAAGATCAAAAACCAGGGTGGTGGGATACGTACATCGGACCTAACAAGCCAATAGATACAAACAAATTCTTCGTGGTTAGCCTGAACAACCTAGGAGGGTGTCATGGCAGTACTGGTCCATCTAGTGTTAATCCGGAAACTGAAGAAATATATGGCTCGGCCTTCCCTTCTGTTGCTGTCGAGGATTGGGTCAGAAGCCAAGCTATGCTTTCCGACCACCTAGGAATACGAAAATATGCGGCAATTATAGGGGGTAGTCTTGGAGGAATGCAGGCGATGCAGTGGGCCATTGACTACCCGGAGCGCCTCGACAACGCGATAGTAATTGCGGCAGCTTCAAAGCTCTCTGCTCAGAATATTGCCTTTAATGAAATTGCGAGACACGCTATCGAGAGTGATCAAGACTTTTATTCAGGCAATTACATAAAGTATGGTAAAAAACCTACTCATGGACTCATGCTAGCTAGAATGGTGGGGCATGTTACGTACCTATCCGATGATGGCATGGGGAACAAATTTGGAAGAGAGCTTCAAAATCCTAAAAAAGGAGAAGACAGCGAATTTCAAATTCAAAGCTATTTGCACCATCAAGGATCCGTTTTTTCCAAAAGCTTCGATGCAAACACTTACATCCTAATGACAAAAGCCCTTGACCATTTTGACCCGAGCGCCAAGTACAAAGGAGATTTAAAAAAAACTTTTGAGTCGGCAAAATGCAACTTCCTTGTCATTTCGTTTACTTCGGACTGGCGCTTTTCTGTAGATCGCTCTAGAGAAATAGTTTCAGCCCTGATTGCAGCTAACAAGAACGTTTCGTCCGCTGAAATCGAGTCAGAACATGGTCATGATTCTTTTCTGTTACCACTTCCGAAATATTTTAATACGTTAAAAACTTACATCACTCGCATTTACCGGGAACTCGATGAGGTCTGATCTACAACTAATCGCTGATTTGGTTCAACCTCAAACACGAGTTTTAGACTTGGGCTGCGGAAATGGTGAGTTATTGAGCTATCTCAAAACAAATAAGTCAGTAACCGGATATGGTCTAGACCTTGACGCCACGAACATTGAGCAATGTCTCCAAAAAGGAGTCAATGTGATCGAGCACGATCTAAACAGGGGACTGGACAGCTTTGCTAGTAACAGCTTTGCGATAGTAGTGATGACTGAAACACTGCAATCTGTGGAAGCTCCAGATCAACTTTTATTAGAAATGCTTCGAATTGGTAATGAATGCATTGTCTCCTTCCCCAACTTCGGGAATTGGAGATGCAGATTGCAAATTGCCATGGGCAACATGCCTGTATCACAGCATTTGCCAAATAGCTGGTTTGATACCCCTAACATTCACCTATGTACTTGCCGAGATTTTGAAGTTCTTTGTAAAAAACTGAGTATCAACATAATTGAAAAAAAATACGTTAACAGCCAACACAACAGCAGTCCCTTAATAAAAGTTGCTCCTAATCTTTTGAGCGCTTTCGCGTTTTATAGATTGGGCAAGTCATAATGTATTCTCGTTTGACACTCTTTCTAGTCAGTCTGCTAATTATTGTTGGAACTTCGGCTGAAACCCTAGAGACACGGGACGGGCTCACGATACACTACTCTATCGTGCCAACACTGATGCTATCCAAAAATGTGGCTAATCAGTATCAGTTTGTGCGAGCGAAGGATCGGTCTATTTTAAATATCGCTATAAAGGATCGAAACGGCTCTTCGGTACAAGCGTCTGTAGAAGGGCAAAAAGAAAACCTACTTGGCCAGCAGGAAGAATTAAGCTTTAGCGAATTCTCCGAGGGTAGCGCGATATACTATGTAGCAGCAATTAAACATGGAAAGGAAGAGTTATTAAGATTCTCGACCGAAATCCAGCTTCCTGCTAATAAAGCAGAAACTTTGAGGTTCACAAAAAAACTGTATTGGGGCGAAGAATGAAAATCGTTCTCGCAACAAGAAACCAAGGTAAAGTCAAAGAACTGGTTCCGATTTTAGAACCACTTGGCTTCGAACTGATCACTCAGGACGACTTTGGTATCGCAAGTCCCGAAGAAACGGGGAAAACTTTTATTGAAAACGCTTTGATTAAAGCGCGCGAGGTATCGCGTTTCTCTGGACTAGCAAGCATAGCAGACGATAGTGGGATATGTGTGCCGGCGCTCATGGGTCAACCAGGTATCTTCTCCGCCAGATATGCTGGGTTGGCAGCTACAGACCAAGAAAATAACCAAAAACTAGTGAAAGCGCTTGAAAATCAATCGATAAATGATGCTTTCTATTACTGCGTTCTCGTTTTCATAAGACACGAAGAGGACCCGACGCCAATAATAGGGATGGGCGAATGGCATGGCGCGATAATACAGAGTCCAAAGGGCCAAAACGGGTTTGGCTACGATCCCTACTTTTGGCTAGACGAATACAAATGCACTGCGGCTGAGCTACCACCGGAAACCAAAAATCGAATAAGCCATAGAGCTCAAGCCTCACAAGATTTGATGACCAAGCTGCGAAAACTCAGCTTTTAATGCTGTCTTCTCCAGGGCTCTACATACATTTCCCTTGGTGCGTCAAAAAGTGTCCATATTGCGATTTCAACTCTCATCCCATAAAGGGAGTAGCGCCACAAAAAGAGTACTTTGCAGCCGTAGCGGAAGATTTAACGCACCAACAAATGACCTACGGGTCAAAAAAGTATAGATCGGTTTTCTTTGGAGGAGGCACTCCGAGTCTCGCATCTCCACATTATATTGAGGATGTATTAAGTGCTACCAATTTAGATGAGAGCGTCGAAGTCACTCTAGAGCTTAATCCGGGCGCTCTCGAATTTCGCAACCTTTCGGAGCTGAGGAGCGCTGGCGTTAATCGAATTTCAATGGGAGCACAATCATTCAACGACAAGCACCTAAACTCTCTCGGAAGAATACATGAAAGTCGTGAAATATTTTCTGCATTTGAATCAATCCGGGACACTGGGTTTACAAACATTAACATCGATCTAATGTGGGGACTTCCCCATCAAACTGTCTCACAAGCGATCAAGGATCTAGAACAAGCCGTGGCTCTCGAGCCAGAACACATATCTTGGTATCAATTAACAATAGAACCAAAAACCGAGTTTTATAAAAATAGACCAAAACTACCTCGCGACCCTACATTGACCCAAATCGAAGAAGAAGGCTTGCGTCTTCTATCAGAGCATCGCTACTTAAGATACGAGATTTCAGCCTTTGCTCAAGAATCTTTTGAATGCCGTCACAATTTGAACTATTGGAATTTCGGTGATTATCTTGGTGTCGGAGCGGGCGCCCATGGAAAACTGACTTTCTTAAATCGAGTGATTAGAACACAAAAACCAAGTCAGCCAAGAATTTATCAAAACCAACCTTCTGAGACATTGATACTCAGCATCACACAAAAAGATCTAATTCTGGAATTCATGATGAACGCTCTTAGGCTTGTAGATGGCGCAGATTGGTCTTCGTTTGAACGTAATACAGGATTGCTTATCTCAGATGTAGAATCTATTTGGAGTCAACTTACTGATCTTGGCCTCGTTAACCCGAACAAATGCCAAACAACACCGTTTGGCTATAGAAACCTTGATAGTGTCTTAGAGCACTTTTGCTTCTGATCGATCAAGAGGTTTTTTCAAACGTAAAATCGGCCACCTTATGTTTAAGGTTCAAGCCCCTCTTTTCAAATTTTGTAGGTATGCCTCTTTCACCTTGAGCCAACGCACCCTCGTCTACTAATTTCACAAAACCGTTATTTTCTTCCATACAGAAAAGAACCCAATCAGCATAGGGTTTCCAGTCTGTAGCTATCTGTAGGCGCCCGCCTTTTGCTAATACTCTCTCAACCTGGCAGATAAAATCCTTCTGGATGAGCCGTCTCTTGTGATGCCGCTTTTTTGGCCAGGGGTCCGGGAATAAGATTCGGATCTCATTAACCGAGTTGTTAGGTAATTCACCAATTACAATTTGAGCAGGAGCTTCGACTACCCTGACGTTTTCTATACCCTCGCTAACCAGTTTCGAGAACAGCGACCCTATACCAGGCCTATAGAGCTCGATACCCAGAATCGATGCATCTGGGGACTCTGTTGCCCAACGCGCAAGCTCTACACCCATTCCAAACCCGATCTCTACCTTCAGCTCTTGACTAGATACTGTCCGTACCGAGCTATCTAGGTTCCTCAAGTCAGTAATAAAATACTGATTTCCGTAGCGCTCTATTGCAGATTTTTGAGCGGGCGTTATTCGACCTCTAAAATTCGTGTATATGTTTTTCGCATGCAAGCTGCCCATGTTCGCATCCTTATCATGAAACAATTGCATCGTAAACTATTAATATCCAACCCAGAATTAGAAACAAACCCCCAAGCGGCGTGATCGGCCACATCCAGCCCCAACTGAAAAGCAGCATTGAATAAATGCTACCACTAAACATCAGAGTACCTAGAAGAATGAAAACTCCGCTGAAAACACTTCGCGACCCAGTCTTCCCAGATTCTTCCCTGATCCCGATCGCAAATAATAGAATCGCGTGCAATACTTGATAGTCCACGCCCGTCTGCCAACTATTGAGCGAGCTTTCTCCTAACTGCCCTCCTAATCCATGCGCACCCCACGCTCCGAAAACCACACCCGAAGCGCCCAACAAGCCAGCGGCTAACTGAAATAGACGATTGGATTGGATCACAAAAACCCCATTTGAGCGAAGTAATCCTTGAATCACACCTGCATGTGATTTCTTATTTTCGTCATCGCATTTTTTTCGATCTGACGTATTCTTTCAGCCGAAACACCATAGCTCGACGCTAACTCGTGGAGCGTGGCCTTCTCATCAGAGAGCCATCTTTGCTGTAAAATTTCCTTGCTGCGAGGATCAAGTTCAGAAATCGCTAATTCAAGCCTCCTCCTGCTATCCTCCTCCTCGCTATTACGCAAAACCGAATCGGCAGGGTCCTCTACGTCAGAAGTCAAATATTGGGAAGGAGCCAGAGGGACGCTTTCCTCATCAGAATCGTAACCGTCATATCCAGCATCTGATGCCGTCAGCCGACTTTCCATTTTAACAACTTCAGCTACAGGCACACCGAGATCTTCTGCGATTGCTTTCGATTCATCTGCGGTCAACCAACTCAGATTCTTCTTTGCAGACCTCAGATTGAAAAACAATTTTCTTTGTGCCTTCGTCGTCGCCACTTTCACTATTCGGAAATTTTTCAGGATGTATTCGTGAATTTCAGCCTTAATCCAATGCACTGCGAACGAAATCAGACGAACACCTACGCTAGGGTCAAAACGTTTCACAGCCTTCATTAATCCAACGTTACCTTCTTGTATTAAATCTGCTTCATTCATGCCATAGCCTCTGTAGCTACGAGCCAAGTGAACTACGAACCGCAAATGAGCGACTACCAATGATCTCGCGGCTTCGATGTCCCCTTCGAGGACAAATCGTTCTGCCAATATCTTTTCTTCCTCTGCGTCCAAAATCGGAAAATTACTAATAGTCTGTAGGTAAGAATCTATATCCTGGCCTGGTGCCAGGTTAGATAAACTCATTACATCTGATGTCATAAACTGTCTCCAAAAGCGTCTAGTAATGTTAGCACTCTCAGAGAGAGAGTGCTAAGCCTAATCGGCCTGCGAACGTATTGTCTATATTTTGTCTCTTTTAAAAGACAATAATACTTTTATATTAATATATGTCTACTTTTATTTTCATTAAAATGGATTATAACCCACTATGTCTATATTTTGTCTAAATAAGAGAGCGCCGTACGAACATTAAAATAGTCGATGGAGAGGACAGAACAGGAAGTGAGCTGTCTAATCGACCTGCGGAAGACCCGGCAACGCGTTTGAATTTTGCAACTTCTAGATATGCCAAGCTTCCGGAGGCGTGGATGTCATCTGGTTACCATTAGAGTTGGCGTCCAACCGATCGATCTATAATAAAAAAGAGAGTTAGGCGGCCTACTGATATTTATAGAATTTCTAATTTCTTCAGCTGTTGTCTTACACAAAGAAAGGCACCTAACCATCCGAGCAAGCAAGCCAAAATAACAGCTGCTGGAATCAAGATTGCGGTGACATCAAAGAATTTCAAGTTACTGAACACTTTATCTAGGAAAAATCGAAGCGGTTCATAAACCCAGACCAATGCGACAAACAGAGACCCAAGACCAAAAACTCCGCCCATTAATCCATAAACAACGCCACAGTATAGAAAAGGTCGCCTAATTTGAGCCATTGTAGCTCCAACCAGTCTCATTACCTTTATTTCAACTAATTGATCCTCAATAGCAATTCTTATCGAAGCAAATGAAATAAAAGAACAAGCAATAGCAAATAGAATGGTATAAATCACTAGGAGCAAGCTAACAAGATCCGTGATTTCCCCTAAATTTTCAATCCATTCGGTTTCGAGAACGACATCGTCAACACCAGCGATTTGCTCTGCTTCGCTTTCAAGATTCTCATAATACTGACTGCCTCTGTTAGCACTCAAAATCGCTCGTATGGACACTGGCAAAGGATTAGATCCCAATAACTCATTAAGGTCGCCGATGCCCGTAGCTTCGCCAAAAAGCTCTAAACCTTCTTCGGCAGAAATAACGGACACTTCCTCTACATCAGTGACCAAAACCAACCTATTTCGGATCACTTCAACCTCGACCGTCGAAATTCCTGGTTCCAGGTATGCCACCATTCCAGGTTTGCCTTGCCAATCATCATCTAGGCTGACGAGATTTGTATAGAACAACCACAAACTACCTGGCAGCACCAACGCAATACCAAACAAAACACTGATACCGAGACTAAAAATCAGTCGTCCATTGAAAAGTGACACAGCTTTCAGAAAGTCGCGCAGATGACTCTTCAAATAAAACCCAAAAGCAAGTTTGCTTTTCGGCCAGGGTAAATCAGTTAGTTTCACAACAGCCTTCTTACCGAAGATCTTCAAAGCTAACGAGAATCATGGACTACTCGTCCCTCTCGCAACTCAACAACCCTAGCTTTCATTTGCTCAATCAAAAACTGATCATGGCTGGCAACGATGACTATTGAACCGATTTCTGTAAATTGCGCAAAAAGCTCCATTGCTCTTTGAGATAGCTCAGGGTCTAAATTACCTGTAGGTTCATCTGCCAGAAGAACTCTAGGCCGCATAACAACCGCTCTTGCAATACCCACCCTTTGTCTTTCTCCCGCTGAAAGCTCCGTTGGTTTGCTTTCAGCCAACCCCTCTAACCCAACAATTGTCAGTGCTGCTCTTACTCGCCGCACCGTCACCTGGTCACTCAGCCCAATTACACTAAGCGGGATAGCTACATTTTCAAAGACTGTGCGATTCATTAGCAGATAGTGATCTTGAAAGACGATTCCGAGCCCTCTTCGATAATACGGTATGTTCCGATCCTTTATACTTGCCAGGTCAACCCCATTTACGGAAACTACTCCATCGGTTGCTAACTGGTCACGCATGATAAGTTTCAACAAAGAGCTCTTACCTGCGCCCGAGTGTCCAGTCAGGAAAGTAACTTCTCCCTCAATAAGCTCCAGTGACACTTCGGATAGAGCTTGTCGCCCACCCGAATATGCCTTGGACACATTCTCAAATTTGATCTTGTTCATCCGGATCTATAATAGCTCTAACAAATGGCTCAGCCTCAAAAGGAACTAGGTCAGTAATTCCTTCGCC
>JBJKYX010000040.1:0-26074 GCA_045560825.1 Candidatus Azotimanducaceae bacterium
ATCCCTACGACCTTGACCTAAACGATTTTGACGTAGCAAATCCAGAAATCCATCGGCTTAATCTTGCTGAGTTATATCTCAGGCGACTGCGCGAAGAAGCACCAGTTCATTACTGCAAAAAGAGCCAATATGGTCCTTACTGGTCCATCACTAAATATTCGGACATTATGGAGGTAGATAAGAATTATCAAGCGTTTTCATCCTCCTATGAGTTTGGTGGGGTCAGTATCACCAGCACGCCCAATTCAGGAAGTGAAATACCAAATTTTATTTCGATGGATCCGCCCAAGCACGATCAGCAAAGAAAGGCAGTAGCACCAGGGTTATCGCCAGTTAGACTAGCAGATCTTGAAACTCTAATCAGAGGTCGAGTTATTGAAATACTTGACTCATTGCCAAGAGATAAAGAATTTGATTGGGTCGATAGCGTGGCTGTTGAATTAACTGGCAGGATGCTCGCAACGATTTTGGGAGTTTCCCAGGAAGATCGTGGTTTGTTGATAGGTTGGTCTAATGCAATCAGTAACGCCGACGATCCAGATTATGTCTCATCCTCTGGAGGTTTTTATCAAACTCTCGCTGAGTTAGGGGAGTATATCGAGCCGATCTGGGAAACCAAAAAAGATGGGGCTACTACATCTGACATGGATCTCTTGGCTCTGCTAGCGAACAGTCAAGAAGGCTCTAACATGCCGATCAAAGAAGTGTTGGGGAATGTCGTACTGCTCTTGGTAGGAGGTAACGATACTACTCGCAACTCGATAAGCGGCGGTTTACTTGCATTAAATCAGTTTCCTTCAGAGTACGACAAGTTGATTGAAAACCCTGACCTAATTTCCTCAATGGTTCCTGAGATTATTCGATGGCAAACACCTTTGGCTCATATGCGCAGGACCGCCACTCGAGACTATCGATTGCGAGATCAGACCATCAGGAAAGGTGACATGGTGATCATGTGGTATTTGTCGGGTAACCGAGACGCAGAGGCGATAGAGAACCCGGATCAATTTATCATCGATCGGCGAAGACCTAGAGAGCATCTGTCCTTTGGATTCGGGTTGCACCGTTGTTTAGGTAACCGGCTGGCCGAGATGCAGTTACGCGTTCTTTGGGAGGAGATTGTTCATCGTTGTCCGCGAATCAAGGTGACAGGCGAGGCCGTTAGGGCCAGCTCGCCGTTATTTAGGGCGATTCAGACGATGCCCGTTATGATGGACATCGCCTAGTTTAGAATTCCTCTTAAGCGGCACGCTCGATTAAAGTGCCGGTCCCTAATCCGCCTCCGCAGCACATAGAGATCAATCCATATCTGCCGTCTGTTCTCACGAGTTCATGAACGGCCTTAGTGATTAAAAAGCAACCTGTCGCTCCAAGTGGATGGCCTAGCGAGATGGCCCCGCCATTAGGGTTCACCTTGCTCAAGTCTGCCCCGACTGTCTTTGCCCAGGATAAAACGACCGAAGCAAATGCCTCGTTAATCTCGAAAACATCGACATCTTCGATCGAAAGACTGCTGTCTTTTAGCACTTTTTCGGTCGCGGGAATCGGCCCTTCGAGCATGAGCACTGGATCGCAGCCAACTAACGCCGAGGCTTTAATTACTGCCAGTGGTTTTAAGCCGAGCTCGTTGGCTTTTTCTTCAGTCATCATTAGTACAGCTGCCGCTCCGTCGGCTATTTGCGAAGATGTACCTGCAGTATGAATTCCGTTTTCTCGCGCCACAGGTGTTAGTTCTGCTAGCGCTTCCAGACTGGTGTCTCTTGGTACCTCATCCGTCTTAACCACAACAGTGTCGCCGGTTTTTTCGAAATTCTCGTCCATCACTGGAGCCTCGACAGGAATAATCTGAGTATCGAAGTAACCTTCCTTGATCGCGGTTTTTGCTCTGACTTGAGACTCGAGTCCGAAGCCATCAGTATCCTGCCTGGTTATCTGATATTTTTCCGCTACCCGTTCGGCACCTTCAAACTGACTTGTGAATTCGTGTTGTTCGAAATAGCTTTTGGATACCGGCTTACCCATTTTGGGATCTTTACCGACTGAGTCGCTACCGATGGGCAGACGAGTCATGTTTTCAACGCCACAGGCCATTACAACCTCGGCATGGCCCGATGCCAGGATACTATGAGCTAAGGTCGATGATTGCTGTGATGAACCGCATTGAGAATCAATGGTAATGCATGGAGTTTCAATTGCGCCGCCGTGGGCAAGCCACGCAGTTCTTATCACGTTCATTCCTTGAGCAGCCACCTTGTTTATGCAGCCTCCCACTACCTGATCAACTTGTCCTGATTGGATTCCGTTTCTTTCTAGCATCTTCATCATGACCTGACCGAGTACATCGGTAGGATGAGCTCCGCCGAGGCTCCCATTTTTCTTGCCAACAGGAGATCTCGCGGCGTCGACAATGACAACATTATTCATGTTACTTCCCTTTCCTTTTCTTCTTTATCAAGCATTCCATCTTGTGATTCTTGTGTCCAGACTAGGGCGATCTCTTTCTGTAGGCTTTTCATCTGCTGAACCAATGTAAATGAAGGCCGCCACTTTCTCCTCTTCATCCAGACCTAGACGAGAGTTGACCTGTTCGTCATACGAGTACCACTCAGTGAGCCACTGACCCGCGAAACCGAGTAGATTGGCTGCGTTGAGAATGTTTTGACAGGAGGCGCCAACTGAGAGTTCTTGTTCCCACTCTGGAATTTTGATGCCTTTTTTTATTGTAGCAACGACACAAATGATGAGCGGCGCACGCATGAATCGCTGGCTTTCAAGTTTTAAGAGAGCATCCGGAGCTGTGGGGTTTACTTCCTTAAATCGCTTGCTTAAAAATTCACCAAAATCTTGCCTTGATTGGTCTTCAAATAGAATGAAGCGCCAGGGCCCGAGTTTTCCATGGTCGGGCACTCGAACAGCCGCTTGTAAAATTTGTTCAATCTGCTCCCCGCTTGGACCAGGCTCGCAGATATCTGCGGCCTTAACAGAGCGTCGCTGAGAGATGCGTTCAAACGCATCGTCGAGTTTGCTGGTTGGGTACATTTGTTCTCCTTTTTCGAAAATTGTAAACCGAATGACTAACCGATTGAATCTTGATTGCGTTAAACTCAAGTTGTTGAGCTCAAATCAAATATGGGGAAGGTATTAATATGGATGTAAATGGGAAAAAGGCTCTGGTATTCGGAGGAACGTCTGGTATCGGCTTGGCGGCGGCCCAGCAACTGAAAGATAAGGGCGCGGAAGTGGTCGTCATAAGTCGAGACCCTAGCAAAGCGGGGCAACTCGAAAACATCAAAACCATTGCTTGCGATGTCAGAGATACTGACGCACTTTCGAAGTTATTCGAGAGCGAAGCGCCTTTTGACATATTGATTAGTGCGGCCACTGGTGGTTCAAGAGCGTCAGGACCTTTTTTGCAAATGGATATAGAAGGTTATAGGAATTCATTTGACAAATTATGGGGATATACGAATTGCGTGCGTTTCGGTGCAGAGCATCTAAACGAGGATGGAACCATCGTCTTGGTCAGCGGAGCTCCAGCACGACGAGCTAAAGTGGGTCAGTCTGCAATCGCGTCCGTTGGAGGAGCTGTCGAACAATTCGTTCGAGCCATCGCGCCAGAGATCGCTCCCAAACGTGTCAACGTGGTATCTCCTGGAGTAATCGACACACCCATGTTTGGCCCAGAATCCGATCAGCGAGTAAAAATGCTTGAAGGAGCAACGGCAAAACATTTAATCCCTCGTGCTGGAACACCTGAAGAGGTCGCTAATGGAATCCTATTTATGGTTGAAAACGACTACGTAACTGGAACTACGATTGATGTGGATGGCGGGTGGATACTTAGCTAAACCTCGACTACGTAACCGGTGAGCTGATAAAAAATAAATAAAAAGCCCATTCCCATGAGTATTGAATTGGCTACAAGAGATTGCGCTTGAAATTTGATTGAATAACGCCAGGCGTTCATAAGCGTAACCATGACTATAAGTGCGCTCAGCTGGCCAAGTTCAACGCCAATATTAAATGCGATGAGGTTTGCGAAAAGGCCTTCCTGGGAAAGACTGAGCTGCTGAAGTTTAGTAGCGAGGCCAAAGCCGTGAAACAGTCCAAAGGTAAATACTGCGTGTTTGGGATTGATTGATAAACCTAGATATTTCAGGCCCCCAATATTTTCAAAAGCTTTATACACGACCGAAAACCCGATGATCGCATCAATGACATAGACATTGGCAGGAATGTCATACCAAACGCCTGTAACGAGCGTTAGACTGTGACCGATCGCAAATAATGTGACGTAAAGTCCGACCTCTTTGAGCCTATAGAGGAAAAAAATGACCCCAGCGAGAAAAGCGAGGTGATCAAACCCCGTGACCATGTGTTTAGCACCTAAATAAAAATAAGGCCAAAACTGAAAGCCTGCCTCGCCCTGAATAAAAGCAGCATCGCGGTCTTCAACGCCATGAGCGATCCCAAGGGCTGGTGCTAAAATCATGAAGAGCAGAGGAACCAGAAAGACTCGATTACATTGCATCGGGCTTCAAGTAC
Source organism: Candidatus Azotimanducaceae bacterium (assembly GCA_045560825.1). Taxonomy (GTDB): domain Bacteria; phylum Pseudomonadota; class Gammaproteobacteria; order Pseudomonadales; family Azotimanducaceae; genus UBA4421. The sequence continues at coordinate 4,546 of JBJKYX010000040.1, forward strand.
TCTACTTATCATGTGTCATCAAATTTTCAGTACTGGTTAACCCTCTAGTTTTCGAGGCTAGCAAATCCTTTGCCTTCGGATACAAGTTTCTCTAGGAGCGGAGCGGGTTTCCAGACCTCACCACCGTACTCTTCTCCAAAGCGCTTGATGTCTTCGAGAATAGTATCAAGCCCCTGTTGGTCAGCCCAAAACATGGGGCCGCCTGTGACTTCAGGGAATCCGTAACCGTTAATATAAACGATATCAATATCGCATGGTCTGATCGCGATACCTTGTTCAAGAAGGCGGGCTCCTTCGTTAATTAGAGGGTAGAGGCAACGTTTTAAAACCTCATCATCATCGATTGTCCGTCGCGCGATTGATAACTCTGAAGAAACCTCTTCGACTAGAGCAACCACCTCTGGATCAGCTTGTCCGGCTCGACTGCCCTCAGGATAGATATAGAAACCGCGATTAGTTTTCTGGCCAAAACGTTCGAGCTCACAGAGGCGGTCTGCTATTCGGGCCGTGATCGGAACATCCTCGGGTTTCATCCCTGAGAGCTTTCGCGCCCGCCATCCAAGATCTAGTCCGACTAAATCATTCATTTGGAATGGGCCCATGGGCATCCCAAATTGGAGAAGAACGTTATCCACTTGGTAAGGTGTAGCACCCTGCAGAATGATTTCACTGGCTTGCTGTGTGTAGCCAGACAACATCCGGTTGCCTATGAAACCTGGGGCGTTTCCTGAAAGTACCGCTATTTTATTTAGTGTGCGTCCCAGCTTCATGGAGGTAGCGATTGTCTCTTTGCTGGTATTCTCTCCTCGGACAACTTCAAGGAGTTTCATTACATTAGCTGGGCTGAAGAAATGAAGGCCGATGACGGCATCCGGGCGCGCAGTTGCTTCCGCCATTTTGTCGACATCTAGTCCTGAGGTATTGCTCGCCAGTATTGCTCCTGGCTTTGCAACTGCTTCGATTTTTTTAAAAGTTTCGACTTTCACGTCAATGTTTTCGTAGACCGCTTCAATAATGACGTCTGCGCTTGAAAGGCCTTGATAGTCGGTTGTTCCTGATAGCAGTGACATTCGCTCGTTTACTTCTGCCTCACTCATGCGGCCACGTTGCACCTGAATATCATAATTTCGTTTGATGACTGAGATTCCTTTATCAAGGGCTTCCTGATCCACCTCCAAAACGGTGACCGGAATGCCGACATTGAGAAAACTCATGGAAATTCCGCCACCCATAGTTCCACATCCGATCACAGCCGCTTGCTCGATGGCTTGTGTTTCGGTGTCCTTTGGTACGTCTGGGATTTTCGCAACTTCCCTTTCAGAGAAAAACATATGGATAAGGGCTTCTCGTTGAGGGTGTTTAAGACACTTAGCGAAGCATTCTTGTTCGACTTTAAAACCGGTATCAAAATCACCGGAGTGCACTGCGGCTTCAACGCATTGAATGATCATTTCTGGCGCAAATCGATTGCGCATTTTCCGAGCGGAACTTTTTCTGGCGTTGTCAAAAATTTCTTGATTGTCTCGATCTTTTTCTATGATAGAAACTTCATCGCGGATTCTTCGAACTTGGCCGCCCGCTTTGATGATCTTTTGTGCAAACTCAATGGCTGCTTCAACTACATTACCATTAGCTACTTCATCGGCAATGCCAAGCTCAGTGGCTTGAGGTCCAGGTATCGGGTCTCCCGACAAAATAAAATCAAGAGCTTTTTCTGCTCCGATTAGTCGTGGGAGCCTTTGAGTACCGCCTGCCCCGGGTAAGAGACCCAATTTAACCTCAGGCAAACCGACAGGTGCTGTACTCGCGATTACCCGATAATGGCAGCAAAGGGCCACCTCTAGACCACCTCCAAAGGCCGTTCCATTTATTGCTGCAACAATGGGCTTGCTGCTGTTGTCCATAGCATTGAGGCAATCTAAAAGGCTGGGCCCTTCGGATTTTCCTCCAAACTCAGAGATATCTGCACCTGCAATAAAAGCTCTGCCCTCGCCAGTTAAAACGACGGCTTCAACATTATCATCAGCTAGCGCTTGGTTGATTCCATCTGTTAGACCTCGTCGAACTCCCGATGATAGCGGATTAACTGGAGGATTATCGATAGTCATCAGTGCGATATTGTCTTGAACTTTGTAATGTACGGTCCCTTTCATGATTTCCCTTTTTTGGCGATTTAATACACTGCGCATTGTAAAGAAAATTATGAAAGAAGGCAGACTTTGAAATTTGTCCGCTTATGTAGACGCGCCATTAAATCTGGAAAAAAGAGGCTGATGCTTGTAGCCTAATACTATTGGGAAGACTTCTGAACTGAAGGGAACCAGAAGGGCAATATTAATTTAGAAATAGGAAAATCATTGTGAGTAATAACTTAAAGTTTTATATCAACGGTCAGTGGGTGGATCCTACTACCTCGGAAACCTTGGATGTAATTAACCCGGCTACAGAACAGTCTATTGGCCAGATAGCGATGGGTGGACAGGCAGACGTTGACAACGCGGTTGCGGCGGCCAAGGCGGCCTTTGATTCTTTTGCGGCAACCACGCGTGAAGAAAGAGTTGCACTGCTAGAGAAAATCATCGCGAAGTTTCAAGAGAGAATGGGTGATATAGCGTCGGCCATCAGTGAAGAAATGGGGGCCTCCACTGCCTTTGGCAAATAAGGCTCAGGCGCCTGCGGGTCTTGGTCATTTGATGACCGTACTCGAAATTTTGAAGAACTATGAATTTGAACAGGATTTGGGTAGTTCGAGAATCGTTAAGGAGCCCGCTGGGGTTTGTGGTTTCATCACACCCTGGAATTGGCCGATTAACCAGATCGCCACGAAAGTTGCTCCTGCGATTGCGGCTGGCTGCACCATGGTGCTCAAACCTTCGGAAGTAGCTCCATTCAACGCGATTTTGTTTGCTGAAGTAATGGACGCGGCGGGAGTACCTGCTGGTGTATTTAATTTGGTCAATGGAGATGGTCCTACGGTTGGAGCAGCGCTTTCTTCGCATCCTGACGTAGACATGATGTCATTTACCGGTTCTACGCGTGCAGGAATTGAAGTGGCAAGGAACGCCGCGCCAACAATTAAGCGAGTAGCACAAGAGCTAGGTGGCAAGTCCGCTAACATCATTCTTGATGATGCTGACTTTGAAGGTTCGATTTCCCGCGATGTCTTTGGTATGTGTACAAATTCGGGGCAATCATGTAATGCGCCGACTCGTATGCTGGTTCCAAGCTCAAGGATGGATGAAGCTGCGGCGATCGCAAAGTCGGCGGCAGAGCAAGTCAAAGTCGGAGCGCCAGATGCAGAAGGCACTACGATTGGACCGGTAGTTTCTGAAGTCCAATTCGACAAGATTCAAAACCTGATTCAGAAAGGGATTGATGAGGGAGCCAAGCTTGAGACCGGAGGTACTGGTCGGCCGGATGGATTGAATGCAGGTTACTACATCAAGCCTACGGTTTTCTCGCATGTGACAAACGACATGACTATTGCACAGGAAGAAATATTCGGACCGGTTCTATCACTCATAGGATATGAAGATGATGCCGACGCGGTTCGTATTGCTAATGATACGCTTTATGGATTGAGCGGTTACGTGTCATCTGGTGACCCAGAGAGAGCGAAGAAAGTTGCTCGTTTAATACGAAGTGGTAACGTGCATTTGAATGGCGCAGCTCCTAGCCAAACTTCACCTTTTGGTGGATATAAGCAATCAGGTAATGGACGTGAATGGGGTGAATTTGGCTTAGAGGAGTTCCTCGAGGTCAAGTCAATCATCGGCTACAACGCCTGAGGCGAAATCCTAAAAAAAAAGGCCCTATGGGCCTTTTTTTTTTATCCGTAGATATCAATTTGGAGAAAAGTGTTTTGGCTAAAGATAGTGATCTCAAAGCTTTTGCACCAATCAAAATTGTTTCACTCGAACAGGCAGTAGCTGCTCCTCTCACCACACGGCGTTTTGCTCAAGCGGGCGCTGAAGTGATCAAGATAGAGCGTCCTGAAGGGGATTTCGCTCGTTATTATGATTCAGTGGTGTTCGGTGAAAGTTCTTATTTTGCCTGGTTAAATGCAGGCAAAAAATCAGTTGTTTTAGATCTCGCCGAAGATCACGGCTTTGAGGTACTGCAAAAGCTAATCGATCGAAGTGATATCTTGGTTCAAAACCTCAAGCCGGGTGCCTTTCAAAAACTTGGTTTTGAGCTTGACGAATATCATCGAAATCGTCCGGAGTTCATCTCACTATCAATATCTGGTTTTCACCCTGAAGGTCCAGGAAAGGGTCGTAAGGCCTACGATCTGTTGATGCAGGCAGAGTCTGGCCTTTCGAGTATTACAGGCAGTCCTGCAGAACCTGGCCGTGTAGGTGTTTCGATGGTGGATTTAGCAACCGGGATGTATGGTTATCAGGCACTACTCGAGGCCCTATTAAATCAACGTTTGACAGGTGCCGGAAAGCAGATCGACATCTCGCTGTTCGACGCGGTTGCCGAGTGGTTGGCCGTGCCTTATTTACTCGATCGTTATGGACATAAGGCCCCTGAGAGAATTGGATTGGCTCATCCGGGTATTTGTCCTTATGGTGTCTTTTTGTCAGCCGATGGACAGCCTTTTATATTGTCGATACAAAATGAACGTGAATGGGGTCGTCTGATCGACCAAGTTATAATCGAAAGGGACCTGCTCGAAGATCCTCGATGTCTAACGAATGAGATTAGGGTAGAAAATCGGAGGTATGTGGATGACAAAATTGGAGGAGAGTTGAAAAAACTCTTGTATTCAGAAATTGAAAATCGGTTCTCTCGAGCTGATTTAGCTCAGGCTCCGCTGATGGAAATACAAGATTTGAAGGAGCACCTTGATTTTAGGACTTACCCGGCTTTAATTGGAAATAATACATTTGAATTGCCTATGACTCCTGGAAATGACTATGCTAGCGGTCAGAAAGTGCCAGAGTTGGGAGAGCACACGAAGGCAGTAATCGGCTCACTGGAGTGAAGTATGTCATACGATCAAGGAAATATTTTTGCAAAGATCATTCGAAATGAAGCGCCGGCAGCAAAAGTGTTCGAAGATGAGTATTCGCTGGCCTTTATGGATGTAATGCCACAAGTTCCTGGGCACACCCTGGTAATTCCAAAATCTCCAGCAGAAAATATCCACGAAATAGACCCAGACGTGCTTGGTCATACTATCCGAACGACTCAGATTGTCTCAGACGCAGTTAAGCAGGCTTTTGATGCGCCTGGGATCATGATTGCTCAGCTCAATGGGTCAGCGGCGGGGCAGACGGTGTTTCATTTACATTTTCACATCTTACCTAGATTTGAAGGACTAGAGTTTTCGCTGCATGCGAGAGAAATGGAGGAAATGGATTTGCTGAAAGATCATGCAGAACGAATTAAGTCTTTCTTGTAGTCATGTCGAATGAAGGACAAAGTGATCTAGGTAAGGCTCTCGAAGAAGACAAGGTCGAATGGAATGAGTCGATAGATAGCATTCATAGGGAGTTCGGTGAGTCCGGAGTGCGTGAAATTCTGCGGAGTCTGCAAGATCATGTTTTAAGCCTGAATATCGCGCTTGATGAAGCGACCTTAAATACGCCCTATGTCAACACGATAAATGTATCTTCCCAACCCAGATACCCCGGAAACCTGGACCTTGAAGAACGAATAGAGCAAATCAATCGCTGGAACGCTATCGCGATGGTTCTGCAAGCACAAGACAGGGGTGACGGAGTTGGTGGGCATATAGCGACATACGCATCCTGTGCGACGATGATGGAGGTTGGCTTTAATCATTTTTTCCGTGGTGGAGAAAAAAACTCCGATAGAGATCTCTTGTTACCACAGCCCCATGCTGCGCCTGGAATCTATGCTAGAGCTTACCTAGAAGGACGGCTCGACGATCATCATCTCAAGCATTACCGGAGAGAACTGCAAGGACAAGGTGGGCTAAGCTCGTACCCTCATCCGAGAAGCATGCCTGGTTTCTGGGAAATGCCGAACGCGTCAATGGGGCTTTCAACTCCTGCAGCGATATATCAGGCGAGATTCATCAAGTATTTAGAAAATCGGAGTTTAAAACCAAAATCTAAGTCGAAGGTTTGGTGTTTTATTGGTGACGGGGAATCTGACGAGCCTGAGGTGTTGGGTACTATCAACATCGCGGCTCGAGAGAAGCTCGATAATTTGGTTTTCGTCATTAACTGTAATTTGCAACGATTAGACGGTCCGGTACGCGGGAATGGAAAGATTATTCAGGAATTAGAACGAGTTTTTCGGGGCGCAGACTGGAACGTTATTAAGGTTATCTGGGGTAGTGGCTGGGATGGCTTACTAGCAAGAGACTCCCAGGGAGTACTTAGAAAAAGAATGGATGATTGCTTAGATGGTGATTACCAAATGTACTCAGTTTTGCCGGGAGATGTGCAGAGAGAGCACTGGGTAGAGGGTAACCCAGAACTTGAAATGATGATGAGCTCTTTGACTGACGAAGAAGTAAAGCAGATCAAGCGAGGCGGGCAGGACCATAAAAAAATATATGCCGCATTTGATCAGGCAACTAAAACAGAGGGGAAGCCTACCGTTTTGCTGATCAAAACGGTTAAGGGCGACGGGATGGGTGCGCAAGGTAAGAATACGGCGCATCAATATAAGAACATGCCGAGCGAGGAGAGAGTTCGTTTAGCCGCTGAGCTGAATATCCCTATTTCAAAAGAAAATGCGGAAAAGGCCGAGTTTTTTCGTCCTGATGAAGCTTCCGACGAAGTGGTTTACTTAAGACAAAAACGGGAGGAATTGGGCGGGCCCTTGCCCAATAGAGTGGTTGATTGCCCGAGCGTCCAGACGCCCGGTTTAGAGGTGTTTGTCGATCTGCTGAAGGGGACGGAGCGGGCTGTCTCGACTACCATGGTCATGGTGAGGCTGCTAAGCCTGCTTATCAAGATGCCTGAAATCGGAAAATATGTCGTCCCGATCGTTCCAGATGAAGCTAGAACATTTGGTATGGATGGTTTATTTAAAGTGGCAGGTATCTATGCTCCGGAAGGTCAAAACTACCAACCCGTTGATGCTGACACGCTGATGCCCTACAGAGAGGCTGCCGATGGGCAGATACTGCAGGAGGGGATTTGCGAGACTGGCGCGATGGCATCTTTCATGGCAGCGGGTAGTGCTTACGCAGTTCATGGCCTGCCGATGATTCCATTTTATATATTCTATTCGATGTTTGGTTTTCAGCGAGTCGGGGACATGATTTGGAGTTGTGGCGATATGATGTGCCGAGGCTTCCTTCTGGGAGGGACGGCAGGGCGGACGACTCTGAATGGCGAGGGGTTACAACATGAAGACGGTCATTCTCTAGTTTTGGCGAGTTCCGTACCCAACTTACTGACTTATGATCCGGCTTTCGGATACGAGCTAACCGTTATCGTGAGAGAGGGGATTAGGCGTATGTACGAACAGCAAGAAGACCTGTTCTATTATATAACCCTCTATAACGAGAACTACGCTCATCCTGGATTAATAGAAACAGATCAAACTCTCGGCGATATAGATGAAGATGCGATCGAAGGTATTCTTAGAGGAGGTTATTGTTTTGAACGCCAACTCACTGATTTAAAACGACCTAATGTGCACCTGCTAGCTTCTGGTAGCATCATGCAACAAGCGATCAATGCAAAGGAAATGTTGGCTGCTTTAGAAATAAATGTGTGTCTTTGGAGTATTACGAGTTTCGTAGAGCTTGAGCGAGATGCGCTCGACTGTGACCGAATCAATCGCTTGAATCCTTCGAAGGTTCAAAAAGTCTCTTATTTAGAAGAGATGTTTTGTAACGAGTCAGGGGTTTTTGTTGCAGCAAGCGATTATATGAAGTCTCTGGCCTCGGGTATATCGAGGTGGTTGCCTGGGCCGCTTGAGGTCTTGGGCACAGACGGTTACGGGTTATCCGAAACCAAGTCCGAGCTGAGAGCTCACTTTGAGATTAATGCAGACTATATTGTCCAGGCTTCTCTGGCCGCGCTTCTTCGTCAGAAAATGATTAAGCCAAAGGAATATGGAGATTTTGTCAAAGGGATCGATGTTGATCCTGATAAACTTAACCCAAGATTGCGGTAGGAAAAACAATGAAAGAATTTAAAGGAAAAATGGCGGTGGTAACTGGCGGCGGCGCTGGTATGGGGCGCGAAATAGTTTGTCAGTTAGTTAGCGAGGGCGCACACGTCGCGATGTGTGACGTATCGATGGAGACCATGGAGGAGACCGCGAGGTTGGCCAATCCTGGGTCAGGTGTGCGTCTTACTAGCCACACTTGTGACGTCTCGGTTGAATCGGACATGATACGATTTAGAGAAGAGGTTGAAAAAGAGCACAAAGTTCAGCACATCAATCTTCTATTCAATAATGCGGGCGTCTCTATTACTGGAGAGTTTGTGAATATTGATCGGCCCAAGTGGGAAAAAACTTTTGGAGTGTGCTGGTATGGAGTGTATTACGGCTGCCTAACCTTCATGCCTTTGTTAGTCGCGAGTGACGAAGGTCATATTGTAAACACCAGCTCGGTCAATGGATTTTGGGCTTCGATTGGAACAGCAACATCCCATACCGCTTATTCTGCTGCTAAATTTGCGGTGAAGGGTTTCACTGAGGCTCTCATCACTGACCTAAGATTAAATGCGCCTCATGTTAAAACCTCGCTAGTAATGCCAGGCCATATTGGTACCTCCATCGCACTCAACTCTCAAAAAGCGCGAAACGAAAATGGTGCTTTAGGAATGAGTCAAACCGAAGTGGACGCCGCTCGGAACCTGATGGTTAAAAGAGGAGCACCGGTTGGTAATTTAACAGACGATCAAATTAGGGAACTAGTCCATCACCAGGCGGTTGAGTTTCGTGACAACGCGCCAACAAGCGCAGCGCAAGCAGCAAATATTATCCTAGAGGGTGTTAAATCCGATAAGTGGCGAATTTTGGTGGGAGAAGACGCTCAGTTGTTAGATGCATTTGTAAGGGAAGCTCCTGAAGACGCCTACGAAGAGGATTTTCTAGAAAAGTTAAGTGACAATTCTGTTATGGATAGAATTACTCGGGGCAACAATGACTGAGCGGTCTAATCGATAGTTTTATTTTTGAATAATCACGTTGGCAGTACCGAAGACCCTGGTTTCTTGGGCGGAATTAGTAACGGTCAGATCGATTTCAACGGTTCCGTTGTCTGTATCGATGTCGGTTACGACACCGTTGATGTTGTAGGTGTCATCTACTAGACATGGAGCACGGAACACTGTGTCAATCTTTTTGATTTCAGCGTTTGGCGCCCAGCGATGAATCATCGCGCTTAAGAATCCCTGACTCATAATGCCCGGGACTAGTGCTGCAGGCAGGCCCTGCGCCCGCGCGGCTTCGTGGTTTGTAAACCTGGGACTGTCCCAGCCGGCTGCTAACACGAATTGGGTAACATTCTCTAGCGAAGTGTCTGGGGTAAAGGAAGGCAGAGTTTCTCCGAACTCGATTTCTGATAATTTCTCGATAGTCATAAGTTCGCCATTAACTTTCTTTCGGTTTTTCTCTTATGACGACACTCGTATCCGATGAGCCAAGTATTTCTCCTTTCGGATTTTTCATGGTCATCCTATTTACAAAAAAAACCATCCTTCCGGACCTACCGGATTTTGTATAGATATCGTGCATCGTCGTAGTGGCAGTGATTTCTTCGCCTGCTCGCATCGGTCTTTCAAGTTCAACTGATTTACCAGCATCCATACCTAACCCTTCAAAGGATGGAAAGTTATCTGGATAGTCCTTGGTTGGATTGAAGCTGGAAGCAATGGTCGGAGGTGCTTGAAAATCAGGGTCATCAGGGTTAGTAAATTTGCTCGCGGTTTCGCCGCAGCTCTTTGCATATTGAACTAATTTTTCGGCGTCGAGTGTGAATACATATTCATCAAAAATTTTATCAAGAAACTGATCGCGCAGAGCATCAACATCTATTGGTTCATTCTCGTTCATTTGAATGTCCGCTAAATTTTAAACGCCTCGAAGGCATTGGATTTAAGTGCTTCGACCAGCTCTCCAATCGTACTAATGGGGCCATCAAATTTGGTACCACATTTCCCGATTTGACTCACAATATGAGCATCGCTGCCCCCAATACCCGAACAGTTCAATTGGTCAGCCATCTCGCGAGCTATTTCGTCTTCGTTTTCACGACTACCGCCATTGTATATTTCAACGATTTCTACGCCCTTGGGAACCCCAAATTCCTCCAAATGAGCGGCCATTCCTACCCGCGGTCGGCCTGGATGGCATGGAACAGCGACCGCGTCATGCTTGTTACTTGCTTCAATGACGTGTTCAAGTTTGAGATCGATATTGGAAAAATCGAATTCTTCTTGCAGCGCCGGGGTAACTCCAAATACAAGAACGTGGCCGTACTCCGTCTCCACCTCGCTTCCTTTGAAAATTGTGATTCCATTGGCGTTGGCAAGATCGCTGTAATCTGATTCGTTGTCGTACTGGCGGTGCTCAGTAAGAACGAAACCATCGATTGCGATGTCCTTTGCCTTGATCCATTGGCAATAGTTCTCCACTTTGGCTCGGCCGTCATCTGATTTTATTGAATGTGCATGCATATCTAGAATCATGGCTTACTCACTAATCTCCTTCCACAATGCTTTGACTTTGTCTGCCAGATCTTCTTCAGAATCGGAATTTTCGATCAATCTGTCAGCTTTTTCGGTTCTTTCCTCGTTGGTGATTTGAGCGTCAATCCGAGATTCTACTTGCTCTCGATTTGAGCCGTCTCGTTTTGTGGCCCTCGTTATCGCTACCTCACGGTCCACCAGTGTGCTCCAAACTTCATCGACGATGTCTTGCCAACCGGCTTCAAATAATACCGCAGCCTCGAGCACAATAATCTGATTGGGGTTTCGTTCTCTGACTGAATCAATTTCTTGTCGAGCCATGTTCTTAATCGCAGGCCAGACGATATTCGTCAGTTTCTTCAACGATTCTGGGTTGCCAAAAACTTTGGACCCTAATACTTTTCGATCGATTTCACCGTCATCACCGACTGTATCCCGACCGAAGACCGAGACAACGGAATCAAACGCTTCTGATCCTTTCGCATAGGCATTGTGACCAAGCTTGTCCGCATCAATGACATGAGCGCCAAGCTGGCCCAATAATTTGGCTGCTGTAGATTTCCCTGAGGCGATGCCGCCCGTCAGGCCAATAATCACAAGAACTACCTTAAGTACTCTAAAGCACGTTAATCTTGGCTGTAATTGTAACGCGACAAAGTCTAATAGGCGACTGGCATATTCCTATGATGGGCTTTCGGTAACCTCATCCTGCGATTTACTAAATAAATAGGCACTTGCAATCAGTAAGACGGTCATGACTATTTCAGCCACAATAAAATCTGTCGCGAAATCTGCGCCGTGAGACATCCAAGCTAGACTTCGAAATAGAGCCGCAGAACCCAGAACGATTGCCGCAGCTATCAGCCATTGGGCTTGTTTTAGGTATGCTCCCAAGAAGCAGAAAACCGTAACACTGAAGAAAAACGAAGAGAAGTCGCCTATTTGGGTGCTGCGACCTATTCCTTCTAGCAGTGACATTCCCAGACCTTGAGCCGCCTCTCCAGGATTGGATATCCAGGTTATTGTTTGGAGTGCCATGAGTAAGCCAACCAGCGCCGACAGTATTCTGGGTATCATTGTTAATCCTTTAAGAAGAGTGTTTACAGATGTAAACAGAGTTTTGTTAGTCTCGCAATCGATTGCGTGGAAGGACATTGCCTACTATTTAACCAATGTTGGATTATACTTTTGTAGTATTTTAGATTTTGCTATTGGGGAAAGTGATGCTGGAAGGAAAAAAAATGATCGTAACAGGTGGTGCGGGCGTGCTGGGTTCGTCTGTGGCTGCTGTTGCTGAGAAGCAGGGTGCAGAGGTGTTTCTTGTCGACGTTATTGAGCCGCCACAAGACGTTATAGGTAAATACTTTCAAGTGGATTTGCTTGATGCAAAAGCAGTCTCAGTTTGTTTTGACGATATAGGTCATTTTGATTGTTTGGCGAATATAGCGGGTGGTTTTGACATGGGGCCGACTGTCTGGGAATCGCCGGAGGAACTTTGGGATGCTATGTTTTCGATTAACGTCACCACGTTGCGAAGGGTTCTTTCTGCTGCGATACCGAGGATGATAGACAGTGGAAAGGGTAGTGTTGTGAATGTTGGTGCGATGGGCGCTTTGAAAGCAGGGGGTAACATGAGTGCCTATGCCGCCGCTAAGTCAACCGTGATGAGATTAACCGAATCCCTCAGTGACGAGGTCAGGCATAAAGGAATCAATGTAAATGCGGTGTTGCCTACTTTGATTGATACTCCCAGGAATCGCGCGGATATGCCTGGATCAGATTTTTCTGAATGGGTTGATCCAGTCGATCTAGCGAACGTGATTTGTTTTCTCTCATCTTCAAAATCTCGTGCGATTCATGGAGCACTAGTACCTGTTACAGGCTTACTTTAAAGTGATTTAACTTTAGAAGACCAACAAAAAACAGATAAGTTAACGAGGCTAGGTGGTAAACGTGGAAAAATCCAAACTTAAAGTGTTTGTGACGAGAAAGTGGCCGGTCAAAGTGGAAGAGTATCTATTAGAAAACTTTGATACCCAGCTTAACCCTGATGATAAGCCGTTGGGCCAAGCAGAACTGCGTGAGGCATTGAATCATTACGACGTGGTGTGTCCGACGGTCACGGATCGGTTAGGGCAAGACCTGTTCGACAGCAAAGTGATTAAGACAAAATTAATCGCAAATTTTGGTGTGGGTTATAACCATATCGCGTTGGATGCACTCAAAGGTATGGGTATTGAGGTCACTAATACGCCTGGTGTTTTGACTGATGCTACTGCGGAGATTGCGATGATGTTGATTTTGATGAGTGCGCGACGGGCAGGAGAAGGAGAAAGACATCTCCGCGCAGGAGAATGGAGTGGTTGGCGCCCCACGCACATGTTGTCTAGCCAGGTAACTGGAAAAACTCTAGGCATAGTGGGCATGGGTCGGATTGGTACTCGACTGGCGCGGCAGGCTCGGCATGGATTTGGTATGCGTGTTTTGTATAGTAATCGCTCAAGAGCAGCGGAGTCAGTAGAGGTTGAGCTAGACGCAGAATTTTGTTCACTAGACGAGGTGTTGGAGCGATCTGACTTTGTTAGTCTCAATTGTCCAGCCAACGATGAAACAAGGCATCTAGTGAATCGAGACAACATTAAATTGATGAGGTCGAGTGCTCATTTGATTAATACTGCCCGGGGCGATGTCGTTGATGAGATGGCTCTGGCTGATGCTCTGTCACGCCGTGTCATCGCAGGCGCTGGCCTAGATGTATATGAAAAAGAGCCCGAGGTACCGGACAGCTTATTAGCGCTTGATCAGGTGGTGCTCTTGCCTCATATGGGCAGTGGAACAGTAGAGACGCGCGAAGCTATGGGATTTCGAGCCGTCGCTAACATAGAAGCTTTTGTCGAAGGCCGTCCTTTGCCGGATCTGGTGGCAATCAGCTAGGAGTATCAATTTTGACAATAATTTTGCAGATCAAAAAAGACTGGTCTCAACGTCCCTGGTGGATGAACTTGATCTTCTATTTCTGTATTTATATGACCGTTATCTATATGCCCTTTGATATTTTTTACAAGCCTGTAGAACTCGACGAAGAGGTGTGGTTTGGGATCACTCTTCACGGTTGGTATGCAAAACTGACCGAACCTCTGCATTGGATAATTTACGGCCTTGGAGCTTACGGCTTCTGGAAGATGAAGTCTTGGATGTGGCCTTGGGCAAGCGTGTACTTGCTTCAGGTAGTCATTGCGATGTTTTTTTGGAATCAACTTGACTCACGAGGCGGTGGTTTGGTGCCAGGTCTAATCTCTGCGGCTATATTTTGTGTACCTCTGGTCGCAATGGTTATGGCTCGAGATAAGTTTTCTCATTAGTCATTTTGAATGATGAGAGGTCTATCGGTAGCTAGCTTGTATTTGCTGACTGCTGTGCTGCTTGGTTCTAGTCTGGCGGTAGCTTTGCAAAGCTTTTTGGCTTACCCCTTCGATAGAATCCTGACGAGATCTGTATTATTGGTCCTGTTAATTCTTCTGATACCTCTGTGGAGAATGGTGTCCAAAGAAACTTCCGGACTCATCTTTCCTGATTTTTCCATCCGGCAATTTTCACAATCCTTTTTTGTTGGTCTTGTTATTCTGGCGATACCGGTTTTCATGATTCTGATACTTGAAATTCGGCTGATTGCTCTAGAGTTAGAAATTTCGTTCCTAACGATATTAGGGATTCTTTTGGTAGGAATATTTCTAGCGTGCCTAATAGGACTGTTTGAGGAGATATTGTTCAGGGGGTTTCTTTATGGTTCTCTAAAGAAGCGCGTTGGAGGAGTAATGGCGGCTTTAGTATCTAGTGCGTTATACAGCAGCGTACATTTTCTTAAGCCGACGGGTGAATTAGAGCTGCCAATTAATTGGTTCGCCGGGTTTGTTTATCTCGAACAATCAATAGGTAACATGATGTATCTCCAACAGGATTGGGATGCTCGATTGAGTTTAATGATCCTTGGATGTTTTTTTTGCCTAATTAGGGAACGTTTTAACTTATTTTGCTGTATCGGCCTTCATGCAGCCTTTGTCGTTGGAATCGCTATCACAAGACAACTAACCACAGTCAACCTTGATAGTCAGTTTTTGAGTCTGATTAGCTCCTATAACGAGATTATTGGTCAGTTAGTGTCTCTATGGTTGCTGCTTTTGATCTGTGTTTTGTATAGAAGCAAGCGTAACGAAAAGAGCTTATTGCATCCGTCTTGAACGGATCACGAATAAATCAGGAGATCTCATGGCAATTGAAATAAACGGAGTTGCGCATGTAATCGTTACCGTGCAGGAGCTTGATAAAGTAAGAGAGTTTTATCGAGGGCTAACTCAGGCCTTTGCGATGGAGTGCTTAGTGGATACGGAAAAAATGTTCTATGCGGTTGGATCAAGAACAGGATTGGGAGTACGGCAGGGACGCAAAGAGGTACCCTACGATCAATACAATGCGGGACTTCATCATTTGTGTTTTAGAGCGAGGAATGAAGAATCAATCGAAGAGGTGACCCAGCTGGTAGGCAGCCTAGGCGGTAACATCGTTCATGGCCCTCAGAAGGACGAGTGGGCGCCGGGATACTATTCTGTTCTCTTCGAAGATCCTTGTGGGACGCGATTGGAAGTGAATTATGTTCCCGGAAAGGGTAATTTAGATAAAGAAATTGAGTTACCTTTGTCTGATGAAGTACAAAGAAAATTAAGCACCGATTAGGGGAGAACGGATGAATTTTGATATTCCACAGGAAATGCAGGCCTATCTTGAAGAACTAGACCAATTCATTGAGAAAGAGATCAAACCACTCGAGAATTCAGATGACAATATTCGCTTTTTTGATCATCGAAGAGAAGACGCGCGCACCGACTGGGAAAGGGGTGGATTGCCTAATGAGGAATGGGAGCAGCTTTTGCAGAAAGCAAAACGCCTGGCCGATGCTGCGGGCCATTATCGCTATCCCTTCCCAAAAGAGTACGGCGGTAAGGAAGGAACCAATTTAGGGATGGCAATTATTCGTGAACATCTTGCAGTAAAGGGCCTAGGGTTACACAACGATCTTCAGAACGAGCATTCCATAGTAGGGAATAATGTTGGTCTTTTGTTGATGATCAATTATGGAACGGATTCTCAGAAAGCTGAGTGGGTAGATGATCTGGCGGAAGGCCGAAGAGGTTTTGCTTTTGGTATCACGGAGCCTGAACATGGATCCGATGCGACTCATATGGAGACTCATGCAGAGCGTGATGGCGATGAATGGGTGATTAACGGAGCGAAAACCTGGAATACTGGTATACACAAAGCTAAGTACGATCTGATATTCGCGCGTACTAGCGGTAAACAGGGAGATGGTGAAGGGATTACGGCTTTCCTGACTCCCACTGACTCTGAGGGTTTTAAGGTCGAAGAGATGTTGTGGACCTTCAACATGCCAACGGATCATGGACGCATTTCCATGCAGGATGTTCGAGTTCCGAATGATGCGATTTTTGGTGGAGAGGGGCGTGGGTTACAGGTAGTTCAGCATTTCTTTAATGAGAATCGAATCCGACAGGCTGCCTCGAGCCTGGGTGCGGCCCAATTTTGTATCAATGAGTCGGTCGAATACGCGAAATCAAGAGCGCCTTTTGGTAAACCGCTGTCCACTAATCAAGGAATTCAGTTCCCCCTTGTTGAGTTGCAGACTCAATGTGAGATGTTACGAGCACTCATTCACAAGACCGCCTGGCAGATGGACGAATATGGCGCATTTTCGGTATCGGATAAGGTGTCTATGTGTAATTACTGGGCAAATCGTTTGTGTTGTGATTCTGCTGATCAGGCGATGCAGGTACATGGTGGGTTAGGCTACTCGCGTCACAAACCATTCGAGCACATCTACAGGCATCATCGCAGGTATCGTATTACTGAGGGCTCCGAAGAAATCCAAAAGAGAAGAGTAGCAGGATACATGTTTGGGTTTATGAACCAGCGTGCGCCAAAGGGAGTTAGAGAAGAGTAATCCGAAATATGACCGGTTTTGATGAAAAATTAGAATCCATCTTGTCTAGGGCTTTTTCTGGGTTCGATAGGCTCATAGCAGCAGAAAGACTATCGGGTGGAGCTAGTCAGGAGACTTACCGGCTCAATGTTGTTATTAATGGCACTGAAAAGATGCTCGCGATGAGACGATCGGCAGGCGGTGAATTTGTAGATCCAACACCTGGACATCCAGGTCTTGCGGCTGAGGCGCAGTTAATGCGCAGTGCATTGCTGGCAGGGGTTCCGGAACCGGAAATTCACTACGTGCTAGATCGTGAGGACGATCTTGGGGATGGGTTCATCATGGAATGGTTAGATGGCATCACTCTTGGAGCCAAGGTCGTTCGCGATTCTGATTTAGATGAAATTCGCCCTACGTTTGCTCGTCGAAGTGGAGAAGTCCTAGCTAAAATACACGCGATTGACCTAGAAGAATCCGGATTGACAGCGTATCTCGATGCAATTACGCCTGCTGAATACGTAGAGCAAACTTGGGCGCGTTACCGAGACTTTGAAACTGCGCAGCCGATGATTGATTACACGGGTCGGTGGTTGATGGACAATTTGCCAGGTGAGTATTCAGCTAGCCTAGTACACAATGATTTTCGCAATGGAAATATTATGTTTGACCAACAAGGTATCGTTGCGGTACTTGATTGGGAAGTGGCACACATCGGTGATCCGATGCGAGACCTTGGCTGGATTTGTACTAATTCGTGGAGGTTTGGGTGCTCCGATTTACCTGTAGGCGGTTTTGGTGAATACGAAGATTTGTTTGCTGGTTATGAAAGTGTGTCTGGTAAAGAGGTAGATAGAGATAGAGTTCGATGGTGGGAAGTGTTTGGCTCTTTTTGGTGGGCTATCGGTTGTTTGGGTATGGCAGAGCATTATCGTTCTGGTCCAGATAGAACAGTTGAGCGACCGGCGATCGGTAGAAGAAGTTCAGAATGTCAGGTGGATTGTGTCAATTTGTTGATACCAGGCGATGTAGAACTCATTACACCCGACACTGAGCGCAGTTCGAATGAGATGCCTAGGATGGAAGAACTATTGATCAGCGTTAGAGATTTTCTTCGTGGAGAGGTCATGGGAGAGACTCAAGGAAGAACGAACTTTTTAGCTCGCGTTGCGAGCAACTCGCTAGACATCGCTATACGAGAGCAAGTGATAGGGTCGAGACTCAAAGAGGGGGAGGCTGAACGACTTCACAGGTTAGTCAAAGGGGATGGAACGCTCGATGAGCTGCGCTGGAAGCTTGTTAAAGAGCTTAGGAGTCAGTCAATTAAGCTCGATGTAACACGCCTTGAGGACTATCTTCGATTTATGGTCGTTAATCAAGTCACGATTGATCAACCAAAATATAGTGGTTTAAAAACGGCCATAGATTGACGGAAGAATTTCAAACGTTTAATGAGTTTGGTGATGCGATTGGCATAGAAACTCGTGACACTGTGCATCGTAAAGGCTTGTGGCATAGGTCTTCTCAGATCTATCTGTTTGACCCTAATGGAATGCTGTTGCTGCAACAGCGATCGGATCAGAAAGACCTTTATGCAGGACTTTGGACGGATAGCGTTGGCGAACATCTCAAACCTGAAGAGTCTCATCGGCAGGGAGCATATCGTGGACTCTACGAAGAACTGGCCTTGACGGAAATCTGTCTCTATGAATTCGGAAAAGGTTTTGTTTCAGATATTACGGATAAAGATTTTATTGATCGTGAATTTAAACAAGCGTACTTCGGGCTTATAGTGGATAAGGAGGAGATTGATCCGGATCCTGCCGAAGTAAAATCTATATGCTGGGTGGGAAAAGAGAAGCTGAGGTCTTTGATCACCTCGTCTGAGTCTCTTTTCTGTCCCTCATTTTTGTTGGATTTAGAGAGATTAGATTTGATCAATCAATGGGATGGTATCGTGAGCGGTTTATTTTGAGAGAACTAGGGGAATGAGATGGGAAAATTAGATGACAAGGTAGCCTTGATTACGGGAGGAGTTAGTGGCTTGGGGCGCTCCACCGCTCGCAGATTTATTGAAGAAGGTGCTTCTGTGGTGATCGCTGACATCGACTCTCAAAAAGGAAAGAGCGCCGAAGAAGAGCTTTTAAACCTTGGTGGAGACGTATTGTTCTTAGAAATCGATGTGACTCAGGAAGCAAGCCAGGCTCGAGTCTTTCAGGAAACGATTGAACGCTTTGCTAAGGTGGATGTGGTATTGGCGGCAGCGGGAGTATCATCAGCCAGCTACGTGTCTGGCCAAATTAACGAGAGAAGTGAAGATCCTGAGAGTAATTTCTTGTTCAATAAATCGATAGAGGACTGGCGTCGCGTCCTCGAAGTTAACCTCACAGGGGTAATGATTACGAACCAGTTGGCGGTTAAGGCCATGATTGAATTAGATATCAAAGGATCCATCATCAACATAGCTTCCATTGCTGGTCGCAGGCCGTTGCCCGGAGCCACAGATTATTGCGTTTCCAAATCCGGTGTCATCATGTTGACACAGTCTTTGTCCGCTGAAGTGTGCGGAAGAGGGATACGTGTTAACGCAATCGGTCCAGGGTTTATCGAAACTCCGATGACTGCAAGTATTCGTCAATCTGAGGAGGGGGTCGACATGGTAATGTCGATGACGCCGATGGCCCGTTTTGGAGTGCCTGAGGAAATAGCAAATACGGCTTTGTTTTTAGCCAGTGAAGAATCAAGCTATTTTTCTGGTCAAACGCTCTTTCCCAACGGCGGGATGTATGTTGGCTAGCCCGTAATAGCTTCTTGGTAGACAGGCAGGACAAAAGCGCCGCCAGTGTGAATTAAAATCACGTCCGAGTAGTCGTCTAAGTCGCCAAGGATTGTTTTATCGATGATAGCCTGCAGCGCTTTGCCCGAATAGACAGGATCAAAAGCGATGCCTTCGAGAGATGCTGCTAACCGTATTGCTTCAAGAGTTTTTTTCGAAGGTAAACCGTATCCGTCGCCAATGTAGCTGCTGTCGATCTTGATTTTAGTTTCTGGTATCGAGGTTATCCCTGATCCCTCATAGGTGTGTTGAAGGTCCGATAATATTTCCTGAATCTTCTCTCGGAGATTTTGAGGATTTTTGTGATAAACGTTTATCCCCGTGATTGGGATTTCTGCTTCAATTGCCTGAACTCCAAAAACTAGGCCACTCTGTGTGCCCGCGCTCGCAGAAGCGTGAAGTATTATTGGATTGTTAATTTGTTTTTCTTTGATTTGCTTTGTCAGTTCATCCACACAAGCTGTGTAGCCCAAAGCGCCAGTAGCATTGGATCCTCCGGGGGGAATTAAATACACTTTTTTAGCATCAGACTGTAGCGTATCAATTAGCTCTTTAGTTTTGGACTCGGCATCTTTACTTTCCATGATATGGATATACGCATCGCAGAGGTGGTTTAAAAGAATGTTGCCGTTAGTTTCGTAGTTGTTGCTCCTCCAGGGCACCCGCCTTGTAAGTATAAGATGACACTCAAGTCCTGTTTTGGCGCATGCCGCGGCCGTCTGTCTCGCGTGGTTTGATTGCACGGCTCCAAAAGTAACAACTGTATCGGCCCCTTCGGATAGAGCATCTGCTATGAGATATTCTAATTTCCGAGTCTTGTTTCCTCCTGTCAATAACCCTGAACAGTCGTCTCGTTTTACCCAAATCGTGGGGCCTCCTAATTCTTGGGATAGCCTTTGAAGTGGTTCTAGTGGTGTTGGCCAATGTCCTAATCGATGCCTCGGTATCTCGTTTAACCAATCCATTATTGTCGCCATAAAAATAGTGTTTGTAGCAAAAAGCTGCGGTCATAGCTATGCTGAGGAAACGTTTTCTTTGAGAAGTTTCTATGTCTGAGTTACTAGCGTTAAGAGGAGCGCCTGGTTCTCCTTATACCCGAAAAATGTTGGCGGTCTTGCGGTACAGGCAAATCCCTTATCAATTAATTTTGGGAACTGGCTTGTTAGATGGCAAAAGCGAGTTACCACAAGCCAAAGTCCAGCTGGCACCAACCTTTTATTTTCGAGATGAAAAAGGCGAGTATGAAGCCGTAGTGGACTCAACCCCGATAATCAGACGGCTGGAAGATGAATACGCAGGGCGCTCGGTGATTCCAAATGAACCGATTACGCGATTTCTTGACTACCTGCTCGAGGATTTTGCGGATGAATGGTTAACCAAAGCGATGTTCCACTATCGTTGGTATTACGAGGCGGACATAAAGAAAGCAGGGGAAATTTTGCCCCGATGGACCAATTTAACCGCGACCGAAGAAGACTTGGAGTCAATGTCTGAATTTGTGAGAGGCCGTCAGATTAATCGGTTATATGTTGTGGGTAGTAACGATACTACTGCGCCCGTCATAGAAGAAAGTTATCAACGGATTTTGAAGCTGATGGCGAGTCATATGAACGCATCACCTTACATGTTCGGACATAGACCAGCAGCTAGTGATTTTGGGTTATACGGTCAGCTGACCCAGCTAGCGGTTTTTGACCCAACCCCGATGAAAATTGCGGACGAAATAGCGAGCCGCGTGGTTGCGTGGGTGGGCACTGTTGATGATCTATCGGGCCATAGTAGTCTCGAGGATCAGTGGAATTCTTTTGCGCAACTTGGGGATTCTCTGAAAAACATTTTTCGAGAGGTCGGAAAGGTTTATGTTCCTGCTTTGCTAGCAAATGCTGAGGCATTAGAGAGTGGTGCCCAGACGGTTAAGACAGAGATTGATGGTAAAGAATGGGTTCAGGAGCCTTTTCCTTATCAGGCCAAGTGCCTGCAATGGCTTCGACAAGAGTTTGTTCGTCTTGAAGATAAGGAAAGAAAGCTCGTTCTCAACTTTTTGGATGGAACTGGCTGTCATAG
>JBJKYX010000041.1:0-25563 GCA_045560825.1 Candidatus Azotimanducaceae bacterium
TATCCACTGGATTTTTCCGAATTAGGACTGATAGCGCCTTTGCAAACCTGAGCGATAACTTCATTTCGACGCATGAAGGGAAGCGAAAAGGGAGGGTTGTAGCGCGCCCATAGAACTGGTCCGCAGATTTGATATTCGGTTTTTTTGATCGTCTTAACGAGGATTTCTTTGTGTTTGATAAACTTGGACTCTCTCCAGGATCCTGAATATTGGATAGCCGCCATTAGTCTGGATTCTACTTTTTCCTGGAATACCTGATTTGACTGGGGTTCAGGCATGCCTTGAGCTAAAAGCAGTTCAGGCATCACAAAGGAGACCGCCCAGCCTTTTTTAGTTGGACTTTGGATTACTGGTGCTGTCATGGCTATTTTTTGTTTTTCCTGATTATTACCGCCGATATAGTCGAAAAGATCTCCAAATGCTGAGTATCCGGCGCGACTAAAGCCGCTATCCACGTTGACGGTGGCGAGCAGGTGCTCTGAATACGACCTTATTTCTACGTTGTCTACCTTGGTCAATAATCGATAGCTTAGGGTTTCGATACCCCATGCTAACGAGCACGTAAGTTGAGTAAGGGCTCCAAACAATAGAATTTTCAATATTGATTTAGATCTCAAATTTTTGACCTTCGTAATTTAAAGGTGAGGGTTGGCATTATAGTCGTTCATTGGTTTTCGTTGTAAAAATTCGCTCGCCTGCTGATCTGGCTTTAGAATAAGCAGAGAAAAATACCGGATATTCTAAGGTGGACGTTACACACATTCTTGAAGGGCTGAATGACCGGCAACGCGAGGCGGTCTCATCGCAAATGAGCAACACCCTGATTTTGGCTGGGGCTGGTAGTGGTAAAACTCGCGTGCTGGTTCACCGTATTGCATGGTTAGTCGAGGTGGAAAGGATCTCTCCTCAGGCTGTCCTGGCTGTTACATTTACTAATAAAGCGGCGACTGAGATGCGATCGCGAATTGAGGAGCTTTTGAGTGTCTCAACGAGAAGTATGTGGGTTGGCACCTTCCATGGATTGGCACATAGACTGCTGCGCATGCACTGGGAAGAGGCAGGACTCCCGCAAAACTTTCAGATAATAGACGCAGATGACCAAGTCAGACTGATCAAGAGAATTTTAAAAAACTTAGATCTTGATGAGAAGAAATGGCCTGCTCGACAAGCGGCGTGGTTCATTAATGAACAAAAAGATGAGGGTCGACGGTGCAAAGATGTTGAGGCGGGTGATGATCTGTTCAAAACTACGCATAAACGTATTTACCAAGAATATGAAGAAGCTTGTTTTAGAGGTGGTCTAGCCGACTTTGCTGAATTATTGCTCAGAAGTTATGAGCTGTGGTTAAAACATCCTCATATGCTTGAGCACTACCGATCAAGATTTAAGAGCGTCCTGGTTGATGAGTTTCAAGACACCAACACCATTCAATATGCTTGGCTAAAACTTTTGAGCCAGCAAGCCTCTAATGTGATGGTCGTAGGAGATGATGATCAATCTATTTATGGATGGAGGGGAGCTCGTATAGAGAACATTCATCAATTCAGTAAGGATTTCGAGGCAGTTCGAACCATTCGGCTAGAACAAAATTATCGTTCTACTCAAAATATCCTGAGTGCAGCAAACGCGTTGATCAACAACAATAGTGGTCGCTTAGGAAAAGAGTTATGGAGCGATGGTGATCTGGGTGATCTTATTAAAGTGTACTCTGGTTATAACGACATCGATGAGGCTCGTTTTATAGTAGAAAGAAGCCAGCAATGGATTGACGGGGGTGGTGGTCCAGATGAAATTGCTGTCTTGTATCGCTCTAACGCTCAGTCCAGAGTAATTGCAGATTGAAGAAGCCTTATTAAGAGCTAATATTCCATATCGTATTTACGGCGGACAGCGGTTTTTTGAACGAGCGGAAGTTAAGAACGCCCTGGCTTATATGAGGTTGATGCTCGATAAAGACTCTGATACTGCTTTTGAAAGAGCGGTTAATACGCCACCTAGGGGAATAGGAGATAAGACCTTACAGGTAGTTCGGGATGTTGCCAGGGGAAACGGAGTTTCGCTTTGGGACGCGTCTTTAGAAAGTTTGGAAGGGGGGATTTTGACCTCGAGAGCTGCAAATTCGGTAAAGGGATTCCTAGACCTGATCCTTTCGATGTCAAAAGATACTGAGGAACTGCCATTGTATGAACTCGCGCAGCACTGTGTCGTGGCGAGCGGCTTGATAGATTATCACAGTCAGGAGAAAGGCGAACGAGGCTTGGCTCGGAAAGAAAATCTAGAGGAGTTGATCTCTGCTTGCCATCAGTTTGATGGTGAGCTTGTATTCCCTCTCGAAGACAGTGATAACGCGGGTGTTGGATTACTCCAAGAGTTTTTGGACCAAGTGTCACTGGATTCAGGTGAGCGCCAAAATATAGATGGACCGTGTTTGCAGATGATGACTCTCCATTCAGCGAAAGGGCTGGAATTTCCGTTGGTCTTCCTGGGAGGGTTGGAAGAGGGCTTGTTTCCTCATCAAATGGCCTCAGATGAGCCAGGCCGTATGGAAGAGGAGCGGCGCTTGGCGTACGTCGGTATTACCAGGGCCATGCAGGAGCTCTATCTAACTTACGCTGAGACCAGAAGACTACATGGACAGGATAGCTTCAACAGGCCAAGTCGATTTTTGCTCGAAATACCGAAAGACCTGTTATCTGAAGTGAGGCTCGGCGGTGAAATTGAACGCGATGTAGCTGGCGGTTTTGGACAAACTAATTCCGAGTCGAATGGACTCGGTCTAGGAATGGGTCAGCGAGTCTCGCATCAAAAGTATGGGGAGGGTGTTGTCCTGCAGTTTGAAGGCTCGGGCGACAGGGCCAAGGTTGAAGTCAATTTTTCGGGAGCCGGCTCAAAATGGTTAATGGTTTCATATGCAAATCTAGAAACTCTAGACTAAGCTGATTGTTAGGAGGTAACTATGGGTAAGCTACTACAGGGATTTTTCTTTTTCGGGCTATTTCTAACTATAGGTTGTGGAGGTTCCCAAGAAAATACACAGGGCGCAGGGGGGGTTACCGATTCCCATGTTTTCAAGTGGAAATTGATCACGACCTGGCCGAAGAACCTGCCGGGTCTAGGCGCTGCCCCTGAAAGGTTGGCCGAAAAACTAAGGCAAATGAGCAATGGTCGTCTAGATATCAAGGTATACGGTTCAGGTGAGTTGGTGGGGGCTTTCGAGGTCTTTGACTCGGTATCACAGGGCGCCGCAGAGATGGGACATGGTGCTGCCTACTATTGGGTTGGCAAAGCGGCGGTTGCTCCGATGTTTGCAACCGTCCCTTTCGGGATGAACGCTCAAGAAATGAATAGCTGGTTGCATTATGGCGGAGGCATCGAGCTATGGAGGGAGCTTTACGCACGTTTTAATTTGGTGCCTTTTGCCGCGGGCAACAGCGGAGTGCAAATGGCGGGTTGGTTCAATAAGGAAATCCGCTCTTTAGAAGACATTAAAGGACTCAAGATGAGGATTCCTGGGTTCGGAGGCGAAGTATTGCAGCGTGCTGGAGGCATCCCTGTCTCGCTTCCGGGTAGTGAAGTTTATACTGCGTTGCAGACGGGAGTAATTGACGCTACCGAGTGGGTTGGACCATATAATGACCTCGCTTTTGCTCTGCATACGGTTGCTAAATATTACTATTATCCCGGTTGGCACGAACCAGGCCCGACTCTTGAGTTGATCGTGAACCGTGAGGCGTATGAGTCTTTGCCTAGTGACTTGCAGGTCATGATTGAAGTGGCTAGCCGCGCGATAAATGATGACATGCTGAGTGAGTTTACGGCTCGGAATAATGCATCGTTAGAAACCCTTATTACGGAACACGGAGTGGAGCTTCGTCCTCTGCCAAGCGACGTTGTTCAAAAGTTTAGGGCTCTAGCTCAACAGGTGGTTGAAGAGGCCTCGAAAGAAGACGAGTTATCGCAGCGAATATACTCGTCTTATATGGAGTTTTTAAATGACGTTAAAGGCTACCACGCGATTAGTGAGCAAGCCTATTTGAATGCTAGGTGAGATGTTGGAGCTGAAAAGTACAGAATTTGAAGTCGATGAAGAAGGCATCGCTACAATTTGGCTGAGTCGTCCAAAGAGGATGAATGCCTGGACCGGGCGGATGCATACTGAATATCGTTATTTGCTTAGCAAAGCTGAACAAGATCAGGGTGTTAGAGCTATTGTTGTGACGGGTCGAGGAAAGGGGTTTTGCGTTGGAGGTGATTCGGAGGCTTTGTCAGGTCATATAGAAAAAGGGGGGTATGACTCCGGGACGAATGAGGAAATTGAGTGGCCCGGTTATGGTGTTAGCGGCGATTTTGACGCTTTGTTCGCCTACCACTATGGTCTGTCCAAGCCCATCGTTGCCGCGATTAATGGACCAGTTGCCGGGGTTGGATTGGCATTGGCTTGTTTTGTAGACATTCGATTTGCCGTACCGGGCATTAAGTTAACCACAGCGCACGGGAAATTGAATTTGCCCGCCGAATATGGGTTGTCTTGGGTTCTCCCTAGACTAGTGGGATTGGGCAGAGCAAATGATTTGCTGCTCACTAGTCGTGCTTTCTATTCAGAAGAAGCGTTAGCGATGGGTCTAGTCAATCAACTGTTTGATTTAGTGAATATAGTTCAGGAAGCGCGAGGTTATCTTCACGCAATGGTGCGCTCGGTTTCGCCCAATTCGATTAAACAAACGAGGTGGCAAGTTTATAAGGATCTTCATCGCAACGCGGCGAGCTCTGTGGAGGATTCTGAGAAATTGTTGAAAGAAATGATGAAAGAGCAAGATTATCAGGAAGGTGTACAAGCTTTCCTAGGTAAGCGAAATCCAAAGTGGTCTTCGTTCAATTGAGACTCATCACATCTCGACCAGAGGCATAGACCTTAAAGATTGATTTAACCGCAGACAGATCCTGGAGTGGATCACCGTCTACTATTAGGAGATCTGCAGATTTCCCGGTTTTGAGAGAGCCGGTAGATGTCGCGATACCGAGTGCTTTTGCGGAAATCGATGTAGCGGATCTGAGAGCTTGTTCTGGACTCAATTCAGCTATCTGAGCAAAGACTGCCAGAGCGTCAGGCAAATCTTCATGATAGACCCCGGGTATCCCGGCATCGGTGCTCGCTATCATTGGTATCTCCAGTCTTCGCATTTCCTGAAATGCCGTTCGAAGATTCGTTAAAGTTGTTTTGCGACTCTCTTCCAGCATACGAGACCAGCCTTTATTTACTGTTGGAGATACGCGACAGTTTTTTTCTTTTATCAGTTTGGCGACGTCTAACTGAAAGTCCGATGCCCAGCCGGCCTCGCCAACCCAGGAGCAGTGTTCTATGGTGTCGACGCCGGCTGAAGCTGCGCGATAGATGCCTTCCGTCCCGTGGCAATGCGCGGCGACAGGCAAAAGTGCGGCGTGAGCTATATGAACAATTTCACTGATAAGTTCTAACGAAAACTGGGGGTTGGTTGGAGAACTGCCCTTGGTCAATCTTCCGCCTGTTGCCATTATTTTGATCAGATCTGCATTTCGTTCAACCTGTCGTTTTAGAACTTGTTTTGCCTCATTGATGTTGGACGCTTCTCCCCCCCAAAAGTGACAATGTCCTCCGGGACAAGTAATGGGCTGACCTGAACACAGCAGTCTCGGACCTGATTTTAGGCCAGTATTAATGGAGTCCCTTAGTGAAAATTCCTGCCAGGTTCCTCCGCCAAGGTCTCTCGCCGTAGTGATTCCCGCAAGAACCATCTTCTTTGCTCGCTCTTCCATCAAGCTTGGTAAATTACGATGGGGTGTGTCTGGCGCCTTATGGTCGTCTGGATTGAGTTCTAAGTGAACGTGGGCATCGATCAAACCGGGAATAGCAGTTAACCCCGAGCAATCAATACTGTCTTGCGTCATAGGCAGATCGATTCCGATATTGCTGAGGAATTTTCCTTGAATGTCGATAGAATTCTCTGCTATTGACTGGTGGCCATTCCATATTTTCAGGTTTCTTAATGAAATCATCTTTTTTATCCGTATAGTTTTGTTGGTAACCATGTTGCGATGGACGGGTAAATGAAGAGTAGAATCAGAATAAGTATCTGAAGGCCCACAAAGGGTACAGCGCCGAGGTAAATGTCCTTCGTTTCCACATTAGCTGGCGCGACGCCGCGGAGATAGAACAGGGCGAAACCAAAAGGGGGCGTCAGAAAAGAGGTCTGCAGGTTGATTGCGATGACTACCCCTAACCATATTGGATCGACTCCCATTGCAAGCAGCACCGGCCCAACAATTGGTACTACGACAAAAGTGATTTCAATGAAATCTAGAATAAAACCTAGAAGAAAAATGACGACCATTACCACGATTAGCGCTGTGGTTACGCCGCCTGGCATTGCGTCAAAAACGCTTTGTATCTGCTCATCTCCTCCGAACCCTCGAAAAACTAGTGAAAAAATAGAAGCACCAATCAAAATGAAAAAAACCATTCCAGTAGTAGATAAAGTCGATTCGCTGATTGCTTTAATGGTCGAAAACTCGAGTCGTTTTGTGACTAGTCCGATCAGAATTGCTCCTGCTGCTCCGATGCCCGCAGCTTCTGTGGGTGTTGCATAGCCTAATATTATCGATCCTAAAACCGCAAATATCAGTAAAAGTGGCGGTGATAAAGAGAGTAGCAGTGAAAAAACGCTAAATTTCTGATCTGAAGATTGTTTTGAATCGATCTTATTTTTCGAAAAAAGTAGGTTTGTGTATACATATAGCAAGTATAGAACCACCAGGCAGAGCCCGGGGACGATAGCCCCAGCAAAAAGATCGCCAACTGAGACGGACTTGGGAGCGAAAATCCCTTGGTTTAACTGCGCTTGTTGATAGGCGTTCGAAAGTACATCACCTAGTAAAACCAGAGCAATGGAGGGTGGTATTATCTGACCTAGTGTTCCGGTCGCGCTAATCGTTCCAGCTGCAAGTCGGGCGTCGTAACCCGCATTCAGCATGACTGGTAAGGCCATCAGGCTCATTGTCACCACGGTGGCCCCCACGATTCCGGTACTTGCTGCCATTAGTGCACCCACTAAGATAACAGTGACTGCCAATCCTGATTGGCTCCTACCAAAAAGGTTGGATAGATCACTGAGCAACGTTTCTGCAATTTTGGTTTTTTCGAGAGTAACGCCCATGAATACAAACAAGGGGATTGCTATCAAAGTTTGGTTGGTGACTAGACCGAATAAACGACCAGCCGCAAAACCCAGATCGGAAGGATTAAAGCTTCCAAAAATAGATCCTATCAGAGCAAATATTAGGGCCACGCCTGCGAGGGTCAAAGCAACTGGATACCCCGCGATAAGCGCTATGAATGTGGTTAAAAACATGGCTAAAGGAGCAGCGTTCATCGTATCTCGTTTTCGTCTTATTCTTTGAACAGATTTTTTGTGAGTTCGCTTAAACCTTGCAGTGTTAACAAAGCACCCGTGATGGGCACGCAAGCTTTTAATGCAAATATCGCAGGCAATCCCCCAACTTCAGATGACCTCTCTTGAATTGCCCAGCTAGTTTGGACATAGGGTAAGCTGGTCAGCACTATAAAAATGCCAACTGGAATCAAAAAAAGACAATGGCCAAAGGAGTTGATTAAGTTTCGGCGTTCAGATGAAAGGCGACTGTAAACCAGATCAACCCGTACATGCGTATCTTCTAAAATTCCGTAAGGAATTGCTAACAAAAATAAAATGCCGTGAAGGTACATTGTTAGCTCTTGAATGGCGATGGCACCGATAGCAAAGACATATCTCAATATAACCACAACCATTGTAGTAACGACCATCAGTAAAGAGGCCCACTTTACTATTGAAGCAAGTCGAGTGTGAACCAAGTCAATTAAATCACAGCCTCTTAGAAAAATTTTTTTCACAGTGCGGTCCAAGGCGTTGTTTCGAGAACAGTTCCAGCAAACAGACCAAGACCAACCCAGTTGTTATTGAGAAACGCCTTAAAGTAGTTCTCTCGGCTTTTATTTGAGATTAGCTTCAGTTGATAAATAAATAACAAAAAGCAAAACATGACGCCTATGTAATAGAAGCTACCAAAGTCTAACAGTGAACCAAAAAGACAAAATCCCAGTACCGTAAAAAACATTAACGTTCCGATAATAAGATGCGCTTTGTTTCCAAATAATATCGCGCTACTTTTAATCCCTATTGATAAATCGTCCTCTCTATCAATCATTGCGTAAAGCGAGTCATAGGCAATGATCCAAATTATTGATGTTAAAAATAATACTAACGGAATGAGGGTTAGTTCGTTGGTTATTGCACTCCAAGCCATCAGAATTCCCCAGCTGAAGGCTATTCCTAAAACAAGCTGAGGAAGGTGTGTCCAACGTTTCGAAAAGGGGTAGAGGACAATGAGGAAAATGGCGAGTAAAGCTAACAGCTGGGTGAATCGGTTAAGGAAGATTAGAAGAGAGGCTCCGCAGAGCGAAAGCACCAAGAATAATGCGATTGCCTCGATGGGTTTAACCTTTCCGGTCGGTAATGGTCTTGATTTGGTTCTTTCGACCTCACCGTCGAAGTTTCGATCAGCAAAATCGTTGATGACGCATCCTGCACTTCGCATGACAAAAGTTCCTAAAATGAAAATAACGATCAACTCGATAGGGGGTTGGCCTTGCGAAGCAATCCATAAAGCAGTTAGCGTGGGCCAAAGGAGCAATAGAGACCCGATAGGCTTATCGATCCGCATTAATTTTATATAGGCAATAATTTGCATTGGACTGAAGTCTTTTTTTTTGTTGAAAGGTGGTGTTGTATAATTATCTCATCAGTTGCTTAGGAAGTTTAGGTGTCACAAGCATTGATTTTTTTGAGTTACGAAAGTAGGTTAGCTGCCTTTCCCTCAGTGCAGAGAAGCGGGTAGTTAGATGAAAAAGTGGCAGTGTATCGTTTGTGGATGGATATATGATGAAGCCGAAGGCTATGAAGAAGAGGACATCGAACCAGGGACTCGTTGGGAGGACGTGCCGGATGACTTTGTTTGTCCGGAGTGTGGTGTTGGCAAGGATGATTTTGAAATGATTGAGATTGGGTAAGTATAGAATATGAGCTTAACCGCAAAAATTCTCACCGGAATGATTGTTGGGCTGCTGTCAGGGCTTGTATTCCAGTGGCTCAGTCTTCCGCCGGAGAATTTGTTTAGAATCTATCTGGTGGATGGCCTTTTCGACGGGATTGGCCAGGTATTCATAGTTTCCTTGAAGATGCTGGTGGTTCCTTTGGTGTTTGTCTCACTAACTTGTGGCGCCGCGAGTTTAGGTGCTACTGGGAGCATTGGCCGTCTAGGCGGTAAAGCGATAGGTCTCTATCTTTTTACGACGGCGATCGCTGTGACAATGGCTTTGTCAATTTCCTTGATTATTGATCCTGGCATGGACGCCGGTAGCGTACTGGAGGCGCCAGACTATCAAGGGAAGGAGCCTCCGGGTATCAAAGAGACTCTGATCAATATTTTCCCTGATAATCCGATTGCTTCGATGGCTGAGGGGGAGATGTTGCAAATCATTGTTTTTGCGATGTTGTTAGGAATTGCGTTAAGTCAGAGTAAATTAGCGGGAGAGAGAGTAATTAGTTTCTTTGAGGACTTGAATGAGATCCTTATGCGATTGATTACTATGATCATTGCGTTGGCGCCTTATGGGGTCTTCTGCTTGATGCTCAAACTGGGGCTAACTGTTGGCTGGAATGAAATCACAAAGCTGGCTAGTTACTTTTTTACCGTCGTTTTGGTGTTGTCCATGCAGGCTCTCATTGTGTATCCCATGTTGCTCACTTTTATTGCCAAAGTTAATCCAATTATTTACCTAAGAAAAATGAGAGAACCTTTTTTGGTGGCTTTTAGCACTGCCTCGAGTGGGGCGACGATGCCGGTTACTCTGCGTACGGTCAAAGAAAAACTAGGAGTAGACAATAAAGTGGCGTCTTTTGCCGTGCCACTGGGAACGACAATCAACATGGATGGTACGGCGATTATGCAGGGAGTCGCGACCGTATTTATTGCGCAATTCTATGGAATTGATCTGTCGGTGAACGCGTATTTGATGGTTATTCTTACTGCGACTATGGTTTCGATTGGCGCGGCGGGAGTTCCTGGGGTCGGTATAGTGATGTTAAGCATGGTCCTGGCTCAGGCGGGTTTGCCAGTAGAAGGGATAGGCTTGATTATTGGAGTTGACCGACTTTTGGATATGATGCGAACGACAGTTAATGTTGCTGGAGACGGTATGGTTGCTACCTCCATTGCGGCTAGTGAGGGTCAGTTGGATAAAGAAACTTACAACGACAAGGCTAACTTAACGACTGAGTAATACAAATTGTCGAGCGTGTTCAAGCTTGCAGTAATTGTTGCTGCTTGCGATTCCAAGTAGAAAGTAAGCCAATGATTTCCTGCCGTGCTTCCATTGTCTTTGATCCTAGCAGGTTTTCGCCTCTTTCAATTGCTTTTGAAATGAGATGCGAATGATTTGCTAGATCAGCTAGCCTAAAGCTTTCCTCTCCAGATTGTCGAGTGCCTAACACATCACCTGGTCCTCTTATTTTGAGGTCTTGTTCAGCAAGAAAAAATCCGTCTTGACTGTTATTCATGGCCGCTAGGCGCTGCTGACTAAGGAGGCTATCAGAAGTTTGCGACAAAAGAATACAGTGGCTTGCTGCATTACCTCTGCCTATTCGACCGCGTAGCTGATGGAGCTGAGCCAGGCCAAGTCTGCTAGAATTTTCGATGATCATGAGCGTCGCATTCGGTACGTCGACTCCAACTTCAACTATGGTGGTCGACACCAAAACATCTAATTCACCGCTTTTGAAAGCAGACATTCTCTCCGATTTTTCTTGGGCGTTGAGCTGCCCGTGGAGTAAGCCAATTCGAAGCCTTCTTTTCAAGTTTAGGAGTTCTCGATGGACTTCGATTGCAGGATTCGCATTGATTGAGTCAGATTCTTCAATCAGGGTGCACACCCAATAAACTTGCTGACCCTTGTTTACGGTTTCGTTTACTTTTCCATAGAGAAACTCTCTTTTATCTGAGTCTATTATTTGTGTCTGAATTGGTTTTCTTCCCTTTGGTAACTCGTTGATGATCGAAACGTCCATATCCCCGTAGAGAGCCATGGTGAGCGTTCTTGGGATAGGTGTTGCAGTCATGATTAACTGGTGCGTACTTAAGCCGTCGGGGGCCTTTTTGAGTAAGGACATTCTTTGATGGACACCGAATCGATGTTGTTCGTCGATGAGAGTTAGTACCAAATTTCTAAAGGTCACTCTCTCTTGAAAAATGGCGTGGGTGCCAATGACGAGGTCCCATTCTCCCTTTTCAATTTGACCGAGCAGTTTGGTAAGTACTTTTTTGCTAGTCTTGCCTGTCAGCGCACAGACCCGAATATTCAAGGGATCTAGCCATTCGAGAAAGTTGTTGAAATGTTGTTCCGCCAACAACTCTGTAGGGGCGAGTAAAGCGACTTGATTACCTTGTTCGATCGCCCGAATGGCTGCGAAGGCGGCAATTATAGTTTTTCCTGAACCAACATCACCTTGAAGGAGCCGGAGCATTGGATAGGGTTTCTCTAAATCCAATAAGATTTCTTTGGTTACCTTCGCTTGAGCTGGGGTGAGGTTAAATCCAAGTCGTGCTAAAAGCTGTTTACCTAAGCCAATGGATCGAGGGAGTGGCTTTGCCTTTTGATTCATTCTTTCATTAGATCTTTGTTTTGTCAGAATGTAATGAGCGGTTAATTCGTCGAGAGCAACCTCTTCTCTAAGTTCCTCAATTTCTCTCACTTCCATTCTATTGGGTGGTGAATGCAGGAGCTTTAGTTTTTGATAAGGCGCGCCACTTCCTTCTGACCATTCAAGGTCAGTCATTGACTGAGCAAGTCCGCGAAGCTTGTTTTGGGTGATGCCTTTTGAAGTTGAGTAGACAGGAGTCAATTTTAGATCGGGTGGATTGGGTTTATTTTTGAATGATTTGTATTCGGGATGAATCATTGTTATTGATTTACCCCAGGGCTTTACGGTCCCAAATGCCCTTATCCACACGCCTTGATTCAAGGCGGCTTGTTGATGCTTGTTAAAGAAAAAAAACCTGAGTGTTATTTCTTTTTCTTCGTCTTGAACAATACATTCCAGGCTGCGTCTTCCTCTGTAGGAGATAGAGGTCGATACTACGGTGCCTTCAATCACTGCTTCTTCTCCAACTAGTAGCTGAGTTATAGGGGGTGATTTTGGAACGATCTTGGTAGCGAATGGGAAGATGGAGCAAGAGATCGAGGCAGGTTTCGATTCCCAAGTTCCGCAGCTCGGCTTGAGTTTTTGGACCAACTCCTGAGATAACAGTTACGTTGCCGTAAGGATTTAGCCCCATATTTCTATCTCACTAAAATAGCGTCTATTTCTACTAGAGCCCCTTTAGGTAAAGCTGATACTTCGATTGTTGAGCGAGCAGGAAACGGTTCGTTAAAGTGGTTAGCCATTATTTGATTTAAAGCATCAAAATTTTTGAGGTCGGAGAGGTAGATTGTGAGTTTAACAACATCGTCTACCTCACATTTAGCCGCTGCAATGATTTGTGTAAGGTTCTCAAATGCTTGGTTTGCTTGCTCGATAAAATCCGTGGATTCAATTTGGTCTTTATTGGGTTTGAGTGGTATTTGTCCCGAAATGAAAAACATTCTTTCGCCCAGTGACTTAATAGCTTGCGAATATGGCCCTATGGCTCTGGGGGCCATATTACTTTTTATTTCTTCTTTTATCTCTAGCCTCCTTTTTGTTACTGGCCTTTCCTGTTTATATTTATAACTGCAACTTCGTTTCGTAAGCGCCTCATGACTTTTGCAAGATGAGATCTGTTTTTTACTGTCAGGGCAACGTCGATTGTACTGATCTCAGCATTTCGCTCCTCTGTATTTATCGCTTCGAGGCCGGCTTCGGCATCTGAAATCTCCGAAGCGATTTGAGCTAGTATGCCTTTTCGTCTAGATACGTTGAGTCTAAGAGCAGTTTGAAACTCTCCTTCTGTTTTAACTGTCCATCTAGCTGGGATAATTTCTCGTGAAGCTTTTCTTCTAAATTCATTTATATTTGGACAGGACTCGATATGAACAACTAGGCCTTTCCCTGGCGTCATATGACCCATTATAGGATCGCCTGGGACCGGGCCGCAGCACCTTGCGTAGTTGATTATAAGCCCCTCGCCTCCTCTGATTGCGACAGGTCCGCCTCCTTCAACAGTTACCGCTTCGTATTCCGGATTATCTGCAGCAAGCAATTTTTGGGCGGCGACATAAGCCATTAGGTCGCCATTTCCTATAGCGCCTAGAAGCTCGTTAAGCTTTCTGACGCCCATTTCATTGAACACCTTTCTTAGCCGACGAAAGTCTAGTTTGTTGATAGAGGTGTTTGCATTTAGTAAGGCTCTATTTAGTAATTTTCTTCCTAGGGCAATCGACTCGCCTTCTTGTTGATTTTTGAGCGCCATTCTAATGGCTGACCTCGCTTTTGAGGTGACAACAAAAGTTAACCAATCGGGGTTTGGTCTCGCCTCGTCCGAAGAAATGATTTCAACACTTTGCCCAGACTCTAACTGCATAGATAGGGGCGCAAAACTACGATCAACTCTGCACGCAACGCAGCTATTCCCGATATCTGTATGAACCCCGTACGCAAAATCGATGGCGCATGCTCCCCTGGGCAATTCCATAATCTCGCCATCTGGTGTAAACACGTAGACTTCATCTGTGAACAAATCTACTTTTAAATGCTCGATGAATTCTAGAGGGTTGCCCGCTCTCTTTTGAAGTTCTAATAATTCCTGTACCCACTGGTGCGCTCTTTTTTGACTTGCGTCCGCATTAGCATCGCCAGTTTTATATAGCCAATGGCCTGCGATTCCGTTATCTGCAACTGCCGCCATTTGTTTTGTTCGGATTTGAACCTCTAAGGGAGCTCCTTCTAAGGTGATTAGACTGGTGTGAAGAGATTGGTAGCCATTAATTTTTGGAATAGAAATATAGTCTTTAAATCTTGCAGGTACTGGTTTGTAGAGATTGTGTGCTACACCTAATGCCCGATAGCAGGAGTCCACTTGATCGACGATGATCCGTATTCCAAACACGTCCATTATTTCGGAAAACGATTTCCTTTGTGCTTTCATTTTTTTGTATATGGAATACGCATTTTTTTTTCGGCTGATTACTTCCGCGTTAATACCCTCGCGATTTAGTGCGGCTAAAATAGAACCTGTTACTTCGTCCATGAGTTCTTTCTTGTTGCTTCTTGAATCAACCGCGGAAGTTATTGCTTCGGCTCTTAACGGATAGAGAGCTTGAAATGCCAGTTCCTCTAATTCGTTTTTTAAATTATTCATTCCCAGGCGATTTGCTATAGGCGCATAGAAATCTAATGTCTCTCTGGCAATGCGTCTTCGCTGTTCGTCTGACATAACCCCGATAGTTCTAATGTTGTGCAATCGGTCAGCGATTTTCACCAAGATCACCCTGATATCTTTAGCCATCGCTAATGCCATTTTCTGAAAATTCTCGGCTTGTGCTTGAGCTTGGCTGTCGAAAATTTTACTCAGTTTCGAAACGCCATCGACGATCTCAGAAACCGCTCGACCAAAACGCTTCGCTAGACTTGATTTGTTGATTTCCGAATCTTCAATAACGTCGTGGAGTAGGGCGGCCATGATCGTTTCATGATCCATTTTCATTTCGGTGAGTATTAGAGCGACTGCCGAAGGATGTGTGATGTAAGGATGACCGGTACGTCGTTTTTGGTCTTTGTGCACTTCACTCGCAAATTGGTGTGCGTCTTTTACCGAGTCAAGCTGGGAGTTTGTAAGATAGGATAAACCGCTGCATAGGACTGCTAAGTCTGCAGGGGCCGCTACTTTCTGATTTTTAGCGCTTTTTGCGAGCGCTTTTAAGAAAAAGGAGTCGTTGGTCTTATTTCGCATCTCCTAGCTCTTGAAGAAGTTTCTCTTGTATTGATCTGTTGTCATCTTCATTAGCTAGTTCTTCGAAATCGCTTAACTCATCTTCGGCTGAAATCTCATGATTGTCCAATATTTCATGCGAGATTAGGCCCTCTGCAATTTCTCGGAGAGCAATAACCGTAGGCTTATCGTTTTCCTCAGGTACGAGCGGGTCATTTCCAAATCTCCTAAGACCTCTAGCTCTCCTGCTTGCTAGCATTACTAGTTCAAAACGATTTTCGACGTTTTCCAGGCAATCTTCGACGGTAATTCTAGCCATTAAAGCATCTCTTTTTTTGGGATTTAGGGGGCGGAGATTCTACCTATCGTTTATTTGGGTGACAATAGAAAGGCTAACGTTTTGTTATTTTTAATTTGGTGGTTTGCTTTAAGCCTTTCCGCCCGGACGATTGTTAAGAGTTGGTTGGTCGCGATTTCAAAGGAGTCATTGACAACAACGTAGTTATAGTTATGCGCTTTCTTAATATCTGATGTTGCTTGAGACAGTCGATTTGAAATAGTTTCCTCTGAATCCTTTCCTCTGTTCCTTAGTCGCTTTTCGAGTTCCTGTTTGGTAGGCGGTACTATAAATATCGATATTGCGTCGGGTTTAACCGATTGAATTTGCTGAGCTCCTTGCCAATCTATTTCGAGGATGACGTCTAACCCAAATTCTAGATTTTCCTCTACATAATTTTTAGAGGTCCCATAGAAGTTTCCGAATACCTCTGCATGCTCGAGAAAATCACTATTCGAGACCATCTGGTTAAATTCTTTTTCTGTAGTGAAAAAATAATCTATGCTCTCTTCTTCTCCCGGGCGTTTTGCTCTAGTAGTGTGCGATACGGATTTAATCAATTGATCGTCTCTATCGATGATTTCGTTGACTAAGCTGGTTTTTCCGGCCCCTGAAGGCGCGGAGATCAGGATGAGTAATCCTTTATTCATTCGATGTTCTGTACTTGCTCACGTATTTGCTCGACTGCAACCTTCAGGTCTATGGCTTGCTGGCTCAGTTGGGGTGTGCTGGCTTTCGCACCTAGAGTATTGCTTTCTCGATTAAGCTCTTGGCTTAGAAAATCGAGTCTTCGTCCATGACCACCTTCCTCCTCTATGATTTTGATCCCCTCTTCAACATGAATAGATAATCTATCAAGTTCTTCAGTTATGTCTGACTTTTGGATTAGCATTGTAATTTCTTGTTCAAGCCGTTCGGAGTCTACTGATGTTTCTAATTCGGAGATTCTTCGTAAAAGCTTCTCTTTCGCGGTGATTTGAATATTCTTACTGTCCGATTTGATTGAATTAACAATAAGATTAATTTCATTTAATTTTGAGCGAATTATCGTATCGAGGTGTTTGCCTTCACTTCCCCTGTAGGTGATTAATTTATCGAGCGCCTCGTTATAAAGATTTATCGCCATGTCTTCTACTTCTTGGCTTGGGTCTGTTTGATCTTCAAGTAAGCCCGGCCACCTTAGAATGTCTATTGGATTTATGTCGCCAGTTTTTATCTTGGCTTGGACTTTCTTTATCGACAAAATTAATTCTTCTAAGACCTCGTCATTCAATTTAATGTCTGAGCCCCCGGATTGGTATTCTATTTTAAGGAATCCATCGACTTTGCCTCTTTTTAACCTCTGACGAGTAATTTCTCTTATTTTTGTCTCGATAACTCTAAGGGCTTCTGGTACTCGGAAATATGTTTCCAAGAATCTATGATTCACTGACTTAATTTCCCACGTCATCTGCAGATCGCCAGCGCTTTTTTCTGCTCTGGCGAAAGCCGTCATGCTAAATAACATTTTTCTTCGCTTATGTTCATCGTTAAGATTTAGCCCCTAGCCGTCATGTACCAGTATACTAACTGTATTTTATAGTTTTTTTGGAGATTCTATGCGTCCAAGCGGAAGAGAAGTTGACCAAATAAGGAAGATGAATATTGAACTTTCGTATTTAGATCATGTTCCTGGCTCCGTTCTCATAAGTATGGGGTCCACAAAGGTCTTATGTACTGCGAGTATCGCGCCTTCTGTGCCTGGTTTTCTTAGAGGAACCGGTAAAGGATGGTTAACTGCTGAGTATGGAATGTTACCTGCCGCCACCAATACAAGAAACGATAGAGAAGCTTCGCGAGGCAAGCAGAC
Source organism: Candidatus Azotimanducaceae bacterium (assembly GCA_045560825.1). Taxonomy (GTDB): domain Bacteria; phylum Pseudomonadota; class Gammaproteobacteria; order Pseudomonadales; family Azotimanducaceae; genus UBA4421. The sequence goes on from JBJKYX010000041.1 coordinate 17,182, forward strand.
TGGTCGGACAATTGAGATTCAACGATTGATAGGCCGTTCCTTGCGTGCCATGTTGCAGCTTGAAAAACTAGGGGAAAAAACGATCACAGTCGACTGTGATGTTTTGCAGGCAGATGGTGGTACTAGAACTGCCTCAATAACTGGTGGTGCGGTTGCTCTATGCGTTGCCCTTAAGAACACAGGTCTGGAAGAAGCGATGCAGGGTCTGGTGAGCGCTGTCTCAGTCGGGATGTATCAAGGTCAGGCTGTTCTGGACTTAGATTATGCAGAAGATTCAAATGCTGAAACAGATATGAATGTAGTCCAACTCAATGGAAGCGGATTCATTGAGATTCAAGGAACAGCAGAGGGCCGGGCGTTTTCAGCAGCCGATTTAGATTCTATGCTGAGTGTTGCTCAAAAAGGTATGACCGAGATTTTTGAGTATCAAGAAGAGGTGATATCAAAGTTAACGTAAAGAATGAATATGAAAGCAAAACAGTCTCTCATTGAAATGCTGATTGACAAACAAGTTCTGAAATTTGGTTCGTTCAAATTGAATTCAGGAAGAATTAGCCCCTATTTTTTTAACTTGGGCGCCATCGATGATGGGATGAGTTTCTATGATTTAGGTTTAGCCTATGCTCGTAAAATTCATGATGAGGAGTTTGATTGTGATGTTCTGTTTGGACCAGCTTACAAGGGGATACCAATCGCAGTATCTGCGGCGATTGGCTTAAAAGAATTCGGTTTTAATGTTTCTGTAGCCTACAACCGAAAAGAGGCTAAAGATCATGGGGAGGGCGGAAGACTCATAGGTGCTAAATTGGAAGGGAAGGTCATTTTGATTGATGACGTTTTAACCTCTGGGAAAGCGATAAGAGAGTCGGCTGAACTTATCCTGGAAACAGGCGCGTTGATAGAAGGCGTATTGATTGCCTTGGACCGAAAAGAGAGGGCGAAGTCAGGAAAATCGGCTGTTGAAGAGCTAGAGGATGAGCTAAATGTGCCGGTGCATAGTCTCGCATCGATAAATGACGTCATAGACTACTTGCAGAATCAAAAAAACAAAGATGGCAATGACTTGATTTTAGGCAAAATGATTGAGTATCAATCGGAATTTTGCATTGATTAACCTGTTTTCATAGATGGTCTAGGCCGATGTCTTTTTGTGGTCAACGATTTGAGTCCCAATACCTGAGTCGGTAAAGAGTTCTAGTAGCAATGCGTTTGGTACCCTTCCATCAATGATTTGTACACTGCTAACGCTATTTTCAATGGCTGATAAAGCGCAGTTAACCTTCGGGATCATCCCCTCGGAGATAGATCCGTTCTTAACGAAGTCTTTTATCTCATTTTGAGAAAGGCAACCGATTACTTGGCCGGCTTTATCAAGCACCCCTGGAGTATTGGTAAGTAATACTAACTTTTCTGCATTGAGATACTCTGCGACTTTGCCGGCTACGGTATCGGCATTAATGTTAAAAGATTGTCCTTCGCTTCCTGTGCCTATTGGAGCAATCACTGGAATTATGTCGTTTTCGATTAGGCTCTCTAACACACCCGTCTCAATAGAAGTTATTTCTCCAACGAGCCCCACATCTTGATCGTTTTCTGCAGAGTCATTTGATGGAATAAGTAATTTCTTGGCCTGTATAAGATTTGCATCTTTTCCCGTTAGACCTACTGCTTTTCCTCCGGCTTGGCATAGTCGAGTAACAACGTCCTTGTTCACCAATCCTCCCAAAACCATTTGGACAACCTCCATGGTTCTCTCATCGGTCACGCGGATCCCGTCGATAAATTTTGATTGAATCTCCAATTTGTCCAATAGTTCGTTTATCTGAGGACCACCACCGTGAATGATGATGGGGTTTATTCCGACGAGTTTCATTAGAACTATGTCGTGGGCAAATGACTGCTTTAGTGCTTCATCAATCATTGCGTTACCACCATATTTTATGACAATCGTTTTGCCGTGAAATTTTTGAATATACGGCAGCGCTTCGATTAATACTGAGGCAGTCTGATTTGTCTGGTTGTCATTCATGAGTTAAGGCCCTTCGAAAACGTCAAAAGTAAGCTCAGGTGCAACCCCCTTTATTAGGTGAAGTAACAATCTTTGAACCTTAACCAAATCATCAAGGTTGGCTGCCTCGAATCTTAAAACAAGAACCGGACTGGTATTTGAGGCTCGGATTAGGCCCCAGAAATTCTCGTATTCGATTCTAATTCCATCAATGGAATTGATTTTAGCGTTGGGTATATCAAGAGTCTTAGAGAGGGCATTGATAATTTCAAACTTTTTTGACTCGGTAGTTTCAATTTTGATCTCTGGGGTACAGTGTCGGGTTGGGAACTCGGAGAATAGGTCATGTGCTGATTTGTCACTATTAGCGAGGATCTCAAGAAGTCGAGCTGCAGAATATAATGCATCATCGTAACCGTACCATTTGTCCCGAAAACAAATATGACCGCTGAACTCTCCGCCTAGTAATGCGCCAATTTCTGCCATTTTTGATTTTATATGGGAATGTCCGGTTCGCCACATCAGGTACTCGCCTTGGTGTCGTTGGACTACCTGTCCAAGGTCCATGCTGCACTTTACGTCGGAAATGATAGTGGCACCTGGGTTTGCATTTAAGAGATGCTTGGAAAACAACATCATTAACTTATCTGGCCAAATGATTTGACCTTTGTTGCTTATTACCCCCAGTCTATCTCCGTCGCCATCGAAAGCGAGGCCGATGTCTGCTTCTTCTGATTCCACACGATTAATCAAGTCTTGTAGATTTTCCGGTTCGGCCGGGTCAGGGTGGTGATTAGGAAACGTACCATCCACGTCACAATAGAGCTCCACTACGTCTGTCCCAATCTCTTTAAGTAAAGTTGGAGCGTAGTCGCCGGCAACTCCATTACCGCAGTCCACTACGACTTTGAGTTCTTTCTTTAACTGGAGTTGTTCTTTTATTTCGTCTTGATATAGGTCGCTGACCATCCTTTTGCTGCTCGATCCTCTCGCTCTTTTTCGACCTCTAATGCCCGCTAGCGAGTAGAGTTCTTGTATTGCATCTCCGTAAAGGGTTTTATTGTTGAGCATCATCTTGAGCCCATTATATTTGGGTGGATTATGGCTGCCCGTAATCATAATCCCTGTGCCTGTATTTAGTCGGTTGGTCGCATAGTACAAGATCGGCGTTGGTACCTGACCTATACTCAGGACTTCGACGCCTCCCTCCACTAGACCGTGCGTCAAGGCTTCCTCAATACTTTTGCTTGAAAGCCGACCATCTCTACCAGTAACGACTTTTTCTGTTCCTGACTCATGCATTTTTTGAGCAAAAGCAGAGCCAATCTCTTGGACGACCTCCTCGGTGAGATTAGTATCTGTAATACCTCTAATGTCATACTCCCGAAAGATCAACTTATCTAGTTTAGATTTATCAAGCATGGGAGGTTTGCCTGAGGGATTTCTGCCTCTTTGATAGACTAAAAATATTCTCTAATTGATCAATTAGCTCTGCGCCAAGGCTAATTTTTGACTGTTTAGCGAAAGCTATCTCTCCGCCCTCATGAATGAGAGTGGCGGCGTTCTCTGTCGAATTGAAGCCTATGCTAGGGTCTGAGACGTCATTTACAATGATCGCATCTATTCCTTTTCTGATTCGCTTTTCTCTCGCGTGTTTCAGGGGGTTATTGGTTTCTGCAGCGAATCCGACGATGATCGGCCTGTTATTGACTTTTGCAACATTAGCTATTACGTCCGGGTTTTCTGTGAGCTCTAAATTTGTAAGACTCTTATTGCCGTGACGTTTGATCTTTTCCTTTAGGGAGTTGGCCGGTCTATAGTCTGCAACGGCCGCTACCCCGATAAATAGATCAGTTTCTTTTAGGTGCTCTTGCACAGCATTGTTCATTTCAATAGCTGATTCTACGTCAATCCTGAATATTTCAGGGTTTGTTGGTTCGACGTTCGGCCCCGCAATTAGCGTAACGGTCGCACCTTTTGATTTCGCAGCATTGGCTATTGCTAGTCCTTGTTTTCCAGAGCTGTCATTTGTGATGTATCTAACGGGGTCGAGTCTCTCTCGAGTTGGCCCCGCAGTGACCATGACATTTACGCCCTCAAGATTTTGTGGAATCTCTTGTGAGCAATGACGAGCGATATGGTCAATAATCTCGTTGGGCTCGGTCATCCTTCCAGGGCCTTCGTCGCCGCAAGCCTGAGAGCCATCACTGGGTCCGATAGTAAAGTAGCCTAGGTCACGTAACTTTATTAGATTTGATTGAGTTGAAGGATGCAAATACATTCTTTGATTCATGGAAGGCGTAACAAATACTGGAGCTTCAGTAGCCAGCAGAAGATTGGTTAGCAAATCATCTGCAGCGCCATTGGCCATCTTGCTAATATTGTTTGCGGTTGCTGGCGCTATTAGAATCATATTGGCCCATTTAGCAAGCTCGATATGTCCCATAGACGCCTCCGCATTCTCATCCCAAAGGTTATCTCTCACGGGGTGCCCAGATACTGCCTGCAAAGTCGTTTTCGTAACAAACTTGTGCGCGTTTGGAGAGAAAACCACACGAACGTCTGCTCCTCGTTCTTTGAGTCCCCTAACGATATATGGGCTTTTATACGCTGCGATTCCGCCACATATGCCGAGAATGATGTTGGCTTCGTTAATTCCTGACATTTCTTTCGAGTAAAAGTTTTCCCTGTAAACTATTTAAAGGGGGGCGAAGGTTACACTGAATTTACCTGAAGCTCACTCAAATTTCTCAATTTGTAGGTTGACGCTTTGTAAAGATTATTGAATCACGGTCGGTCTTTTGGTATAAATCCGGCCCGCTCATAAGTTTGTGGAATTTTTGTGGCACAAGTTTGTCAGATTACAGGTAAACGCCCGATGGCTGGAAATAACGTCTCTCATGCTCAGAACAAGCGCAGACGGAGGTTTTTGCCAAACCTTCATTACCATCGCTTTTGGGTAGAGAGCGAAAAACGCTATATAAGATTAAGAGTTTCTTCGAAAGGTATGCGGATTGTTGATAAAAAAGGAATCGATGCTGTTTTGAGAGACCTCAGAAAAGCTGGTCAAAAAGTTTAGGTATTGGGGAAAGTTATGCGAGATCTAATTAAGTTGGAATCTAGTGCGGGTACTGGTCACTATTACACAACGACTAAGAATAAGCGAAATAGTCCAGACAAACTGGAAATGAAGAAGTTTGATCCTGTCATTCGTAAACACGTTCTATACACAGAAGGAAAAATAAAGTAAGCCAATGCTTTATTGATATTAGCGGGTGAGTGTTTGCCAGAGCTTCCCGAAGTAGAAACAACTTTGCAGGGTGTGAGACCATGGATAAAAGATCGTAAAATCCGGTCAATTGTGGTTCGAAATCCCAACCTGCGGTGGCCCGTTGCGCTTCCTGATTTTCTTGTTAGCAGTAAGGTTTTGGAGGTTTGGCGCCGAGGCAAATACTTAATTATAGATGTAGGCATCGGCTCTGTGATCGCGCATCTAGGGATGTCGGGTAGCCTAAGAATAGTAAATCCAGGGGAAGCGGTTAGGACCCATGATCATTTAGATATTGAGTTTTCAAGGGGAATCGTTTTGCGCTACAACGACCCCAGACGATTTGGTAGCTGGCACTACTCAGAGGATGACCCTCTGGATCATTGGTTGTTGCGTAAGCTGGGTCTGGAGCCTCTATCTGAAGAATTTTGCGCCGACTTTTTGCACCGCAAATCTCGTTCTAAAGCGCAAAGTGTTAAGGCCTTTATAATGGATGGTAACGTAGTCGTTGGAGTGGGGAACATATATGCTTCCGAAGCCTTATTTCATGCCGGAATCAGGCCTACCGTCAAAGCTTCTAGATTGTCTTTCGCCAGCTATGAAAACATAGTAAAGGCCGTTAAGCGGTTGTTGACTGATTCAATTCGAATAGGTGGGACTACTTTAAGAGATTTTGTCAGTCCGAGTGGCCAACCGGGCTATTTTCAACAAACACTGAACGTGTACGGACGAGAAGGTAAGCCTTGTAAAATCTGTTCTGCGACGCTTAAAAAAGTGTTGATTACACAAAGATCTTCGGTCTATTGCCCTAGGTGCCAGAGTGATCGCTCGAAAAGAAACCTATAGTTCTTTAATCTCTCACCGCGTTTAAGGCGGATACTACGGCGGGATGAGCAAAGCGTGAAATGTCGCCTCCGAGTTGAGCGATCTCTCTTACCAGCGTGGATGATATGAAAGAGCATTCTTTAGCTGTGGGTAAAAACACATATTCGATTTCGGAATCTAAAGATTGATTCATCTCCGCCATCTGGAATTCATAGTCGAAGTCTGTGACGGTCCTCAAGCCACGTAAGATGAATGTAGTGTCTTTCGACCTTACATAGTCGACAAGCAGAGAGTTAAAACCTTCCACCTCCACTCGATCTCCAAATTCGCTTAGAACTTCTCTGCAAAGATCGATTCGATCAGCTAAGTCAACTTTTGGATCTTTCTGAATAGAAGTTCCAATTGCCAGAACCACTTTGTCGAAGAGGTTTAGTGCTCTTTTTACCAGATCAGTATGGCCGTTGGTAATTGGATTAAACGAACCAGGGTACACAACAGTTTTCATCCCTGTCTCCTCTTTATCATCAAGTAAGAGGGGCAATACTAGCTGTGGTCTATAGTTCTAATCAAGAAGCGGCCTTAATTTTTGGCATAGTTTAGATGTTCGATTTGAAAAGTGCGCCGAGCGCATTTCCGTTTCGAGAAGATTTCGTAAGAACCAGAGAGTTCTTCTCGGCAATCGTTAATAGTCTTTCCGAATCCATCATTTCTATATAAAGGAAATTGGTTATCATTTTTTTTTGTGTTATCTGCTGAATGGCCGAATCTATTAAATCTGGCATGGAGTAGGGTGGGTCTAGAAATGCGATGTCGTAGGATTCATTGGTTCGATTAAGAAAGTCTATCGCATCGCCGTAATGAAGTTCGACACCCGCATTTAACTTGTTGGAATTTTCTTCCAGTAACTCGAAGGTTTTACGATCGCTCTCGATTATGGTGACTTCCGAAGCCCCCTGAGATAGGGCTTCAAAACCAAGAGAGCCTGAGCCAGCGAACAGGTCAATACATTTAGCCCCCATTATATGTGGTCTTAACCAGTTAAACAGCGTTTCTTTTGTGCGTGATAGTGTGGGCCTTAAGTCTGGGTGATCTGCAAAGGTCAACTTGCGGCCCTTCCACCTGCCGCCCATGATTTTAATGTGATTTTTATTTTTACCGGAACGCTTGTTTTTTCTACTATACGTGGCTTTCATTAGACAGCTGCTATTGCTAATTAAGAGAATGAAAGAAAAGAAACAGGGCTCTATTTGAAGTTTCTTGGAGTTTAATATATTGAACAGTGAATTATCTAATGAAAATGGTTCTTGGGATGCATTTAAGAATGGCCTAAAGAAGACGAGAAATGGATTGTTGCAGGGTCTTGGTAATCTCGTTCTTGGGAAAAAAGAATTAGATGCAGAGGTCTTTGAGACTCTTGAGACGGCTTTATTACGTGCCGATGTAGGTGTTGAAACGACAAAAGATATCTTAGAAGAATTAACGGCAAAAATAGAACGCCAACGATTATCGAGTTATCACGATTTGTTAGGCAAGTTAGCAGAAGTTTTGACTGAACGACTTAAGCCTTTGCAAGGTGTATTGAGCTTGAATAGCACAGGGACTCAGGTAGTTGTCTTCGTTGGAGTTAACGGGGCAGGTAAAACTACTACTATTGGTAAGATGGCCGATCTTTTTGGTAAAGAGTCAAAGAAAATACTTTTGGCGGCTGGAGATACTTACCGCGCTGCGGCAACAGAACAATTGAATCAGTGGGCGCAGAAAAATCAGATTTCGGTTGTCGGCCAGGGTAGAGGGTCGGACGCAGCCTCTGTGGCTTATGATGCTCTAGAATCGGCGAGAGCGAAGGGATCGGATTTGCTAATGATTGATACGGCTGGAAGATTGCAGGCCAATACCCAGCTTATGGGTGAATTAGCCAAAGTGAAAAGAGTTTTGTCGAAAATTGATTCGACGGCTCCGCATGAAGTCATCCTGGTGTTGGATGCTAGCACTGGCCAAAATGCGATTAGTCAGGTCAATGTCTTTGATGAAGCTCTTGGGTTGACGGGTCTGGTGCTAACAAAACTCGATGGCAGCGCGAAGGCTGGATTTTTGTTTCCTCTAGCAAGACAGCTCAACGAGGCTGGTCGAATTCCTTTACCGATTTATTATGTGGGACTGGGCGAAGGAATTACTGACCTAGTTCCTTTTGAGGCTGAGCCATTTGTTAGAGCTATTATAGATCCGGATGAACAAGATCAAATTTGAGAATGTGTCCAAGGCATATTCGGGTGGGCGACAA
>JBJKYX010000042.1:0-25422 GCA_045560825.1 Candidatus Azotimanducaceae bacterium
TAACGACCCTACCGGCAGTACAACCGATTCTAAAAGAATAATGGATATTTATTCGAGAAATGGTCCGGAAAACCTTTCCGAGATCCTGAGTCGGCTATGGCGGAAAAAAGGACGAAACAAACACGAAAGAGTTCTTGTCCGGGACAAAGACAATAACCCGGTACCTAGAGACGACACTAGGGGTTTCCCTAAGCGGTGGAACGAACGAGCAATAGTCATGGAAGACGAGACATACCAACTCGCTGCCATTGGAGAAGAAGCACTTGATCCTTTATTTTCATTGTTATCAAGCGAGGATCCATGGTTACAAATCAATGCCGTATTCGCTATTGGGGAAATCACTGAAAGTCCCAAAACCATAGTGTCAGCGCTTATTGGACTACTGGGTAGCAAACACCAGCAAGTTGTAAGACAAGTGCTTGATACCCTCGCGTTCAAAACAACTTACTTAACCGATGCTAACTATCAAACCATAAAAACCGTGATTATAAGGGAAAATAGCGATTGGCTGGTGCCGCTGGTTCAAAGAGGTTGGACTGCCCAAGATCAGATCAGACTTAATGCAGCGTTCCTATTACTGAACGCAACCAATTACCCAAGGCACCATCTCCAGTTAGAAGAACTCCTGACGGACTTGCTACTGGATAAAAATGGTTACGCTGCTGCCGTCGCCGCGGAGGGGCTTGTCAGGTTAGGCACTCCGGCTTCCACACAAGCAGCAATCCGGTATCTCTCCGATCGCCGATGGGACGAATCCATCAATAGCCGCAAAGCCTTTTAAAAGGATCTTATTAAGCCCTTCGTTTCGGCTTGATACCTGCCACAGCAATTAACGATTCGACACAGTCTCGAATTGATAAATCTAAAGAGCGAAACTCCATACCAGTGACCGCCTTAATTCGATCATTTCTCAATTCACAGCTTGCCCAGATTTTTCTGAATTCTTGTTCCCGCGCTTGTATGTGTTCTGGAAAAGAATCAGTAACCTCGGGAATATCAAACTCCAACTCAGGCAACAATCGATCAATGCTCGAACAAACGTCTTCCACATTTCTAGTGTCCGTAGACCAGGCTATATAGCGCTCGCCATTACTAACTTGAACGCTCTCTAACAAACGAATATGGCATTCTGCATCATCACGAACGTCAACCGTCATCCAAGGTCGATACACCCCATTTTGATAGTACTTACCTAACAACATCATTTCGATGTTGTGCTGCCAGGGACCATAGTCCTTTTGATGAGCGGACAAAATAGGACCCACATTATCAGCCGGACAACAGGTAATAGCCTCCCAGTTACCGCTCTCGGCAGCCGCTTCAGCAAAAGCTCTCTGAGCAACAATCTTGCCCATAGAGTAACCCTGACCTTTTTCAGGCGTTCGCTTGGGATTTTGCTCATCAGGGTATCGATCCTCATAAAAAACCGGCCGCCTGACCAGTTCTTGTAGATCCATTTCTGATATCACCGCTGCAATGCTCGATGTGACAACTACCCGGGTAACAGACTCGGATCTGTTGACGCTATTTATTACGTTCGCACAGGTTCTAGCCACATAATCCTGATCGTTATAATCGCTAACATGAGAAACGTGACAAACCCCATTACACCCATTGAATATTTCATCAAAACAACCTTCCTGATCCAAGTCTGCGGAATGTAGGGTCAAACGACCACTGGCAAAACCAGCCATCTCTTTGAGAAAGCCCACACGATCTTCGTTGGTCGCATCTCTGACACACGCCCTCACGCGGTAGCCCTTATCCAGCAAAAGCTTTACCACCCATCCTCCAATAAAACCCGCACTGCCCGTAACAGCGACTAACCCTCCCTTGGGTATTGCTGACATCACCTTCTCCAAAGTTGAAAAAACGAGAAAATACTATAGCGAAATTTGAGAACCTATCCAAAAATACCTTAAGCCCCGTAAAAGTTAAGCGTGTATTATCCAAAGACGCTCTTAAAGACAATGGGTAACAGTATGAGTGAGCCAAAATCTAAGAAACCAAATGTCTTGGTGATTATTACCGATCAGCAACGAGCCGATCATCTTGGCTTTATGGGCAACCAAATTGTCAATACTCCTAACCTAGACCAGCTCGCTAAGCGCAGTGCTGTATTCAAAAACACCTGGGTCTCAAACCCGGTCTGTATGCCCAACCGGTGCTCGATACTCACGGGCAGAATGCCAACTGCACACGGGGTTATATTTAATGACCGAAGTTTGAATTGGAACAGCAACACATTCGTTCGCCAATTTAAAAAGGCCCTATATTCGACCACTTTAATCGGTAAATCTCACATTCAGCACGGCGCGAGCAGAAACTCGATCATCCCTTTTAGAGGTGAAGGCGCCTTTAAGGAGTCTTATGCAGAAGGTTGGAACGAAATCGAAAACTTTGAGCGATACCTTGATCACGATTCTCCTGAGATAGAGGATTTTTATGGCTTCGAGAAAATCGAATTAGCGATTGACCATGGTGCCAGGGTCAGCGGACATCACCTCCTGTGGGCCTTGGACCGAGGGGCTAACAAGAACGATTTAGTGGTCGACTACAATAAAAAGGCGCCAGGAAATAAGCGATCAAACCACTGGTGGCAAATCTATCAGCCCCCTTATCCTGAAGATTATCACTCGACGACCTTTGTCACCGAAAGAACCATCGATCACATCAAAGCAAAATCCGACGACAACGAACCATGGCTAATCTGGTCATCTTTCCCCGATCCACATCACCCGATGACCCCTCCTGGGGACTGGTTTGAAAAGTACAAACCCAGCGAAATGCCGCTACCTCAATCTCGTAGCGATAATTTAGAGAGCGCACCAAAGCACCTCCAAAACTTTCAATCCATACACCCTAAAGATCAACGCGACTGGGTAGCACCTTGCGGTTTCGGAAGCGACGGGCTACTGGGAGAGGCGATCGCGGCGACCTATGGCATGATCGAGATGGTTGATAACGGGATCGGCAAAATACTCCAGTCATTAGAGGATACCCGGCAACTCGAGAACACAATAATAGTCTTCACGAGCGATCACGGCGATATGATGGGAGACCACGGGTTGTTCTTAAAGGGCTTCATGCATTACCGAGGCACTTTACAGGTCCCTCTGACAATCAGTGCACCAGGGATAAAGCCGCAAACAATCAATGAACTAGCGAGCAGCATCGATATTGGTCCTACTTTGCTCGAACTTTGCGAACTACCACTTTATGAAGGAATCCAAGGAGAGCCTCTGGTCCCGATACTATCCGGAGAGAAAGAGTCTGTTAGAGACTACATACTGATCGAGGATGATATAGCAACCGTTACAGCGCGATTAACTCCAATACCAGCTAAAACCAGGACCCTTGTCACAAAAACACACCGTTACACACGTAACTCAAAACTCGAAGAGCAACTGTTTAATTTAGGCGAAGATCCTGACGAACTGATAGATCTATCAAGAAAGGATCAACTGGTAAGATCGCTAATAATAGAACAAATGATGGATGCGCTGATTCAGGCAGATGACGCCGCAAGAGGAGCACCGACAACAATTTAAGAGTCATCGAGAATCTTGCTCTTTCCTTCTACCTCCACATTGTCTTCCACTTCGTCAATTGACTGTCGAAAATCTATAGTATGTGATGCCACCAGTCGGGCTATACCTTGGGCCTCCTTCTCTAGTCCAAGCGAACCCGCTAGGTTCTTCGTGATCGAGCGCAATTCTTGGCGATGATCAGCCGCTTTACCTGGATCCTCTTCAGAAAGCTGGCCCAACCGATATAGCTTATCTATCTCAAGAATTGGCAACCAAGATTCTACCTCGCCTCTCACGCCGCCGATCGTAGCTACATTACCGGGAACCACCGCCCGACCCTTTCTATGGTCGAGTTGTCCTTGATCAATTACCTGTTCCATATGCCGAGCCAACGTGGAGACGTAACGACTTCGAATCTGATCGATATTTCTTTCCTTATCTGACGAGGACTGCAGAAGATCCCAAATTTCTTTGCCGCGATAGCCCATGAGATCACCCCCTGATTTCTCCGATTGGCTTTTCTCGCGACCTTTAGCACCAGCAACCACTTTCTTTTCAAGAATATTGATTCGAGACCACATGTACACCATAAGCACCAACACGATCATTAAAAAAAATGCCACTGCAAGTCCTAACAGGGTGACTATCACGTCTTCATACATGCCATTCTCCGTCTTAGAAGTTGCTTCTAACCCACTACTCTAAACCATTATTGGCCTCGAACTCGACTTCTCTAGTCCTTTGTGTAGCGATTTCCCTAGAAAGCCTTGCCTGCTCGATCAAATACAGATCATTAAGCTTGACCTTTATTTCGCTTAACGACCTTTGTAAGTCTTGAATGGATTTTGAGGGGTTCCCCTGGTTCTTAACCATCGACGCAATTTGTTTAATCGCCTGTTCATTATTTGATGAACTGGTCGATACCCCACTTAACACTTCATTCAGATTCCCTTCGGATCGCAGCACCCGCGCAGACATATCTTTCTTAAGCTGATTTCTTAACTCCTCGATTCTCTCGTTGAGCTCCCGTCTATAAGGATCGTCTTTCGCCAGGTAATCATTAATAGTTCGCTGGTTGCCCAAGGTTTTTTCGAGTTGTTCTTCAATGACAGAAAACTTTTCGATCCCCTTAGTCATTTGGATGGATCTCTTTGCGACCGCTGTAAGCAACGAGTCGATTTCTACAATCTTTTGAGACATCTGTATCGACATAAAAACAAAAAATCCTACCGCCGCCAAAAGCGCTGAACACAGAAAGAGCCCACTGATTAAATTCAGATTTCTAGCTTTTTGAACGCTATCTGCTGTAGTCGCTCTAGATTTTGACATCGTCTCCAACATCAATTCTCTGGCTCTATCAATGTTCTGAGTGACCCCTACCATTGGATCTTCAGGCTCTCCATAGATATAGAGCCTAGAATCAGCTTTGAGCGCGATTACAGCCTGAGCATCAGAATTTGAAGAGTCTTCTTCTGTAACCAAATCAGTAGTGGTTTCCTTCGGCGTCTCCCCGGAAACCGCTTCTTCTTCGGATTCCTCAACGGACAATATCTGTTCCGCTGTTTCATTTTGAGGCTCATTGCCTTCAACTGCTGCTGCAGTCTCTTCCGAATCAGGCACCTGTTCCGTATCTTCGCTTTCTGACGCATCCATTTCTTCGACAGGATCTTCAACCACTTCTTCTTTCGAAGCTTCAGCTGGTTCAACTTCAGATTCGCTCGCTCCATCAAGATCAGTAGGCTCACCTCCAGAATCTTGGGAGCTCGAAGCAGCACCAACTTCTTCCTCACTGGCCCCATCGACCTCGGCCATGAGTTCTTCTCTAGCCTCTTCAAGATCGGCCTCAGAAGTAGGCTTTGCTTCTTCTTCCGCGTCATTCTTGTTCTGATTGTCAGTTTCGTCTGCCATTTTCAATGACCTCCTTAAATTCTGAATTGATCCATTTTAGGGATAGATACGCTCACCCAATTTATTACTTGATACGAAGAACTTATCATTGCCCATGTTGTTATTACTCAAATAACTCTGGGCCAGATCTCTAGTACCGAAAGGTCCGCTTACAACTACAAACCGAGCATTGGTCTCGCCTTTGGAGAAGACTTTCAGGTCCTTGTCCAATCGTTGATTCTGCTTCCATAGAAACGCCCTTTGAGGCGCTCTAAATGACGCATGCTGGATGAACCATGAATTGACAAGAGGTAACACAGACTCAACAGAGATATCTGGGATACCGGCCGAACCAGAGCCGAGCTCCACTCCGATATTCTGAGTACTAGACTCAGCCAAAGAATTCTCTGTACCCGCGGTATCGTCCTGGCCTTTCTTCACTCTCGATTGGCCGTCGGTTCCTACCAGCAAATCCTCCTCAGCAACGCTGCTAACCAAAAGTACAGGCTCAGTCTTTAATTCTTTATCCTGAGAGGACCCCGGCAAAGTCAGCGATTCGGTAACTAGTTCACCTAAATCGATGAGTTTTTGTTGCTGCACTAAGCTTTCGCTTTCATTAGAAGAATCTGAGACGAGCCCCGGCCTAACCTCGCTCGAATTTTCGATCGAGTCATCTACGCTTCCTAAATTCAAGCTAGAAGCCCACTTCAAAGTCTTGTCAAAGTCCACATAAACCGGAATCGCCGCCAAAATAAGCGCAAATAAAGTGCATAGGCTGACATAAGTTACCTTCTTTTTATCTAAGGAGAGCATAGGTCGCTTCTTTGTAGGCTTGTCCTCCGATATCGGCGAAACCAACTCCTGGTAGTCCTGCTGAAGTGTTTCTTCAATCTTTACATTCACTTCTTCAGTAAAAGGAAGGATTGCTGAGGGGCTATTGCTCTCAACCGATACTCCAATCTCTTTCATCAAAGCAGAATATTCAGATCCGCTACCCACGAGTTTCGCTTGATCAAGAAGACTATTGCATTCTTCTAAATCTGGCAGTTCTAGGACAAAAGGAATTGCCTGGGTCAGCTCCGCGATCTTTTCAACATTCGTTTGGCCTGCTCCAACAGAACGACCGGTTACGATCATCGATATGCCAGCCGATTTAAACTGCCGAAGAAGACTAGCGGCAAACACTGTCTCTTCTGCACTGCTAGATTGAGTGTTTTCTACTATCCAGATCTCTCTGGTATTAACAGCGTTTCGCGAGTGCGAGCTGTTTAAATTCAGAGCTTTGACGCTTTGATTTAGACTGGTAACAATAT
This sequence comes from Candidatus Azotimanducaceae bacterium, assembly GCA_045560825.1. Classification (GTDB taxonomy): domain Bacteria; phylum Pseudomonadota; class Gammaproteobacteria; order Pseudomonadales; family Azotimanducaceae; genus UBA4421. The sequence goes on from JBJKYX010000042.1 coordinate 6,731, forward strand.
GCTCTCTTTCCTGTCTGATTCGTCGAACCTTAACTGGCTCCGTCGCTCTTCCCGCCCCCATACTTTGAGCTAAGTCGTCAATAATCGCTCGAATACAGTACCGAGTATATGCTTCGTGGCCAGTATCTAAGACGATTGCCCGACCTGATAGCGCGAGCTGATCTGTCGCTCTTGCGAGAAGTTCTGTATGCGCATCAGGAAAAAATAGCGTCCTGTTAAGCTGGGGTTCCTTCCGTTCTGGGATCATCATTTGCTCCTATTCACGCCTAAGCCTGTTGCTGACCAAGTTCATCGAACATTAGTTCAGGAGGTATTTTGGGTTTAGGTTTAGCGGGTTTTTCCATAGTTGGGGTAAGGCTGTTCAGGTTGTAGACGTAAGCGATAACCTGAGCCACGGCAAAAAATAAACCTGGTGGAATGAAACCTCCGACCTCTGTCGTGAAATATAATGCTCTAGCTAAAAGTGGCGCTTCAAATATCTCTACTTCGGAGTCCTGGGCTCTCTCTCTAATTCGCTTAGCCATCAGATTTTTGCCTTTAGCAACGACTGTCGGCGCTTCATCCTTTGAAACGTCGTACAACAACGCGATGGCGAAATGTTGCGGGTTAGTAATCACCACATCGGCGGTGGGGACATCTTCTAGCATTCTTTGTTGAGCCAAATCTCGCTGTTTTTGACGTATTTTTTGTCTTACCTCAGGCTGACCCTCGATATCTTTAAGCTCATCTTTAATCTCCTTCTTGGTCATTTTTAACTTCTTGATGAACTCAAACTGTTGATAAGGAATATCGATCGCCGCGATAAGAATCAGCGCTGTACAGGTCACAAGCGCTCCCAATAAAACCAATTCAATTCCCGACTCAATCGCGTGAAACACTTCACTATTCCCGATACTGACTATTTCTTCGAAATTGAAATACAGAAAAGTTCCCGCGAACGCTGCGACCAACGAAAATTTCAATAGTGCCTTGGTAAGTTCAACGATGGCGCGAAGACCAAATATTCTCGCCATACCTTTTATCGGGTTCAATTTGCTAAACTTTGGCTCTATTGATTTCGCGGACATTACAAACCCACCCAGTAACGAAGCGGAACCCACGGCAAACAAGACAGCCACCAGCATCATCGGGACAAGAGTTAGATAGCCATCTAATGCGATGGAACTCATCCACCCGAACATCATCCCTTTATCAAAAACCAATTCAGCTTTCAAAGTTAAAGCCTGGGCAAATAACGCCGTAAATCTAGGGCCCATCCAAAACCCACCTAGGTAAAGTGTCGCGATAACAGAGATTGTTACAGCAGCGATAGTCATGTCCTGTGATCGAAGCACCTGGCCCTCTTCCTTCGCCTTTTCAAGACGCCTCGCGGTAGGTTCCTCGGTTTTTTCTTCTTGGGGAGTATCTTCTTCTGCCATTTAATCCTCTCAAATTACGTTAGTAGTATTTCTTGAAGATTCTTGAAGGCGCTATACCAAAGTCCTTCGAGCCTTCCGAGCAGCGCAACTACCGTCAAGGTCAACATCGCTAAACCAATCGGAATAAGAGCAGGGAAACCCACTGCAAAAATATTTAAGCTAGGGGAGGCCCTTGAAACCACTCCAAGACAGACGTTGACCATTAGTAGCCCAAAGACCACGGGAAGTACCAAAGAAACGCCCCCAATGAACATCTGTGAAGTCCAAGACAAGAACCCTGCCAACGCTTTTTCGCTGAGCAAACCATTACCGACAGGAATTGCCACGAAACTATCAGCAATAATGGTAATGAGAATGAGGTGCCCTCCAAGCGCTAAGAAGAGAAGCAGTCCAAGAATAAGTAACAATTGTGAAACCGTGGGTACATTACCTAAGTTGGGATCGACCATGTTCGCCATACTCAAACCCATCCCTCCGGAAATTGCCTGTCCAGATACGATAATCGCAGCCAAAACCACCTGCAGAGAAAGACCAATCAAGGCTCCGACTATCACCTCGTTAAAGGCAAAACCCAACCCCTCGATGGTAAAAGGATCCGCTGGCTGAACTTCGAGCCCCGGGTAAATCATCATCGTAATTATGAAACCCATCAGAATTCTTGTTCGCAGATTTATAGCTCCCATTGAAAAAATTGGAGCCACAAGGAAGGCTGCGGACACCCGAATAAACGGCCACATAAAAGTGTTCAATAAAGCGATCAATTCAGCTGCAACAAGGTTCATGGAATACCTACAACGTAACCGTTCTGACACGTTCGAATATTGTCTCGAAATGCTCGGCAAGGATTGATAACTGCCATTCACCAAAAAGCACCAAAGCGAGCAACATTACTGCTAACTTCGGTATGAAACTTAATGTCATTTCCTGGATCGAGGTCGCTGCCCTGCAGTACACCAATCAGCAAGCCCGATATCAACGCAGCCCCTAATACAGGCGCACCAACCAAGGCGGTAACCTTCAAAGATTCAACGGCTATATCCATCACTAAAGAAGTGTCCATCAACTTTTCATCCTACAAATGTGGACACAAGCGAGCCTGTAACAAGGCCCCATCCATCAACTAAAACAAACAGTAATAATTTGAAAGGTAAAGAAATCATCATCGGAGAGAGCATCATCATACCCATGGACATGAGCACGCTAGCAACTACTAGATCAATAATGATAAAAGGTATGTAGATTAAAAAGCCGATCGTAAATGCCGTCTTCAATTCAGATGTGATAAATGCAGGAACCAAAACACTGAGAGGGATATCGGCCATTTCTTCTACGGGCGGCTGCTCAGCCATATCCATGAACAACAGCATGTCTTTTTCTCGAGTTTGACCCAGCATAAATTCTTGCAAAGGAATGATCGCTCGATCCAGTCCTACATCAAAAGAGATTTCCTCATTTTGCACGGGTAACAATGCGTTATTGTAAATCTCTTGAAGCACGGGATTCATTATGTAGAGGGTTAAAAACAGGGCAATCCCTACAAGCACCTGATTAGGAGGCGTTTGCGCCGTCCCTAAAGCCTGCCTCAACAAAGACAATACAATGATGATACGTGTAAAGGACGTCATTAAGATCAACATCGACGGAAGCAACGTCAATACCGTCATCAATATAATTAACTGAAGTGACAAACTGTATTCGGTACCAGACTCGTTACCCTCAAGAATCGTCATGGCGGGAATGCCCTGACCCACAGCTAACACTGGTAGGAAGAGAAAAGAACCCAATACTAAACGGCTGATAACGCGCACGACAGTCAACTCGGTGTAAGCACTAGCTCGGCTTCCAGAAGGGTTACAACAATTTACTTTTTGTATTTTCAATTTTCTTTCTTCCCTCACGATCAATCGATCGAGAATATTTGGCCCGAATCATGCTTAGTCATAAATACGTCAATGTTTTTAGTCATCTTCCTAAGAGAGCAAGATTGATGCCAGTATATGAGTCATAAATATATGTTTAAAAACAATAACTTATTGATATGTTAGAACAACATCCTTCCACTTTGTCGAAAATCGGACGAAAGAACAGTGGCTTTTAAGATGGCCGCTATGTGCTGGATACGGCAAACCTTTACCCTGAAAGCGGTAATGTTTACCTGTCTTTTCTTGGGGTTCTTCATTCCAAAGAACAGTAATTCTTCAGACCTGAAACCAATTACCACCGATCAGAAGGTAGTCCCTTTCCACAATTGTTTTAAGGAATCAGCCAGCAGGCATGAAATTGACCCGAATTTATTAGTAGCGGTCGGCATTGTCGAGAGCAGCCTGGATCCTACCGCAATTTCAAAAGCCAACGCCCTCGGGCTAATGCAAATTAAATGGCCTCAAACCGCAGAGCATCTTGGAATCGTAAATCGAACGCTCTTGTTTGATCCCTGCACCAACATAGAAGCAGGAGCTAGATACCTTGCCGAGGTGCGAGAGCCTTATCTTTTACTCAACCAGCAAACCCGCTCTAACATGATGCTAGCAGCATACAGAATCGGCCCCAATGCGGTAAAAGCCTTTGATAAAATGCCAGCTATAGTAGACGACTACATTCAAAAAGTGCGTCTAGAAAAAGATCGGCTTGATGCAAGGGGCGCTCCCCCTATCCCTTCGCCTTACTGCGAATTAGAGGAGTTTAAAACCATCGCCTTAACAACGCATCACCCCCATATCAGAAGCGAGAAAACCCGGGATTGGATCAAGAACAACCATGAAAGTTGTGACCAACCTACTTGGGGAATTTTAATCGCTAACCTACCGAACTGGCTAGGAACCGCCAATCACAGCATCAAACTCTTAGAGATCCTCAATCAAATCAAAAGACGAAAACACTGACGGCTTTTTTCTGTAGCTATTACAACTACAGATCGCCCAACATCTCGAAGCACAGATGCTGAGTAGCCTCTATCGACTCCCATTGCGTATCGATGATCGCCAATTCAGCTTTCAATTGCTGAATCGACTCTTTAAGTGAATCGCTATTTATTTCGGTTCTCTCAAAAATTTCTTCGAGGTATTCGCTGTTTTTCTGAGCTTTGTCAGTCAGCTTTAATGTGTTCTTCTCGTTACGAGAAGCCATGGCCTTCAATCCTTTGTTTCCTACCCCTTCATTTATTAACTCTAAATTTTCTTTGTGTTGCTTCGAATTATAGTCATAAACCTTGGAGTTAGTTTTAGAGATAGTCCCGAGCAGTCCTATAACTGTTTTATTAACTTTTACCATCGAGTGGTTGATATCCAGAACATGCCCTGTAAGGCTTGCGCGATGCTCAAGGTAATCGAGTTCTGCTTTATCAATGAGAACTTGCTTCTCTTCATCACTCAAGTTTTTCTGGCAACGAATCAACCCTTTGCGAATACGAAAAATATTCTCAGTACACTCATTCAAAATCTGTCTATTTTCACTAAACGCGGCCAGCACCATCTTCAAACCTTCAATTGCGTTTTCAGTGACCCTAGATCGAGCAGCATAGGCTTTTGCGCGATTGGCATTCACGTGAGACTGCAGCTCGAATAACTCTGCCACATAGCCTGAATTAAGTTTTTTCTGGTCTGGCATCCTCTCCTCCAGTGATGTTTAGGAAGGTAGTGAGTGTATAATGAGAACAGAAATAATTCTCATCATTTCGTATACATGAAGCCGCTTAGTTATTTCTATTTTCAGAACTTAATAATTTATCAAAGTGCTCTTTGAAGCCTCCAGATTTAGTTTTTTCTTCCCCCGGATTTTCAGGCACGTCTACCAAAGCCTGATTATCTAATAAACTCATCTGATTCTGGGAAACACCTAACAGTAAACGACGATTCGCATAATCAACAACGACTAACTTATGTTTCTGGTCCACTCTCGCCGTTTCTAGAATCTTAATGGAGCCTGAAGAGAGACCCAAACCGTTTAAATTACGCGCCTTCAGAAACCAGAGGGCTGCCAGTAACAACCCAATAACAAAAACGAAGCTGAGAATCGCCGGAAGGAAATCAAAATTGTCCACTTTTTAGGCCGGCTTTATACGATCCAGTGGCGCGACAATCTCAACAACGGTAATACCATATTTCCCTTCGGTAGTTTCAACTACCTCTCCTTTTGCAATGACCGTGTTGTTAACCTTAATATCCATTAGTTCGCCTGCCGTGCGGTCTAGTTCTAACAGGCTTCCCTGTGACAATTTGAGCAAATCTTTTAGCTTCAGCGTGGCGCTGCCTACCTCGATCGTCAAATTAATCGGAATGGCCTGAATGACCTCCTGGTCTATTGCTGAATCAACCGCCTGTTCCAGAACCTCCTCGGCCTGAGCCTCGGAATTTTCTTCGACAGGCTGCTCTTCGTTTTCACTCATCATCGTCTCCCGCCATAACGGTTTCAGTTATTTTCACTGCTGCTTGTTTTCCTACACTTCCGATATCCGCCTTAAACACAGGAAACCCATTAACAGATACTTCTGCATTATCAGGCACTCTGAACGGAAGAACATCTCCAACCTTCAAATTTCTCAACTGATGAAGGCTGATAGGCAATTCACCCGCTTTTACGTCTAAGTTGAAGGGTACCTCATCCATGGAATCCGACATGTCTTGTCTCCAGTCCTGGTCGGCCTTGCTGTTCGGGTCAATCACCTGCAGCCTTCTTCTAAGCGCGTCGCGTTCCAGTTTCAAATCCGTATATAAATAAACTAGATCCACAAAGCCCAGGTTTTCGTCGGCTCCGATACTCTCAAACCGATTCACCACAATAAAATCTGAGTCCCCTGCTATATTCGCAAATTGCGGGTTCTCTTCGTGACTACGCAGCTCACAGCTTACCCGCAAAAACGGAGACCAAGCTTCCTGCAAAGCTGAAAAAACCGTATTGCGGATCTGATCGATTACCGCTTTTTCGGTCGCTGTAAAGGCGCGGGCGCCTTCGACGATCGTCAAAGACTTCGCACTACCACCAAACCAATTGTCTAGACAGCTGAAGATAACCTGCGGATGAATTAAACACAGCACATCATTACGAAAGGGTGGCATACTGAAAAGGGTAACAGAAGCAGTTTGAGGGAGCTGCTGTATGTAATGGGCATAGTTCATAAAGGTTACCGTGCCCTCTTCGAAGCGAGCGTTATACCTCAATGTTTCTAACATACCTGTCCGAAAGTTACGGTGGAACAGTTCACTGATCTGTTCCAGAGACCTCATATTAATCCCCGAACCCGTCGTGTCTTCGGCTAAAAGATCTAGTGATTTATATTCCTGCCCTAGGTTATAGCCCTCACCCTCGAGGGCGCCCGAGGAAACTAACTCCCCGATCGCATTCATCTCCTCTTCTGATAGTAATTTGCCGTCTTCAGCCATCTCTTTCCTATCGCAGGATTACTGCATCACAAAAGATGTGATCATCACATCACTAATCGGGTCGGTAGTAAGTTTTTCATGTTTTTCTAAGACCGAGTTAATAGCCATTCGAATACTATCGCTTAATTCCTGCTTACCTTGTCTAGTATTTAGCTGGTCCTCGGAAAATTCCATAAGCTCCATGAGTACTGCCGATTTGATTGCAGGCATGTGACGAGGGACCATTCCAATCGTTACGTTTGCATTTAATGGCTCCGTCTCTTCACTAAACATATCGTCAAATTCAAAATGAGTTGCAACACTAAACCCCACTTGAACTACTTTTCTAGAGTTCTTTACGTTTGCGGTAAAACTATCTGGGATAGCAAAGTAACTAACCTGGAATTTCTTATCGATCTCTAGGGTCTTCGGCTCCATAGCGCCGGCATTTTCAGTTTCTTCTATTTCTTCTTCAAGAGCAGCGATCGCTTCTTCGGCTTGTTCGCCCTCCGGTTTATCATCAAAAAACCCGACGAAAAACAGGGTCCCTAAAACTGAACCAACACCCACAAGTAAAACGAGCAAAACAACTAATATGATTTTTAACATACCGCCGCCGCTTTTCTCTTCTTCTGGTTCGATATCTTCAACTTCTGCCATGCTTATCTCCTAGTAGCATATCCGTTCGCTTAAACAAAAACGTCCAAGCCGTTCATGCTGGCCCCTCGGCCATCTTTCAACGCAAATTCTTCAGCAAGCAAATCAATCGCGACCTCTAATGAATTATCCGGTTTTTCTGATTCACTACCAGATTTTTCTTTATCTCCCATCGACAAATTGACGCTCTCCTGCTGATCGTATAGTTCAGCCAAAGTCGCTCTTAACTTTGGCAACGAATCTTGCAGCAACTGCCTTGCTACAGGATCGTTAGAATTAATTTGACCCTCGATTCCCTTTTCACCTATATCAAGAGAAATATCAATGTGTCCAAGGGTCGATGGGTGCAGGTTCAATTTCACATTCCAGGAGCCATTATTAATCGCTAAAGACAATCTTTGCCCCAAAACCTCTCCAAAACGCTGACTCCAGTTCGTATATTGCTCTGTCCTTAAAAACCCATCCCTTATATCTGCTTTACTCGTTAACATTTCACCAAAATTAGAAATCTCTTTCGCCATAATCCTAGGTCTGCCGTCAAAATCCTGACCTAGATCTTGAACCACCAAGGCAGAAGCTCTTCGAGGTTCCGCTAGGTTTGATGTCAGCATTTCGTTACTTTCTAACGGATTTTGATGATTGATATCCGCCAAGGGATTATTCAAGTCTCTCGTGACGAAAGCTTTCAAAGATTCAACAGAAGGAAACCGCGGCCCTTTCTCACTAAGCTTGACCTCGGATTTGTCTCCAACAGCCAATTCAGCGCGCTTACTATATCCATTTTCGTCTTCGACGCGCTTTTGATCAGCGAAGTCTCTAGTGGGCTTGATGCTTTTATCAAGACTAAGACCATCGACCGTCTTATCTTTCTGACCTATTGTTTTGTTTAAAAGCTGTCCTTCATTGGTTTTTTCTACCCCTATCTGAGACTCTCTCGTTACTCGCGGTAATCCACCACCTGGATTTAATCTAGCTTCACTCATTCGATCAGAGCTCGAACGATTTATCCCAAGATGAGCATTTTGGGTAATTAACTGTGCCGTCGAGAGCTCACTAATGTTTCTAGTCGCAGCTCCTTTAACAAAAAGTTGTCCTGGTTCTTTGGACAGCTGTTCAGGATTAACGCCTTGTCTTGGAAGACTAGTTCCTACCAATACCTGATCGATTTTTGCTTCCAAACTTTCCCCATTAATTTGACCAGGCATGCCGATTTCAGATTGCTTGCCTGAAAAATCTAACGCTGAGCGCTTCCCAGTCTCGGCTATCTCTGATGCGGCAGTCTTATCTGTTTGACCCTGGCGCCTGACAAACTCACTTAGACTAGAATCATTAACCAATGGTCTTGCTGTAGTTAGTATGACCCGGCCTATCTCTAAAGCTCGATCATGCACGGTCAACGTGGGCAAGGTCTTGCCGATATCTGAGTCGACTCCCTCTTTTAAAGAGCCATTCTCCGCCGTTACAATTTCTTGGTCGTCTTCTGGATCTGCCTCAGCACTATTGCTATCTTGGCTCTGCTTTTCTCGCGAGTTCTTAGCAACAGTATCTCGCAGACTCACCTGATCGGAAAAAATTCGTTTAAAATCAGACGGTTGAGTATCATCACCAATTTTCGAGTTCGAAGAAAAATCACTCTTCGGGGAAACTTCAGGAGATATCTCTAGGGTGGAAAACAGCAAATCATCCGCCATGGTTAAAAGCCACAATCTTAATTTATGTTCATTAGAGCAATTACTATGCCACCGGTGTTTTCAAGTTGAGCCATTGCCCAGACACATGAGTCACCGCTAAACTGAAATTAGGTTTGGGTTTTGGAATGCCTTAAGGAGTTGGAAAGGTCTCTCTCCCGGTTTTCCTTTCTGACAGTCTCAAGTTCGTTCTTGTCTTCAGCTCTTTGTTTCAAGGTTTCAAACTTCAGTCGTTCTTTCTCAAGTTTCACGAATTCCTCACCAATCTGTGCCTTTTCGTTTTGAACGCCTCTGGCTTCTCTTTTTATCAGACTCAGTGTCTTATCCAAATGGATCATGAATTTGCGCAGCCTCGTTGCTTCTTCGATATCATGATCTACTCGCTCGAGATCGATTAGGTTTCGTGAGTATTGCATTTTAAGAGTCAATATCTTGTCTTCTTTTTCTTCCAGGTCTGATTCCTTCGCCTGAATAGCTGCTAACGCAAGCTTCACCTGTTCCACTTTTCCAGACACTTGCTCGAGCAACATCTGCCATTGTTGGCTTTTCTGTCGAAGCGTCTTACTCACTTCCTATAAAATCCACTAAGCCGCCGAAAGACTCCTCAATGCTCGCGCGTTCATCCATCGACTGCCTCAAAAAATCTTCCATCAAACTTCTCAACTCGATCGCGCGATCGATGTCGGGATTTGTACCTGCACTGTAGGCGCCTACCTGGATCAAGTCTTGATTCTGTTGATAAAGCGTCCAAAGCCGGCGAAACCGGTTCGCCAGAGAAAGGTTTTCATTTTCGACGATGATGGGCATTAATCGCGAGATCGATCCTGCTAGATCAATTGCCGGATAGTGGGCGGCATCAGCAAGATCCCTCGACAGGACCACCTGGCCATCTAGGGAAGCTCTAGCCAGATCAACAATGGGATCATTTAGATCATCACCCTCGGCCAATAAAGTGTAAATTGCGGTTATGGAGCCTTGATCGGCTCTGCCAGTACCCGTTCTCTCTATTAGATTGGGCAATAAGCTAAATACTGAGGGGGGGTAACCCTTCGCTGTAGGCGGTTCGCCAACCGCCAACCCTATCTCACGCTGTGCATGAGCAACCCGAGTTAAACTGTCGACTAACAAGAGCACATCTTTCCCCTGAGCTCTGTAGTGTTCTGCATAGAGATGGGCTAAATGGGTAGATCTGATTCGTAACAAAGGTGACTGATCCGCCGGCGCAGCAACTACGATCGCCCTGGTCATGCCTTCTTCACCAAGTGTATTTTCTACAAACTCTTTAACTTCACGCCCTCTTTCGCCGATCAAACCTATCACGACAACGTCCGCAGCGGTAAATTTGGTGAGCATCCCCAATAACACACTTTTACCCACACCTGATCCAGCCACCAAACCAATCCTCTGCCCGCAACCAACAGTCAGCAATCCGTTAATTGCCCGCACGCCTACATCTAGAACACGATTAATCGGAGTTCTTTCCATCGGATTAACGGGTTCTCCAGCTAAGCTCAATTTAGACTCGCTCAAAACCGGACCTTTGCCATCCAGGGGCTCACCCAGGGGCCCAACAACTCTGCCAATCAGCGAATCACTTATATTCGCAAAATCCGCTTCAGACTTAACATAGACTTTGTCGCCAGCCTGAAGTCCGCGCGAATCCCACAAGGGCATCAGATACACCACACCCTCTTGAAAACCCACCACCTGGGCCTCGACATATTCGTTATCTGTATCGCTCTTTAAAATTCTGCATACAGAGCCTACCGACGCTTTTAACCCCTTAGCTTCTAATGTCAATCCGACTATACGAGTTAGGAATCCGCAATGCCTCGGTGGCACCTGCTGGAGAGTATCGATGATGTGATCTACTTCAAATTCAAAACGAGACGAAAAACTTGCTTTTGGTTCAACCATCTTCTTCAACCGGACCTTCAGAAAAACCGGGCTCATCTGGCGCAGGCGGCTCTAGGACAAAGGAAGTCTCTTCCTTAACTTCACCAGAAGCTAAATCGTTTTCCAAGACATCTTCAGCATCCGCTTTTCCAGCAGGTATCTCCTCGTCTGATGACTCTTGACTATTCTCGATGTGTTCAGGCTCTACATTCTGCAAATTTTGAGAAGCATCGTCAGGAATTTGATCCGCTATCAAGGCATCCGGACGACCACCTTTAGGCGGCAAGCTTGATTCGGGGAATTTCAGATCGAACACTTGACTCGCTATCTCGGTAATCCGGTCTTCAAGCAGATCCTCAATCGACTTATCTTCGATCGACAGCCTAATGCTTCCATCAGCTAATTGTTCAGAAATTCGAATGTCGCAGTTTTCAAACAAACCTTTAAACTGATCGTCAGTCATTCTGCGATGCCAGCCCGGGGAGACTGTTATGACCGCGTCTTCTAGTTCGTTGGGTTCAAGCTCGTTAACCACCCTTTCCACCAGGTTATTGATAGCTTGATCCGAAAGCTGAAGCTCTGCACGAGCGATCAACTCCGCCAGCCTGACAGCCAGACGCTTTAGGGGGTCTGCTAGGACATTATGCTGTATCAGGCCCTCTTTGATCGAAGACATAAAACGCGCAATTTCGTCCCTGGCTTCTATTTCGAATTGTTGTTGGCGATCAGAAAATTCTTCTTGCGCTAAACGCCGGCCTTCAGCTCTACCCTGGGCCTCACCCTCGGTAAAAGCTTGTTGTTTTGCCGCCTCAACATCCTGAGTCGACTCTTGTGGTTGGTCATTTTCAAGAGGTTGCAGAGGTTCTAAAGGCTCTATCGCCTCGCCTGCTTCTTCTGGCAACGAATCTGATACTAAATCGGCCTTTTCTGTTCGATCGACCAAAGAGACCTCTCTAAAGAAAGGCGAATCTAAAGTCGGCGCTTCGTCCTTCGAAAACAAAGCGTCAGAATTCGTCCGCTTAACGAAAACATCACTGGGCGCCCACTCTTCGAGGAGCTCACTATCAGACAAAATCACCACCGTCTGACGAGGCTAGGACCAGGTCTCCCTTATCCTGCATCTTTCGAGCGGTTCTAATAATGTCTTTTTGTGCTTCGTCGACATCGGTCACGCGCTGCGGAGGTAATTGTTCCATTTCATCGAGGAACATTGCGCCGGCTCTCTGAGACATGTTGTTCATAAAGATCTCTTTCACTTCCTCAGGGCAGCTCTTCAGCGCGATCATCAGCTGCTCGTTCTCTATTTCGCGCATCAACGTCTGTACGCTTCGATTATCCAGCGAGCCCATGTTCTCAAACAAGAACATGTTATCTCTAATACTCGTAGCCAAATCCTCGTCCTGTTCTTCGATTTGATTCATGACAATAGTCTCGAGTTCGAGTTTTGCTTTGCCCATGATATCCGCAGCTTTCTTCACACCGCCAATAGTCGACGAGGAGGCTGACGTCAGTGTGCCAAATTGCTGTTCAATGACATTTTCTAGCTCTCGCATGGCGGTCGGTTGAACGGTATCTAGGACGGCTATACGCTTGACGACCTCAGCTCTAATACCCTCAGGTAAGAAAGTAAGTACGTCAGCTGCTGTCCCCTCTTCGAGTACTGATAGAATGATCGCAATGATTTGAGGATGCTCGCTGGAAATCATGTCATTAATCGCACGAGGAGACATCCAAGAAAGAATATCCAAACGTTTGCTTGCGCCGCCGGGTATTACCTTGGCCAAAACTGTGGCTGCTTTCTCCTCACCCAGCGCTCTTTCGAACACGGTTTCCACATATTCAGTTCCGCCAAACCCGAGAGAAGTCTGCGCTTTCAGCTCCTTTAGAAATTGATCCAAAACGTAGTTAACCGCCTCAGGTGAGGTGTCCTGGATACTGACCATCGCTTTCCCCAAAGCCGACACTTCCTTGGGTCGAAGCAAGGAAACAACATCTGCGGCCTGAGTTTCTGCCATCAGCAGCGCGAGAAGCGCGGCTCGATCAGTACCCGTTAAGCTCTCTACTTCCCGGCTCAATTCCGGGGTCATATTTTCTTCGCCAGCGCCTTGAATATCTTGTTCAGCCATATCTAATATCCTACCATTTCAATCACATGTTGTTGTCAGGCGTGATCATCTTACGGAACAATCCGGCGACCTTGGCTGGTTCTTCCGCAACGATCATTCTGAGCACCGCGACCTTATCGTCATAACTTTGACTTTGGTCGAGCATCTCTAAAGGTATCGAGCTCTTCTTGGGCACGAGTTTCGCTCGGATTGCCTCAAGATCTTCACCAGCGCTCAAATCGACCATGTCCGAATCTGAAAGCTCCCCATCTTTGAGTTCACGAGGTATTTCTAGTGGTTCATCTTCCTGAGCAGGCATCAACAAGGGCCTTACAACAAACAACAACACACCCAGTATCATAACTATTCCAGCGCCATATTTAATCAGGTCTAAAATGTCAGAGTCGCGATACCAAGCGATATCCTCAATCGTTTCGACCGGCCTAGCAAAACTAGTCGGAAGCACCGTCACGATATCTCCTCGAGCCTCATTAAAGCCGACAGCGCCCTTCACAACGTCTGTTAGCCTTTCAATTTGTTCAGGGCTTACTTCAGTTTTAGCTTCTTCACCTTCTTCAGGCTCCGCAACAACACCCAGGGCAAGCTCGTTAATAACAACCGCTACTGATAACCTCTCGATCTGACCTACCTGCTGCTTGGTATAGCGAATTTCGCGATCCAACTCATAGTTTCTGATTGCTGACGATGCCGAGTTTGTCGATCTCTGACTCGCTTCTGCAGCTCCTAGACTTGGGTCAGCAACAAAAGAAGGATCATCAGGAGGAGCATTAGAAAAGCTACCCGGTAATCCTGATGCTTCGATGGACCCATCACGCTCGAAATCGAGCGATTCAGAACGAGTTTTCGGGCCCGATCCACCCCTATCAAAGGCCTCAGAGGTAGTCTCAACCTCAGTAAAATTAACTGTTACATCAACCTCTGAACGAACGTTTCCTAAGCCCACAATAGGCCCTAAAATTTGTTCAATCCGACTTTGGTAACCGCGCTCTACGGAGCTCTTGTGTTGGGTCTGCGCGGAGGTCAAAGTCATCGCCGCCTCGCCTTCCGTTGAAGTCAATAAATTGCCCGTATTATCCACCACAGTCACGTTCTCTGCAGGAAGATAAGGAATACTGGAGGAAACCAGGTGCACAATAGCTTGAATTTGATTGCGCGTAACGACGCGTCCTGGGTGGGGTACCACCACGACCGACGCTTTCGCCGGAGTTTGATTCCTGACAAATACACTTTGCTGTGGCTCCGCGAGATGGACTCGCGCAGTTTTTATAGTTCCTATTTCGCTGACCGACTTCCCTAATTCTTTTTCCATTGCCGCTCGATAACTCACTTGCTCCATAAATCGACTAGTCGTCATCGAGCCCTGTTCCAACAACGCATCTAGACTACCCAAATTTGAGGACTTTGGAATGTTCTGGCCGGCCAGGAACATCCGCGCCTCGTGGTATTCATTGTCAGGAACAGTCAATTCACCGGTGCGCGTGTCAATTCTGAAGGAAATATTAGTGCCCTCCAGTGCAGTTACCGCAGCCTGTCTATCCGCTTCGCTCATTCCTGGGTTCAACGTTCTATAAGTGGGAGCCGTCATATATAAATAAAACAAAAAACATATGGCGATGACCGTAACCAGAATGATCGCCGGTAAGGCTTGTTTTACTACCGGTTGATCAAAAAAATCGGTAACAATCTTCGACAAACCCGTGCGGTTATCAACCGATTCTGGTAATTGATCCATTAATTCAGAAGGAGTTTGAATGCCCAAGTCCTGATCGGCTTGAGCCGCCACAGGCATTATCTCTTGAGTTTGGTCTAATGTAGCTTCAGCCATAATATTGTCTCACTGATTCTTCGCAGAACACGACCTAAACAGGCATGTTCATAATGTCGTCGTAGGCCTTGATTAATTTATTTCTGATTTGAAGAGTCGCTTCAAAGCCCAACGAGGCCTTTTGAGTCGCGAGAACAACGCTAGTCAGTGGAATGTCTTCCCCTCGCTCATAGGACTCTTTAAGTACCTTACTCGTATTTTGGAGCTCTTTAACGGAGTCTAAGGCTCCACCGAGCAAGTCGCCAAATTGGTCAACCGCATTTGCTTTGGGTACAGCATTTGAAGATAAATTAGACGACGAAAGATCGTTTTTAATTAGTTCGTTTCGTTCCTGATTAGCCCTCAACTGCTCTAGTAAAGCACTGGCCCGTTCATTGTATATGGACTGCACCATTACAAACCCCTAAGCGCTTTGTCTTTTCGGAACGCTAATACCTTTTTCGCGCATACGAGCAATTTTATACCGCAAGGTTCGCTGACTAATACCTAACACATCGGCAGCCTCCTTACGGGTTCTAGTGTTCTTAATCGTTTCGACAATAATTCGAAACTCATTGGCATCCATGGCTCCCTGAAGACCAGGGGAAGCCTCCGTCAATTCAGTACTAGTTTGAGCTGCATCTTCTTGCACCTCCGAGTGCCCCGTTTCGTAGCGTCGGAGCGCCCTGTCAAATGGCGATTCCATAACTGATCTTTCGGTTCCAAAGAGTGTTTGAGTAGTTTCGGGTCCCGCGATTAACTCATCAAAAATCAAATGGGTGCTGTCGATAGAACCGTCACTCGATAATACGATTGCCCGTTGGATAACGTTTTCTAGCTCTCGAACATTTCCGGGCCAAGCATAGGAAAGAAGCTTAGAAGAGGCTTCCGGACTCATTTGGTAGTCTTTATTATCACTGCCATGCTTAACTAGGAAAAAGTTAGCTAAAGGTAAAATATCGTCTAAGCGACTCTTCAATCCAGGAACATTAATACGAAAAGTACTCACCCTAAAATAGAGATCCTCCCGAAAATTTCCTACTCTTATGGCTGATCGCAGATCTAGGTTAGTTGCGGCCACAATCCTCACGTCCACCTTACTCGACTCTGATGATCCAACCGGAATGATTTCACGCTCTTGAATTGCTCTAAGTAGCTTGGCTTGTAACGGTAAAGTCAGCTCTCCTATCTCATCTAGAAAGAGAGTGCCCCCATGAGCTTGAGTAAAGAACCCGTCGGTACTCCGAGTTGCTCCCGTAAAGGCGCCACGTGTGTGCCCAAACAATAAACTCTCAGCGAGGCTTTCAGGCAACGCAGCACAGTTTACTGGAATAAAAGGTCCGCTCCTTCTTGGCGAAAAATCGTGGGTTAACCGAGCAAGTACTTCCTTACCCGATCCCGTTGGGCCGTGCATTAGAGCGGTAACCTCGGATGCACCCACTCGCTCAACTAGTGCCAACAAATGCTGGCTAGTTTCATCGACAAAGACATAGGAATCATTCTTGATTAACCGAACACGCGCCAAATCGGCGACCTTTTCCCAGCGAGACTGGCAATCCATATCTGCAGATATGACGTCATCTACCCCTACTTTTACTGCCTCTACAGCCAAATCAACTTCAGTGCCTTCGAGGCGAAGGACGATATACAGCGAAGATCCGAATTGGCTTCGCATGACCTCAATTAGCTCGATGGTCGATTGGTCCCTACCGTGAATGCAGACCACACAAGGGCCCGAATTCTTGGACACCACGTGAGTCGGAATATCTCCGATTGCAAGTGCATGGGGTCTCAGTCCCGCTTTTGTTAACATTCCCATCGTTGTAGAGTCAATTGGGGACGAGTTGTCCCAAATTAGATCAATAATCTGGTCTTGATACATGTTTTCGTGCCACAGCTTTTAATAACACTGTTTATTTAGCAAAAGCCGTGCCACTTAAAATATAACCATTTATCAATGAGTTAGGTTATTTTAGGATCAATCCAAGACGAAAAATTGTTGGAGTTTCAAACAAATCAGTCGAATTATCGACAGATCAAATTAGTCCTCTTTAAGCCCATATTTTTTGATTCGCTCAATGAGCGTAGTACGCTGCATGCTCAGTAATTTTGCGCATTTTGAGACGTTGCCATTAACATCTTCTAGCGCCTTTTCAATGATGTCCTCCTCGATATCGCTCAACATCTCTTTTAGTCCTTTACCTTGATTACGAAATTGCGCGTATCCTTGAGCCTGCATAATAATATCCTCGACTTCATTATTCTCAGCGGCAGCCTCTAAATCAAAATCCGAGGAAGTTAAAAGTTCTGGATCAATCAGCTCGACCATGCCGCTCGGGAGCATTCCTGTATCAACTCGAGCCAAATTGATCAGCTCTCCAGGATAGAGTACGCTGAGTCTATGCACCATATTCGATAATTCTCTAATATTTCCTGGCCAATCGTAGTCTTCAAATAATTTCAACAAGTCTTTATCAAAGCGTAAGGCCAAGTGCCCTTCCCTAGCGTATTCACTACCAAACAAACCAATAAATTCTGGCACTTCATCGATTCTCTCTCTCAAAGGGGGAACATGAAGCGGGACCACATTGAGACGAAAAAACAGATCTGACCGGAATCTACCCTCCTTGATTTCCTCATCGAGATCGCGGTGAGTCGCAGATAATATTCTAATATCCACGCTACTGGATAGATTCGCTCCGACGGGCGTAATAACCCGTTCTTGAAGCACTCTAAGCAGTTTAACCTGCATATCCAGGGGCATATCTCCAATTTCATCAAGGAAGAGGGTTCCGCCATCTGCTGCCTGAATCTTGCCCACACGGTCAGCTATTGCTCCAGTAAACGCGCCTTTCTTGTGGCCAAAAAGCTCACTTTCAAGCAGTTCCGCAGGGATTGCGCCGCAGTTGACAGCGACAAAAGCATTTCTTCTTCGATTAGACTTATCGTGAATAGCACGCGCAGCAAGCTCTTTCCCCGCGCCACTCTCGCCCGTAATTAAAACACTTGCATCATCGGCCGCAATTGAGTCAATCAATTTGTACAGCTGAACAGATTTGGCACTTTTTCCGATTATCGTGCGACTCAAATTTTTAACTTATCGATTAAAGATCTAATTAAACTCTATCCTTCCCGCTGATTCCAGATAGCTAATGATTCTCATACTCCAGCTTGTAACGGCGAACCTTGTCCGTCAGCTGAAGATCAGTGGCTCAGTTTTGCCGTTCGTTCGTCTGGAGGGTTCTCGCAGCGAATTAATTGATCACTACATTAATTCTATTTAAAACAATAAGTTACGTGATAATTATTGGTTTTAATGTTCTAAACTCGTTTAAATCTGTTCATGGCATGTTACTTGCTCTACTGCAATGGCTGGCTTCTGAACAAGAAAGATAGACCATTCTGAGAAATCACAGCGCTCAGTCTAACCACACACAAGGTGTATCTTTCTTTTCAGAAGCCGGATTATTAATTGGACAGGCAATTTAACTAAAGTTAAATGCTTTGTGACCGACTAACTAATCGTGTGGTTTAGGATTCGGTTAATACCGAATATACTGAGAATATGGCAATTGATTATATTAATGCGTTAGGAGCAGGCGCTTCTTTTGATACGAAAAAGATCGTCGAAGCTTTAGTAGAAGCCGAAAGGGCTCCTGCGAAAGCTATGATTGAACGCAAGCTTGCGTCTGCTGATGCAGAAATTAGTGGTATCGGGAGTGCAGTCTCTATTCTTAATAAGCTTA
>JBJKYX010000043.1:0-25248 GCA_045560825.1 Candidatus Azotimanducaceae bacterium
GCGGCTAAAAAAATCAAACTGAACCTGCCCTCTTTGTTTTCGTGTCGTCTTAGTTCGACCAATCCCAGCGCGGTACAATAAAATTTCAACGATTCGTCTAAATCTGATACTCGGACCATTGTGTGCAGGTATTTCATTTGATCACCATCTACTCCTCTAATCTAAAGGCTAGGTTAATAAAATCGGCAGCTGAAATAAATGGCTATGAAAGTTTACAGAATTGGAGGGATTTTATTCGTTTATGCCTATGCAGTAGCGCTTGTTCCCCGGCGTTAAGTTGGAGTATTCCTCGGCGATCTAAGTTGGCCCGGTGTCCAACTCGAATTACGGACTCTTACTCCTAATATTTCAACACAGCCATGGAACGAGTACTACGGCACAAACATGATTGCAAACATAGTGTGAAAAAACTGAAAAGCCTTTGATAAATAATGGAAAGATTCTGCAAGTTTTTTCGACCGGCTTGATTGAGTTTCTGGGAGCCCAGGTAGAGCAGGCTAAAACAAGAATCCGTTGTCAGTTTTTTGATAACACTATTTTTACCGCTGCACCCAACCTCCGCTAAATGGGATTGCCTGCCCCACGAAGAAGTCGCTGTTTTCTGATGCTAGAAATAGGGCAAATTTTGCATCCTCTTCCGCCGTTGCGAGACGGCCGAGTGGTACCTGTCGTTTAAGTGAACTAATGAATGATTCTTTCTCTCTGAGTTCGGGCGGATAGTACACGGGGTTCTCGACATAATTTTGAGCAATCAAATTCACTTGTATGTTTTTGGGTGCCACCTCGACCCCAAGGGATTGGACGTACCCCACCTGAGCTGCCCTCGCAGCGCTGTAAGCCGTGACTGTTTTCAGCCCTCGAAGTGCAGTAGCACTCCCGAACACGATTATCTTTCCTTTTTCTCGCTCAATCATCTGCGGTAATACGGCCTTGGAAAGCCTGTGAAGAGGATGCACCATCATCTCAAAGGTGTTCTGCCACTGCTCTTCCTGTAAATCGGTCGCGTTGATACCGCTGTAGTTGGGGGAAGCAAGATTCGCAATGAGTATGTCGATCCTGCCGCTCTGTGAAATCAATTCCTCGCAGCGGCCTTCTTGCGTGAGATCGGAACTATCCGCAATGATGTTGGCGCCCTCTTTTTGGAACAGTTCAATGGTGGCGGGACCCATGTAGTCGTTTGCTTGAGTAACCAGTACACGCTTCCCGTTGAGTTGTTTATCCATGACTTACTACCTATTTTATCGAGATTAAAGGAGTGACAAACGCACCTCCAATCCACACAATACAACCCCGTTTGAGATAAAGAAAATAGTATTGGAAGTTCTTCAACTCTTTGTTAGTGGCATATCTCAGGGCTGCGTATACGGGTTAATCGCCCTGGGATTCGTGTTGATCTATAAAGCAACAGAAATGGTTAATTTTGCTCAGGGCGACGTGATGATGCTGGGCGCTTACATAGGTTTAACACTAGTTAACTCATTTGAATTGCCTTATTTGTGGGCGATACCCGCCACCGCTTTTCTAATGATTTTGTTAGGAGCGATTCTTGAGAGGGTCTTTTTTAGACCGATGATCGGCGAGCCCCACTTTGCTGTCCTAATGTTAACGATTGGGCTTGGTTTTGTGCTCAGGGCTCTTGCTGGTGCAATCTGGGGAAGTGAGCCTCAGGCTGTGGTTACGCCTTATTCTGGAATGGTTCTCCGTTTTGGTGATCTGGTAATAGGTTATGAAAATCTCGTGATTATTCTGGGAACTGCTGTGCTGTGTTTTTCCTTGTGGTTGTTTTTTCGATTCTCACGCTATGGTATGGCGATGCAGGCTGCGTCTCAGAATCAGCTCGCGGCGTTTTATGTAGGCATACCGGTGAAACGAATCTATTCGCTCGTTTGGGGCTTGGCCGCTGCGATCGCTGGAATCGCGGGTATTTTAATGGCGCCCATTTCCTTGGTGTATCCGATGATTGGTTTTGTTGGTATTAAGGCATTCGCGGCAGCTATCGTGGGGGGGTTTGGCAGTCTCCCCGGAGCTCTCGTGGGGGGATTACTAATCGGAGTGTCTGAACAATTTGCTGGATATTATCTGCCGGCAGGGTTCTCAGAGACGAGCGCCTACCTTATTTTGCTGCTCGTTTTAATTGTTAGGCCTGACGGTCTATTTGCGACTATGCAGAAGAAGAAAGTCTAATGCGTTTTATTCGTAAAATACGGTATGTCCAGGATATCGATTTAGTTAAACACCCTGGGCATGTGTTTTGGTATGGGCTGCTTTTACTGTGTGTTCTTGCGGCCCCCGTTTTTCTAGATAACTACTTGCTAGGCGAATTGGCACAGGTTTTCATATACGCCATAGCAGGAGCAGGGTTGATGCTCCTCGTCGGATATACTGGTCTGGTTAGCCTGGGGCACGGTGCCTTCCTGGCCTTGGGCGCTTACATACACGGTTTCTTGTTTAACGCTGGTTTACCCTTGCCTATTTCTTTGGCTTTAGCATCGACGATCACGGCATTAATAGGGGGTATTATCAGTATCCCTGCTATGCGTATGACCGGAATATACCTCGCGGTCGCGACGCTCGCTTTCGCGGTCATCATCGAGCAAGTCCTAGTTCATTGGGAAGTCGTTACGGGCGGGCTGCGCGGAATGCCGATTCCTCCCGCAGAGATTTTTGGGGTTGTTCTGAATACTCCGCAAGCGTTCTATTTTTTGTGCCTGTTTTTGTTGTTGTGCTCACTATTGTTGGTTCTCAATGTATTACGAAGCCCTTCAGGAAGAGCGATGCTCGCCATCCGTGATTCGGAAACCTCTGCTGAAAGTATGGGGATTAATTTGGCCAGAACCAAAGCACTCGCTTTTGCCATTTCTGCGGGTTTGACCGCTATTGCGGGTGGGTTGATCGCTCATCGACTTAACTATCTGTTTCCTGATTCCTTCGGCTTAAATACATCTATTCAGTTGCTTTTGATGGTTGTTGTTGGCGGCTTGGGGTCGATTCACGGAATCTTGTTTGGCGCGGTGTTCATTGGTCTGTTGCCACAGTTGATTGCAATTTTCCGAGACTATGCGCCAGCACAAATCGGGCAAATACCTGGCTTGGAGCCAGCAGTGTTCGGATTTATTCTGGTGGTTTTTTTGATTTATGAGCCTTTGGGTCTTTACGGTAGATGGCTCAAGATTCGACTCTTTTTTGAGGAGTATCCTCTTTACAGAAAATCCACTTACAAGCGTCAGAGATCTTTTCTCCAAACAGAAAGATTGAAATGAGTGAGCTGTTAGATATCAAATCGGTCTCGATTAGTTTTGGCGGCTTGAAAGCGGTTCAAAATGTCTCTTTCACGCTAAACAAAGGCGAAGTCTTCAGCATTGTTGGGCCTAATGGCGCCGGTAAAACCACTATTTTTAACCTGGTTAGTCGAATTTATGATTGCTCCGAGGGTTCAATTTTTTTTCAGGGCGAAGATATCACTAATGTACAGACACATCGGGTTGCGGAGCTTGGCATAGCTCGAACTTTCCAAAACACCGAATTATTTGAAAAAGAGACTGTCTTGAATAATCTGTTGATTGGTTGTCATGTAAGACGCGAAACTAATTTCTTGCAGGAGATCCTATTTACCTCTGCTGTTCTCAAGCAAGAGCTTGCTTTCAGGGAGTTTGTCGAATCAGTTATTGATCTCTTGGACCTTCAGTCGTATCGGGAGCAGGTCGTGGGTAATTTGTCTTATGGGACCCGAAAGATGGTCGAGGTTGCTCGGGCTTTGTGTACCAAACCTAAGTTATTGCTCCTTGATGAACCTTCTTCAGGGTTAAATCCTGAAGAGACTGAAGATCTGGCCTTCTGGATTGAAGATATTAATGAAGAATTAGGCATTTCAACAATTATGGTGGAGCATGATATGAAACTGGTTTCCAGCGTCTCAGATCGTGTGATGGCCATGGCCGATGGAAAGATGCTTTTGATTGGAACGCCCCAAGAAGTGCAGGAAGACCCAGAAGTCTTGCGGGCTTATCTGGGCGATTAGTCGTGGCTAATTTATTGCAACTCAGTAATCTGGAGACGTATTACGGGCCTATCATGGCAATCCACGGAGTCAGTTTATCGGTGGCTGAAGGCAGTATTACCTCTGTTTTGGGGGCCAATGGAGCGGGTAAGACGACTGTGCTCAAGACAATTAGTGGTGCGATGGAACCGTTGAAAGGCACAGTGATGTTATCTGATGCTGAGATCCAAGGTGTTGATCCAGATGTAATTGCAAGATTAGGTGTGGCGCACATACCTGAAGGTCGTGAAGTATTCCCCTTCATGAGTGTTGAAGAAAATTTATTGATGGGGGCGTTTTCTAGGAATGATTCTGATATCAAATCGGATGTAGAACTTGTCTTCAGTTATTTCCCAGCACTTGCTTCTCTGCGGACTACTCAAGCCGTCAAGCTGTCGGGTGGGCAGCAACAAATGTTGGCGATCGGAAGAGGGCTAATGCTCAGGCCTAAGCTCATGTTGCTTGACGAACCTTCTCTGGGTCTTTCTCCGAAATTGGTTTCTGAAATTTCGGAAATTATTTCGCGTCTAAATAGCGAGCAGGGCGTCACAATCCTACTGGTAGAACAAAATGCAAAAATGGCGCTAGATATCGGTGATTATGGTTTTGTTATGGAGCTGGGTCGGATTGTAATGGAGGATACTTGTTCTCGGCTGAAGGCTTCGACTGACATCCAGGAATTCTATTTAGGTATGAAGGATGAAGGTGTAAGAGGGCGCCGACGCTGGAAACAAAGAAAAACATGGCGATAGAAGCAGCAAAGAACACTCAGCTCATTGACGGCGTTGATACAGTTTCAGAACTGTTTCTTAAAAGGGTGCTTGAACTAGGTGATAAAGTTGCTTTGCGAGAAAAAGATTTCGGAATATGGAACGAGTATAGCTGGAGTGATTGGGGAGACTTTGCGAAGTGGGTTGGCTTAGGTTTGACCTCTTTAGGCTTTTCTCGAGGAGACGTTTGCTCAATTGCTTCTGAAGTTAATAAAGAGTGGATGTTTGCTGATTTGGGCGTCATTACGATGGGAGGGGTGACCAACGGAGTTTACCCCACAGATGCTCCAAACCAAGTCGAATACCTAATCACCGATAGTGGAACCCGTTTTTATTTTGCGGAGGATGAAGAGCAGCTCGACAAAGTACTTGAGGTGCGAGATCGGACTCCGACCTTGGAAAAAATAATCATTTTTGATATGGAAGGGCTGCGTAATTTTGACGATCCTCAGTGTATAAGTTTTTCTCAACTAATCGAGCTGGGGCAACAATATGAGTTGGATCATCCTCAGTTATGGTTGGAAGAGGCAGGGAAAGCTAGCTCCAATGATTTAATGATTCTTACCTATACTTCCGGGACAACGGGGCCGCCGAAGGGTGCAATGATTAGTCAGGAAAACATGATTTATATGATGAAGAATCTGCAATCAGTCTACGGAATTTATCCGGAAGATGAACAGCTAGGGTTCTTGCCGTTGGCGCA
Organism: Candidatus Azotimanducaceae bacterium; assembly: GCA_045560825.1. Taxonomy (GTDB): domain Bacteria; phylum Pseudomonadota; class Gammaproteobacteria; order Pseudomonadales; family Azotimanducaceae; genus UBA4421. The sequence goes on from JBJKYX010000043.1 coordinate 5,510, forward strand.
CATTGCTGGACGTATGTTCTATACTTTTGCTGTGATAGAGGCGTGTTCGACGATTAATCTGATTGAAGAGCCAGAAACTGCTGTCAGAGATCAACAAGAAATTGCTCCGACCATACACTTTGCGGTGCCGAGAGTATGGGAAAAGCAGTACTCGCTTGTGACGATCAAGGTAAAGGAAGCTACCAGGATTGGCCGGTGGTCATACCAGCTTGCGATTGGTCTTGGGGCTAAAGTAGCTGAACAACGCAAAAACGGTTTGACGCCAAGCTGGTGGTTAAGTGCAGTGCACTTTTTGTTCGATTTTTTAGTGCTTAAGAACATTCGCATACTGCTAGGTATTGATCAGTGTCGCTGGTTATCCACTGCGGCCGCGCCCATAGCGCCTGAGCTAATAGACTGGTTCTGGGCTCTGGGTAAACCCATGTTTGAAGTATATGGTCAGACTGAGTGTACAGGGATTGCAACCGCCAACTCGGCAAAATTTAACCGAGTAGGGTCTGTAGGCAGGGCGACAGAGGGGACGGAAGTTATATTGTCCGAAGAGAGGGAAATTCTTATTAAAGGGCCAGGAGTTATTCAGGGATATTGGAACAAGCCTGAAAAAACAGCTGAGACTTTTGTTGGAGAGTGGTTACACACCGGAGATGTTGGTCGAATCGATGAAGATGGGTACGTATACATTGTAGACAGGATGAAAGATATCATCATAACGGCGGGCGGAAAAAACATCACACCGAGTGAGATTGAGAACCAGCTGAAATTCTCCCCTTTTGTCTCTGATGCGGTGGTTGTGGGCGATAAGAGACCCTATTTGACTTGCCTTGTTATGATTGATCAAGAAAACGTAACAAACTATGCTCAGGACAAGAACGTTCCATTTACGAACTACACAAGTTTGTGTCATACCCAGGAGGTTCAGGATCTTATATGGGAGGAGATTGAGGCCGTTAACTTGAAGTTTGCGAGAGTTGAGACAATCAAGAAGTTCAGGTTAATTGATCAGCTGCTTGATCCTGAGGATGAAGAATTGACACCAACGATGAAATTGAAACGCAAAGTGGTGAACGAAAAGTATCTGAAATTGATAGAGGAAATGTATTAGGGGAGAGTCATGGTGAAAATCAGTTCATATCTTATTCTTATGGTGCTGTTATTTGGTTGTGGTGGTGGCTCAAACCAGGGTTCAGAGGTTGAGATAAATGGGGTCAGTGAATCTGAGATCCGGATAGGCACGCACACCGATTTGTCTGGCCCCGTGGCTATCTGGGGAGTCGGCGCGACAAATGGTGCCCGTTTGCGTTTTTCCGAAATCAACGAGGCAGGTGGTGTGCACGATCGCCTAATACGATTTATCGTAGAGGACACTACTTATGCCGTGCCCAAGGCAATATCTGCGGCGAATAAGCTGATCAATCGTGACGGAATATTTGCGATGCTAATGGGTCTTGGAACTCCAGCAAACAATGCAATTATGCCCATTCAATTCGCAGCTAACGTGCCTAATCTGTTTCCAATCAGTGGTGGAAGGAAAATGATTATGCCCTCACACAAGTTGAAGTTTACACAGCGAGGGACTTATTACGATGAGATGCGTGCGGCCGTAAAGTATTTTGTCAACGAGCGGCAGAAAGAACGAGTTTGTGTAGTCTATCAAGATACAGATTATGGACAGGAGATACTGGATGGCGTGGAGGATCAGGTAAAGGCGATGGGTCTTAAAATCGTCGCTCTCTCATCTCACAAGCCGACCGAAACCGAATTCACTGCCGTAATCTTGAAGTTAAAGAACGCGGACTGTGATGTCGTGATGATGGGTACGATACACACAGATACGATACTGATACTTGATGCGGCCAAAAAGATAGGCTGGGCAAATGTTGACTGGGTTGGAAATAATGCTACCTATGCCCAGGTGGTTGCAGAGCAAGAAAGTGCAGAAGGTTACTTTTGCTTCACTCATATGGCGAAAATTTATTCAGATGAGGACATGAGTCCGGAGCTAAAAGCCTGGTGGGATAGATATGTCACGATGTTTAACGAAGAGCCTGGAGTTCCCGCTATGGAAGGCTATCGCGCTGCAGACTTGGTCTATGAGGCTTTGGATCGAGCAGGACGAGGGGTAACAACTGACGGGTTCATTGCCGCCCTGGAAAGTATCGATGAATATACGGACTTGTTTGGTTATCGAGTCAGCTTCGGCCCAAATAAACACGGTGGAGCGACTGAGTCCGTATTAGCGCAGGTCAAGGACGGTCGTTGGGTAGCACTCGAGCAGGCAGTTTCTTATTAAACTTCGTTAGAGAACAGAGCGGCTTAAGCGCAAGTTGTCGTAATTTCGAGGTTCCCTAAAATTAACTCTTTGGGGAGACTCTCCTTTAATTGTGACTCGATGTCCTTGCCTCGGTTGTGGCCAGTAGTCCCACATTGCAAAATGTTGCGCTGAACGATTATCCCAGAGTGCAATGGCGTTGACCGTCCACTGAAATCTCACTTGAAACTCGGGTCGTGATTGGTGGGTAAACAAAAGCTCGAGTATGGTCTGGCTTTCTTTTTTCGAAAGACCGTCAATCGTGGTGGTGAAACTTGGATTGACGTATAAAGCCCGCCTCCTAGATATCGGGTGGGATGTTACGATCGGGTGAATACTGCTTGGGTAATTGGTTTTATCATCGACACCACGATCGGTGTATCGGCCTCGATAGATGTGCTCTGACTCGTGTTTGGCATTGAGTTCAGCGAGAAAAGCTTTCATTCTCGTGGAGAGGGTTTCATAAGCTGCGTACATGCTGGAAAATAGAGTATCACCTCCAGTTTCTGGAACCTGATGTAGCTGTAACATCGTTACAAGCGGTGGTTCGCTGTCGCAAGATACGTCAGTATGCCAACCATTTCCGTTGGCGATTTTCGAGTTGGCATCGGTTTTGATTACAAATATTGCTTCATCGTCCTCGAGAGTCGGCGCCGCAGGGTGGGAGTGAAGAGGTCCAAATTGTGTCGCAAAAGCGACCTGCTGTGTTGGGCTGAGCTTGGGTTGATCGCGAAAGAAAAGGACTGAATGCTCTGATAGAGCCTGCTCCAGTTCTTTGAATTCCTCATCGCTAGGTGAGATCAGATTCGCGCCGGATATTTCGGCGCCAATGACAGGCGATAGTTTGTTGATTGTTAACATCCCTGGAGTTTAACTGATTAAGCGATTTTGTCGCTGGCACATTCTTCGATTTATTTGATTCGCCGTTGTGAACTGCTGCCCAGAATTAATTTCCATCGTATAATGGCTGACAAGTAAACATTCTGAGAAAAAAATGACGGTATCTCGAATTGAAAGAGGCGGACTAAGAGTAGCGCGGGAGTTAGACGATCTGGTGGAGAATGCTATCGCACCGGGCACAGGCATAGAGGTTGAGGCTTTTTGGTCCGGATTTGAAAGCTGTCTTAATGAACTAGGTCCTGTTAATCGTCAGCTATTGTTGGTTCGTGACGAGTTTCAGAGTCAAATTGATCAATGGCACCTGGATCGCAAAGGCAGTCCTCTTGATCCCCAGGAGTATAAGGCGTTTCTTTCGGAGATAGGGTATTTGTTGCCTGAGCCGGATGATTTTGAAATCGCGACTTCTAACGTGGATGAAGAGATTTCTATCCTCGCGGGCCCTCAGTTGGTAGTGCCTGTTATGAATGCCAGATATGCATTGAACGCCGCCAACGCGAGATGGGGAAGTCTCTACGATGCCTTTTATGGAACAGACATAATTCCAGAGACCCCAGGGAGAGAAAAGGGTAACTCCTATAACGCTGCTAGGGGAGAGCTAGTTGTAGAAAAGGTCGCGTCGGTTCTTGACCAGGTTTTTCCGCTTGCAGGAGCAAGCCACAGTGACGCGGTCAGTTATGGCATAGGTGAAGGATCTGATGGAAAAAGGGAACTTCGAGCAATCCTTAACGATGGTAACAGTACAGGTTTGCAGGAATCTGAGCAGTTCGTGGGTTTTCTGGGCGAGCCCGATCCTACGAGCATTCTGCTCAAACATAATTCGCTCCACTTCGAGGTGCAGATCGATCGTGATCACAATGTCGGTGCTGTGCATCCTGCTGGTGTCAAAGATGTGATTGTCGAATCTGCTGTCACAACGATTCAAGATTGTGAAGACTCGGTAGCCGCTGTTGATGCCGAAGATAAAGTGGCTGTATACAGCAATTGGCTAGGTCTTATGAAAGGTGATTTGACCGAAGAGCTAGAAAAAGACGACCGCAAGATTGTTCGCAAATTGAGCCCAGACAGGGAGTATCTTGATTTGATGGGGAATCCGCTGAGGCTGAAAGGTCGCAGTTTGATGCTGGTTAGGAACGTGGGTCATTTGATGACCACTGATGCCGTTCTTGATGGGAATGGATCAGAAGTGCCAGAGGGCTTTTTAGATGGCTTTGTTACTTCCTTGGCAGCGATGCACGACTTGTTGAACGAGAAAGGACCTAAAAATTCGGCGGAAGGAAGTGTCTATATAGTAAAACCTAAAATGCATGGTCCTGAAGAAGTTGCCTTGACGGTGAATTTGTTTGAAAAGATTGAAGAAACGTTAAAACTACCGGCAAACACACTAAAGGTCGGCGTAATGGATGAAGAGCGTCGAACCAGCATCAACCTGAAAGCTTGCATTGAAAAGGCAAAGGATCGGATTGTTTTTATCAACACAGGTTTCTTGGATCGAACGGGCGATGAAATCCATACGAGCATGCAGGCTGGGGCGGTTTTACCTAAAGAAGTAATCAAGGCACAAACCTGGATCAAGGCTTATGAGGATTCTAACGTGGATGTGGGGCTTAACGTTGGTTTTAGGGGTAAGGCTCAGATCGGTAAGGGAATGTGGCCGAAGCCAGATGAAATGGCTGAGATGCTAGATCAAAAAATTGGTCATCCTAAAGCGGGTGCAAATACAGCGTGGGTTCCTTCGCCTACGGCTGCGAGTCTGCACGCTCTTCACTATCATCAGGTGAGCGTGGCATCGATCCAGGGTGAAATGGAAAAACGAACGCCGGCGAGCGTGGACGATATTCTTAAGATTCCCCTATTGGCAGGGGAAAATTTGTCTTCCGAAGAAGTGCAAAAAGAGCTCGACAACAATGCGCAGGGGATTCTGGGCTATGTCGTTCGTTGGATCGATCAAGGTGTGGGCTGCTCTAAAGTTCCCGACATAAATGATGTGGGGTTGATGGAGGACAGGGCCACGCTTCGCATTTCCAGCCAACACATCGCAAACTGGTTACACCAGGGAATTTGTTCAGAGGAGCAGGTTATAGAAACGATGCAGCGCATGGCCGCAATTGTCGATGAGCAAAACTCGGACGATAAACTCTACCGGAATATGGCGCCTAATTTTGATGACAGTGTTGCATTTCAGGCGGCTCTTGACTTGGTCCTGAAAGGTCTTGAACAGCCAAATGGTTATACAGAACCAATTTTGCACGCCCGCCGAAGGGAAGCGAAAGCACGATTTGGAGGATAGCTTCGCTTAGGTATGACTGGCTTGGGGTGCCTAGGGCACCCTGATGTCGTCGACTAGATCTCGAACCTCTTCGGGGACGTCATCCGTAAGTCTTGAAATCGAATATGCTGTCAACAAGTTAAGGATAGCGCCCACCATACCGATGCCTTGAGGGGAAATCCCAAACCACCAGTGATCTGCGTTGTTGTGTTCTGGTGCGATGAAGACGAAATAGACGATATAAGCCATCGTAAAAGAGAGTCCAGCCAGCATTCCCGTGACAGCGCCTTCGCGATTCATTCTTTGGTCAAAGATACCCAGTAAAATAGCCGGGAAAAGTGACGCGGCGGCGAGTCCAAATGCAAGCGCTACGACTTGAGCCACGAAGGCGAAGTTGTTAATCCCAAAATACCCTGCGATCAAAATTGCGACGGTTGCGCTAATCCGGGCGAGCAGCAACTCTGATTTATCAGATACCGGCCTGCCCTTGTTGAAGGTTTTTGCGTAGAGATCATGAGAGACCGAAGTTGAAATCACCAGCAAGAGTCCCGCTGCTGTCGATAGAGCCGCAGCTAAACCTCCTGCGGCTACCAGAGCTATAACCCAGGCAGGCAGTGCGGCAATCTCTGGGTTTGCCAGCACCATAATGTCTCGATCAACATAGACTTCGTTATTGTTATTGGTGAGCGTGTTCGTTACTGCTCGAGAACCATCTTCATTCCTCTCGTTTGAGAAAGAGGGTTTTCCGGTGAAAGGCGCGCCAGGATGGTACTGAATTTTGCCGTCTTGATTTTTATCAGTCCAACCAATTAAGCCGATGTCTTCCCAGCTTTTGAACCAGCCATCTACCTGTGAGTATTGAGTGTCATGGACTGTTTCCACGAAGTTAAGTCTTGCAAATGCTCCTACCGCAGGTGCAGTGGTATATAAAATCGCTATAAACAAAAGGGCGTATCCTGCCGATTTTCGGGCGTCTGCGACGCTTGGTACTGTAAAAAAACGTACGATGACATGAGGAAGTCCTGCTGTTCCAATCATCAGTGCCATGGTAATTGCAAATACGTCAATCGTGCTTTTAGAACCGTCGGTGTATGGGGTGAACCCCAACTCCACGATCGTTTGATCAAGTTTTTCTAATACGGATAAGCCACTACCGCCTAGGACTTCGGATCCTAAACCGATTTGTGGTATCGGTACGCCTGTAATTAACATGGATATGAAGAATGCGGGAACCAGATAAGCAAAAATCAATACGCAATATTGGGCAACCTGGGTATAGGTGATTCCCTTCATTCCCCCAAGTACTGCATACATAAACACGATTGCCATTCCGACAACGACTCCCCAGGTAATTGGAATGTTCAGAAATTGGGAAAAAACAATACCCACGCCCCTCATTTGTCCCGCTATGTAGGTGAAAGAAATGATGATCAGGCAGACGACCGCTACTACGCGGGCAGTTGTCGAGTAGTAGCGAGTGCCGATGAAATCAGGCACCGTAAATTCTCCAAATTTTCTTAAATAAGGCGCTAACAAAAGTGCAAGGATCACGTAACCGCCGGTCCAACCCATCAGATAAACTGTTCCGTCATAACCCATGAAGGCAATGATCCCAGCCATAGAAATGAAGGATGCAGCGCTCATCCAGTCTGCGGCTGTTGCCATGCCATTAGCGATCGGATGGACTCCTCCGCCTGCCACATAGAATTCGCCTGTCGATGAGGCTTTAGACCAAATCGCTATTCCGATATAGAGCGAGAACGACAGAAAAACAAACAGATAGGTTAAAGTTTGAGCATCCATTATTCGTCTTCCAGATCGGATGCTTCGTATTTTTTGTCAATTCGCTTCATCACGGCGCTATAAACGAAAATGAGTATTACAAATACATAGATTGAACCTTGCTGAGCCCACCAGAACCCGAATTTGAACCCAAAAAACTGAATTGTATTCAGTTCGTCTACCAGCAAAATGCCGAATCCGAAAGAGACCAAAAACCAGACACTCAACAGTATGAGCATCAATTTGATATTAGCTCTCCAGTAGGCATTTCGTTTTGGATCTTCCATAATTACTCTCATAAGCAGCGATTAGTTTTCAAGTAAAGCTTTGAACTGAGTTGTTGGGTGGATGTGAGTCAGTTAGAAACATAGCGATTCAAACCGTGCATGTCCAATCAAATCCAAGTTGAAGCGAGAATCAAACTGTGGCTGTAAGATTAACCGGCAGTTGTTTGCTTAGGCGGCTTGAATGATTCTGATTTTGATGTCTTGGGAAAGGTGCAATTATGTCTAATCCGGTACAGCCAATAAGACCGGCTGCGACGGTGATCATAGCTCGGGAGGCAAAAATTGAGTTTGAGATTTTCATGCTCAAAAGGACCAGCTCGGCTAGTTTTGCTTCGGGTATGTTTGTGTTCCCAGGTGGAAGGGTAGATCACGACGATCACCTGCACAAATATGACGAACACAGAATCGGTCCGTCCGAGGCTCAGCACTCCCAGATTCATTCAGTGGGATACGAGTGGAGAGGGTTTTGGATTGCGGCAATTCGGGAGACTTTCGAGGAATCGGGTTTGCTCCTTGCGTATGATCATCACGGGAGAATAATCTCTTTTGAGGAATCGGAGCTCGAAAGGCGTTTCGCGTCCTATAGGCAGCCTTTGCATGACGGAGAGATCAGCTTGCTAGATGTTTGTGAGATGGAAGGGATTAAATTGGCTGTGGATCAGATCCATTTTTACAACCGGTTTATTACGCCGGTAGGCCGGCCCCGGCGCTTTGATACCAGGTTCTTCATTGCTGCTGCCCCCGAGGCTCAACGCGGTATACATGATGAGCAAGAAACAGTGGACAGCATTTGGATTAACCCGACTGAGGCCCTAAGGCGCAATGATGAAAAAGAATTTGATTTAATGAGAGTGACTCGTATGCAGTTGGAGTGGTTGACAGAATACGCTAACAAAGCGGAGCTGCTCGAGACCGTGAGTAATCGGAAGGAGTTTCTGATTAGGCGTCCTGGTCCTGTGGCTCCCGGCGTCTAGTTATTAGTTAGAAGAAGTATTCGACATTAATTATTATTGTTTATAAAGTTTATTCTCTCAAGAGTTATCCCTCAGTTCTAATGGATGCACCCGACTTACAACTACAACAAGTCTCTGTTACTCGAAAAATGGCAGCTTCCCTGCCACGATTGAGATCAATCGCGCAGGGGAAAGGGCTGAAGATGCATCACCTAGGCGCTGGTTATCCTCATCCAGAAGTGACGGATCCGCGAAGGTTTCTTCAACATCAATCCCGTTATTTTGAATTTCTCGAGAAAAAAGAGGGGGTCAACGAGGGGCAAAATCTTCCCGAGTACCTAAGAGAATCTTATTCTTATACTGATACGCTTGGACCTAAGTCCACTAGAGAATGTTTTGCTAGGATCTATGGAAGAGATTGGGGCCTAGAGATCAACCCTGAGCTTTTGATTCCAACTGTGGGTGCATCAGGCGGTATCAATTTGATTTGTTCGATGTTTGAGCGACCGGGAAAATCAGTTGCCTATATCACCGATGCGCCGACATACCCCGGATTTACGGCTAGAGTGGGGCTCTGTCAGCACGCCAAAATATTTAGTGTGGAGATGGACGAAGAGGGCGCTAAACCGGACGAATTCGAGCGACAAATTTTGAAAGCGAGAAAGCTTGGTCATTACGTCCCTTTCTATTACACGGTACCTGATGGTCACAATCCCGCTGGGTTTTCTTTTTCACAAAGCCGAAGGCAACAATTGCTTGAGATAGCGCGAAAGCTGGATGTGCTTATCGTTGAAGATGCGCCTTACGTCTATATCAACTTTGCAGGATCGGCTGATCGATCAGATCCCTTTTTTGTAATGGATCCCAAACAGACCGTTCACTTGTTTACAGGTTCGAAGATTGGGTTCCCAGGGCCGCGTGTTGGGTTTTTCTACTCAGAAGCAAACCTAAAGATAAGTGGTGGTAAAGAAGTTTCTATTGCTGAACTGGCATTAACTGAGTCGAGTTCTGATATTTTGTTTCAAAATCCGGCTTCGCTTCGTGGCTTTGAGTCGATGCTGCATGACGAGGATTTTAATGAGCTGCAAAGTATGTGGCCGCTGGCGGAGGTGAAGCTCGCAGTTTACAGGGAAAACCGTTCAATCATGCTTGAGGTGCTAGAGAGAGAACTGGGTGCCTATCCAGATCAATTTAAATGGACTAAGCCTGAAGCCGGGTTTTTCTCTGTTTTCACCATTAACGTCCCTGGGGTTAAGACGGATGATGAATTTGTCGAAAAGCTTGTTGCTGATTATGGGGTTGTTGTTATACCCATGTACGACTTCTATCCAGCAGATGCGAAAGAACGAAATCCGTTCATTGGGTTTGATCAATTGAGATTAAGCTTTTGCTTTAGTGAGAGTCTGGGTGAAGAACGCCGGCAAGACCTTCGTGAGGCAGTAGAAGCTTTCTGTAATGCCATGAAAGAACTGATCTCATAGATTCATAACGCTCAATTGGGTTGTATTGCGGACAATGATGTCTCTGCCATATTAATTGGGGTGACTCGTTTTTTCCCGGGCAATTAAAGTTATGATTGCGTTAAGAAATTTGATCTCTGTATTCCTGTTTCTAGTGGATAGTATTTATGAGTAATTTAACCAAGTATTTATTAGCGGGGCTCGTGCTTGTAGTAGCGTTTTCAGCTTATCAGTACTTCGGTACCGCGAGTTTGTCCGTTACAAGTATACCCAGCGAAGCCAAAGTCTACGTTGACGGACAGTTGAAGGGAGTAACCCCGATAGATGGAATCGAAGTCAGCAGCGGCCGTCATCTTTTGGAAGTTAAACACTCTTACTTCGCGCCGGTTAAGCAGGACCTTAAGCTGAGTCGAGGAGATCACTTGGATCGGGGTTTCGAGCTGAGAAAGGGCAAGGGCACCTATGAATTCATGTCAAATCCAAGAGGTGCGTGGGTGGAAGTCGATGGCAAGCGGGTAGCGGGAAGGACTCCTTTTAAGTATGAATCTGAATCGGGACCGCATGAAATTGTGATGGGAGATGCCGAGAGAAGAACGGCAAAAGAGGTGGTTGTTTTAAACCACTCGGAGATAAAAGAAGTAAATTTTAACCTCAATATCGACCCACATGGCTCAGTGACTTTTAGTTTAAGCCCTAGAAACGCCAAGGTTGAGTTTGTCGGAACAGATATTGCCTATAAACCTAAAATACGAATTCCCATCGGTGAGTATCCCGTTAGAGTTAGTAGGCCAGGCTACGTCGCGCAGGAATTCAGATATAAAGTGAAATACGGGAATAATCTCAGGAGCATTTCTTTGAAGCGTCAGTATGCGGACATAAGAGTTAGAGCTAAACCCTCTGATGCTCAGATATCGGTAAGCTATAACTCTGGGGGCTCGAGAACTACAAAAAAATACAATGGGGTTATGAGAGTACCTACTGGACAAGTCCAAGTAAGAGCAAGATCCATGGGGCACCGGACGCGCGTTAAAACTATCCGGGTGGGGTCAAAGGGTGCGACCGTTGCTTTCGATTTGAACCCGATGACGATAAAAGCGGGAGAGGTTTTCTCTGATGCAATTAAATCAGGATTGAAAGGCCCTGAGATGATTGTGGTTCCAGCTGGTCAATTCCGAATGGGTAATGAGAATGGGCCGATTTCTGAAAATCCGGTCAGAACTGTTTATTTGACCCAACCCTTTGCTGTGTCGCGCCATGAAATTACTGTTGGGGACTTTTTAGATTATGCGAACGACACAGCCTTTGTGATGCCTCGACAGGTAGACGTGGAAAATGTGTTCTACCCGATGACTAATATTTCCCACCGCGACGCGATGGCCTATACAGATTGGTTGTCTGGTGAAACCGGTTTCCCTTACAGGTTGTTGTCTGAGGCTGAATGGGAGTATGTTGCGAGATCGGGTAGTCAGGACAAGTTTTTCTTTGGGAATAATGATGTTGATTTATGCCGTTACGCGAACGTAGCGGATAAGACGATGAAAACAAAATTCCGAGATTGGTCAGTTTTGGAATGTGACGATGGGTACGTTAGAACCTCACCAGTCGGAAGTTATGAAAGCAATCAATTTGGGTTATTTGATATCTATGGAAATGTGGCCGAGTGGGTGCTTGATTGTGGTCTACCTCCCTATGGGAAGGCGCCCACTGACGGAGGTGCAGTGGTAGAGGGTGTTAGTTGTCAAAATCATTCCTATCGAGGAGGTTCCTGGGATTCAAGTCCAATCGAGTCAAGCTCAGCTTATCGCAATGCCTCGAGTAGCAGGAACAATGATCGAGGCATGAGGATTATGAAGGAGCTTTAGACATTTCAGGTTTGGGCTGCCTTTAATTCATTTTCTCTTATCTCCGCCTGAATCTCGGCTAATCGTTCTTCGGTTAGGGAATAGTTCCAGAGTAGTGGCATAGCCACAAATTTAAATAAGGCTGGAATGATGGAATATAAACAGGCAAGCCAGAACAGAGACTCTGTAGTGTTTGTAGTGTTGAAGGGATCAGCCAGCGAGTTGAAACCCACGATTACTGCAGCGCTCGTCCCCACAAACAATCCAACCGCATAGGCTAGTTTTCTGGTCATGCCCCATATCGAAAAGTAAGCGCCCCCTTGTTTTTTCCCAGTACGAGCAGAATCCAAATCGATTACGTCTGCGGCCATCGCCAAAGGAAGAGCAGATAGAGCGCCAATAGCAGAGCCTTTAAGGCACATGATTGCAATAAAGAAAATGAATTTGCCGGTTGGGATTCCCTCAAAATAAGTCAATGCGGCCTGGTAGGTATCGGCAGGTAAAAAAGCCAGTAGATTCGTCACCTGGAATAGGTCGAAATAAGATTGGTCCATTATGGCTATTATTGGAATAAAGCATGACCAAATCGCATACCAGCCGATCGCGACCATGGTTGCTCTGTGTTTTCCGATTTTTCGAGATAAGGAAAACCATAATGGAATGGCAATAATTTGAGAAATAAAATAAGGCGCCAGGTAAAACCCGTAAAGGTCCCCGGCCAACAAGATGTGTTTGACGAAGAAAAAACTCAATGTGTTAGTCATTGCCGCACCTATCGTGGAAAACAGAAAAATAATGACTAATTTTCGGTAGGGCTCGTTATCCCAAACGTACTGCAACCCCTCTAGAAGGGGTAGTTTTTCTTTTCTGGTTTCTTTAACGGGGTATTCGGGCACCGACCATAAGTTATTGATGATAAATATCGGACTGACGATTACGATGTAGATCGATAGAAAATAAACTGCATCTGTAGGTTTGGTATAGCCAAAAAAAACTATGATAGCGGGCGTAAGCGCGCCGATAAGCGAACCGGCAACTGAAAAGCCTTCTCTCCAGCTCATCACCAAGGTTCTCTCGTTATATTGAGTAGAAAGCTCAGCCCCCCATGCGCTGTAAGGTACATCTTTTATGGTAGAGCCCGCATAAAACAGGATTAAGGCAAATAGTAACCAGGGATAACCATTATTGAATTCAAATCCGAGGAAAGAAACTTCGGTGAAATCGATTGGTGGGACCCAGAGGAGCCAAACCCCGAGTACCCAAATAGGCAGGCCTATCACGATGAAAGGTTTCCTTCTTCCCCAGCGGGTCGTGATCCTATCAGACCAGTAACCAACTATAGGATCAGTGACTCCGTCAAAGATTCGGGACAACATAACAATGAACCCCATTGTACCCAGCGCGAGTCCAAATCCCTCAGCATCTGCGTAAACGGCAGGAAGGTATGTAGCAAGAATTAACCCGTTCATTGCCAGCGGCATTGCCGGCGCACCATAAGATGCCAGCTGCCATTTTGAGAGCCTAGATTCTTCCATGTTATCCCCCTCTTTCCTCAAACATACTACTTTTCTGATAGCTAAGTAACACCTTGAGTTTGAAATTCGTGTATGGTTACGCAGTTACAAATCAGGGTTTTGGTATGAGTAGTTTGGAAGATTTTCGATCTGAGGTGCGAGGCTGGCTGCAAGAGAATTGCCCAGAGAGCATGCGCACACCGATGGCTGAAGAAGAAATGCCAGGAGGTGGTTTAAGAGCGGTTTATAAAAATCCGGATACAAAACTGTGGATGGATCGATGTGCTGAGAAAGGTTATACCGCGCCGAGTTGGCCGAAGGAGTACGGGGGCGCTGGCTTGAACAAAGATCAAGTCGCAGTTTTTCAAGAAGAAATGAGGAACATGAACGCAAGAACACCTCTCGTGGGCATGGGTCTAAGTATGATAGGGCCGGCTCTGCTGGAGTTTGGCAGTGATCAACAAAAAGCAGAGCACTTGCCAAAAATAGTTAGCGGTGAAATATGGTGGTGTCAGGGTTATAGCGAACCGGGTTCAGGTTCAGACTTGGCAAGTCTTAGAACTAGCGCTGAAGAAGACGGAGACGACTACCTAATCAATGGTCAGAAAATCTGGACCTCAGGGGCAGATAAAGCCGACTGGATGTTTTGTCTTGTTCGAACAGATCCAGAGGCCTCGAAACATGATGGGATTAGTTTTATTTTATTCGATATGCGAACTGAGGGGATAAGTGTAAAGCCTATACTGTTGATTAGCGGTAAGTCGCCTTTTTGCGAAACGTTTCTAGATAACGTGCGTGTACCGAAAGAGAATCTGGTGCATGAGCGTGGCAAAGGATGGACCGTCGGTAAACGGTTGCTTCAGTACGAGCGGTCCTCAATCGGTGGGATTGGCGGTGGTCAAAGAACGAAGACTATTGAAGATTATGCCTTGGACTATGTCGGCAAAGACTCACGAGGAAGAATTGATGATTCGATGTTGCGTTCATCCGTGTTGGATCATCGAATGAACGATGCTGCCTTTGGTTTGACTGGTCGGCGGGCGATGGAAGAGTCTGCGACAGGGCTAGCCCCAGGAGCTTTGTCTTCGATGTTTAAGTATTACGGTACAGAGCAAAATAAAGGTAAATACGAATTGTTGCTAAATATCCTTGGCATCCAATCCTTAGGTTGGGAAGGCGAATCTTTTGATGCCGATGAAATTAACACGACCCGGGCGTGGCTGCGTTCCAAGGCTAACTCGATCGAGGGTGGGACTTCAGAAGTACAGCTCAATATCATCGCCAAACGCATATTGGGATTACCTGATTAAATGGGGGAACCGTTGTCATTGAAGACCAGTGATCAATGGCTGGTCGTTCTCTACAGTTTTTTGATCCAGGCCGTTGGTATAGGAATAGCAATCTACTGTTTTGCGACGTTTTCGCTGCCTTGGCTGGATGAGTTTGGTGCTTCAAGAAGAGACATAATGCTTACCACCTTCTGGTTGCAACTGGCTACCGGTGCAATCAGCCCGTTTATTGGTTACGCAATCGACAAGTACCCCATTCGAAGAATCGTTCTGATTGGACTGGTTTTCCTTCTGTTATCGGTTTGGCTAGCCAGCCTTGCCAGTGAACTTTGGCAGATATGGTTGGTCTATGCGTCAGTTTTGCCTTTAGCGTCGACCTTACTTGGTAGTTTGGCTGGGCAAACTGTTATTGTGAGAGCTTTTGCCGAAAAACGGGGCGTTGCTTTTGGAATATCGGCTTTGGGAACGAATTTCGGAGGGTTAGTGTTTCCTTTGCTCGCGGCAATGTGGATTCAGGATTTTGGTTGGCGAGAAGCCTTGTTGTATCTCGGTCTGTTTGCAGCATTGATTGTCCTACCCTTGACGTTGTTGGTATTTAAGAGGAAGGAGATTGAACACGCCGTCAATCTTCCCGCAATGAATACCATGGTCGAAGATGATCTCACAACTAGGGAAATTGTCCGCACATTGCGATTCTGGATACCCGTGGTTGGGGTAGTGCCTTTGAGCATGTCTTTCAGTGGTATCCAGTTCAATTTGGGCGGACTGGTGCGAGATCTTGGAGTAGCCAATGACATTGAAATCACTTCACAATTAACCGGAGTGATGGTCATTTGTATGATGCTGGGCAAGTTGTTTTATGGCGGTATGGGTGATCGTGTGAACCATCGTATTTTGTTCTGGGTTGCCAATAGCTTAACCGCGATTGCCCTGTTCCTCGTTATGATGTCCAGTTCTGAGAGCTCGTTAACGCTTGGCATCGTTTTTTTGGGGTTGGGTACTGGAGGCATCTTGCCTCTACTTGCATTAACGATTAGCAGTCGCTTCCCGATGGCTTCGTTTGCACGAGTGATGGGCTTGTCAGCGATTACTATTCCCTTTGGCGCGATGAGTCCCGTTTTGGCGGGCTGGGCCTATGATTCATTTGGGACTTATAACTATTTATTTATAGCTCTGATGGGAATAATCATTTCGGTTAGCGTTATGGTCTACTTTTTGCCAAGACCGACGAGCGCCAATTAGACAGGCCTCTAGATCGAGTTTGAGCTGCCAATTGAATCTTCAAATACATCCCAATGTGAATCGCGTATTTGAGCTTGATCAGGGTGTGGCGAAGCTCTTTGGTTATGAGGTAATTGAGGCTACAGATGGCAGCTGTTGCATTAAAGCAAGAGTGAGCAATGAATTCGTTAACGCCGCGGGATTTGGTCATGGAAGTGTTGCTTTCACTTTAATGGATACGGCGAGCGCTTATGCTTTGGCATCGACCGAATCAATGGGTGTAACGGTCAATGCAAATGTTACTTATGTGAAGGCCGTCTCGGCGGGCGATGAATTAACGGCGTGTGCTTCAATTTTTGAAGGGTCGAAACGAATGGTGAGTTTGCGATCAGAAGCTCGAGTGGGCGAAGTAGTTGTAGCTCATGGAGTTTTTTTGTTTCAGTTATTAAGAGACTAAAAGCTTATTGCCCAGGCAACGAGTAGTGGCAGGCTGAGGGCGCTAATTAATGTGCTTTGTAAGATAACTGCTGCAACCTTATCTGCTTCTCTATTAAATCGATCCGCGAAAATGTAATTAAAAACGGCGGACGGCATGGCCGACTGTAACAAGACAATACCTGCCATAATCCCGGAAAGGTCCAACAGTTCTATAACTAATAATCCGAGCCCAACCCCCAGCAATATTCGTAAAAATGAGACCGTGAGTGTTTCTCTTATAGAAGCGATGTTCAGATTGGCCAGTGAGGTCCCTAGCATAATGAGCATTGCGGGTATGGTCAGTCCAGCAAGAATAGAGGCCGTGGAGTTAAACCAATTTGGCATCTGAAAATCGCCGAGGATGACAATAAGGACAAACACCACGGCCCAGATTATGGGCTGTTTTATGAGCTGCCGTATATCGAAATGGCCAGACGAAATAGCCATACCCTAAGGTGTATTGTGAAATCGAGTTCACGAAAAAGTACGCCATGCCTAGAGCTAGACCCTCCTGTCCAAAAGCTAATAACACCAAAGGTAGTCCCATGTTGCCGCAATTAGGGTGGATTAAAGCAGGTAGGTAAGTGGTTAATTTCCATCCCGTCACTTTAAGAAATATCCAGCTTAAGATCAGACCGATGAATATGACCAGGAATGCTGATGTGCCCATGATCCCCAGCGCAGCAGTTTCAGCAGCGTTGTTTGTCAGCGCGCTGTAAACTAGGCAAGGGCTTCCAATATACATAACGAGAGAGCTGATCGTTGCGTTATCAAATGGTAATTTGCGTTTAACCCAAAAGTAACCCAGGCTCGCAATGATGAAGACAGGGGCTATTACCGATAAAACTTCAGAAATCATGTGACTTGCATTACTCAGCTGACTTTTTATTCGTAGCTATTTTATAATCAAATCAAGTCGAAAAGGTGTGCAAGTTTTGGAGAAAATACAGCGACCGCTAGTGCTACTGATATTGATGTCGATCGCAATGCCGCTGGCGTTCAACGTATGGAATGCAATGCTCAATAATTTTGTTGTCGAGCGCGCGAACTTTGGTGGTATAGAGATAGGAATCCTTCAAAGTTTAAGAGAGGTTCCGGGATTTCTGGCTTTTACGACTGTGTTTGTGCTTTTGATTTTAAAAGAACAAAGCTTTGCAGTTTTGTCTCTGGCAGTCCTGGGTTTAGGAGTTGCGCTAACAGGATTTTTCCCGACAGAGTACGGGCTCTATTTTACTACCGTATTGATGTCGATCGGGTTCCACTATTTTGAATCGGTCAAGCAATCTTTGAGTTTACAATGGTTTTCGATAGAAGAGGCGCCTCAAATGTTAGGCCGCTTGTTAGCGATCGGTTCAATTACTTCTCTAACGGTCTACGCCACTGCTGTGGTCCTCGGTTAATCTGTTTGAGGTGGACTATCTTTGGAACTTCCTTGTAGCAGGGGTCTTGTGTTGCTGCTTGGCTGCATTTATGTGGCTAGCATTTCCCATCTTTAGTGAGACGGTTCCCCAAAATAAAGGTCTGATCTTGCGTCGCAGGTACTGGCTGTATTACGCGTTAACATTTTTCTCTGGGGCTAGAAGGCAGATATTTGTGGTATTCGCCGCGTTTATGATGGTGGAGAAGTTTGGGTATAGCGTTGCCGAGGTGACTGTTTTGTTCGGCGTTAATTATGCGTTCAACTTTCTGTTTGCGGAACGGATAGGTAAGTGGATAGGGAGAATTGGTGAACGAAAGGCTTTGACTCTGGAGTATATAGGGTTGATAGCTGTGTTTATCTCGTATGGATTGGTTGAGGATTCGAGGATAGCTGCTGCTCTATACATTATTGACCATATGTTCTTTGCGATGGCCATCGCGATGAAAACCTATTTTCAAAAGATTGCCGATCCGAAAGATATGGCGGCGAGCGCGGGCGTTTCTTTTACGATCAATCATATTGCGGCCGTAGTCATTCCGGCGATTCTCGGGGTCGTTTGGATATGGTCTAACGCATTGGTTTTCTTTATCGGGGCAGGATTTGCTCTGTGTTCGTTATTGCTATCTCAGAATATTCCGTTGAGGCCAGCACCTGGCAACGAAGTCTTGTACTTATCTAAATTGAGATTGAATCCAAGCGCTAAAGCTTAGTTGCATTTGGTTGCGATTAGGTTGTCGTATTCCGTCTGTTTAAAGTGCTCACCACGGAATGTAGTTTTGTACAGCTCACACTTTTGCTCATCGTTTGCAAATTCTTCACTTAAAAACTCTGTTTTGATGGATTCCATAGTGTACTCGTCGGAAATCATGCGGATACCCGCATCGTTTTCGGTATCTAGAATTAAAGAGGTGAGGCCATCCTCCTTCCAATGAGCCCAGTGAGGGTTTTGACCATTTCTTCCTCTTCCCGGATCTCCTGAATAGGCAAATTCAGTCCAATAGGACGTCATGGATTGCGAGAGCGATTTCTGCGCATCGTCGTTTGGATAAAGAGACGAGAACAGGCGGTTTTCAAAGTCGCCAAATACAAAGGGTATTTCAAGGGCGTGCGCTGCGCCAAGCGCGAGGCTTAGGTCAAATCCGTATTGGGAGGGCTCTTCATCCCAATCAAAGCGATAAGCGTAAATGTTTGAATTGCCTGCGAGAGACATCGCGTTTGCTATGCTATCGACTCCGCGCACTTTCCAGGCAAGAGCGCCATATTTGACGGTTTGTTTATAGAAATTCTTGTCTTTTATTCTGGGTATAACTCCAAAGTAGGTGTCTACGTACTTAGGGTTTCTGACCATAAATAAGCTAGGCTCGTCTCGATTAGTGCCTAAGATGATAGGCACTACATTGTGGAGATCAGCAGAGCTAAATAGCTCGGTAGATTCGTGGTTCGGAATGACATGACCGTCGCGAAAAATGTCAGGAAGAGACAGCATTCCAAAACCGCCGTTTCCTAGAATTCGAAATATCTCAGATGGGGATTTAACATACAAATATTCTGAGAACTCGCTTGTGGTCATTGACTCAATGTGCTTTTTAGCCAGTTGTGGGTTGTCGATTATTCCGTCTTCCATCAAGAGCTTGGACAAAATTTCGCTACTGCTATTGGCATGACCTCCTTCAAGAAGGAAGTTTTCGGCATGTTCTTTTGTGGTCAGGTTGAGGCCACCACTTTGTACAATCGCCTTATGGAAAAGACCGGAAGCAAGAGGCGAAGCAATCATAGACAGCACGTTGAATCCTCCAGCCGACTCTCCAAAAATAGTGACGTTTTCGGGGCTGCCGCCAAATTCGGTGATGTTTTGCTTAACCCATTTTAGCGAACGAATAATATCTAAAGTACCAAAATTGCCCGATGCATCTTCGTCATTGTCTTGTTCTAGTTTGGGATGACTAAACCACCCGAATACTCCCAGGCGATAGTTAATCGTAACCACAACCACTTCGCGATTAGCAGCTAACCAGGCGCCG
>JBJKYX010000044.1:0-25193 GCA_045560825.1 Candidatus Azotimanducaceae bacterium
TTAATTGGATTAATGAACCTGGTCTGCTAGTTGAAGAACTTCCGGTCATCTGGGGTGTGCCAACCATTAGGCTAGGAGAATTGGTTGATTTCTATCGTCCAAGCACGGTTATTTCCTTTGGTCAGGGGAAAGAGAGAGAGTTTGCTCTGGAAACCAGGGCTCTGAATTTGAGAGATCACCGTCCTGACGAAAGTGGAGATCTGCCACCAAACCCGCTCAATTCTGACAAGGGGCCAAACCAACTTTTTTTGGAGACTGATGTTTCGGAACTGCATAGTTATCTTTCGCAGCGTAATTTTCCAGTCAGGATATCTGACGATGCGGGTCAATATCTTTGTGAGGAGGCTATCTTTACTTTGGCGAGTTTGCGAAGTGCTTTCACGGAATTGGAAAAAGTGTTTTTTTGTCATGTGCCGCCCTATGGAACGCTGGTTGAGGTAGACGGGAGTGAGACTTTAGTGGACGAGCGCTTGTTGCGGGGTTATGTCCGTGCCGTATTGTCGTGTCTGGGTATTTCTGTTTCTGAGTCAGTTTAAAGGATGGCTAGATCTCCAAGGCTTGAGTGGAAGTTCCCAAGGTAATCGGGTTGCATGAGAATCTCCAGATTGCAGCGACAGGTTAATAATGGAATGAACCGGAGTGAGGTTGCGATTAAATTGAGCTTGCTCTGATAAGAGCTACGTCCTAAGTTATATCTGTAAATCGAATAAGGGGGATGATATGGGGTTTGAGATACCTAACTCTGCAGATTGGGCCGTAAAGTGCCAAAACGATGGTGAATTTTGTCTAGCTGCGCGTTACTGGAACGGCGGAATTAATCTAGAGATCGGGGGTCAAAGGATTTCCATTCAAGTGAACGAGGGCGCTGTAGCAAAGGGTGAAGCATCGGAGGGAGCGCTAACTTTTAAGGGATCAGAGGATTTTTGGGCGAAGATGTTGTCTCCCATTCCGCCGCGTTTTTATAACGAGATGTTCGCCTCCTTGAATACTGGGCAAGACGTCGAAAGAAGCGGAGACCCCTTGACTCAGGCCCAGTACTACGCTGCCGCAATGAGAGCGATTGAATTACTGCGTCCGGAAGCTGACAAGAATTTAATCGGGAATGTGCCTTCGTCGGGCGTGTCGCCAGTTGGGCATTATGTAAATCTTGGTCTGGGCGGCCATACCCATCGGATTTATTACGAAGAATATGGTGAAGGTATTCCGCTCTTAATGCAGCATACCGCCGGCTGCCATGGCAGTCAGTGGAGGCACCTTTTTGAGTGCCCGGAGATTACGGATCATTTTCGTTTGATTGCCTACGACTTGCCCTTCCATGGTAAGTCGATGCCGCCATCGAGCCAGGATTGGTGGGCCGAAACCTATGACCTTGAAGGAGAGTTTTTGCGATCTGTCCCGCTGAGGTTGTCGGAAGCTCTAGGTCTTGTAGACCCTGTTTTTATGGGTTGTTCTGTCGGTGGGCTGCTGGCGTTAGACTTAGCCCAGCGCCACCCGGAGACTTTTAAGGCAGTGATATCGGTAGAGGGTAGTTTGAATATTGAAGGGGATCGATCCGCCTCTAAAGAGTTTTATCATCCTCAGGTTAGTAGTGAGTATAAAGCCAGGATGATGGAAGGGTTGACTTCACCCACTTCCCCGAAGGCGTTGGTAAAGGAAACTAGTTTTGTTTATGCATCAGGATGGCCACCTGTGTTTATCGGGGACTTAAACTATTACATCGAAGATTACGATTTAAGAGAAACGGCTGGAACAATAGATACTAACCGCGTCGGTGTGCACATTCTTTCGGGTGAGTATGATTGGAGTGGAACTTCTGAGTCCGGGGAAGCCGCCAGCAATGCGATTCCAGGTTCGACCTGGCAAGAGATGAAAGGGGTTGGGCACTTTCCAATGTCGGAAAACCCCGAAGCTTTTATTTCTTACTTGCTACCTATCTTACAAACTATTCGGAATACGTAACCCATTGTGAGCTGAACTAAAATGTACGATTCGTCCCAACCCTATGCATCACAGCGATCGCCTGTGGCCGCAGATAATCTTGTAGCTACCTCTCAACCATTAGCTGTTGAGGCAGGGGTTCAGGCGTTGAGGAAAGGTGGTAATGCGGTAGATGCGGCATTGTCTGCGGCGATCACTTTGACTGTCGTTGAGCCCAATAATAACGGACTTGGTAGCGATGCCTTTTGTATTCTCTGGGATGGCTCTGAAGTGATCGGGATCAATGGGTCGGGTAGGTCACCTCGGAGGTGGACTCGCTCGCATTTTGAAGGCCGCCAGGCTATGCCGGCGTTAGGATGGGACTGTGTGACGGTTCCGGGAGCGGTGAGCACTTGGGTCGCTTTGTCCAAACGTTTTGGAAAGCTGGCTTTTGCGGATCTATTTGAGTCTGCAATCCACTACGCTCGAGAAGGATTTTTGGTAGGCCCAAAATCCGCCTATTATTGGAAGCTGTTGAAAAACCACTATAAAGACTTCGACGCATTCAAGGAGCATTTTCATCCAATTCCTGAGGCTGGAGAGCGTTTCGTACGAAAAGATATGGCTAAAACCCTGGAGTTGATAGCAGAAAGCGAGGGCGAGACGTTTTATCGAGGCGAGATTGCCGATCAGATCATTGCTGCATCCAAGGATGGTGGCGGTTTAATGGAGAGGGCGGATTTGGAAAATCATTCAGCCGATTGGGTGAAACCGATTTCTCAATCTTATCGGGGTAACGAACTTCATGAGATTCCGCCCAATGGCCAGGGATTAGCAGCACAGATCGCGCTTGGCATACTTAATCACAGGGAGCTTGGTGGCCTAGACAGCGGAGAGTCGGTCCATTTACAGATTGAAGCGATGAAAATAGCAGTACGCGCGGCCAACGAACACTTTGCTGACCCAAGAGCGATGTTTGTCGGCCCAGAAGAATTGCTTGAACCGGGATCACTCGAAAAAGTCGCCGCAGGGATTGGTGAAAAAGCCTCTTCTTTGCCGCCGGTTAAACTTCCTTACGGTGAGGATACCGTTTATCTAACGGCCGCTGATCGATCTGGCATGATGGTTTCGTTCATCCAGTCAAATTTCATGGCCTTTGGTTCAGGTATTGTCATACCAGGAACGGGAATCTCGATGCAAAATCGAGGATCGGGTTTTGTTTTAGATCCGTCTCACCCGAATGTGGTCGATGGCAATAAGCGCCCTTATCACACGATAATACCGGGATTCCTAACGGAGGCAGGTAAACCGAAAATGAGTTTTGGCGTCATGGGCGGCTACATGCAGCACCAAGGCCATCTTCAGATGGTGAGCAGAGTGGTCGACTATAATCAAAACCCTCAGGCTGCGAGCGACGCACCTAGGTGGCACGTCCAGGCTGATTATAAGGTGTTGCTTGAGCAGGGGTTTAGTCAGGAGGTGGCAGATCAGCTGGTTCAGAGAGGGCATGACCTTGAATTCGACGAGCGGGAGAGCACCTTCGGAGGGGCTCAGTTAATTCTTCGAACGGCCGACGGCTTTGTCGGAGGGGTCTGATCATAGAAAGGAAGGCTTGGTTGCAGGGTTTTAGGTTGTCGCAATATGCAATAAATCTTGTCTAAACGTAATTTTTAAATAAAATAAAAGATTAATATTTAATTATTTAAAATTATAACAAAATGCGACAAGACCTAACCATCGGTGATCCTCCGTGGATGTTGGCCAATCCCGTGTCAGAGGATTTTTGGGAAGCCGAGAATTTTCACTTAGCTCTTACTTCGCGTTCTTCGGTCAGCCAAACGATGAGAACGACGCAAAGAAAAATTGAAGAGCTGGACTGGATGCCGCGCGCTAAACCGATAGACCAGGTGAGAGACGAAAGATCAAGGCCTCTTACTCGTTTGGTGTCTGAAAGTCTTGTCAAACGAGCCAGGAAAAAGAGACAACAAACTTGGGTCTTACAGATCGGAGAAATTGACAAGAGCCAATCGGTGCTCGTACTGAACGATGGCAGGTCAGCGAAGAGATGGCGATTTGTGCGCAATTCAAATCTCAGAACCACGTTCGTCAGTGAGCTGTTGTTGTTGGTTGGCGCTCGTTCAGCCGTTATCTGGCCAGACGGTCCTGCGGTATCATTTTGTCGTGAGTTGGTTGAGAAAACTGGCAACCACACTCTGGAAAGCGAAGAGGGCGAGACGATTACCTTTGCCCTAACTGCGTTTCAAGCAGTTCGAAGCAAAGTCAGTCCGGAACAAAACCAGAAGACGCTAATTGATTCATTAACGCACTTAGATTGTCTAGAGGCCGAGAGTATTTTTATTATGCGGGAGGTGATCGCACAGGCCGAAAACCCTGTGATGTTATATAGCGTTGGTAAAGATAGCGCGGTCATGCTGCATATCGCTCGTAAGGCGTTTTATCCGAGCTCTCCACCCTTTCCCCTGATGCATGTCGATACGCGTTGGAAGTTCCGGGCTATGTACGATTTTAGAGATTACATGGCTAAGGAAAGCAAAATGGAACTGATTGTTCATGTTAATCCAGAGGGCGTCGAAAAGGATATTAATCCATTTGATCATGGTAGCTCGCTGCATACTGACATCATGAAAACGCAGGGGCTTAAACAGGCGCTGGATATGCATAAATTTGATGTAGCGTTTGGGGGTGCTCGCAGAGACGAAGAAAAAAGCCGCGCCAAGGAGAGAATATTCTCTTTTCGAAATCCCCAGCATAGATGGGACCCAAAAAATCAACGACCTGAATTGTGGAGCTTGTGTACAACGGATACAAAAACCCCGGTGAGAGTATAAGGGTATTTCCTCTCTCTAATTGGACTGAGCTGGATATTTGGCAGTACATCAATAGAGAAGGAATCGAGATCGTACCTTTGTATTTTGCTGCAGAAAGACCAGTGATAGAGCGTGATGGCATGTTGCTTATGGTGGATGACGATCGGATGAGATTAAGCGAAGGAGAAGAGATTCAAACACGTCAAGTGCGATTCAGAACGCTAGGTTGTTATCCGTTGACGGGAGCAATTGATTCGACTGCGGGCTCCCTTCCCGAGATAGTCCTTGAGCTATTGCAGAGCAATACGAGTGAGAGACAGGGAAGGGCAATTGATTCGGATTCCTCGGGTTCGATGGAGAAAAAGAAGCAGGAAGGCTATTTTTGATGGCCGAGCTAGAAACTAGCCCTGAGCGAATACAGGAATACCTAGATCGTCAAATGGATCTGGATTTACTCCGGTTCATTACGTGTGGAAGTGTCGATGATGGCAAGAGTACGCTCATAGGCAGAATGCTTTACGAGGCCCAGTTGATTTTTGATGATCAAGTCGCGAGCTTGCAGAGTGATTCAAAAAAACACGGTACCCAAGAAGGGGAAATTGACTTTGCTTTGTTGGTCGATGGTCTAGCAGCTGAGAGAGAGCAGGGTATAACCATTGACGTTGCGTATCGTTTTTTTGGTACCGATCGCAGGAAATTCATAGTGGCGGACACGCCTGGCCATGAACAATACACCCGCAACATGGTCACTGGGGCCTCGACTGCCGATGTGGCGGTGATTTTGGTTGATGCAAAGCAGGGCATTCTCGTCCAAACCCGAAGACACTCTTTTTTAACTTCGTTACTGGGGGTCAAACACGTGGTTCTGGCGGTCAACAAAATGGATCTCATAAACTATGACGAACAACGCTATCAACAGATTGTTGACGATTATGAAGTTTTCTCAAGAAGTTTGGCATTTGAATCGGTGACTCCGATTCCTCTTTCGGCTTTAGCGGGAGACAATGTCATTGAAAGGTCTGGTAAGACAGACTGGTATAAAGGACCAACTTTATTGGGTTACCTTGAAACGATTGATATCAGGGACGAAGGAAACCAAAAACCGCTGCGATTCCCTGTTCAGTGGGTCAATAGACCTAACGCTGAATTTCGAGGTTTTTCGGGGTCTGTGGTCTCCGGGAAAGTTGATGTGGGCGATCAAGTTAAGGTTCTGCCTTCTGGTCAGACGGCCTGCGTCGAACGAATAGTCCTATTTGATGAGGATTTGGGGTCAGCAGTGAAGCCTCAGTCGGTGACGTTGACCCTGGATAAAGAAATTGATGCCTCTAGGGGTGATGTCATCGTTAGTAGTAATCAGCCGTGTGAGGTCTCTGATCAGTTTGACTGTCAATTGGTTTGGCTAGATTCTGAAGAAGGCTATATCGGTCGTACTTACTGGTTGATATTGGGAAGTGAGCGAGTTAACGCAACGCTCTCTGAGATCAAATTTAAGTACAACGTCAATACGCTAGAAGAATTGCCAGCTCGCAGCTTTGAACTCAATGATATTGGTCGAGTGACCTTGAGCTGTGACAAAGCGATTCCATTCGAAACTTACGAGGCCTGCAGGGAAATGGGCTCTTTGGTTTTAGTGGATCGATTTTCTAACTCCACCGTGGGCGCTGGAATGGTAAATTTTGCTCTGCGCAGAGCACAGAATATCCATCGGCATCATCATGCGATCAGCAAGCAAGACAGAGAAAAGTTGAATGGGCATAAAGGAAGGGTGTTGTGGTTGACAGGATTAAGCGGGTCAGGGAAATCGACAATTGCAAATGAGCTCGAGCAAAGTCTTTTTAGACGGGGCATCAGAAGCTACATTCTTGATGGGGATAACGTCAGGCACGGGTTGAACAAAGATTTAGGTTTTACTAATGCTGACCGCGTGGAAAATATTCGCAGGGTTGCGGAGGTTGCTAAGCTGATGGTTGAAGCGGGTCTGGTGGTTATTACAGCCTTTATTTCACCTTTTCGTTCGGAAAGGGCAGTTGCGAGGGCTCTTTTTGATCAGGATGAATTCATCGAAGTGTTCGTCAATGTGCCTATCGAAGTGGCTGAATCGAGAGATCCGAAGGGCCTATACAAGAAAGCCAGGCAAGGGGATCTGCCTAATTTCACTGGGATCGATTCTGATTACGAGGTTCCTGAGTCGGCGGAGCTGGAAGTGAACACGAGTGATCTTAATTTAGAGCAAACTGTCACCAAGATATTAGAGTTTTTGGATAAGAAATAATCTAATGCCTTGGCAGAGGCTATGAGGTTTATTTGGTAAGTAGGAATATTGGAGATGATGCGATAAGTTAGCCGAAAGAGGTTGGATCGTGTGAGGTAATCATCACCTATTTATTTGCGGTTTTCGAAGATATCGGACAATTATCTTTGCTTTGGCTTCGCTCCTGTCTTATGGGGGTGTGCGTTTTGACCTCTTTGAGTTGTTCTGAAGTAGAACCGACGTTCTCGATAGCAACAGGAGGACCGGCCGGTTTGTACTATCCTATAGGTGGTGGGATGGCCTCCATCTGGTCAGAGCGATTGCCGAATGTGAATGTAAAGGCCGAGGTGACCGGGGGTTCTGTAACCAATGTGATTCAGGTCGCTCGAAAAGAAAGTGATCTGGGTATTGCCATGGCCGATGTCGTGACCGATGCTTACCTTGGGCAAGGACGTTTCCCCGATGCGCTGCCGATTAGAGTTTTATTTACCGCCTATCCAAACATAGTTCACATCCTCACGCTTGAAGAATCAGGGATAGAGGATGTTCGTTTGTTGTTTGGTAAGCGTGTGTCCATGGGAGCTGCGGGTTCCGGAACTGCTGTGGCTGCCGAGAACGTGCTCACATCACTCGGAGTTGCTTTGTCTGATATTTCGCCGGTCTACCTAAGTTTTTCAGAAACGACTTCCGCGCTTAAGGATGGAACAATCGATGCGGGATTTGTTGTGGGCGGTTTGGGCTTGGCGGCTGTTACTGAGCTTTCTGTTACTCGTAATTTAAAACTGGTTTCTCTAGACGAGGAACAGCTCGCAACTGTGAGTCGTCGATTTCCCAGTTATGCTAGCTCTGTCATACCGTCGGGGACCTACAGCGGAATCGAAGAGAACGTGAATGGATTGGGTATTTGGAGCGCCGTGGTTGTTCACAAGGACATGCCTTCGCAACTGGCCTATCAACTTACCTGCACAATTTACGATTCGATAAAAGAATTGCTTCGGGTGTCCCGAGTTGCTGAAGCCATGACACTTTCAAATATCAGAAAACTAACCGTGCCGCTACATGAGGGCACGGAACTCTTTCTGAAGGATCCTTCTCAGCGGTGTAGCTGATATGAGTAATCGATTATTTGATTTTCTCGCTCCGACGGGCCTTGGTCTTGTCTGTCTAGCTATTGGCCTGTCCCTTTTTCAACTTTGGCAACCGGTTGTCGGTTTTTTCCCTCCAGGGATTATTCCTTTAGAGAAAGTGTTTGGTCTGCTGCCCGCTACGTATTTTAGACCGGCTCATCTGGCTTGGGTTTTAGTCCTAGGTCTCTTCTACTACCCGCTCGGAGAGAAGATCGGTCAACGGTTGTTGGATCTTTTCTTAGCTTTCGCGGTGGTGTGGTCTGTCTTCAGGATTTTGAAATTCGACTACCAGAGTTTAGATCATCTGTTATATGGGTTGTCGACTCCGGACTTCTTGGCTGGATTGGTGATTGTCTTGGTGACTCTGGAAGTTGCTCGCCGATCGGTGGGACTGATTATGACCTTGGTCGGACTGACGTTTATTTTGTATAGCCTATACGGAAATTACCTTCCGGATGTCATCGCATCCAAGGGGTTTTCGCTTGAACGTATGGTTAGATTTCAAATTTTTACGAATGCGGGATTGTTTGGTGCGCCACTCGGCATAGCTGCTGGCGCAGTATTTGGGTTTGTTTTGTTTGGCGCTTTTCTTCAAACCACGGGAGCGGGTAAATTTTTAATTGATCTATCTTTTGCTCTTGCTGGCCGATATCGAGGAGGACCGGCAAAAGCGAGCGTCATTGCATCTGCGGCAATGGGCTCTATATCGGGTAGCGCCATCGCAAACACGGTAACCACCGGGTCACTTACTATTCCCATGATGAAGCAATTAGGTTACACCCCATCTCAAGCGGGCGGTATCGAGGCATCTGCTTCGACCGGGGGGCAGATCATGCCACCGATCATGGGTGCAGGGGCTTTTATAATGGCCGAATTCACGAATACCCCCTATAGTGAGATCGTTTGGATGTCTCTGATTCCGGCTCTTCTCTACTTTTCCTCGGTTCTGCTTTACGTACACTTGATGGCGGTCAAGGCAGGATTTAAAGCTGGAAAATCTGCGGTAAGCGCGTGGATTACGATCAAAGAGGGTGTTCATTTTGTTTTACCTCTGGGTCTCATCACTTGGCTGCTGCTGCAAAATTATTCTCCAGTTTTGGTCGGCGTTAGCGGTTGTTTGGCCGTTGTAATTGCCAGTTTTCTTCGCTCGCATACTCGTGTGACCCTGAGAGGTATTTTGGATGCACTTAAGGGAGGGGCATTGCTTGCAGTACCCATCTCTTCAGCCTGTGCAGTCGCTGGAATTGTGGTCGGCGTGATAGGCCAAACGGGAATAGGGCTCCAATTTACTGAATCGGTCGTATCGCTATCGAGTGGATACTTATGGTTGGCACTATTACTAGTGGCTATTGCAGCATTGGTACTAGGAATGGGGCTGCCAGCCACGGCCTCTTATATTGTACTTTCCGTCATGACGGGACCGGCTCTTCAAGAGCTTGGGCTCGCGCTTATTACGGCGCACATGATCATTTTTTGGTTAGCTCAGACTTCAAATGTGACCCCGCCCATTGCCTTAGCCGCTTTTGCGGGAGCAGGGGTAGCGGGTGCTCCTCCGATGAAAACCGCCGTAGAGGCTTTTAAGCTATCCAATGGGCTTTTTGTAATACCTTTTTTGATGGCATATACCCCTTTGCTCTTTGTTGAGGAGCTTGCATGGTTTGACGTGGCTGGTGCAGCAGCAGGCGGGTTCGTATTAATCATAATGTTGGCCGTTGTTTTAGAGCGGTTTGCCTTTTGTCGACTGAGCCCGTTGGAGCTTTTTTTGGTTCCAGTTTGTATTGTGCTGATTGTGTTCCCTGCGACCTACACAAAGCTTTTCGGCGCGGCGTTAGCGTTTGGTCTAATGATCTTCAATTGGAAACGAGCGACTTAGAGGTCATACCCGTCAAAAGCATCTAGATCTCCGTCACATCCACTTTTCCGCTTCAGTGAAGCAGTCACCGCTCCAAAATCCCCATTTTCTTTCTTTGAGGCCAGTGATGATCAAAGTCCATGTTGGATTGTCGTCTATCAACTGTACGATGTGTCGATGAGTAGCTTTTCGATAATGAGGCCGCCCGGCTTTGAGGGTTTGCGTCCCTTGGGTAGGTGTCAGTTCGAGATATCTTTTTAGTGGAACTGTTACAAACCACCAGGGGTGGTCGTGGAATGCTCTGTCATCGTCTCCCTTGTGGAATTTGTGGATTCTGATGCTGAAACCACACCAAAAAATCCAGCGTTCGAGATAAGGTTCGGTTTGTTCTACGACTAAGTCGTGGCTGAGACCAAATCGCTGAGACCGTACGCTGAAGGTGAGGTCAAAGTAAGGCATGACGATATACTTGGATGTAGAACTTCAGAGAGACGAACTGGAATTTTATCTTAACAAAACACCTGATCGGTGAAATGACCGTGAAATTGGTGTGGAAGATGGTGCTTGAGCTTGAGCTTACAAGTCAGTTCAGTGGGCTTGTCTGCCTTGTAAATTTGCAATTCGCTCAGATGCGTGTGGGCATCATAAACCACATTCAATAAGTAACCATCGTCTTCTTTTTTAGCATTCACCTTTTTTGCAAACAGGGGCTCTGAGCCATAGAAACCTTGCGGAAGAGTAATCAATTGGCTGTTCCCGTCAAAATCCACCTTTTGAAAAGCGTTGAAAAACCCATTTGCACCGTTATCAATGGAACAGGCTGTGTAGGTATGCTCTTGGCGTCTTCCAGTAAATTCATTGTTGAAAGTAGGAAATTCGCTCTCTCTTTCATTAACGATTTCCTCTTTGACGGATCCCGTGGACAGCGGAATGGTGTACCTCTTATAAGCTCCTCCTCCAAACCTGCCTTCTGGATTGAATACATCTACCAGCGTAGCGTTGGCAGAAAAATCATCCTGAAACATGGCGTCGACTACGATATCTCCGTTTTCTTCAAATGCGTTTCCAAAATGAATAATGGCACCATGATCGAGTTCGATTTCTTTTGTAATCGAGAGATCTTCGAGCCTCACACAAACGATCTTCATAGGTATTTTAGGGTCGTAGGTCACTTGATCTGAGATCGACTTCCAGCCCGAAATAACCTTTAACATGTTTTTGAAAATTATCGATCCTATGAAAAATACCGCGTAATTTTCGGTCAACGCGAAGTCGTGACAAAAAGGGAACGAATCTAGAGGCACGGCCCCTTTTTTTATGAGCTTTCCCGCTTTGTTAATACTATATACGTTCAAACAAGCTTGCACTCCGGTCCATTTAATCTTTGAGATTCCAGCACCAAAATTGATGTAGTCCCCTGTTTGAGAGTGGACTTTACCATGAGCGCTAAAAACGTTGCCTCGCGATAGGCCGCCCTCATAATTGAATTCACCGATCGTAGTCAAGTCGCTTGGTTCTAGCTGCCATGGTCGTCCGCCCTCGTTTAGTGCGAGTAACTTACCACCGTGGTACATCGCGCTGGTGTTAGCTGGATTTGCTGGAGGTTTTAGGAAATTAGCCCTTATTCCGCCGGGTATTTTAGTTCCAAATCCTCTGTATAGTATTTGTTGCTGTTCGGTTTCTTTCACGTACTTAGGTGTTCTGACGTAAGAATTTTTAAAATGAGCTGTGCCATCTCGAAAAGTGAAAGCACAAAGCATCCCGTCTCCATCGAACCAGTGACCATAGGCCGTTTGTCCAATTCGCTGCCTTCCAGGTCCATTTCTAAAAAAAGTTCCGTGTAAATCTTCGGGTAAATCACCCTCAATGTTGTCGATGTTGTAATCATATTCTTGATCAAGATTTTCCAAACCGCCAATATGATTGGGTGGGGTATTTAGGCCGTCTAACGCGAGATTGTTTGATGGCACCGCTTCTCTCCTTAAGGCTATCCAGTAATGTGGAATTACTGTCTTTTCACACTGACTAAGAATACGCTTAATTTTATTTTAAGCATATAGGGCCTTTTATTAATGCAGATAGAGCTTCTGCAGTGCGGCGATATTCGGCTTGAAGTTTGTCCAGCTATCGGCGGATCAATTACAAGGTTTTCGATCGAGGGCCAGGATATTCTGCGTTCTGCTTCGAAAGAAGCTTTTTTACATAGAGATCCAGGGTCGATGGGGGCGTTTCCAATGATCCCTTATTGTAATCGCGTTGCTGGTGGCTGCTTTTGGTTTGAAGGCCGGCAAATCCAGCTGCTAAAAAATTTCCCTCCTGAGTTGTGCAGCATTCATGGGTTGGGTTGGACACGAGCCTGGTCGATTGACTATAAAACCGAGACTGTTCTGATATTGAGTTACGATCACGATGGCCGTGATTGGCCATGGAAATTTTCTAGCGAACAACAGTTTTCTGTTAAATCAGATCGACTGGATTACAAATTATCGATAAAAAATTTAGACTCTGGACCGATGCCTGCTGGTCTGGGACTTCATCCTTTTTTTCCTGAGAAACATCTAGCTCGACTGTCGTGTTCGTTCCAGGGAAGGTGGCAGTGCGACTCAGCGGGTTTACCGAGCCAGTTTTTGGGATTGGAAAAATCGGATCAGTTTGATGGCTCAGCTACGATGAATAACTATGATGTGGATCACATATACACGGGTTTAAACAGTGATATTGGTCTGAGGTGGGATAACAAAAAATACGGAGTCAAGTTTGAGAATTCAGAGGAGATTTTTGGCTATGTTGTCTACTCACCACCAAAGCATGATTTTTTGTGTGTCGAGCCCATTACTCATTTACCGAATGTAATTAATATGGATGAACAAGCAGGTACAATGAATGAATTAGAGCCTGGCGACTCTATGTCAATATGCCATTCATTTGTTGTTTCGGAGGAGTGATTTTGAATAGATTTGAAAACCGTTGTGTAATCGTAACAGGTGCTGGTTCAGGTTTTGGGGAAGCAACTGCTAAACGTTTTGCGTCGGAAAAAGCTGGAGTGGTTGTATCGGACATAGATGGGACGAGTGCTGCGAAAGTCTGTGCGGAGATTGAGAAAGAGGGCGGCAATGCCATTGCGGTTGCTTGTAATGTGGCTGTTGAAGGTGAGGTAGAACAGCTGGTGGAAAAAGCAGCAAACGAGTTCGGTGCCATTGATGTTATGGTCAACAATGCCGGCTATTCGCATATGAGCAGACTTTTGTGGAAAATTTCTGTCGAAGAATTCGATTCGGTTTTCGCAGTAAATGTGCGCGGTGTCTTTCTGGGTTGCAAGCATGTAATACCGCGAATGATTGAACAAAAAAGAGGGGTGATAGTAAACATTGCCTCGGTCGGCGCGATAGCACCACGTGCAGGTGTGACTCCCTACAATGGAACCAAGGGCGCGGTCCTTACGATGACGAAGGGGCTGGCTATGGAAACAGCTAGGCACAATATTAGGGTGAACGCTGTAAATCCTGTTGCTGCTGAGACCGGTTTTATGAAAGGAGCCATGGGGGTTGATCAGCTCGAGGATGCGGATCGAGAGCGTCTCATTTCGACTATTCCATTAGGTCGGATGGCCGAGCCATTTGACGTCGCAGCAGCAGTGACATTCTTGTCTTCGGAGGATGCTCGTTTCATCACTGGAACGTCTCTCAACGTGGATGGTGGTCGTAGTGTCTAGGTCTCCCATTGGAAGAAATAACGTGGTAGTTTATGAAGGAAGAGTTCCAGGAAAGGTGTAGGAGAAAACAGTGGCAGAAGCAATAGACTTCAAGCAGATCGGTACCAGACCGGTCAGACAAGATGGTGTAGAAAAGGTTACCGGACGCGCGAGGTTCGGTGCCGATTTGATATTACCGAATATGGTTCATGGTAAAGTACTTAGAAGCCCGTATGCGCATGCGCGAATCAAAAGCGTTGACGTATCGGCGGCGCTAGCGATTGATGGAGTTTTCTCTGCGATCTGTGGGGCCGATCTTCCGCCTGTTGAACCTGGGAGCCCCCTAGCCGACACGGCTAAAAATACAATCGCGCGAGACAAGGTGGTGTATCACGGACAAGCTGTGGCAGCTGTATCTGCTGCTTCCCCAGACTTGGCAGAGCGAGCGCTGGAGGCGATTAAGGTGGATTATGAACCGCTTCCGCCGGTATTGGATGTGGTCGCGGCGATGTCCGAAGACTCAGTGTTGGTCGATGAGGATAACTACACGAACCTGCCTGAAAAACCCGAAAAGCCTAGTAATTTAGCTAATATTGCTCGGTTTGAAAGGGGAGATCTGGAGGCGGGTTTTGCAGAAGCCGATTTTGTCATTGAGCGGGAATACAAAATACCGATGGTCCACCAAGGATATATAGAGCCTCATGCCTGTGTTGCTAACATAGACGAAACGGGCAAGGGAACTGTTTGGTGTTGTACTCAGGGTCATTTTGAATTTCGAACTGCAGTCGCTGGCCTGTTAAAGAAAAATGTTTCAGACATTACCTTCGTTCCAAGCGAAATAGGAGGTGGTTTTGGCGGCAAGCTGGTTGCTTATCTTGAGCCACTTGCGGTGCTGCTTTCTGAAAAGGCGGGTAGGCCGGTGAAGATGGCTATGTCGCGAGAGGATGTATTCCGAGCGACGGGTCCGACCTCCGGGACAGTAATACGCATTAAATTGGGCATGAAAAATGATGGAACGATTGCGGCTGCGCACTCGTGGATGGCCTATGAAGCTGGTGCTTTTGCAGGTGGACAAGCATACGCACCGGGAGCCATGTCTATCTTTGCGCCTTATGATATCGATAATTTCCTCGTCGAGTCCTACGATGTATTAGTTAATAAACCCAAAGTTGCTGCTTATAGGGCGCCGGGCGCCCCACAGTCGATGCATGCCTTCGAGTGCGCGATTGATGAGGCCGCAATTAAACTTGGTATGGATCCTCTGGATTTACGCTTGAAAAACGCGGCTGATGAAGGGACACAAGCGCCTTATGGACCCAAGTTTCCTGCAATAGGAATGAAGGCTTGTATTGAGGCGGCTAAAAACCACCCTAATTACAAAGCGCCGGTTCCCGACGGAGCAGCGAGGGGGGTTGCTGCGGGGTTTTGGTTCAACATCGGAATGCAGTCAAGCGCTGAAATCAATATCAACGAAGACGGTAGCGTGATGGTCGTAGAAGGTAGTCCGGATATCGGTGGCTCTAGAGCGTCGATGTCACTTATGGCTGCAGAGACCTTGGGAGTTGATTACGAACAAGTGAGCACCAGGATTGCCGACACCGAAAGTACGGGATTTTGTAATTCCACGGCGGGAAGCCGCACGACTTTTGCTACTGGTATGGCGGTAGTCCAAGCCTGCGAAGATGTCATTGCAGAATGTAAAAAACGGGCAGCGATGACTTGGGGTGTAGATGAAGATCAGGTTGAATGGAAAGACGGTCAGGTTGAACCTGCGCCTGGTGTTAATGCTGATGTGACTCCCCTTAGCTTGGCTCAGCTAGCCGGCAGTGCAGGGCGCACTGGAGGTCCGATTCAGGGTAGAGCCGCAGTTAATGCACAAGGAGCTGGAGCCACATTCTCAATTAACTTCTGTGATGTCCGAGTGGATAAGGAAACTGGCAAAGTTGACGTGTTGGGTTACACGGCTATTCAGGATGCAGGCAAGGCTATTCATCCCTCTTATGTGGAAGGACAGATGCAAGGAGGGGCTGCACAGGGTATTGGTTGGGCATTGAATGAGGAATTCATTTATAACGCAGAGGGGGTTTTAGAAAATCCTGGGTTCTTGGATTATCGAGTACCCGTCGCTTCTGATTTGCCTATGATCGATACGGAGATAGTTGAGGTGCCAAACCCCGTTCATCCATACGGAGTTCGAGGGGTAGGGGAAACACCTATTACTGCTCCTTTGCCTACTGTTGCAAACGCGGTTTCTCGTTCTGCAGGGGTTCGGATTTCTGATCTACCTTTGTCTCCGCCCAACATTCTGGCTGCCCTTGACGAGTAATTGTTATTTGGAAGCAGTGAGGGAAAGTTTCTAGCTTTCCCTCTTTCTGTCGATGGCAAAGATAACCTTTCCAGATAGTTTTTTGGCTTATACCGATAATGTGAGGGAATATGAAACTCGCACAACGATCTATCGGGACTTGGAGACAGAGCTCAAAAGTAAATACCCGGGTATAGAAAGCGAGCTGGAAAAAAGTTCTCTCGCACTGGATGGGCAAATTTATCAGGATCCTTTTTTGGAGGAATTTGGAGGATCAAGTGAAATTTTTTTCATTCCCCGAATCGAGGGTGGATAGTCCGACTATCTTCTAGGGGGCAGGCTCTTGGCTGGTTAGTTCCAACTCAAATTGATTTTTCCAAGAATCTATTTTGCTTTGATAGTCTTCTTCAGCCCATCTTCTGTAGTTATTCTCTGAATAAGCAATCGCATTTTCATAGTAGGCCATTGCATTAATGCGATTTGCTACGTAGTTGTTTTTTGTTGCGATAATCCTCCCGGGTACCCCTGCGATAACAGAGTTGTCGGGAAAAACCGAATCTTCTGTGACGATGGTATTGCCCGCTACGATTGAATTACTGCCTACGATTGCCCTATCCATAATCGTCGCGTTGATTCCGATGAGACAGTTGTCCCCTATGGTGGCGCCATGAATGGTGCTGTGATGGGTAATGGAACAAAATTCACCGATTACCGTCTCCTGAGAACTAATGTGGATCATCGCGAAATCTTGTATGTTGGTGAATGAGCCGATTTTGATGTAGTGGACCTCCGCTCTCATAACAACCTTGGGCCAAATACTAACCCCTTCAGAGAGTTCGATATCCCCGAAAAGTTCCGCGCTATCTGCCTGCCAAACGGGTTTGATTTTTGTTTCTTTATTCATGGCTCTGTTTTTACGTGATTGGCTTAGCGAACTTTTTTTCGTGCTGTTGTTGTCAAAGCGCCGCTTCAATTGTAATTGAAGCGTGTTCCTTTGGTGCGACCAGGGTATTGAGAACAGTAAATGGCATCCTGATTTTTTTAGCTTTCTCTCTCAGTTTTACTGATATTGTAGTGTCGCTATGTGGTGGCAATTCAAGCAAGTCGCCGACTTCCATGAATGTTAGTTCGCTTGTGTTTCTTAATGTAAATTGGGCGTCTGATTCGTTTCTAAAAGTAACCTTCGCGATACTGGTGCCTCGCTGATATTCCATTTTTGTTATAGAAATACATGCTGATAACAACAAATTTAAGTGTTGAGGCCGGCCAATAAGGAGATTTTTGAACCAGACTATCGTTCTTCGGTCAAAAAGAGCTTCTTTCAAGCCGTTCTGAGATCGATCAGAAGAAAGCGCTAACGTGACCGGTCTGTGACCCCCATTGATCGGTTCATAATCCCAATCAATAAGGTCATGGACATCTGAAACACCTATTAGCGTTAAATTATATTTTAACGCGATTGCAAAGGCCTCTTCAGAATACGTGTTGCCGTTGGCGATCTCTATGCCATGTAATTTATTATTTTTAGCGTTTAGTGCGTGAAAATCGTTGATGCGCGCTATTCCATCTGGTGTTTGTGCTGCCCAATAGGGATGGTTCCAAAACAAAAACGCCCCCTGTTTTACGGCTTCTTCAACCGCGTCCTGAGCAGGCCATTGCTTCGCTGCAGCGTAGAAACCTCCCACATCTGAATGGTCATTGGGCGGGTTTTCTACCCGGATTAATTTGTTTGCATCATTGATGAAAATTGCATTGATGTGCCCCGCCGGCATGTCGCGCGTAATCTCTGATCCAGGAATGATCAATAAATCACTCTGCACAGCAGCCTCTCGCGCTTGTTGATAGGCGCGATTTCGATCAGGGTGAAGTATGTCAGCTCGATGAGGTTGGTATTCAAGATGCTCTGTGATTGCCAGCCCATCCAGCCCATCACGAAGAGCCTCTCCCACTCTGATCTTTGGCCAGACGTGGCCGTCGCTAAAGACACTATGGGTATGCAGATCGGTCACCAGAGTGGTATAGCCTTCAACATTGGGAAATACGATATTGCGCTCGCTAATTTTTTCTTCAGAAGACCCTGACGATCCGTGTCCAATAACGCACATCGGAATCAGCGTTAAGAGAATCGACGTAGCAAGCTTTGTTAGTCCCATAATATTCCCCCTCCTTTCTACGCAGACTAAACTAGACGGTCATAAATTGGCCTTTTCAAGAGCAGCCAGTTGTTCAGCAGTTGCCTCGGCTTGATACTGGTCTTTCCAAGTTTCATAGGTCATGCCGTAAATTTCTGTTCTAGCCTCTTCATAGGACAGATCAATTTCTTTTTCGTCCGCAGCCGCTTTGTACCATTTGGACAGGCAGTTCCTGCAAAAACCCGCCAAGATCATCATATCGATATTCTGAACGTCTCGTCTCTCGTCTAGATGCGCAATTAGTCGCCTAAAGGCAGCCGCCTCGATTTCCGTTTTAGTAGCATTGTTTGAATTGGTGGAAGTCATTTTGTTACCCCTTATCCTCGCGTAAAGGTCCAATTAAGATCTTCTGATAAAGAAGGATTAAATTGATAATTTTCGTAGTCAAATGCTTTAAGGTCCGAGAGCTTTGAGATTCGATTTTTGATGATAAACCGGGACATCAATCCTCTAGCCTTTTTCCCATAGATCGATATGAATTTATACTGCCCCCCTTTTTTTTCTTTAAAATTTACAGTGAGCACATCGGCTTTGATTTTTGAGGGGTTAACCACTTTAAAATACTCGTTAGATGCAAGGTTGACCAAGATTTTGTGTTTGGAGCTACTCAAAGTCTTGTTGAGTTCGTCGGTGACTCTGTCTCCCCAGAAATCATAAAGATTCTCCCCTCTACTATTGGCAAGACCAGTGCCCATTTCTAGCCGATAAGCACAAATTTCGTCTAGAGGTTTAAGAATCCCATACAAACCGCTAAGAATCCTGAGCCGGTTTTGCGACCACTTAAGGTCGGTTTTAGTCATGGAGCCCGCATCAAGCCCTTGATACACATCCCCCTGAAATGCCAACACTGCCGCTTTAGAATCACGATGCTTTTTCGTGTTTTCTTTCCATTCTATATTTCGACGATAGTTAAGTTCCGCGAGTTTATCGCTGATTTTCATTAAGGAGGCGAGCCCCGATGGCTCTATGTTTGTTAATGTTTTGTTTAGTTTGTTGGATTCTTTTAAAAACGTCGGAACGGTTGGCGTTGTCGAGCACAATGGAGTCTCGGTGAAATCCAGGGTTTTCGCAGGAGATATTAAAGCTAACATGTGATTCGGCTCTGAGGTTTTGATTATTTTCAGTCTAACAAATTAAAAATGATTGAAAACAGGCACTTTGGCAAGTGAACGAGGCTCCCGTGAACTCTATACCAATCTGAAGCAAATGATTTTGCATTAGAGTTCGCCGATTCTTATACTCCGGTCCGTTCAGTTATATGTGTTGCCTATGACGCGTTTACAAAGAATAGAGTCTTTTCTGGATCAGGGTATTGTTTTACTGCACCTCGATGTGTTCGATGAAAGCCACGGCCACAACGTGCCGGAGGGCTCCGAGAGTCATTTTAAAGTAGTCGCTGTGTCCGGTGAATTCGAAGGCATGTCTAGAATTAACAGGCACCGGCAGATTAATAGCCTGCTTCAGAGTGAGTTTGACGCCGGTATGCATGCTTTGGCCATTCATGCTTATACCGAATCAGAGTGGAAAGAGCGTTTTGGAGAGGCTCCCATGTCTCCTCCCTGTGCTCATTAAAGCACTATGTCACATAATCCGGCCTGATGAAGTCAGTTCTAGCGTTTTATAAATTTATTGAGATTGAAGACATTGATGGCCTTCGTTTTGATTTACTTGAACTAGGAGATTCCTTAGATCTTAAAGGAACCATCTTGATCGCTCATGAAGGCATAAACTCGACTTTAGTTGGGAACAAGAAAAATCTTGAGGAGTTTAGCTCTTGGCTTACAGATCGCTTCGGGCATTTGCCTTTTAAGTGGTCATCGGCAGAAGCCTCGAACGATGTGTTTTTCAGGTTTAAGGTAAAGATCAAACCGGAAATTGTTACGATGGGCGTCCGTGAACTCGACATGCGTTCAGTGGGTCGGCATGTATCCATGGAAGAATGGAATGAGCTTCTAGAGGACCCTGATGTGATTGTTATAGATGCACGTAACGACTATGAGACTGACATCGGTGGTTTCCCTGGTTCAATTATTCCTGACACCAAAAATTTTAGAGAATTCCCTGCATGGGTAGACAAAGAACTAAACGAGAAAGAAAACAAAAAGATAGCGATGTTTTGCACGGGAGGTATTCGTTGTGAAAAGGCGTCGGCTTATCTGATGAATAGCGGTTTTAATGACGTCTGTCAGCTTGAGGGGGGCGTATTAAAATATTTAGAAAATGTCGACGAAGAGAATAATCGATGGCGTGGTGAATGCTTTGTTTTTGACCAACGCGTTTCGGTGAATGCTCGATTAGAGCAGGGGCGCTATAACCAGTGTTTTGCTTGCCGCCATCCTCTTAGTGAATCAGATCTTTTATCCGAGTTTTATGAAGAAGGCGTGAGCTGTCATTTTTGTGTTGATAGGAAAAGCCAAGAGCGTAAGGAACAGTTTCGTCAACGTCAAAAGCAGATCCAACTTGCCAATGAACGAGGTGAGCAGCATCTGGGCATCACAAAGAATTAACAACCTAGTTCAAGTATTGGCTTAGATACTGCCAAACAACATCCATTAGTTTGGGTTGTGCCGAAGCCGATGGATGAATACCGTCAGCCTGCATAAGCCCTTCCTGCGTGACAAACTCATCGAATAGGAAAGGAATAAGTTCAACCCCTTTTTCTTTGGCGATTTCATGGTAGGCCTGTTCAAATGAACTGGTGTAGCGCGCTCCATAGTTTGGGGGAATTCTCATACCCATTAAAATTGGAGTAGACGAAGCGCTTTTGATGATGTCGATCATTTGCTCGATGTTATTACTCATTCTGGGCACTGGGTAGCCCCGTAGACCATCGTTTCCTCCTAATTCAATAATGACGATGGAGGGCTTAATCGTCTCGATTAATTCCGGGAGCCTGGCGAGAGCTCCTCCGGTAGTTTCCCCTGAAATACTCGCATTGGTCATTTTCCATGGAAGGGAACTGTCGATAAGTTTCTTATCCATTAAGAAGACCCAGCCTTGTTCAATCGACATTCCATAACCTGCACTGATACTGTCCCCAAGAACCATGACGACTTGTTTATTTTGCTGGCTATCTGAAGCGAAATTGTGGGTAGGAATAATTGAAAAAATAATTCCAATTACGAGACACTTGAAGAAGAATGTGCGCTGTAGTTTGTATGGTCTGTATTTCATGGCTCGTAATGTGCTTCTGGTGGAAAATTTAAGAAAGGTTGTTCCTACAGCTGCCGGAGAATTGGTTATCTTGGATGGCATTGATCTAGAAATCAATGATGGAGAAAGCGTTGCTATCGTTGGTGCTTCGGGTTCTGGAAAGACCACGTTATTGGGGATTCTCGCGGGCCTAGATACATCAACTTCTGGTCTCGTGAGGTTGATGGATAGTGAAATTAGTGACATGGAGGAAGAGGCCAGAGCTGTCTTGAGAGGACAACACGTTGGATTTGTTTTTCAGTCCTTCCAGCTTTTGACTAGCTTAACCGCGCTAGAGAATGTGATGCTGCCTGTGGAGCTTAGAGGAGACGCGTTAGCGCAAGATCAAGCGCTAGAGTTGCTCGAAAAAGTGGGATTGGCTGACCGACTTGATCATTATCCGCGTCAGCTCTCGGGAGGAGAGCAACAGCGTGTAGCCATTGCGAGAGCTTTTGCCTCTCGTCCGAGTATTTTGTTTGCGGATGAGCCCACTGGAAATCTTGATACTGCCAATGGAGAAAGAATCATTGACCTCTTATTTGATTTGAACTCTGAATTCGGAACAACCATCGTCCTGGTGACGCACGAAAGCCGGCTGGCGGACAGGTGCTCACGGACTATCAAATTAACAGCAGGGAAGATTGACCGGTGAATTTCGCTTTCATCAGAAAGCTTGCCCAACGTGATTTGAAATCTGGAGAGGTAGCACTCCTGTTGATTTCTCTTGTAGTGGCGGTTGGTACGGTAACTTCGATTAGTTTATTTGTTGATCGATTGCACCAGGCGCTTCTGGCAGAATCTGCCAGTTTTCTTGCTGCTGACAGGCAGATATCGAGCTCTCGAGAGATTCCACAAGAATTTTTGTTAAAAGCGCAAGCGCGCGAAGTAGAAACATCGCAGACGATGGTCTTTTCATCGATGGTTTTTTCTGATGATCGAAACCAGCTGGTGAGTGTTAAGGCTGTCGATTCAAAATATCCACTGAGGGGAGAGCTGATCGTAACTGATGAGCCATTTCTCCGAGGTTTTCCAACTGATGCTGTTCCTCAAAGGGGTGAGATCTGGCTTGACTCACGACTCTTCCCTGCTTTAGCTGTCGCGCTTGGAGACTCAATAGAGGTGGGTCTGGCTGAGTTAAAGGTGACCAATGTGCTCGTGGCCGAACCCGATAAAGGCGGCTCGTTTTTTGATCTGGGCCCTCGTGTGCTCATGAACTTAGCGGATGTTCCCTCTACAGATGTGGTTCAACCGGGCAGTCGACTTTCGTATCGCCTGCTATTGGCAGGTGACGACCAGCAACTTAACGAATTGAAGTCTGAGCTAAGTCTCGAGCCTAATTTTCGTTGGGTAAGCGTTGCGGAGAGTAGTCCTCGAATCGGATCCGCTCTTGATCGAGCAGAGAGCTTCCTTTTGCTTGGAGGACTCCTGGCTGTTTTGCTTGCTGGCGTTGCGGTAGCTTTGAGTGCGCATCGTTATGCGACGAGACACTTTGATCATGTGGCAATTTTGAAAACCCTCGGAGCGACTCCGAGCCAAATATTCTGGGGTTACCTGTCTATTCTGTTGTTGATTGGTTCATTTGCGATTTCCATCGGATTGCTCGTTGGTGGTGGTTTGCATCTTCTTGTTATTGAGCTTCTCGCCTCTTTGATTCCTGTAGAGTTGCCCGCTCCTGGGCCGCGGCCTTTTTTGCTTGGTGCTGCGACTGGGTTTGTTTGCGCCCTGTCCTTCGCTGTGCCTTCTTTTCTTCACTTGAGGAGTGTCTCTCCGATGCGAGTGATTAGGAGAGATT
The DNA here is from genome assembly GCA_045560825.1 of Candidatus Azotimanducaceae bacterium. Classification (GTDB taxonomy): domain Bacteria; phylum Pseudomonadota; class Gammaproteobacteria; order Pseudomonadales; family Azotimanducaceae; genus UBA4421. The sequence continues at coordinate 23,148 of JBJKYX010000044.1, forward strand.
TGGGAGTGCCACCACTTAGCCGAGCGGCATCTTATGGATCTGCGATTATTGGAAGTGTCTTTTTGATGATCTGGTACACAAAAAGTCTATTCCTGACCGCTTGGACTTTGACCGGGCTGGTCTCGGTTATCGTCGTTTTCGGTTCGATTGCGCTGTTTCTTCTTCGTGGCGGGCGGGTCGTGGGGATGCAGGCTCGCAGTGGCTTAAAACTGGCACTTTCTGGATTGCAAAGACGCCGCAACGAAAATACCGCTCAGATTCTGATATTTGGTTTGGCTATTATGTTGTTACTGATTCTGTTGCTGCTGCGCACGGCGCTCATCACGGAATGGCGATCTCAGGTACCCGAGAATGCAGCGAACCACTTTGTTATGAATATTGCTTCGGAAGAAGTGGAAGATATTCAGGCACTAATCGATAGTAATGTGGGTATGGGGGATATGCTTTATCCAATGATCAGAGGCCGACTGGAGTCGGTTAATGATATTCCTGCGAAGCAGTGGGCAACGCAAAATCGACGACATGAATATGATAGAGGACCAAGAATTACTTCAGAAAGGAATTTAACCTGGACAGCTGAGCAACCCGACAACAATGCGATTATCAGCGGCGAGTGGTGGGATGAAAAGACTGAAGATTATCTTGTCTCGATCGAGCAGGAGTATGCGGAGAGCTTTAATTTCGAGGTAGGAACACAGCTTACTTTCAATATTGGTGGAAAAATTGTGAGCGCCAAGGTGAGTAATATTAGGTCTCTGGAGTGGGAGAGCATGAGCCCGAATTTTTATGTGATATTTTCTCCAAAGGTGCTCAATGACTTTCCATCGACTTACATGACTAGTTTTTATTTGGAGAAAGACCAGAAGTTGTTTTTGAACAAGCTGTTGTCGGAACATCCAACAATCACCGTGATCGAAATAGATGCGTTGATTGAACAAGTGCAAAAAATCGTAGATCAGGTATCGCAGGCGGTAGAGCTGGTGCTTGCTTTGGTTCTAGCCAGTGGCTGTCTGGTTCTAGTGGCCAGTATTCAATCGAGCCGAGATTCAAGACTTGCTGAGCATGCGCTCGTTCGCGCTCTCGGTGGAACTCGCCGGTTGGTTGGGATTTCGTTGTTCAGCGAGTTTTTGATTCTTGGTTTTTTTGCAGGAGTGGTGGCAACGGTGGGAGCAGAAGTAACCGTTGCATTGCTTCAAAGTCAGGTTTTTGAGTTGGGGGCGGAAGTCCACTGGTGGATATGGCCTGTTGGGCCCTTAGTGGGCGCAGTCGTGATATCGACGGTGGGTATGTTTGGTAGCCGCGAGTTGGTTAACTCGCCTCCCGTGAACGTGTTAAGGGGTGTTTCCTGAGCTGTGTTTTGGACAAGGTTGAAATGAAAGAGGATGCCCGATTATTAGAAAACAGAGAGTTAGGTCTCAAGGACTCGCGTAAAAAACGATTTGAAATGAATCGATGTCACAAAAAGTTGAGAAGACTGGTGGGCCAGGCTATTGGGGATTTTGGGATGCTCGAGCAAAACGACAAGGTGATGGTCTGCTTGTCGGGTGGAAAAGATTCCTACACGCTTCTAGATATTTTGATCAGTTTTCAACGCCATGCCCCGATAGACTTTGATCTGGTCGCCGTTAACCTTGATCAAAAGCAGCCTGATTTTCCGGAGGAGGTTCTACCTAAATACCTTCAGGACCTAGGAGTCGATTACGACATAATCGAAGAAGACACCTTCAGTATTGTCAAAAAACTGACTCCGGAAGGTAAGACCACATGTCCCGTCTGTTCGAGGCTAAGACGAGGGATACTCTATTCTCACGCTCAAAAAATAGGGGCGACTAAGATCGCTTTAGGTCATCATCTCGACGACGTGGTCGAGACCCTATTTTTGAATATGTTTTATGGTGGTCGTATGAAATCTATGCCGGCTAAGCTCAGAAGTGATGACCAGAAAAACATTTTGATCAGGCCGCTTTTTTATTGCCGAGAGAAATTGATCCAGCGCTGGAGTCAATTTAGGTCCTTTCCTATCATTCCTTGTAATCTTTGTGGGTC
>JBJKYX010000045.1:0-24662 GCA_045560825.1 Candidatus Azotimanducaceae bacterium
TTTAGCACTTTACGGTGCGCGCTGGATAATCCAGATAGGGTTTCCAGTCTGACCTTAAGCTGCACCCCAGGAGGCATTCCGCTATCGAACCCCAGCAAAGCTTTACAGGAGCTAGGCTCCAGGGGCGCAGATGGAATCAAGGCAACGATGTCAAAAAGCACTTTTGAGGATCCCGCCCTCGTGCAACTTTACTCTTCGATACAAGCGTTCAACACGGAGTTTTCTTTCTCTCGGCTCTCTAATCTCAGTCGCCAAGAAGACCAGGTCGACACGAGCAGACTAAAAAATATGAAAGTACCGACTCTTATTATCTCTGGAGAGGAGGATCCGCTATTTCTGCCGAAACAATTGTCAGAGCTAGTGCCCTACTTTTACGATGCAAATATCGAAATCGTGGCAGATGCTGGCCACTCACCATATTTTGAACAACCCGACACTTTCAACAACCTGCTTGAACAACACATCCAAAGTAGCATTCAATAAACGCAAAGCTACTCTTCAAAATCACAGCTTGATTTTGTGGTGACCGGGTTACAAGCGATAAAGGGTTTTACCAGATAAGGAGAGTCAAAATGTTCAGAGGGTACATAGTAATCTGTGCTTATGGCTTGAGCGCCGCTCTCTATAGCCGCCATCTTCCGATCAGTTAGATTCCTTCTGGCCTCTGTGGTGTCTGCATCTGCTCGGGTTCTCACCATGAATCCTCGATTGACCAAATCTGTTATCGCTTCTTTCTGTCTTATCGGATCATTAATAATCAAAATTGCAGCGGCAGGGTGCGGAGGCTCAACGGTAGTAAACATAGGGCGCTCCTCCCATCGATCAAGGTAACGCCGCCGCTTATCTCCACCTTCATCAAGTACAAAAATAAACTTTCCACGGGCATCATCCACGCTGGGCCAGTTCAATTCTTCAACATCTTTCGGCCAGATTAATTTTTCTTCGAATGATTCTTCAATACGTCGATCAAGCACGCGAAAAGCTTGATCAGAAAACACGTCAGGATCAGGAAGACCATCAATTTTCTGGTCTTTTGCATTAAAGCTTATCCAAATAGGAACATGTTGAGCGTTACTGGCAGACCAGTCCAATAGCACTTTGAAACATTCGCGCAAAAGGGAACAATTTGATTTCATGTCAATAAGCTGCACGTGCCCAACTACAAAAGTATTGCTCATAGCATCGAAAAACACATCAAGCTCAAGCTTGCGAACACCTAGATCCAATTGTGCGTCAATCGGTATGTGCGAATAATCCAAAGACTGAGCGATTTTGGAATCCAACGCCGAAAGCGCTACAAAGACAACAGGATTCATCTTCAACTTGTAACTGTTGTGGCTTCCAACGAATTGTAGCTGATTGATTCTCAAGTCCTCTTGCGCCTGCCCGTTAAATACGCAAAAAACGAGCATGAGATAAAACCACCTCATCAGATCAGATCTGACTCCTCAATGTTATGACCCCACCCACGTTTTGCCTTTAGATACTTTCGATTCCACTCTCCAGTTCCTGTCACATGTTTAACCGATGTGAAATTACTCAATCCATGTTTTGCTAAGTCATCTAGCTTCTTGGGATTATTGGTCATTAAACGAAAAGACTCATTCCCCACAAAATGCTTTAACAAAATGGCGGCATCAGTAAAATCCCTAGAGTCGTCGGGCAACCCCAAAGAGCGATTAGCCTGATAGGTATCCTCTCCTGCATCCTGAAGGAGGTAAGTAGCCGCTTTAGCCCACAAGCCTATGCCTCGTCCTTCATGGCCGGCCATATAAACGATGTACCCACCTGCCGGGTCCTCATCGATATTCTTAATCGCCGCTGCTAGTTGTGGACCACAATCACATCGCTGCGAGCCAAAGACGTCTCCTGTTAAGCAGTTACTGTGAACTCGAACAAGCGGATTTTCTGTTGGCTTACCAATCACTAAAACACTATTTACGGCCAAGGGAGAAACAAGGTGAGAAAACAAGTGCTGTCCGCCACGTTCCCTTAAATCAGAGGCCAAGTTTTCTACCTGACTTAATTCGGTACTTCTTACCGCGGCATACCAATCGACACGGACCTCAACTTGACCAAGCGCCATTGGCATGGGAATCGGACCGAGGAGATTAATCGCCAGTTCACCCGGATGATCGAGGCTCTTTGCATCCATTAGCTCCCCTTCAGAATTAATTCTTACCAGGCGACCTTGGGTAATTAATTTTTCTCGTACCTCAGGATTCAAATAAGTAAACATTTAAGTTTCCGAAATTATTTGGGAATCAACGCCAATGACTTTTTTTTCAACACGCATACAATCTTACAACAGCTTAAATATCAGGAATTTCTATGGACGCTTTCGAACAAATTATATACGAAGTTGTTAACAAGACGGCAAAGATTACGCTAAATCGGCCGGAAAAGCTCAATGCCCTATCGCTCCAGCTTCAATCTGAGCTATCAGAAGCTCTGTGGGAGGCGGACAACGACCGAGAGGTTCACAGCATAATAATTAAAGGGGCTGGCCGGGCCTTCTCCGCCGGATATGACCTAACTGGTGGCGGAAAAAAAGTCCCTGTCTCTAGAGTAGAAAGCGAAGACAGAGCTTATCGGGGAGGCAGATCGATCGATGACGATGCGTGGCAACTGGAGCGTGGCCAACGTTATCGAATGGCTCTTTTTGACATGCACAAGCCTGTGATCGCGCAGGTTCACGGGTACTGTCTGGCAGGAGGCACGGACATTGCTCTTTTATGCGATATGGTCATTGCCGCCGACGACGCTGTATTTGGATTTCCGCCAGCGCGAGACCTTGGAGCATTACCTAACAATATGTGGCTTTATAACGTCGGCCCTCAATGGGCAAAGCGCTTAACGCTTACAGGAGATACGGTCACAGGTTCCGAAGCGCAATCTATTGGACTTATACTTAAATCGGTTCCAGGTGAATATTTAGAGCGAGAAGTCGAAGGGCTCGCATCGCGTATGTCGCACATAGATCCTGACCTACTAAGTGCGAACAAACGCATCATCAACACTGGGCTCGAGCTAATGGGTGCCAGAACACTACAAAGAATGGCCGCAGAGAACGATGTTCGAGGCCACAATACAAGAGCCGCGGCCGACTATAGGAAATCCGTCACCGAGAACGGTCTAAAGGCTACTTTAAAAGCCCGAGATGCCAAATTCGGAGACGGCAGAGCCAGAGTCTTCGGGCCTGAGATTCGTGACAATGCAGGAAACTTAATCGGTTAGGAATAAACTCACTAACCGTCCGATTCATCCGACGTTAGGTATGATCTCTTTGGCCACTCGCTCAATGACGTCATACCTCGTATCAAAGTTAGGAAGGATCATGACTTGATTCAATCCAGAATCAGATAAGTCGTGAAGCCGCTCCAAAAGGTCTTCTTGCGTGCCTATCATACTTGAGCTAGTCAATACTTCAGGGGTGAGAAATTTTTCCTCTTCCGGGATCACCCAGCAGTTATGACCTGCATGTATCCTCTGATGTCTGCGTTCCTCAGGGAAACTCTCCAGCAATGCTGTGTAGTCTTCCCATATACCAGCTAGTTCGTTAGGTGGCTGATGACCAAAATTACGATACTGGTCGTAAGTGTAATGCACCGCCGCCATTGCCATCGCACCGCACTCAGATTTGACCCTCTGTGAATCGACGGCCTCTCCTTCATCAAGCACTACCATGGTGGTCAACGCAGTCGTGTAGTAGTTTGACCCGGGATCCAACTCCCGCCCAGAGTCTCTCGCACCGGCCTGAACCATATGCCACATACTACCCATTGAGGTGGACCTCGTGGCTCCTATTACAGCACCATCCCCGTATTTACCAGCTATCGCCAAACTTTTCGGGCCAAAGCCCGAAATATAAAGCGGAATCTGATCTTCAAAGTTCACAAAACCCTTGTCAGGCATGACGTGTTTGATTAGGTTTTCTTGTCCTTCATATTCAAATTCAACTTCCTCCCCTTTTAAAAGCGGAACCAGAGTCTTGATATAGGTTTCGAACTCTTTGATCCTCTGAGGCGGCAGCCCCATAACTCGGCGAGCCGTATTACCTGAGCCAACTCCGAAAAAAGTTCGACCCGGTGCCAGCGCATTTATCGAAGCGATACTGGCCGCATTCACCGGAGCGGGACGCGTGCCCGTAATAGCAACACCAGTTCCAAGATTAATTGAATTAGTCCTGTAGGCAGCTAATGCAAGCGTCGCGTAACAATCGGACCAGAGCATCTGCGAATCAGCGAGCCAAGCATGGCTGTATCCAAGCTCTTCAGCTCTTACAACATAATCTATGTCATTAATATGCGAGGCTACACAGATGCCGATGTCCATAAGAAACTCCTTAAAAAGCTATACGCAATACACTCTCTGCAACGCACGCAGGCTTGTCTTGACCATCGATTTCCACGGTCATCTCGTTGATTAGCTCCAACATTTCGCCTTTTTGGGTAACGCTTTTCAATTTTCCAACCGTTCGAATTTTTGATCCCACTGCAACCGGCGACATAAATCGAACTTTATTCCAACCCAAATTTATGCCCATTTTCATCCCATCTATTTCAGGCAAGCCAACGCCCTCTCCACCAGGAAGGAAGCTCATAATGGACATCGTCAGCTGTCCGTGCGCGATCGGCCCTCCAAACGGTCCGTTAGCCGCTCTGTCGGGGTCAACGTGAATCCATTGTTGATCCAAAGTCGCGTCCGCAAAGGTGTTTACTCGATCCTGCGTCATCTCAAACCATTCAGTCGGCTCGCCCGCTATATCAATTTTTTCATTAAGCATGCTCATCGCATTGTCTAACGCTGCTTCACTCATTGATTGTTCTCTGTAGTTACTGAAAACATAACCCTAGTTAACGTCTGATCCGATATCAAGCTCTCTTAAAAACCCAGGTCAGTCAGACCCAGCTAGAAACTCTCGAATTTCTGCCATTCGCTCCGCCGTATCTTCCTCACCTAAACGAATTAGGAGATCAATGTAATCCTTTTCAAAAATGACCATCGAAAGCGCGTCGGCACTCCTGCGGTCTTTTCCAGCAAGCCCCCTCTCTAGATATCTAAACAGTTTTGGTAGGGTAAATTCATGCTCCGAGGCGAGTTTACCGAGGTCTTGCTGAGGTCTTAAAACCATTACTTCCACACGCCGAAAATCATTTGCTTCAGTTTGATTTGCCACACCCAGCAATCGATTAATTCGATTCATCTGAAGCGCATCATAATCCAATAAATCCAGAAATATTGAATTCAAAAGAACTCCGGCAACCTGTCCGGGAGACGGGTATTCTTCAACTATTTTTGGACTCTCCAAATCAGGTATTACTCTCGGTGACACCGCTAAAATCTTACTGGCTCCTAGATGCATTGCCGGCGACAAAGGCGCATTGAGCCGAATACCGCCGTCTCCATACCAGACATCATCAACGCTCACTGCTGGAAAAAAAAACGGTAATGCTGAAGAAGCCATGACATGCTTTATGGATAATTTGGTAGCTTTGGCTTTAATTTGACTCCGATTCCAAATATTTTGCCCAGCGCCTTGGACCCAAGCCACCGAATGTCCTGAAGAATACTCAGTACCAATAACGGCTATTGCATCCAGCACTTGAGATTGAATATTTTCATCAATTCCTTGTAAAACCAGGCTTTGATGCTCGAGCACCTTTTTCAAAAAATCCTCTAAAGGCTGATTGTCGACCATCCCTCTCAGATTATTCGCACCTAAACGTCCTCCCGTTAAAAATCGACCGATCACGAGAAAAATTCTCTGCAAAATTCGGCGTAAATCGGTGTGATACACCTTTCTCGTTTCAAGCTGAAGCCAGGTTTCGATCAAGGAATTTACAGCGCTTGACCACTGTCCTTGATAAGAGGCCAAGTAGACCGCATTGATCGCGCCGGCAGATACACCAGTTATGATTTTTGGACGATACTCAGGGATTTCTCTCGCAATCTGACGAAGGCATCCCACCTGATAGGCGGCACGTGCACCCCCACCCGAGAGCACCAAAGCGTTGCGGTCTTCGGAATTCAATCAGTATTCCTTAAATCAACAATAATCTGTGAAAGTTCCTCTTCATCCTGGTCGCTGTCTACGGGAATGCTGACTTCGATGCGATCAAGGAGCAATCCAAAACGCTCGTGAATTTTTGATGCGAGATCATCGTGTAACGCGACGATGACAATCTCTTCCAAAAGTTCATCGCTAACTAGCTCTGACATCTCGGCCCAGCGATTAGTGCGGGACAATTGATTCATTTCTTGACACAGATCCTGTAACTGAAAGACGTCAAACGCTTTAGCGTATGCAGGAGTCGATAGATAAAAGGCGAGTCGTTGCCTCGCGACCTCCTTTCGCGCAACTAGGCCCTCCTCATCCTTAGCGGTTGCGATTAAAGGTTTCAGGCAGACCTCGAATCCGTCTGATTTTTTCTTGTTTATCCGAGGCAATAACACTTCCGAAATGTATCGAGGACCACAAACAGGATGTAATCTCACCCCTTCAGCGATTTCAAATGCCACCTCAAACATCCCTGGATTAACCGCGGCAACATGAATTGGTATCGGAGCAAAATCCACTGGAGGTGGTGTGAATAAGGGCACGCTTAAATTTAGTTTGTAATGCTTAGATTCATATTCCAGCGGCTCCTCTTTTTGCCAGCTTTGCCATATCGCTCTCAGCGCCCCCACATAATCTTTCATCCACTGACCAGGAGAACGCCACTGCAAACCATGACGCCTGCGAATATGTCCCTTAACTTGAGATCCAATACCAAGTTCAAAGCGACCACCGCTGATTCTGTGCGCTGTCCACGCAGACTGCGCCAAAGTAAACGGACTCCTTGCAAATGCGATGGCAACCGAAGTGCCAATCTTAACTCTGCTGGTTTGATTTGCAGCCAGCGATAGAATTTGAAAAGGATCGTCTTTGGTCTCCTCCATTAACAACGAGTAGTAACCAAGGCGATCGACCAACTGAGCATCCGAACCAATAGAATCATAGTCCAGCCCCCTTTCTGGAGCTTGCAACCCTGGATCTAATTTACCTAAAGGAAGTAACGTTTCGGCTTTCAACTCTCGTTGTCCCAAAATAGAACCCAACAAATATATCAGCAAACCTAGGAGATGGCTTAGAATAAGACCATGTTCCAATGGTTTTCTGCTCTCAAGCCACGGGTCAATGAAGTATTCAGACCCGGTGGCACGCTCTTTTACGGGTGGGTAATGGTCTTAGCCTGTGCAGCTATTCAATGGCTGTCTGCTGTCACCTGGATGCATTCCTATGGTGCCTACACGGTGCTCTTACAAGCCGAGTTTGGTTGGAGCATGACGATTTTGTCTCTCGCCTTTGCCTTGACTCGCCTTGAGAGTGGCCTGCTTGGACCAATTCAGGGATGGCTCGTGGACCGGTTTGGGCCGCGCAAAATATTGACGATCGGCTTGATTATTTTCGCCATCGGCTTTTTTCTCTTTAGCCAGGTCAATTCCATACCAGTCTTTTTCTTAGCTTTCATATTGATTGCGTTGGGCAGCAGTCTTGGAGGCTGGGCAACTCTCATGGTTCCTATCGTCCATTGGTTTGATCAGCATCGAGCGAAAGCAATAGCCTGGTCACAGCTCGGTTTTTCTTTAGGGGGATTGTGCGTGCCACTAATGGCAATTGGCCTGGAAAATTTTGGCTGGCGCCATATGGGTATCATCTCTGGTCTAGTCATCCTGATTGCAGGACTTCCACTAGTTTCGCTTATCTACCACCGTCCCTCTGATAAGGGGTTAACCGTCGACGGCTCCGATAGGAAAGACGGTGACCAGTATGAAAACGAAGACAAACCAGAAACCCGCAGTTTTACCTGGCGAGAAGCAATAAAAGAGCGCTCGTTCTGGTTGCTATCAACCGGGCATAGTCTCTCTTTATTGGCGGTGAGCTCAATGTTGGCCCACCTGATTCCGCACCTGACTAATTCACTAAACTACTCACTCCGGGACGCCAGTATTGCTTTTTCGCTGATGACGGGCTTGCAGTTGATTGGAATTTTTTTGGGTGGATATCTCGGGGACAAATACAACAAAAAGAAGTTGGTTGTATTCTGCATGCTGGGTCACTTCCTCGGGTTGATGGCAATCGCGTTCGCAAGTAATTCCTATTGGGTAGTTGCCTTCGCAATCCTTCATGGAATAGCCTGGGGGATAAGAGGTCCCTTAATGGTGGCTCTACGAGCTGATTATTTTGGTTCAAAGTTTTTCGGCACCATAATGGGGTTTTCATCTCTTATCGTAATGATCGGCATGACTTTTGGGCCAATTATCTGCGGCATCCTTTACGACTATTACGGTAACTATCAGTTAGCTTTCACGCTCATGGCTTCGGCTTCTCTGCTGGGGGCTGTTTGTTTCTGGCTATGCGAATCACCACAAAGTCAGAAGTAAAATTATTTATCACTCCCCGACGTCTAAACTATTGCGCTTACAAAAAATTGAAATACCCTATTGGGCTAACCATACAGACAGTCGCCTGTTATAAAGCTAACAAAAAGAAAAAACTAATAAAATGCCAACTTCCTGCCATCTCCAATATCTAGTGAAAGGGGTCAACGCTGAACGCGAAGACAAATTTAGTTTGCGTCAGGAAATAGTCGACGCCCTTCCAAACGCGAGCTCAATTAATCTATTGCCAGTAGTGGAGGGTTTTTCCCTAGACCTGGAGTTTGCCGACATCGAACCCTTTTCGAAAGCTAGCTTCGAACCCTATCTCGCTGAGCAAGTCCTCCTTGAACTAATCAATCGTAAGTGTCAGGCCAAAGGTTCTGTTTCATTACAATTGATGCACAGTGAATTCAACTAAACCTGTTATTACACTCCTCCAATGGGAAGTTATTGGTATTTTGTCTTTTTCGAGTCTCAGTATCAGTCTGAGAACAGCCCCGCAAAAATAGAGTCGGTCGAAAGCCAGCAGCCTTCGCCTAAACAAATGCAACACGATCGTCGAATGCTATCACTGGCTAGATCTGAACCTTAAAATCTAAGATTTAAAACACTGAATGGCCATATACTTAGTCGTTCAAAATAAACCAGAAGATCTAAACTGCCTTATCGAACCAAGGCTAAAGGGAATTTAATGAATGCTCCGTTGGACGACATAACCGTAATTGAAATAGACAACTGGATGGCAGCTCCAAGCGCGGGCGCTGTACTGGCCGATCTAGGTGCAAAAGTCATCAAAATAGAACCTTTAACAGGCGATCCTATGAGAGACATGAGCAGACCGATTAAAGGTGAAGGCTTTTCTGAAGATCTAAAAAACTACGACTTTCAATTTGACGTGGATAATCGAGGAAAAAACTCCATTGCCATAGCTATCGACACTGACGAAGGGGCAAATATTGTTCGGCAACTGGTATCTAATGCTCATGTTTTTATGTGTAATCTTTTAATAGCACGACAAGAAAAGTACAGCCTAGACCCACAAAGCTTGTTTAGAGAAAACTCCTCATTGGTTCACGCAACGCTAACGGGCTACGGTACTTCTGGTCCTGACGCTATGCGCCCCGGCTACGATGTAACCGCTTTTTTTGGCAGATCCGGATTATACGACGCGCAGCGAGAGGGGGATGGAGGAATCGTTCCAATGGCACGACCGGCCCAAGGTGATCACACCACAGGACTCGCCTTCGTCGCATCGATTTTGGCTGCACTGAGGCAAGCTGAAAAAACTAAAACTGGTCAGATCGTGGAGACCTCCTTGTATGAAACGGCTGTGTGGACTCAAGCGTCCGACTACGCGGTCACTGCCGTTGACAAAGCCCCTGTGAGGAAACGGGATCGAGAACATATGTTAGCTATCAGTGCTAACCGTTTTCCATGTGGAGACGGAAAATGGATAGTGTTCAATATGATGCCGGACGCGGCTTATTGGCCAAGAATATGTTCTGCTATAAATCTTGAGCACCTAATTGAAGACGAACGATTTATCGATTCAAGTGCCAGATACAAATTAATGCCAGAGCTGATTGCCCTATTCGATGAGGCTCTTTCTCACAAATCTAGAGACGAATGGGGAGGAATATTTGATAAGGCGGGCCTTATATGGGGGCCAGTCCTTTCCTTGGACGAAGTTCCTAAAGACCCTCATGCACTCCAACTCGGTATGTTTCCAGAAATCGAACATCCCTCAATGGGTAGTTATCCTACCGTAAATATTCCAATGAGATTCGCAACGTCAGACGTCAGGCCGAGGGGACCGGCACCCGAATTAGGTCAGCACACAGATTCAATTCTCGAATCTTTAGGCTTCGACAAGACCCAATTGGATTCTTTGAAAAAAAATGGAATTGTTCTAAGCTCTTAACACGTCAAGGAGGGAAATTACATGGAAAACATCGTTATAGTAGATTGCGTGAGAACGGGCTTGGCCAAAGCTCATCGAGGCACCTTTAACCTAACTCGCTCTGATGATCTTGTCGCCCATTGCATCAATGCACTGCTTGAACGTAATCCTGCAGTAGACCCTGGAGCGATAGAGGATGTGATCTTAGGCTGCGGTCGACAGGTTGGAGAGCAATCGGCTAATGTCGCTAGACACGCAGTCGCGTTATCAAAACTACCTATCACTGTACCAGCGACTACCATCAGTCGAGCATGCTCCTCTGGTCTTAATTCGATCGCTTTTGCTGCGAATCAGCTTGCAAGCGGATGCTCTGAAATAATGTTAGCTGGCGGTGTTGAGTCTATTACTGGTTTGGACAGAGGAAATCCCGGGGAACACGCGGAAAATCCAATATTAATGGAGCAGAAACCCGACATCTTCATGGCCATGGGTAATACAGCAGAAGTGGTCGCTAGACGTTACCAAGTGAGCCGCGAGGCGCAAGATTTGTATGCTCTCCAAAGTCAACAACGTTACGCAGCCGCTGAAGAAAAAGGGTTTATCCAAGAGGAAATAGTCCCTATGGAGGTCTCCTGGAGCAAAATCGTCGACAAACAAACCAAGGAAACACAAATAGTCGAAGGCATCGTTGATCGAGACGAATGCAATCGTCCGGGTACGACTCTGGAAGGCCTTAACAAACTAGGCCCAGCATTCGAAGAGGATGGCTCCGTGACAGCTGGAAACGCATCACAATTATCAGATGGAGCCGCACTTGCTCTGCTTATGACCGAGAAGAAAGCAGAGAAGCTGGGGTTAGATATTATGGGTTATTTCAGAGGGTTTACCGTGGCAGGTTGCGAGCCTGACGAAATGGGTATAGGACCAGTTTTCGCGATACCCAAACTCTTGGATTACCTCGGGCTCACTCTAAACGATATCGACCTAGTTGAACTTAACGAGGCCTTCGCAAGCCAATGCCTCTATTGTAGAGACCGATTGGGTATTGAGAATGAAATTTATAACGTCAATGGGGGCTCAATCGCTATAGGCCATCCATTTGGTATGACTGGAGCAAGACTAACCGGTTCAGTACTCAGGGAACTGAAGCGCAGGAACCAGCGCTATGGAATAGTTTCAATGTGTATTGGTAAAGGGATGGGTGCGGCTGGATTATTTGAAGCAGCTTGACCTCGGCGAGAGAAAGAACAACCAAAACCAATTAAAGAAGGCGATGATGAACAATAGACGGAATTTCCTGAAAGCAGGCCTACTCGCGACAGCGGCGGTGGGCTTGCCGAGCGGTCAATCGGAGGCTAAAACATTTCAAGGGGAAGTTAAGTCCTATCGACGTCTTGGACGGACTAACCTTGAGATTTCAGACATTAGTTTTGGTACCAGTCGCTTGCGAACCGGTGAAGAGCACTTGATTGAACATGCGATAGATCGTGGAGTGAATTACTTTGATTCTGCCGAGGGTTATACGAGGGGCCAAGCAGAAAAGGTCTTGGGTAACGCGCTCAAGGGGAAACGAGACAAGGTTTACTTAGTCTCTAAAACTATGATCGATGCTAATACCAGCGAGTCGGAGCTGATGACAAGACTAGAGGGATCTCTCAAGAGTCTGCAAACTGACTACGTCGACATTTATATGAATCATGCAGTTAATGATGTCGATGTCGTCGCCAATCCCGAATGGCAATCTTTTATTGAAACAGCGAAACGACAAGGGAAAGTCCGATTCACTGGGATATCAGGTCACGGAGGATATCTAGTTGACTGCGTAAATTATGCACTAGACCATGACATGATCGATCTCATGCTTACCGCGTACAACTTTGGACAGGATCCGAAATTCTACGAAGGGCTTACTAGGCGATTAGATTGGATAGCTACACAAGAGGAACTTCCCAAAGCAATAAGCCGAGCCAAAAGCATGGATGTAGGCGTAGTTGCAATGAAAACTCTCATGGGGGCGCGCCTTAACGATATGCGTCCCTACGAAAAAGATGGATCAACCTATGCTCAGGCTGCCTTCAAATGGGTTTTATCAAATCCGGAAGTAGACGCACTTGTTATTACTATGAAATCCATTGAAGAAATTAACGAATTTCTTGATGCCTCAGGTAAGCAAGAAATATCAACAATTGATAATCATCTTCTTAAACAATACGCGAAACTTAATGGAATGAGTTACTGCAAGCAGGTCTGCAATAGCTGCGAAGGCGCTTGTCCAGCACAAGTCCCCATAGCCGACGTTATGCGGACTAGGATGTACGCAATAGATTACAAAGATCTCGAATTTGCCAAGGACGAATATGCGTTGCTCGGAGACGCAGCAAGTAGTTGTCTGACTTGTTCCGGCCAGCCGTGCCAGAATGCCTGCCCAAAAGGCATCGAAATTAGCAAATGGTGTGCACCGACCCATCGAATGCTTAGCCGACAGATTGCTTAAGTGAACCGAGAAGAAATACTCGACGCGTTCAAAGACGGACGTATCGATCTGAAAGAAACACTCTCTCAAATCGACCAGAGCTACTATCAAAATGTGGGGCATACTACAGTCGACCTGGATCGGGAAGCCAGAACGGGTGCACCAGAGGTCGTTTTTGGTTCTGGTAAGACGGCCAAGCAAATTATAGAGATCGTTGACGTTTTGCTGTCAAAGGAGATCAATACGCTGGTCACAAGAATCGACGAAAAAAAATATTCAGATCTATCAGCGTCTCTGCCTAAGCATGCAGTCTACTCTTCCGACGCTCAACTTTTGAGCATCAAAATGAAACAGATAGAGCTTACAGAATCGTTCGTAGGGGTCGTTTCTGCAGGGACCTCAGACCACAAAATTGCTCAAGAGGCAGCTTTGACTGCAGAGTTTTTTGGAAGCCGGACGCTACAAGTAACCGACGTTGGAGTCGCTGGTTTACACAGGCTACTAACCAGAATAGACGAAATAAAGAAGGCAAAGGTTGTTGTCGTCGTCGCAGGTATGGAGGGCGCACTTCCGAGTGTAGTCGGAGGCCTCGTCAAAAGCCCAGTGATAGCAGTCCCTACTAGCGTCGGTTACGGAGCCGCATTTGAAGGGGTTGCGGCGCTACTAGGCATGCTAACAAGCTGTGCTTCTGGTATTTCAGTGGTGAATATTGATAATGGTTTTGGTGCTGGCTATTTGGCCAACATGATCAACCAGATTTGAACTATCGCAATGAACGAACAAATATCAGAAAAATACCTATCTCTTAAATCGATTATTAATCGGTATGACAGCGCGGTGGTCGCCTTTTCAGGGGGAATCGATAGCTCCCTGGTCGCTTATGTGGCTGGAGAGGTGCTGGGAAATAATGCCCTGGCAGTCACCTCGGGATCAGCCAGTCTGAAGCGATCGGACCTTCAACTAGCAGAAACACTCGGTAAAGATTGGAATCTATCGCACGAAATCATAGTCACAGACGAGTTGAGCAAACCCGATTACCGGCGAAACCCAGTCGACCGCTGCTTTCACTGCAAAACCTCGCTCTACACCTCACTGGATGTCATTTGCAAAGAAAGAGGCATAGACGTTATTTTTAACGGGACAAACCTTGATGATCTAGGAGACCATCGACCAGGACTCATGGCCGCCGACAATTATCAAGTCTGCTCGCCTTTGGTCGAGGCCGGCTTTCACAAATCTGACGTCAGGCAACTAGCTAATGAACTGGGTTTAAAAAATGCCGATAAGCCTCAGTCCGCTTGTTTATCGAGCCGTTTCCCTTATGGCACATCAATCGATGAACAACTTCTATCACAAGTGGAACAAGCAGAGACAGTACTCGAATCCTTAGGTTTTACCCAGTTTCGAGTTCGGCATCATGGAGATCTAGCAAGGATAGAGGTAACCGAAAAAGAGCTCGAAAAAGCTATGGATCATCGACTACACATCAACGAGACTCTAGGCGATCTTGGTTATCGATACATTACCTTGGATATGATCGGATTTCGTTCAGGTTCTCTCAATGAAGGACTTAAAAAAGAGCAGATACAGGTCGTCAATATTCACAACCCAGAGAATTAGCGGGCGAACTTAACCCTTGTAGGGAAATCGAGGCTACTGTCGATAGTAAGATTTTAGCTGTCGGTCCTGCCTACTCGTATCCGACTTATTTCCAACCCTGGCCCATGGCTTGTACTTCGGAGACGCTGTTCCCTCTGGCCTGTCTCCCATTATAGTTACCCTATGGATTATTCGCTCACCTTCGAAGTCATTTAACACCATGTGTTGCGTACATCGGTTATCCCAGATCCCGATCGTGCCCGCGGTCCAACCGTATCTGACCGTAAATCGGGGGTTTTGGACCCAACGGGTCAGATAGCTCAAAAGCATTTCGCTTTCCGATGCATTCATCTCAACAATACGACGAGTAAAGTGCTCATTTACATACAAAGTCTTCTGACCTGTTTCCGGATGGACCCTGATCACAGGATGCACCATCATTTTATCCGTTCGATTGTGAGGCAACGCGTCATGTAGAGCGGTAATCGACTCACAAAGATCTTTCATTGGTTCAGATAGTTCTTCATAAGCCTGGCATAGGTTGGTCCACATGGTGTCTCCGCCGACCTCGGGACAGGTTACCATGTGAAGGACTGACATAATCGAAGGCTCTTCCATAAAGGTAAGGTCTGTATGCCATTCGTCCGCAATTCCACCTTTGGATGCTGCTAGCTCAAATACTTTATCGTGCTCGGTATAGGGGTTTTTTAAATTTGGGTGCGACTCGATCACCCCAAAGTGACTGCCCAACTCAACATGTTGATCCACCGTAATTGTCTGACCCGGAAAAAAAAGAACTTTGTGTTGCGACAACAATCCCTTAATACAATCCGCTTCTTCGGCGTTTATTTTGGAGAGGTCAGCATTCAATACCTCAGCCCCTAGCGACGCGGCAACTTTTCTTACTTGCCAAGACTCAGTTCGACTCAAAATAATCCCCTTAATTCAAAGCCTTCTATACATCATCCGATATTCCGCGAACAAACAGAGGTTCCATGCCCAGCTCTCTATAATCATCTTGCATCTGTTCACCACTCGGTTCAAGAACCGGTTCGGCGGCTGCACTTAACAAAACTTCCAACAACGTCGCATCACTGGACGAGTTTAAAAACAAACCATCCACACTCAAGGTATAGTCCACCGCTCTTTTTAATGGATGCTTATCGGTAATAGGCCTATACCAACTGTATCGCTTCTCCTTGTCATCCTGACCCCAGCGTCTCAAAGCGATCGACTTGATCGTTTGAATAGCTACCCCCTTGCTTCTAGCAAGCGAATAAAGGTTTTCAAAATCATTTTTATACTGTTCCTGGCTCATCATGGAAAAATTGTGAGGTAATAGTACCGAATCAAAATCGTAGGTCTGCAAACTCTGTACGTGCATGCTGGCAGCAAACGTACCATGCCCCGTAACCCCAATATTATTAACCAGCCCCTCTTCCTTAGCCTCAATTAAGCCCTCTAGAGCCCCATCCGATCCCATTGCCACATTCCATTCGTTCTGCTTGGTCAAATTATGCAATTGGATTAAGTCGACTTTGTCCACCCGCATTCGTTCCAGAGATCGCTTCAACTGGTCTTTAGCCTCAGTCTTGGTTCGCAGCCCTGTCTTTGTCGCCAAAAAGAAATCGGATCGTCTACTTTCCAATATCGGACCAAGTCGAATTTCTGCATCCCCATAACTTGCCGCCACATCAATATGATTGATTCCAAACTTATCAAGCACCTCAAAAGTCGACTCCGCCCGATCTTGAGACATCGCTCCCAGAGCCGCAGCGCCAAAAATTACCCTCGAGCTCTGGTGACCAGTCTTACCAAACAATTGTTTTTCTATCATGCGATATGCCTTGAACTGAAACTTGGTTACACTACTTCTTTTATTCCAACTTATTCTAACAGTGTTTTCTCAAGATCATACTTTTGCAGGCAATCCTCTAGATAGAGCGGAATATATCCGCAGAGACGAAGAAGCGATCCAAGAATTAATCAAATCCAAAGAAGGAAAATATTTGGTCTTTGATCGTTTAAAGGTGCATGTCGACGAAGAAGGTCAGCTAAAATGGCTCAACCAGACCGATCTGCCGTCACTCCCACAGCAACCAGCTTTACTAGGCATCGATGACGATAAACCACATTTCGCCCTAGACCTTTCCGATACTCCTTGGGTCACAGACAAACAGTTCGCCGACTGCAGGACGACAGCTATGCATATAAGCGGTCCTGAGACAGGAATACTCGCTCAGGCTCGTTCGCAATTGGATTGGCATAGAAAGAACCGGTTCTGCGCCGTATGTGGTTCAAAAAACCGCAAAGAGAGAGGAGGACAGGTTCTCCGCTGCACAGGCTGTGAGAGACACATTTTTCCGCGCACAGATCCCGTGGTCATCATGCTTATTATTGACGCTTCAAATGAGGAAAGGTGTCTATTGGGCCAGGGCAAAGGACGAATGGTAAAGAGTAACTTTTACTCGGCACTTGCCGGGTTTATCGATCAAGGAGAATCAATCGAAGAAGCCGTCAGACGCGAGGTTCATGAAGAATCTCAAGTTAAGGTAGGTAGAGTTCAATATCACTCTTCTCAACCTTGGCCCTTTCCTTCCTCACTGATGATCGGATGTCATGGCTTGGCGGACTCCACAGAAATTGTTGTTAACTCATCAGAAATGGCCAATGTTGCCTGGTTTTCTAAAGAAGAAGTCATCACCTCACTCAACGGCCAACACCCCGAATTAGCAGTTCCAGGCAAAATGGCGATAGCCCATCACCTGATTAAGTCTTGGACAGAAGACAAGGTTCAATTTTGAATAGTTTGGTTTGTTGGAATTGCGGCTCTTCGCTAAGCGACGTGCCGCTACCGATCAGCAGACACAGTCAGTGTTCTGGCTGCTTCAACGATCTCCACTGCTGTCGTCTTTGTAAAAATAACGACCCTGAACGTACAACCTATTGTTTCGAAGACCGCGCAGATCCTCCCATTCAAAAAGAAAACTCTAACTTTTGTGACTATTTCAAACCAAGTTCGAACGCCTTCAATAGTGGAAGAGCAATAAAAAGCTCAGACTCCAGAGCCAAACTCGATTCTCTTTTTGGTCAAGGTGAAGAAGAAGATACCATCTCTTCTGATAATGATTCCGTCAAATCAAAGGAAGACGAGACCAAGAAGGCTTTGAACGATCTATTCAACTAGAGTCTTCAAAGTGATAGCGCCTCTAACTGGTTCACGACCTCAGCCAAAGAGTTAAATCGCAATACCTGATATTCCATAGTTCCGGGTCTTGGAGACTTGTTGTCAGGAACATGTAAAACGTTGTACCCAGCCTGATACGCAGACTGAACACCATTTTTTGAATCTTCTATGGCCCAGGAGTTTTTCGGGATAACACCCAACTTGTTAGCGATGTTGAGATAAGGGGCCGGATGGGGCTTGCCTTGTTCACTTTCCCCACCACAGACCATCGCTCTGAAATATTTCTCAAATTTCAAATAAGCTAACGATTTCTCTACGGTTTTGCGTCCGGTTGAGGTGCAAAGTCCCACTGGCACCTCAAGCGCTTCTAACAACACAAGAAGCTCAATCGCGCCTTGTTTAAGATCAACTGGCCCTTGATCAATACGCTCTGCAAACCATCTCGAGCTCAACTTCCGAAGTTCAGGGTAGGGAAACTTCGGACCAAGATGCTCGAAAAACACTTCGTGTGCCTGTCTAACGTTTAACCAACCGTTTCTTCGTAAACTTCAATTTCACAGGCACAGCCAATTTCACGACATGCTGAGATAAAAAGCTCTCTTGCGATCGTCTCCGTATCAAGCAGCGTACCATCAAGATCAAAAACAACCCCTTCTGGGATCTTGTTTATACTAAACAGTTCAACGCTCTCTTATTTCAACTAGGAAGCCTTCGCAAGATTTCTTAGAACATAGTGTAGGACGCCCCCATGCTCTATGTACTCGATTTCAATAGCCGTATCTATTCGACATTTTATTGTAATGTCTTTTGTAGACCCATCAGGGTAAGCAATCTCACACCTTACCTCTTGTAGAGGTTGAATTTCATCCAAGCCAAAAATCGATATTGATTCATCACCAGTAAGACCCAGAGTCTTTCTAGTATCACCAGCAGTGAACTCGAAGGGAATAACCCCCATACCAACCAAATTAGAGCGGTGAATCCGTTCAAAACTCTCAGCAATAACCGCTTTCACTCCCAGTAGAGCGGTTCCTTTTGCCGCCCAATCCCGGCTGGATCCAGCACCATACTGTTCGCCTCCGAATATCACCAAGGGAACTTCTTCTTGCTGATAGGCCATGGCCGCCTCGAAGATCGACGTTTGCTTTCCATCAGGTCCCTTTGTGTACCCTCCTTCAACTTCATCGAGCATTTCATTCTTAATACGGATATTTGCAAAGGTACCGCGCATCATTACTTCATGATTCCCTCGTCGTGAACCATAACTATTAAATTCTTGAATCGGGACTTGGCGATCTGTTAAGTACTCCCCAGCAGGAGTAGTCGATTGAAAGGAACCGGCAGGGCTAATGTGATCAGTTGTAATCATGTCGCCCAACACAGCAAGTACTCTGGCTTTTTCTATGTTATTAATTACGCCAGGCTCTTTGCCCATGTTCTGGAAATACGGAGGGTTCTGGACATAAGTCGATGAAATAGGCCAATCATAGGTTTGACTCGCTGTCGTCTCTACCAATTGCCACTTTTCATCTCCTTTAAACACGTCCGCATACTTTGAATTAAACGCTTCTCTGGTCACAGTACTTTCCACTAATTCGGCAACCTCCTTTGAGGTTGGCCAAACGTCTTTTAGGAAAACTGGCGCACCTGTACTGTCTGTCCCTATCGGGTCATTAGTCAAATCAATATCCATCGTTCCTGCAAGTGCGTAAGCCACTACTAGTGGTGGAGAAGCCAGGTAGTTGGCCCGGACATCAGGTGAAATTCTTCCCTCAAAATTTCTATTCCCGGACAAAACCGCGGTTGCGACAAGATCGCCACCGGAGATTGCTTGGCTGATTTCACTTTGTATCGGTCCAGAGTTCCCAATGCAGGTAGTACATCCATATCCGACCAAATTAAATCCAACTTTATCCAGATCTTCTTGCAGACCCGATGCTTCGAGATAGGCGCTCACGACTTGTGATCCTGGAGCAAGGGAAGTCTTAACCCATGGCTGTCTTTGCAGACCAAGTGCAGCCGCCTTTCTAGCAACTAAGCCAGCGGAAATCATCACATAAGGATTCGAGGTATTAGTGCAGGAGGTGATTGAAGCTATGACGACCTTGCCTGACTCCATCTCATAATCTTCATTTTCTACAGGAATCTGCTTTCCTAATGGTCGATCAAAAGTCTCTTTCATTTCCTTTCTAAAGGCGCTTTGAGCCTCATTCAACGCAACATAATCTTGCGGTCTTTTTGGACCGGAGATCGCCGGAACAATAGAATCCATATTAAGATGAAGGGTATCTGTATATACGGGTGAATAGTCTTCCGATCTCCAGAACCCGTTTTCCTTTGCATAAGCTTCGACCAAGGCAACACGATCTTCATCTCGTCCTGTATTTCGAAGATATCGAAGAGTTTCATCGTCTATCGGGAAAAAACCGCAAGTGGCCCCGTATTCAGGCGCCATATTAGCGATCGTTGCTCGGTCAGCCAGAGGAAGTGAATCCAAGCCAGAACCATAGAACTCAACAAACTTACCAACCACCCCCTTCTCTCTAAGCATCTCAACGACCTTTAACACGAGATCGGTTCCAGTCGTTCCCTCCGACATCGCTCCGGTTAGCTCAAAACCAACCACTTCAGGGATCAACATCGAAACAGGTTGGCCAAGCATGGCAGCTTCTGCCTCAATGCCTCCTACTCCCCAACCTAGCACGGCCATCCCGTTAACCATCGTCGTATGACTGTCAGTACCTACCAAGGTATCTGGATAAGCCACTTGCAACCCATCCTGATCTACATCGCTCCAAACGGTTTGCGCTAGATACTCCAGGTTCACCTGATGGCAGATGCCAGTCCCAGGCGGCACTACTCGGAAATTATCAAAAGCACTTTGACCCCACTTAAGGAAGGTGTAGCGCTCCATATTCCTCTCGTATTCTCGATCAACGTTCATTTGAAAAGCCTGCGGATTTCCAAATTCATCGATCATTACGGAGTGGTCAATTACCAAATCAACCGGGTTTAGAGGGTTTATTTTTTGCGCATCTCCTCCTAGCCCCACAATCCCATCCCGCATGGCCGCTAAATCCACGACAGCCGGCACCCCAGTAAAGTCTTGCATCAGAACACGCGCCGGTCGATAAGCGATCTCTCTGGGGTTTTTCCCACCTTGCTGTGCCCAAACTGCAAAGGCTTTAATGTCGTCGACCGTTACTGTATTACCATCCTCAAAACGCAACATATTCTCGAGAACAACCTTTAATGCTGCAGGGATACGAGAAAAATCTCCTAGACCCTTTGCTTGCGCCTCGGGAATCGAGTAATAAGCGATAGACTTCCCATTTACCTCTAATGTCTTTCTCGACCACGTACTATCCTGTCCCACGATAATTGGCATACCAACTTTCCTTAAACACCTAACTTCTTCTTTCCTATATTTTGCCTGAAAGTCACGAAACCCCCAAAAAAATCTGGACTATCTCTTCAGCTATTCACGGGTTCTCTTTCCCCAAATAAGGCAGACCCACACCTCCAACAAAAACTTGCCTCATAAGAATGGCCCTCGGCGGAGCAATTCGGGCAGATCTTGGTATTCGCTTGCTTGCGGTGAGCCTCGTTCAGCTCTAGCGTGACTATTCCAGTTGGCACCGCAATTATGCCGTAACCCATAATCATGATAACGGCAGCCAAGGCTCTGCCAAGGCCAGTGACCGGAGCGACATCACCGTAACCAACGGTAGTCATCGTCGTCACCGCCCAGTAAACGCTTTGAGGAATGCTCGAAAACTGAGCATTTGTTCCTCCTTCAATTAGATACATTAAAGAGCCAAAAACCAGCACCAAGGCAAATACTGAACAGAGAAACACCGTAATTTTACGTCGACTAGCTACCAGCGCTTGAGCGATAAGCTCCCCTTCTCCCACGTAACGAACCATTCGAAATATTCGAAACACGCGTAATACACGAAGTATCCGAAGGACAAGAAAATAATGGGCGTCAGCGAACCAGATACTCAGGTAAGTGGGTAAAGAACCTAACAGGTCTATCACCCCATAAAAGCTTCGAGCATATAACCAGGTGTTTTGTATGCTCCACAATCTCAGGAAATACTCGATGGTGAAGATGATCGTGAACGTCCACTCAGCTAACGCCAGCCAGTGCCCATAACGGCTGCTGATGCTGGTCACGGAGTCTAACAAGACCGCTGAGACGCTCAGCAAAATACAGAGAATTAAAACGACATCAAAGACCTTTCCAGCCGAGGTATCGGCTTCAAAGATTACGGCTCTGACTTTCTCCTTTAGCTCGCTCACCCACCCCACCCCAAAAATGAGGGTTTATTCTAACAGGCTTGGGCAAGCGAACCTCTAGAGATTTTAATAGGGCTAGTCGCCTGATTTAATTTCTATATTTCTCGCGATCGTTTCCGCTTTTTTTGGAACCTGCAGATACAGGACCCCGTCTTTTGTTTCAGCAGAAATCCCCTCAGAATCTGCATCCTTTGGCAACCGAAAACTCCGCGAAAAACTTCCGCGTCGTCTTTCCAACCTGTAGTAACTTTCCGACTGGTCCTTCTCTGAATTCTGAGATTTCCCCGTTACTGTAAGCAAGTTTTCAGCCACACTGACCGAAAGATCATTTGCAGCCACGGCAGGAACCTCAACATCTATTAGGTAGGCGTCTTCACTTTCTCTAACATCGACCAGAGGCACCCAGTCTGCTCGTCTTACGCCCTGCCCTGCTCGGCTGTATTCCCTCAACACTGAATCAAAATCTGTAAATGGTCTCCATCTTTCCACGTCCATCGCGTTCTCCTTCAAAATTTTTAAAGCATAACCAATGGCTATAACATGGTTTCACCAACAAGAATCACAAGACTTGAAAAGAGAAAAATAATCCCCAGCTCAAACGATTTTTTTCCGAAATTTACCTCTCCCGAACTCCTTTGGCACCTCCTGCATTGCGAGGATCCGAGACACCGATGAATCCGTTAGTGAGTGTCATGACCGAGTTAGCATCTCCAATACCTCGCCCGTAGTACGTAGGAATCGTATTCAAATTTCGGTGACCCATTTGCACTAATTCTTCTTTGGTTTCTTCGGAAAATGCGGATTCTTCGTGTATGACCCGATCGGGACGCCATTGGTGATGAAATCTCGGGCTTGCTACCGCTTTATCAAGGTCCATTCCATGATCGATGACGTTCAGAATAACCTGCAGTGTCGTCGTGATAATCGTGCTCCCGCCAGGAGAACCAGTTACCAGGAGAGGCTCGCCGTCTTTTAGCACGATTGTTGGCGTCATTGAGCTGAGCATGCGTTTGCCCGGCTCTATTGAATTGGCTTTTCGTCCAACTAGTCCATAAAAATTGGGTTCATTTTCCTTCGCAGAAAAATCATCCATTTCGTTGTTCAGCAAAAATCCGGCGCCATCCACAACAATCTTTGATCCATAGGATAAGTTCAAGGTAGTGGTATACGCGACGGCGTTACCCAAATCATCGATAACCGATAGGTGCGCGGTCTCGAGGCTCTCTTTGGAAAACAAACCCGGGCCAGTCCTTTCTGAGGACCCCGCTTTCCCTAAATTAAAATCCTTGAATCGCTCCTTGGCATAATCCTTATCTATCAACTTTTCGATGGGCACAGGATAGAAATCCGAATCACCAAGATACTCTGACCTATCGGCATAAGCGCGCCTTTGGGCCTCGATCATGACATGCACTGTTTCAGAAACACCAAACCCCATAGCACCCAGATCAAAAGGCTCCAACATATTCAACATTTGAACCAAGAGTACTCCGCCGGAGGAAGGAGGAGGCATTGAGACGATTTCGTAACCACGATACGTTCCTCTAATAGGTTTTCTCCACACGGACTCATAGGCCTGCAAATCTTCTTCACTGATCAAACCTCTCCCGCGCTCCATTTCTTGGACTATCAGCTTAGCGGTTTCGCCCTCATAAAATCCGCTCTTCCCTAACCGTTTGATGCGAGACAGAGTCCGGGATAAATCTGTCTGAATGAACAGCTCCCCCGCCTGATAGGGCATACCCTCTTTCGTGAACACCGCCATTGAAGCGTTGTACGGGGTAAAATCTTTAATCCGAGATTCAAATTGCCGGGCAAGGTCTTCGGGGATAAGAAACCCCTCGCTCGCCAGATCGATTGCCGGCTGAATTACTTTAGTCAGGGGCATTGTTCCATACTTTTCTAAGACATCTATCAATCCTGCAACCGTACCTGGGACACCGGCCGCAAGGTGCGAACGTGTTGAAAGTCCTTTTATAATTTCTTCATCGTCATCCAGATACATGTCTTTAGTCGCCAATATCGGCGCTTTCTCTCGATGGTCATTGGTCACCACCTGACCATCCGCCAATCGAATCACCATAAAGCCACCGCCACCCAGATTTCCCGCCGAAGGGTAAGTGACGGCCAAAGCGAACCCACTCGCAACGGCGGCATCTATCGCATTACCACCTTGCTCCATAATCTCTGCACCAACTGCCGATGCTAAACTTGACCTAGAGGCTATAACCCCATTTTCACTAAATACTGTTTCGGCCCAGACCTTCTTACTTCCGGAGGGCTGCAGCAAAAACGTTATCAATAACAGGCACCTCAGCAAAGAGGCAAATTTGAATGCGAGCATAAGAGATACACTCATTACTTCTGATTTGGTAAATTCTGAACAAAGACCCTGAAGTCGGCAAGGAAGAATAATTATTCTTCTGCATCTCAATTTACTTACAAGGAGAGGTTGTGAGCTATAAGAATCCTCAATATCTGATCGAAAGTTCCGAACTGATAGAGAAAATAAACGATCCAAGTCTAAGGATCTTCGACACTTCGGTATTTTTGGAGGCATCAGAAAATGGTTACTCAGCAGAGAGCGGAAGAACCCTGTACGAAAAAGGGCACCTTCCGAACGCCGGATTTATTGACCTGACTCTCGAATGGGCTGACACAAGTGGATCTCTCAATTTCACTATACCATCGGTAGACAAGTTATCTGAAGCTGTTGGCCGAAGTGGAATAAGTAAGGACCACGAAGTGGTCTTGTATTCCTCTGGAAATCTTATGTG
>JBJKYX010000046.1:0-68931 GCA_045560825.1 Candidatus Azotimanducaceae bacterium
GGGTTATCGGCGGCAATAGAAAAACTCGCAATTAAGCAAAACAAGGTGCCTAGCCCGAGAAGTCGCACTTTTTTCATCTTCAGTACTTCTGATTTCCTGTTTTTTTCTGTCCGGAACAACTACCTTAACGAATTGCTCAGGGCAATGTTAGGGAAATTCCCTGGTTTTTTGGTCTATAGCTAAAACCTCTCGTTTATGGCGAAGCGTAATTATCTAAATAAACTGGTTGTTCTGGTGATTGCTAAATAGCATGATGAATGAGGGCTGGTCTCGTGTTTTGGGGAGAAGTTATGAGGGATATGAGTGCTCCGTCTTCAGAATCTGAAGGACCGGATAATCAACTAAAGTTGCGAACCAAGGTCTGGTTTGGTGTGGGAACTATTGGAGAAGCCGCAACCAACTGGATTTTCAACGCCTTGACCTTCATCTACTATCAGCAGATTTTAGGCTTGGGCGCGGCTTTGGCAGCGTTAGCTGTCTCTATAGCGATATTTGCAGACGCGGTTACGGATCCTTTAATCGGTTCGATATCCGACCGATTCAGGTCTCGATTCGGACGTCGGCACCCGTTTATGTTCGCGGCCCCGATACCTTTGGCGGCTTCGATTTTTCTTATTTTTAATCCTCCGGAAGCAATACTTGGCTCGCAAGACTACCTATTTTACTGGCTTCTTGTGTTTACGATTTGTATGCGAACCTTTGTCACATTTTTCGCAGTACCGCATCTAGCGATGGGAGCCGAATTGTCTACCGACTATATCGAGCGGACAAACGTCATGAGCTTTAATAACTTATTTGGTTATTATGGAGCTCAGTTAATGCACATCGTCACCTGGTTTATCGTCTTTGGTTGGCTATTTAAAGAGGAAGGAGAAGCTCTTGGCGGAGCCCAGCTTTTTGGCCCGGCTTATGTGCCGGTCGTTGGTTTTTGTTGTCTGCTGGTAGTCGTCACAATTTTTTGTTGTGGATGGTTCACTCGAGACCGAATCCCTTATATGAATGAAGCGCCGGACGACGGGGAGAAATTTTCTCCTTTTCGTTTATTTCGTGATATGTGGGAGGCGATCCAGAACCGCAATTATCTTTTCTTGTTAATTGGGCTATTTTTCCTCTCTGTGACGATTGGCACGCACGAGACACTGTCCATATATATAGCGACTTTTTTCTGGGAACTTTCCCCTTTTCAGATTGGGTTCTTGGCAATTGCTAATTTGATTGGTTTTCATTTGGGTTTCTTTTTTGCTTCTATTGCTCACACGCGGTTTGATAAACGTTGGACCATAGTGTTCTCGGCGGCTGGGCTGAGTATTTTTTGGTCAACAGCTGTCACACTTGGTTTGCTTGGCTTCGCTCCTGCTAACAGCACCTTGCCGCTTGTGGTGTTCATTATATTTTGGACTATTTTCTCATCCGTGTTTGGTTCGGTGCTTAACATCAGTGTTATGTCGGCATTGGCTGATATCACAGACGAACATGAGGCAAGAACTGGACGAAGACAGGAAGGAATTTTTTATTCGGCCAGGACATTTTTTGCCAAGACTTCAAATGCGATCGGGCACGTGGTTGCGGGGATTGCAATTGAGTATTACGTGCTGTTGCCTCCCGGTTCGATCCAAGGAGAAGTGCCTGCGGACGTGTTGTTTCGATTAGGTGTCGTCGAAGGACCCTTCGCGATGGTTTGGGGGCTGATCGCTGCTCTTTTTTATGCTGGATATCGAATTGATAGGGCGTCATATGAGCGGGTGCAGGAGCAGCTCAGAGAACAACGATCGAAAGCGGCAACGTAGTATATTTTTATACTTAACTGTTTGTTTTTAGAGGGAGATGGGCATGTCAGCCATTTTGGATGAATAAATGAAAGTTATACGTTTCGTATTCAAACTTTTCTTGGCAATGACAATTGTTTTCGGTGCCGTTCTACTCAGTTTATATATATATGCCCAGTTCTCCGGTCCAATCGGCCCCATCCCAGGAGGGAAGTTGAACGGTGAATTTTTAATTTCTGAACCAGACTGGAAGGCGTTATTACCCGATGGGAAGTTTATAGAGGTCCAGTTTGGCACAAAAAACGCCTACTCGGTTACACTCGATCCACACGTGATCGATGACGAGTTATACACTTGGTCCAGGGCTCCAAACAGCTGGTCATCTTTGATAAAAGAAGATCCCCGGGTTGTTGTTAGAATTGATGGAGTCCTTTACCGCGCGATAGCTTTGAAAGTAAATGATAATTCTTTGTTGGCGAGAGTGAATGAAGATCGTACGGGTGAAAGAGAGGCGGTTGGTATTTCTTTTCATCTTCGCCTTGAAAAATGACCGTTCAAAAAAAAAGAGTTGGACTTGCCAACTCTTTTTCCTTTTCTTAACGCTTACGCCTTTATTTTGCGTGTAGCTTGACCGGCATGTAGGTGTAGCCTTTGACGAAGGAAGATGGGGTTCTTTTTGGTTCTTCCATCACTTCGATTTTGTGGAACCGCTTCATTATTTCTTCCCATAAAATTCTCAATTGCTGTTCAGCAAGACGGTTACCAAAACAACGGTGTATGCCAAATCCGAAGGAGAGATGGGCTCTTGCATTGGCTCGGTCGATGATCAGGTCATTAGGATTTTCGAATACGCTTTCATCTCGATTACCAGACACATACCACATGAGGATCTGGTCTCCAGCTTTGATCTGCTTATCTCTGATTTCACAATCAAAGTTGGCGGTTCGCCGCATGTAGGCTAGCGGAGTTTGCCAGCGAATAAGTTCCGCCACCATATTGGGGATGAGCGTCAGATCGTTTCTGAGTTTGTCGTACTCTGTCGGAAACTCGTTCAAGGCCAGCACGCTTCCAGTCATCGAATTTCTTGTTGTGTCGTTACCCCCGACGATCAGGAGGATCAGATTGCCCAGAAACTCCATGGGTTGCATGTCCTTTGTCTCTTCTCCGTGAGCAAGTAACGAGATGAGGTCCGTACTCGGGTTAACTTTTCGCTCATTCCAGAGGTTGGTGAAATAAGTTAAGCATTCCATTAACTCATCGATTCGTTGCTGCTCGGTGTCAATAATGCCCCTGCCTGGAACGGCAGTAGATACATCGGACCAGCGGGTTAGTTTTCTTCGGTCTTCGAAGGGGAACTCGAACAGGGTAGCAAGCATGCGTGTCGTTAGCTCAATCGATACGGTATCGACCCAGTCGAAAGTCTCTCCGATCGGTAATGAGTCGAGGACCTCGATCGTACGTTCTCTGATCAACGGCTCCATATTGGCGAGATTGCTTGGCGCGACGACAGGAGAAACGGTCTTTCTTTGTACATCGTGCTTCGGCGGATCCATTGCGATAAACATGTCCACATCCAAGGCTCCCTCGGGTAGTGGGGCGTCAATAGGTATGCCAAGGGTGATTCCGTGCTGTGAAGAAAAATTCTTGTGGTCGATATCCACGGCCTTAATGTCATCGTACCGGGTGAGGGACCAATAACGGCCGGTTTGTTCGGTTTCGTTGAAATGAACTGGATCCTCTTCTCGAAGTCGATCGAAAAATTCCCATAATCGATTTTCTTGGAAAGCTCGTGGCCATATGGGGTTAATGTCTTCTAATGGAACGTCGTAGGCCGAGGGAATTTCTTTGCCAAACAAATTGTCCGTCAAATCTCCTGGCCGCTGGAAATCGTCCGCTGTTTTAGTACTATCTAGCTCGCTGTTTATATCTAACGCTTCACTCATAAATCTTCACCGACGGGTTGTGTACATCTAAGCTAAAAGATACCTAAATTCGAGAGCCTTTTCGAGTCAGATTTTCGACAATTTGCTCTCATTCTGTGCGTTCTCATATTGAATGATTTTCGAATAAGCACAGTAACTTATTGAAATAAATGAAATTGTATTTATTTTCAATAGTTGGCATGAACATTGCTTAGTAGATGGTGCTTATGGAATTAACAGGAGATACCCATGGGATTAGGTAAAGTAATAGCATTAGATGACTTATTGGATAACGCTCGTCGCAGGGCGATCAGACTAGAGATAGCTGCAATGAGAGACGAATCAACCCTATCTGATCGTGCAAACATTGAACTATTGTCCAATCAGCTTGAAGCAGCGCAACGCCTTTTGCGTGAGATTTCAGAACCTGAGGCGCTAGCAATTTAATTAAACTAATAATTCATGTCTTGGTGTTTTTTTTAAAGATATTCCTTGGAAATGACTAAGTCATACTCCCAGAAATGAACCTGTCGCGGATTGATTAAGAGAGATCCGATTAGAAGATAGAGGTTCTTGCAAGAAATTGCTCCCTTGTGGTTACAATGGAAGGACTAGATTTGTTGTAAGGAAACCACTCAGGTGCTTCTCAATCACTTCGGTCACCGAATTTCTTTGCTATTTGTATTAGCTTTAATACAGGGTTGTGGCGGCGGCGGGGGTTCGGCGCCTGCAGCAAATACACCTCAAAGTTCCTCACCTACTCAACAGGTTACAACCAATTCTGCGCCGACACTCAGCGGTGACAAATCATTCTCTGTGGTTGAAGGCCAATTAAGAGTCAGTGATCTGGTCGCTACGGATCCGGATGGCGATTCGGTTTCAATGTTTTTAGCGGGAGAAGACTCTGAATACTTCTCAATATCTGCAGCCGGCCGTTTGTCTTTTGTGTCGGCGGCTGACTTTGAGAATCCGCTAGATTTCAACAAAGACAATGTTTATAAAATTAGTCTTCGGGTCTCTGATGGAACCAATTCCCGGTCCTATGATTTAACTGTTCAGGTGTTGGATGATGTCAGCGACAATATTTTCCAGTCTGGTGTTTTTGAGCCGTCGTCGAATTTTGCCGACTTTTGTGGAGTACCAAGAACCGGAACTGATCCCTCGACAGACGAACCCTATTTGGATCAACCCGGCGAATTTAGGGATGAGAATGATTGGCTGAGATCGTGGAGTAATGAGCTTTATCTTTGGTACGATGAAATTGAAGATGTGAATCCTGCTTTATATGCCGATTCAGCTGAAGAGGTTGCTGAATATTTTGGTCTGATGAAGACCTTCGAGAAAACCTCTTCAGGCGCGGATAAAGATAAATTCCACTTCAGCTATGGCACCTCTGAGTGGTTGGCCTATTCAACTGGCGGTGTTACGTCTAGCTATGGAGTTCAGTGGGCGGTTTTAAGCGGTTCACCGCCAAGAGAGGTGGCTGTGGCCTTTGTTGAACCGAACACGCCAGCATCGACTGGAGATGCTGTTCTTGAGCGAGGCGCTCGAGTCATAGAAGTCGATGGAGTCAATGTCGAAGATGGTAGCGGGCAGGATGCGGTGGATACACTGAACGCGGCTTTTTACCCCTCTGAAATTAACGAAACCCATGAATTTGTTGTTCGAGACTTAGGTTCCACTACAACAAGAACTTTTTCAATGACCTCAGCTGAAATCACCAGTACGCCGGTTCAAAATGTAAAAGTCATACCGACCGCGTCCGGGCCTGTAGGTTATATGTTATTTAACGATCACATCAAACCAGCTGAGAAATTGCTAGTCGAGGCGTTTGAATCGTTAAAAGAAAGTAGTGTCGTGGATTTGGTTCTGGATCTTCGATATAACGGCGGAGGGTACCTGGCGATCGCCAGCCAAGTTGCCTATATGATTGCGGGAAGCTCAGCTGCGTCCGGAAGGAACTTCGAAACCTTACAGTTTAACGACAAGCACCCTACGACTAACCCAGTTACGGGCGGGAATATCGAGCCCACCCCTTTTTATAACACGACTATTGGGTTTTCTTTGGATGAGGGAACGGAGCTTCCGACGCTCGACTTACCTCGCGTTTATGTTCTCACGAACTCGGATACCTGCTCTGCGAGCGAAGCCATCATCAACGGACTCAGAGGTATTGATATTGAAGTTATTCAAATAGGTAATACGACGTGCGGTAAACCCTATGGATTTTACGGTTTTGATAATTGTGGAACTACCTATTTCTCTATTCAGTTTAGAGGCGTAAACAACAAAGGCTATGGCGATTACACCGATGGATTCAAGCCGGTAAGTTCTTCTCCTGAGGAAAATCACGAAATTCCTGGTTGTGTTATCGCGGATGATTTTGATCATTTGCTGGGAGATGAAAACGAGGCCCGGTTGAAGGCCGTGCTTGATTATCGGTCAAATGGTGGACAGTGCCCCTCAAGCGAGGCATCTTCAATTAGCGATTTAGATATATTGAGGACGAGTGGTCTGGGAACGTTTTCAGCGGGAGCGGAAGAGGACCAATTAGACGTCCCTGAATATCCTGGAAGACTAATCGAACGACCAAAGTAGAAAGCAATCTGTTTAAGGCGAAGAAGGATCATCCTGGGCGTGGTTTAAGAGGGGAGAATAGGTGAAGTGTAAGATCGTTGGCGCTGACGCGCCGTTTGAAATCATATGGGACAAGCTCGGTGTCGCACACGTTTGGGCCTCAACAGTGTCGGATGCCTATCGTGGTATGGGTTACGCTGCCGCCTATGAACGTCTATGGCAGATTCATTTAAGTACAGCTTATGCCAATGGTGAAGCGGCCGCATTGCTGGGTGAACGGTTTGTTCGTCAGGACGCTATGCAAAGAGCATTTAACGTCCACGGAGGATTGACGGAACTTCCTTCGAGTTCGGGCGACTGGATAGCGTCGGCTTATCTCGATGGTATGAATGCCTATGTTGACGCTCTGGATGAGGTGCCGCCTGAATTTCAAATTGCGGGAGCCGAACCTAGAAAGTTCACCATGAGGGACGTCGCTGCGAGATACCGATTCACGTCCTGGTTTCAGCACAAGAGCTGGACTGAAAAATTAATGATCGGTCGCTTGATGGCAACGCATGGAGTCGACTATTTTCGTGATCATCTGCTGCACTTTTCCAAAGATGACGAGGAGCAGATCGAGGAACTCAAGAATTTTTTGGTGGATATTGACCCAAAAATGATCGAGTTAGCCTATCCGGAGATCGAGGTCCCAGGCTTTTCAGGTAGCAACAATTGGGCGATCAGTGGCGAGCTCTCGGCATCAGGTCGTCCCATGTTGGCGACTGATCCGCACCAACCTCATTCGATCCCAAATACTTTTTTCTACGTGCATTTGCATGTGGAGGGCTGGGATGCGTTTGGCGCAGCTTTCCCGGGCGTGCCTTATTTTATGATGGGGTTTAATAATGATCTCGCTTGGGGATTAACCACCGGATTCATTGATTGCTACGATCTATTTGTAGAGCAAGTTGACGGAGAGCAATATCTGCACGGCGAGGAGTGGAAGCCGGTCGTATATCGAAAGGAACTAATTGAAGTCAAAGGTGGAGAAGATCGCAACATAGAAGTCAAAACTACTCACCATGGGGTGTTGCTCGAGCCTTTGATGCAAGAATTAGGAATGAGTCATGCCCAGGTAAATTCGAATCAAACAAGTTTGTATTGGTCGCTGCGGGATGTGCCGAGTTCGGCTGGTGCTTTGGGTCTTTTGCCCACGGCCAAAACTGCTTCGGAGTTTGGTGATTTGTTGTTCGAAGGAGGGGTCTGCCCTCTCGTTAACAATATCATCTGCGTTGATAAAGAAAATAATATTGAAAGATATATCGCCGCAGTGGTTCCGGTTCGGCGTGGTGTGACGGGTTCTGTGCCCATGACAGGTTGGAATTCACAACATGATTTTAATTTGGCGACTCAGAGCCAGTTAACTGTAGAAAGAAACCCTGAGGCGGGCTATTCGCTAACTGCAAACAATGACACGATGGAGGAGCGGGGGGATTTTTATATTCACAATTTTCCAATCCACAGTGCCAGGGCAGACAGGATTAAGCAGTTATTAGATGAAGGTTCTGATTTCACTGTGGATCAATTCTGCAAAATGCAATTAGACCTTTTTGATCTTCGAGCCAAGGAATTGTTGCCAGACTTGGTCAAACTATTGAGAGCTAGCGAGGACAGTCTGGTGGAGAGAGCGGCTGACATCCTGGAGAATTGGGACTGCCAGGCTTCTCTTGATTCCGTTGGTGCATGTGTGTTCTATCCTTTTCTGGATCGATATTGGCAGAGAAACTATTTGTTTGAGGCGCTGGGCGATGATTTGTTCAAGCTGATGCCTCTGGCTGCGCCTGGATTGAATCGCTTTGATCTCAAAACTTTTACAAAAGAAACTTCCCCCTGGAGTGAACATCGGGAAATCCTAAGCGAGATAGTTCACAAAGAGATGCGCTTGGTGATGGAGCGACTTCATGAGTCGTTAGGTCCTGAAGAGAGTGCTTGGAGATGGGGTGACTTGCATCAAATTGCTTTTTGGCATCGTCAGCGGAAACGTCCTGGATTTGAACATCTGAAAGTTGGCCCCGACCCTATCGGTGGTAGCCCAACCACATTGGGAATGGCTATG
The DNA here is from genome assembly GCA_045560825.1 of Candidatus Azotimanducaceae bacterium. Classification (GTDB taxonomy): domain Bacteria; phylum Pseudomonadota; class Gammaproteobacteria; order Pseudomonadales; family Azotimanducaceae; genus UBA4421. Next base: position 8,364 of record JBJKYX010000046.1, read on the forward strand.
CATATGGGAAAGGGTCCTGGAAAGTCTGTTGAAAACGAAATACCTTGTCGTGTGTTTCATGGTCCGGCATATCGCTTGGTAGTTGATCTGGGCGATCACCAACATGCGCGTTTTGTGATTGCCGGCGGAAATGGTGGCCGACCCGATTCTAAATTCGCCACCAATCAGTATGGTGCTTGGTTGCAAGGGGATTATTTTACTTTGAACTTGAAGCGTGACGAGATTGATGTCCACGAAATATGGCAGGTCGAGGGGTGAAAATATGTCAGTAACAAGACTATTAGTCTGCATCCTTTCAGTGGCGGTGTTTGTTTCTAGCGAACGAGGCTTAGCGGAACCAAGATCACAGTTTAATCAAAATGCTTTGGATGAATATGTTCATAAGAAAGACGAAGTCTATCAATGTAGGTTAGTTCGGAGTGAAAAGGCAGATGGCTACCAAAGCCACTTTATAGAGCTTGTTTCACAGCGTTATTTGACTGAAAGCGAAGTAGACCAGACAGATTGGCGCCACCTCTTGCAGGTGGTAGAGCCCGCTACTGTCAAGCATCAAACTGCGATGTTGATGATCGGTGGCGGAAGTAATTCCGATGCGGTGCCCAGCTCTGTTAATGAGGTCTTAGTTCGATATGCCCTGGCGACAAGCTCTGTGGTCGCAGAGCTGTCTATGGTTCCAAACCAGCCGCTCGTTTTTAAAGATGAAGGCAAGAAGAGATGGGAAGACGCGCTGATTGCCTATACCTGGGATAAGTTTTTGACCTCTGGCGATAGTCGCTGGCCTGCCAGGATGGCGATGACGAAGAGTGCTGTGTCCGCTATGGATTGCCTGCAGTCTTTGCTTCCCATAGCTTCTGAGAAAAAGCCTAGCAAGTTTGTTGTGGCTGGAGCCTCAAAACGAGGTTGGACTACCTGGACTACCGCAGCGGTAGACGCTCGGGTCAGCGCTATAGTGCCGATAGTGATTGACTTGCTCGATGTTGAGCGTTCATTTAGGCATCACTGGGAAGTCTATGGTTTTTGGGCGCCTGCCATTCAAGATTATGTCGACATGGGGACTGTGGAATGGTGGGGCACCCCGGAATTACAGGCTTTGTTTAAATTAGTTGACCCATTGAGTTATAAAGATCGCTACACGATGCCGAAGTTTCTGGTAAACGCTGCTGGCGATGAATTTTTTGTGCCAACTTCTTCCCAGTTTTATTTTGATCAACTTCCCGGTGAAAAGTTTCTAAGGTATGTCCCGAATGCGGGCCATAGTCTGGCCGACTCGGATGCTTTGGAGAGCATCCTCGCCTACTATGCGGCGGTCTTAAATGACTTTCCCAGGCCTCAGTTTAGCTGGGAGTTTGGCTCCGACGGCTCGATACGCGTATCGACTAAAGAAAAACCAAGTCGGGTGAGCCTTTGGAAGGCGTCGAACAAAGAGAACCGGGACTTTCGCAAGGACACGATTGGTAAGAATGGTTGGAAGCGTGATCGAGTAGAAGCCTTCGAGGATGGTGACTACCTGGCCAACATTAGAACGCCGAAAGAGGGATGGTCGGCTTATTTTGTTGAACTCAAATACGAGACACCTTTTGGGATTCCCTTTACTTTTAGTACCCCAGTCAGGGTGACTCCCGATACTCTGCCATTTAAATATGAGCCGCCTGCTAACCCTAGAAAGGGTTTTTTGACCGATAAGTGATCGTGAAAGCTGGCTCTATTTGTTGAACGTGTTTTTAAAAAGTCGGTCCTCTATCTGTTTACGTGGCTAGGCCTGAGGCACTGATTCGCCCTTGAGAAACGCGGTTATCATGGAGTTGACGGTTTCGGGAGACTCCTGTTGTACCCAGTGGGATACCCCGGGCAGGTAGCGGATAGTGAAGTCTTCTACGTATCGCTCAGTTCCATAGGTCGTTTCTTTTGATAATGCGACATCTTCTTCTCCCCAAACCATAAGTGTCGGTGTTTTTATGATAGGAAAATCTTCGTTTTTTGGTTTTGAGTTGGGGTTGTTTCGTATTAAAGCGCGGTAGTAGTTAATCATAGCGGTTAAAGCGCCTGGTTGATTTGCGTTGCGGCTGAATACCTCGGCAATTTCGGGAGGAAATTTCGTAGGATCAACAAAGGTATTGCGTATCATCTCTCCCACCCCTTTTGCGTTGTCCCTACCGAGTAGATACTCCGGTATTTTGGGTAGTTGAAAGAAAAACACGTACCAGCTTTTTTTCATTTGTTCCCATCCAAAGGCTTTTTGCATCGCCTGAGGATGAGGGACATTGCAGATCACTAAGTGATTAAGAGGTAGCCGATCGGTTATCGCAAATTGCCACGCGATAACTGCTCCCCAATCATGAGCGATGAGAACTGTTTCCTTGCAGCCGCTCGCTTGGATGATGGCTGCAACGTCCTCAACGAGTAGGTCGAGACCATAGGCTGAAATGCCTTTTGGCTTTGAAGATTTCCCGTAACCACGCAAGTTTGGGGCCCAGGCTTTGAAACCTTGTTGAGCGAGCACCGGCAACTGGTGTCTCCAGGAGAAGCTGTGTTCTGGAAAACCATGGAGACAAAGTGCCAAACGGTCGCCATCGCCGCAGCAATCGATCTCGAATTCGAGATCGCCAATTTGCAAAACTTGCGTATCTATCCTGGGGTCTTTTAGTGAAGATGGGACAATTTCATTCATCGAGTTTGAGTGCTTTCCTGTTCAAGTGATTTGAAATACTGGATACCAGTTTTGCGGTATGTTCATCATGGTCATCTCGCCAGGCTTCATCCCAGGCGCTATGAATAGCAACGACAAGTTGCTCTCTTGGGTGGACCCATATGAATTGGCCGAATATGCCGGTTGCTCGATATGAGCCGTTGGGTCTGAGCCACCAGTAATAACCGTAATAGCCGGCCCCCTCCGAAGGTCTTGTAGAGTCGAGCATCCAATTATCCGGGAGGCTAGGGTTCCCTGGTGATAATTCCCCATGTCGCAACGCGTACAAACCTAGTCTCGCGTAGTCTCTCAAGGTCGCGTTTAGGCAGCACCCTCCGTACTCGACACCGTCAGCTTCATCAAGCATCCAGTATGCATCGGACTCCATACCGAAGGGTTCCCATATCTTTCTGTGGAGATAGGTCGCCAGGTTGTTCCCGATTGCCGCCCTGAGCACGGCGCCGGCCAGGTTGGTTTCACCGGTGTTGTAGTTGAAATGTGTTCCTGGTGGGTGCAGCTTTTTCAAGTTTCCCATGTATTCGATGAGATCCAGAATTTGTATTGGTGAACTAGCAACATCTGAGTCGAGGTCTTCGTAATCTTCATTCCATTTCACGCCTGATGCCATTTGCAGAATATTTTTGATCGTGGTGTCTTTGTAGGCCCCTTCGCTTAGCGAAGGTAAATAGGTGGAAGCGAGGTCATTGATGCTCTCTATGTAACCGTCTTTTATGGCAGCCCCATAAAGCATACTGACGACTGATTTTGCGACGGAAAAAGAAATCCATGTTTGGTCTTCAGTGTGGCCGAGCGCGTATTTTTCAAAGACCAGATCTCCATTTTTTAAGACGATGAGGCCTGCCGTATTAAGGTCTTCGAAATAATCATCGATTGTCTTGGGTTGCTTTTGGTAGATATAGGTAAAGTCGTCAAGCCTGAGGTCCGCACTTGTCAAATCTAGTTTTTTTGAGGAGGCTCCGATTCTACGGGTGTGGTAAATTCGGTGGATGTTTGGGTATCCCTTAAGTTGTTGCTCGGGGGTCCAAGTCAAGAGACTCTTTGCTGACATTGACTCAAATGGGTCGGCTGACCAAGAAAGGGCCCCATACAGGCATAAGATCCACACACAGAAATGCTTCAACATCTTGATTTACTCTCTCAATCAACTATCTAGTTGATGATTACTTTTTTTCGAAGGATTTGGCAATAGGCTTATCGGTTTAACTGACTCGAGTTTAGGTTTCTTCAATCGGTCGAAGACCAGTACACTAGTGCAGATAACGTTGTGAGGAGAAAACAGTGTCAAATGGATCAAATCAACTGTCAGCGGAACTCTTTTATCGTAATCCGTTGCGCGTGGGTGAGGCTAAGCCAGCCTTTGGTCTAGAAGAACCAGATCCAAGTAGGCCCGATCAAGCTGGACATATGGCGCACATAGTGGATGGTCGCGATATAGCTACCTCTCTGGAACAGGAAGGCTTCAAGCTGCTTCAACATTCATCCTCAGTGGCAGACTTTTATGATGATCAGTGTGTAAAAGACCAGTATTATCCTGAGATTAAAGAAGTCGTTTTGAGGGAGAGCGGCGCGGCTTTTGTACAGGTCCTGTCTCACATTACGCGCAGTGAAGAACAGGCGCTTGAAGGTAAACGGTTGGGCGCCCATCGACTGGTCCACAACGATTTCACTTCCAATTTAATAAAGGATGGCTTTTTTGCCGCTCTGGAGGAGGAGGGCAAATACGACATGGAGAATGGTCGTATCTGTATATTTAATCTTTGGAGAAGGTTTGATGCAGATGGTCTCCACGCTCCGTTGGCGGTTTGTGATGCGTCATCCGTTACAGAAGCGGAGCTGATTCCTACTGATCTTTGGAACTATGGCGACGGGCAGGGGTTTGCAATTGAAATCTACCAGAGCAGCTACAACCCCGAACATCGCTGGTTTTATTTTCCAAAAATGCGGAAGGAAGAGGTCTTAATGTTCAAGACCTACGACTCTGCCATGAGCCCATTTATGCCGACTTTGCACAGTGCCTTTGATGATCCTGCATGTCCTGGAAAGGTTAGCTTGCGAGAGAGTATTGAAGCTCGTGTGTTGTGCCTTTATGCCTAGAACAACTACAACGGCTGACCGGTTGGTTTTGCTGTGAACTGGTTTAGTAGAGGGATATCAGCGGATCTGAAGAATGATCCAGAAGGAACTCTGAGGCCTAAAGAGTTTTTTAGTTTATACGCGCGCACTTGGCCGTATATGAAGCCTCAACTTGTTCACTTGGTTTTTTGGGTGGTCGCTGTTTTGTTGATCGAAGCGCTGTTTGTCGTTTCAATGCTCATCGGTTCTGATCTATTCAATAACAAGGTGATTGAAGCGGAAAAATTGGAACCTCAACAGGCAAAGATGCTGCTGTTAACGGATGACTATATCGGAGACCCGGTCGAAGATGAGCCCTCGAAAACATTGAGGCTATCAGAAGACTCTGCTCAATCAGGTGCTTTTAATCATGATCAAAAGCTTACCCAGACTCAAAGAAGAGAGGTTTTTGACAGGTTGCTTATCCTTTTTGGCGTAGCAGGAATTTTATTGTTCGCTTTGATGCCTATAGCGGCTTATTACCGTGTCTGGATACTCCAGCGTATCAATCAAGCTCTTCGTGTGAGAATGGTGACTAATGCAGAGCATTTGTCTTTGAAATACCACGACCACGCCCGTGCAGGAGATTCCATTCATCGAATTTACCAGGACAGTGCGATGATCACCTCTGTCGTTGAGCAGATTATCATCAACCCTATCATCGGCTTGGGACAAGTATCCTTTACGTTGTTTGTCCTTTTTTTGTTTAGTCCGAGACTCGCGCTGGTGTTTTTGCTTGCCGCAGTTCCTATTCTTTTACTGATTGGCTGGTTTACTCCCAGGTTGCAGATTCGATCTCGTGTTGCCAGAAGGTCAAACAGTGCGTTGGTATCTCGTATTCAAGAAGTTTTCTCCAGCTTAAAGGTAATAAAAGCAAACCGTTCTGAAGTGGCCGTTCAAAGATGGTTCGATGAAGCTTCGACTCGTGCAATTGATGGCGCTTTTTGGGTAAGAGCTGAATGGATTACGATGCGAACCTTGATCGCGGTCTTTGTTTTGGCGGTGGTTATTTTTTGTGAGTATCTGATGGCTGGATGGGTGATTAGCCAGGAGGAAACCTTTTTGGTTGGCGTTCTGGGCCTGGTGGGGTTCACGGTTTGGAATCTGGGGGCTTACCAGTCTGCGCAAGGGCGCATGGAAGGCGAGATGGTCGAAAACGGAATCTGGATCGTGGGTATCTGGGGCATCCTGCAAGATATGGCAATTGGCTTGGAGAGGGCCTTTTATTTATTAGAGTTAGAGGCGGAGGTCCGAGATGCGCCTGACGCGAAGAGCTTCCCGGCAGATTTTAAACAAATCCACCTCTCTGATTTGGGTTTCTCGTACGAAAACAACAAGCTTCTGTTAGACGGCCTCAATCTCGATCTGAAGGTTGGGACTATAACGGCCCTCGTCGGGGAGACTGGCTCTGGAAAATCGACTCTTGCTAGTTTGTTGCTTCGGCTTTATGACCCTGATCAGGGATCGATTACCATTGACGAGCTCGACATTCGGTCGATAGGTGTTGCGGAGATCCGAGCGAATATCTCGATCGCTTTGCAGCAAAATCCGCTTTTTTCTAAAAGCGTCTCCGACAACATCGGCTATGCCTGCCTCGAAGTTGACCAGGCTAAGATAGAAGAGGCCGCCAAGATTGCTCTTGCTCATGATTTTATTACTCAAATGCCTCAGGGCTACGAAACTGAGTTGGGTGAGAGAGGTGCAAAACTATCCACGGGACAGAAGCAGCGACTATCGATTGCACGCGCCTTGGTCAGAGACACCCCAATATTAATTCTAGATGAGCCCACCGCTTCTCTAGACGCCAAAACTGAAATCACTGTTTTGGAAAATATTCGACAGTGGGGCGCCAATAGGGTGATCGTCTTAATTACTCACCGATTGTCCACGATACGTCGTGCAGACCAGATCGCAGTTCTTCGCGACGGTAGGATAGTGGAAGCAGGCGAGCACGAAGACCTGATGACGTTGCCAGAAGGATACTATCGAGGGATAGTCAACATCGATTCTGAAGGGTCTGGAGCATGAAAAGTCAGCGTTATGACGATCGAATAGACGCTGACACAAGAATCTCGAATCTAGAGGTCATTGGTCTCGTAGGACGCAGTCTCCGATTCTTGTGGCCCCTACGTCGCCTGGCCTCTTTGAAGTTCGCATTAATGCTTTTGTCTCTGGTACCTCTTTTCTTCTACCCGTTTTTACCCAAAATCATTGTAGATCACGTGATCCTTGCGAGGTCCTTCGATAGTACGGAAATTCCATTTCCCCCTCATATTGAACCATTTGTCAGTTTCTTGTCGGGAAAGACGCCAATGGAAATCATGGTCTCGGTAGTCGTCTTTGGTTTAGCTCTACTCTTATTATTCAGTAAAACCAAAACGGAAATCGAAGTCGCAATGGCACAGGGCGAAGACAGTGCTACTCAGTCAGAAAACGCGATGAATGCAGGGCACGGTAACTCGGGATCTCTTCTAGGTGTTTTGGAGGCGTTAATACAGGTCCGGATATCTCAGGGGCTGACCAATTTGCTTAGGACACAGCTATTTAAGCACATGAGCCGTCTGCCAATGACAACGCTTAATGACCAGCGGACTGGCGATACCATCTACCGCGTAATGTACGACTCGCCCATGATACCTGGGCTGTGTTATCAAATTCTGTTCTATCCCTTGCTCCTGATCTTAAGTTCTTCGATCTCTATTTATCTTTTGTATTTTAGTTACTCCGACGTATTACCAGAGATTGTTTTTAGCGCGGCCTGCCTGGTCCCCATTGCGCTTATCATAACTATTCCCTTGTCGGCGTTGGCCCGTCATCTCCAACAGGACAGCCGATCGGCCGGAAGTGCAACTACGAATTCGATGGAAGAGAGTCTCAGTCAGATCGAAGCAGTACAAAGTCTTGGTGGCATGACAAAGGAGATCGAGGAGTTTTCCCATAGAAGCCAGGAGTCTTATCTGAGATTTAGATTGATTAAGATTCTGGAAATAGCTTTAGTGTTTTTGAGCCTAATGCTGATAGTTGCGTTGTTGTTTTATGGCGCAAGAGTAGTAGGTAACTTAATAATAGATGGCGTCATGAGTCCTGGCGATTTCTGGGTGATTGGGGGACTAATCTTTCAGTTAGGTCAGGCCGCGTTTTCGATAGGAGCTATCTGGATCATAATTCAAGGGAACGTGGCAGCGGTACGCCGCGTTTTCTTCTTTTTTGATCTGGAGACCGAGGAAGAGCGAGCCGACCAGACTATCCTTAAGACCTTTGAACGTTCGATCGAATTTGATGATGTGTCGTTTTCTTACCCGGGTGGCTCCAGGGTCATCAGTAATTTTACTACGACAATGCACAAGGGAAAGTTGATAGCGATGGTAGGGCCCACTGGTAGTGGAAAGACTACGCTTGCTCAAATGGTGCCGGGCTATTTGATCCCTACTTCTGGACGAATCCTTATTGATGGGGTCGATTTGAGACAGGTTAATTTGGATAGTCTAAGAGAGCAGGTGAGTTATGTGTTTCAAGAACATCTATTACTTTCCGAGTCCATCAGAGACAACCTGTTATTAGCAAATCCTAAAGCGGAGGATGATCAAATTCAGCAAGCCCTTGAAGTGTCTGGATCGATTGATTTTGTCAATGGTTTGCCGAATGGTCTTGATACGGTGTTAGGCAGGTCGGGCGATACCTTGTCTGTTGGCCAGCAGCAAAGACTCAGTATTGCTCGGGGACTTTTACGGGACACACCGATACTGATTCTGGATGAGCCTACAGCTTCTCTAGACCTGGCCACAGAACAAACGCTCATCAGTAATTTGCTTGAAAACTTATCCGATCGCCTGGTCATCATTATCGCTCATCGTTTATCGACTATTCGTATGGCCGATGAAATATTGTTTTTTGACGATGGCAGGCTTAAAGATATCGGTACCCATGAAGAATTGTTTTCTAAGGTCGACGGTCCTTATCGACAGTTTGTGGAGCTGCAAAAAGGCGAGGTTTGATTGGTCTGCGCTAACATCATTGGTCTGGCGCAACTAATCGTTTTATCGAAAATCTGTATAATTCGCTCCTGATCAACAAATTATGGAGTGTTCAGAATGAGTGTAATGGTCACCCTCGAGATTCCGGTACATAAAGAAAAGTTAGAAGATTTTCTAGATGTCCTGCGAGAAGCACTTAAAGAAACTCGAGTCTACGAAGGTTGTCAGAAAGTCGAGACTCTTGTCGAAATGGACACGGGAAGTGTGGTTTTGGTTGAGCTTTGGGAGACGGCAGAGCATCAGCAAGCCTATCTCAATTGGAGAATCGAGACTGGTCTTACAGAAGCGCTGAGCGATTTTTTAGCGGGTGAGCTGAAACCTCGAACCTTTGCTATACGAGACGATGTCTAAGTGTGATCGATTTTTGAAAATACTGTAGAGAGAACAAATGGATAGTAACAACGAATTTTTCCAACATTTTGATGAGCAACCCTTTCACAAATACCTGGGGATGACGATTGAGGAGACTTCCTCTGATTATGCCAGGCTTCGTTTAAAGAAAACTGAAAGTACGCCCTCCGGTATAGGCGGGAGCGTTAATGGGGGGGTGATTGCCACACTAGTTGATATAGCTGCGTTGCCTGCCGTGTTCAGTAATATGAAAGAGGGTTCTCAGGCTGGCGGGACTGCAGACTTGCAGGTTACGTTTCTAAGGCAGGCTCAGGGTGAGTGGATCGATGCCGAAGCGACCGTCATAAAACGAGGCAGAAACCTTTGTACGATCGAAGTAAACGTAGTCAACAACGAAGGCGTGTTGTGTGCAAAAGCGCGTGTGCTCTACGCACTGAGATCTGCTTCCTAACTAGACTGCGAGGAGGGCAAGCTTAAGCTTTACCTTCAATATGATAGAGCTTGTTGTAGATGCTCCAGTCACCTTCCAATTTCACCATAGATAGAGTGTCTAAAAACGTTTGTCCCAAATAATCGTCTCGAACTCGCGCGACGGCGGTTTCTCCGGCTATTTCGATGCTTACTACTTCTAGACGAGCGGGTTCTCCTTTTTCTTTTGGCGACGGTTGTTGGCTTGCCACAAATTTTCCGAAAGCTTCCCGGGTCATTTCCGAGAATGAGCCTCCAAAATTTCCGCTAATCATGGCGCTGGGATGAAACGCCTTAGTTACTTTTTCAGAATCGGACTCATACATGCTGTCAAAGTACACTTGGACGGTTTGTTCTATCTGTTCTTTGTCATTACTCATGTTCTAGTCCTAAGTTCTATTTGGTTTCGTCAATCCTATCAATCATTTTACAGTTTGGACATTGACGCGCTTTTCATGAATTTATCCATGTTAGTACCGCCACTGGTAAGGGTTGCAGACCCATAAAAGAGATCTTGTCCCAGCAAGCTTAATATTTCTGGAGACGCATTGGCTACGTACTCTTCGTCTTTCAAGAGGTATCCATAATCATCTATCGGCTGGGTGTACAGTCGCTGGTAAGTCGCGTGAAGTACCGTTCGAGTGCCCGGGATCGTCCGAGCTCCTGAGGCGTGCCAGACAGATCCGTCCCATACTGCTACGGATCCTTTTTCAACCTCAATGGGCATCGTAACTGGGTCTTCGAGCTCTTCGTTCGTTGGATGACGTCGCAAGCTTTGAGATCCTGGTACGATAGTGGTCGCTCCACCTTCGGCGGTCATGCCTTCACAGGGGATGCAGTAAGTGAGTAAAAGATTATGCTCAGGAAAGGGAGCGGGCATCCAGTTTTGGTCTGCATGGAGGCCAAGAGCGGGCATTCCTTCTCTTTTAATAGAGCCAATAAATTGACCGGCTCGCATGCCCTTGCCAACGCTGACCTCTGTAAGGGCTAAAATTTTTGGTAGTGTCGCGACTCGATCTACCACGGGATGACGCCCCAATAGCATGGACGCCGTATAGCCCTTTGTAGGGCCTTCTGTCTCTTCGGAAAAAGTATGAATTACCTCTCTCAGATCATCCATGAGTTCCGGTTCACAGACATTTTTCACGACCGTATACCCTTGATCCCTTAGTTCGTTGACGTTCGTCCACAGATCTAATTCGTCTACCGTGGGTTTTAACTCCTCGGAAACTTCATAGGGTCCCAGGGTTCTCTGTGAGTAACGCTCGATTCGATCTTCGACTGAATTTGACTGTTCTGCTTTGCTCATGACGTCTCCCTAATCTTTATGAGATAACCATATCCAGTAGTCTTGGATCTTGTCTACCGGTATCAGGAACTCTAATAAATGTATTAAATCTCTTGTTGGGTTTGTTAACCCAAACCTTCTGTTTTTTGCATCGCTGGAACACCATCCTCTAACTCAACCCAGTCTTGTTTGCTGCTAGACCACACGTGGAACTGAGGGGTGAAAGAAGAGGTGTCGTCCATTGTCCCTGTTTTGATGAATAACACGTCCGGTGAGTCGGGGACGGCTGAATAGATTGGTGATCCGCACTCGCCACAAAAATGGCGCTCGACTGTGTTCCCCGTATCGGTCTCAGAGTCTCTATAAACCTTCATTTTCCCTGAGTTCAAAACGAAGTCTGTTTTCGCAACACCTGCGAGAGTCGAAAACGCTGAACCTGCCTGTCTCTGACAGTTCTTACAGTGACAGACTCCAGTCATCGCAGGTGGATTTTTTAGTTCGTACGTAATAACGCCGCAAAGGCACTGGCCAGTTAAGCTCATAGTTTCTCCCTTCAAAAAAAGCTCTCCGAACATGCTAGTATATTTTCTTGTTATGACAACTTTTTTCTTGTCGAAGAGAGAAAATTCTTTTCTTGAATATATGCGCCGATATGACAGATTAGGCGTTCAATATTTGAAGAAAAAGGGAAATCTGATGCTGAGGTTACTAATCTGTCTTACCGCACTATTTTTATCCTCTAAAGGATTTTCTGTGGGTCCTCCGGTTCCGATGAGTCAGGCCGAATTTGATTCGCTGATGACGGAAGTATCGAATTGGGGCCGTTGGGGTGAAGAGGATCAATTAGGGACACTGAATACGATTACAGCGCAGAAGCGGATTGAGGCGGCTGGTCTTGTAACTGCAGGAGAATCTGTTTCTTTAGCTCTCCCGCTGAATACGGTATCTGACCAGGTGAATCAAAAACCCTTTGTACATGAGAGTTTTATCTTCGGCGGCGCGGAAATGGAAGAGCTAGGCATTAATTCCGAGGACGCAGCTCAGGCGGCAGGGGATGTTTATAAAATTGATTATCACGGTTTTGGGCATTCTCATTTAGACGGCATTAATCACTTCGCCTACAAAGGGAAGATGTATAACGGCTATCCATTTGATAATCAGGACGGCAAAGGCTTCATGAATCTTGGAATCGACAAGATAGGAAAGTCTGGAGTTTTTACCCGCGGCGTTTTAGTTGATATGCCGGTTTTCCTTGGTAAGAAGTATATGGAGCCAGGCAATGCGATCACCATTGAAGATCTAGAGGCATGGGAAAAAGCATCTGGAATCACCATATCGGCAGGGGATGTGCTGCTGGTACGAACGGGTCGCTGGCATCGAGTACGAGATAAGGGACAGTGGAATTTTGTTCAAAGGGCGGCGGGTATGCACGCGTCCGTTGCTAAATGGCTTAAAGAACGAGACGTTGCGGCGATTGGTTGTGATGGAGTGTCAGATGTGATGCCCTCTGGTGTAGGCGCTCGGTTGAATCCTTTGCACGAATTAGTCATCGTCGGTATGGGGATGCCTATTTTTGATAACCTTGATTTAGACAGACTCTCGATGACCGCAAGAATTAAAGACCGATCAACATTTTTGTTTGTCGCTGCTCCCCTGAAAGTGGTTGGTGGTACTGGGTCTCCACTTAATCCGATGGCTATTTTTTAAAGATTAGCTGGTTTTTTATTGAGCGACCTTTTGCTGTATCAGTGCTCTAGCGCGCTCGTCGTCGATGCCAAACTCGGAAAGGATGTCGCGTGTATGCTGCCCCAGCTCGGGAGAACAATGAAAGATCTCTGAGGGCGTCTCACTGAACCTGGCTGGTGGTCTTGCCTGTCGCATGGGTCCAGCAAAGGGATGATCAAACTCCCAGATAGAATCCATGGCTTTAACTTGAGGATCATCAAGCACTTCTTCTCGAGAATTAATTTTTGAAAAGGGAACGTCTTCCCGCTCCAGAGCTATCAGCATTTCTTCCGTTGTGAAGGTCTCAAAGGCAGTGTTGATCGTATTTGTCAGTTTCTCTGTATCGACTGCTGCATCAATATAATAGCTTGGGTCCTCGAGTAGGTTTGGTAAATCTAATGCCCTGAAAAGGCCCAACCATTCGTCCGGTTGGACGGGCATTGTGCAGACGTAGCCATCTTTGGTTTTTCGAACCATGTTGGTATGCGTATGTGGTGATTCTGGAGGAACTTCGTCGCCGACAAAGGCATAGTGCCGCATATTATCTGGCCACAGGAAAAACAGGGCTGCATCAAGCATTGCCACATCAATTCTCTGACCCAGCCCGGTTTGAGATCGATTATATAAGGCCGACGAGATCGCCTGTGCGCTCACTAGCGACGTGAGCTTGTCACAGATCAGGGTGTTAACCATGATCGGGCGCTCTTTTGAAGGGTCTGACTGTAGGGTGGCGACTCCTGAAATGGCTTGAATAATGGCATCATAAACTCGTCGTTTTGCATAAGGACCAGATTGGCCGACTCCGTTTATTGAAGCGTAGATGATACCAGGGTTGGTGGTTTTCATAGTTTCGTAGTCGAATCCCAATCGATCCATAACGCCTGGTCGAAAATTTTCGACAACCACATCGGCGGATGTAAGCATGTCTTTAAATAAGGACTTGCCTTCATCTTTACTAAGATCAATAACAATTGAACGCTTGTTACGGTTCAACATGGAGAACATCCCGCTAACGCCGTTGCGCTCGACGTCGAGCGCCTGACGCATGAAATCTCCCTCAGGCGATTCGATTTTAATTATGTCTGCTCCCTGATCACCCAGGATTGTCGTACAGATTGGTCCGGAATAAATAGTGGTTAGGTCGAGTACCTTAACTCCATCAAGTGCACCAGCCATGTTTGAACTCCCTCCAAGAAGACTTTGATTGAACTATTGATTACAGGTTTTAGTCAACTCTATGTTGCCGAAAGAGGGCATAGTTATTGCGCCCATAAACAAGTGTTTGTATGGTTCTCGAAACCTTCTGGTTTATAGTTTGTAGAGCCTTTTTCAATTTCGTAGGGCTTTTGGCAAAGAGAAAGACCTAGTTAATCAACGAGGGGAATTTGCGTGAGTAGTGGGCCACTCGAGGGATTTAAAATACTGGACCTATCGTCAGTCGTGTCGGGGCCTATGGCCAGTGTGATGCTGGCTGATCAGGGTGCCGATGTGATTAAAGTAGAGCCCCCAGGCTGGGGTGATGGAATCCGTCGTCTGGGTGCTTCACGCAACGGTCTGTCATCGATCTATGCCATGATCAATCGCAATAAACGTTCACTGGCTCTGAATTTTAAACATCCCAGAGGGAAGGAGCTTCTGATTAAGCTGGTCGCACAATCGGATGTGCTCTTGCAGAATTACAGACCCGGCAAATTGGACCGCATCGGTTTAGGTTATAGTGATTTAAAACTCATAAACGAGGATCTCATTTATACATCCATTAGTGGTATGGGATCTGTTGGACCCTATGCCACCCAACGAGTTTACGATTATGTGATACAGGGTCTCAGTGGCGTCTTGGATGCTCAAGCAGAAGGGAATGACCTTAAAATGGTCCGCACCATTATCTACGACAAGGTCACCTCGCTGTTAGCGTCGCAGGCTATTACGGCTGCTTTATTGGGGAGAGAAAGAGGGCAGGGAGGGCAGCATGTTGAGCTTTCTATGCTCGACGGGGCGGTCTACTTCAACTGGCCTGATCTGATGTGGAATTACAGTTTTAAGGGACAGGGTATCCAATTTGCAGGAGACTTAGCAGATATTTATGAAGTCAGTAAGACCAGTGACGGCGCGATTGTCTCTAATTATCTGGGTGCGGACACCTCAAATTATGAGACCGAGCAACTGGTGAATTTATTGGTCGAAAATGAGATACCTGTTTCAAGAGCTAATCGTCGAGAGGATGTATTAACTGATCCCCAGATCGGCGCTTCGGGTATTATTGAAGAGGTTGAACATCCCAGAGGTGGGCCGATGTTACTGCCAAGAAGCCCCGCGAAGTTTAGCGCGTCATCTGATATGCCGAAAAAGCCGTCTGCCGAACTCGGACAGCACACCTATGAGGTACTGAAAACAGTTGGTCTGGAGCTGGCTGAAATGAAGGAACTGGCGCGTTTGGGAGTGATCGGGTAACGGCGATTGGATAGCCTTCCAACAAAAAAGCCCCTTAACGGGGCTTTTTCCAAGAGTTGCGGATTCGAACTTATCCTCTGATAAATTCCCGAATAACGCTGCCTGGTCGGGCATCCGTGTATTCGCAATTCTCTATCACTACTTTGCCACCTACGATTGTGGCGTCATAGCCCTTACTTTTGACAATGTACCTGCCGCCATTGTGGGGAAGGTCATTCACGTACTCCGGTTGACAGGATCTTAGATTTTCATAGTCGATGACATTGATATCTGCGTGCCAGCCTTCTTTAAGCATGCCTCTTTCCTTTAGGCCGAGGATTTCCGCTGATTTACCCGATATTCGATGAACCGCTTCGGGCAACGTATAAACACCATGCTTGCGCGTTAATTCGCTGAGTAGAATTGTCGGCGAATCCGTATCAGTGAAAATTCCGACATGTGCACCCGCATCGCCGAGCATTGGGACGACTTGAGGTAATTGCATGTAGTTCCATTGATTTTCGAGGTTGCCGCCAAAAGCCCAGAAGTTGAAAAATTCCTTTCCCTCTGAGGCAAGTAGGCGTTCAACATAGACTTCAACCACATCCTTGCCGGCCTCTTCAGCTAACTGACCGAGGTTGGCTTTCTTATGGAGGTCCAGGTTAGGTCGATCTTCTAGCCCAAATGGGTGAAGCATATGTGCAATGTCTTTCAGACTCCCCTCTGCGATGCCATCACTGATCAATTTTTTACGTGTGTTTTCATTTCGTAGCGCATCGACCCGATCAGCGATCGTTGGTAGAGCCATGAGCTCTTTCCATGAATCACAAGTCCGAGTGAAAGGAGAAAGCTGAGCCAATCCGAAAAACGCTCCGCTGGGTCTGGTGTGACATATTGACGCGAGTCTCTTTCCACCTTGATTCTGTTCTTCAAAGAAATTGCGCCAGTGCGATACACCGCCGTCTCCATTGGGTCCTGTACCTCCAGAGAACAAGACCTGACAACCCAGCTCTGCTCCTTGTCGGAACATTTCTTTCTCTGTTTCAAAGCGCGTCGCCATGTCGTTTGCCGATTGGAATAGGGCGCCGGTACCGCCTCCTTCAATGACGGCTTGTTGTATGGCCTGAGTTTCCCTTAGGTCAGCCCAGGTTCCTGGAGTACAGCGTCCATCGGGTACGGTATGCTGAAGAAACCGAGAGGTTGAAAACCCTACCGCCCCTTCTTCTAACGACTGCTTGACCATTTGAGTAATATGCTCGAGCTCTTTGTCGTCGGGCTGGACGCCCTCGTCCATACTCTTGTCGCCCATTGCTTCGAGTCTGACCGCTGAGTGGCCCACTAGCCCTACAACATTCAGCGCAGGGTTCAATGATTCGATACAGTCGAGATATTCGCCATACGACTCCCAGTTCCAGGGGAGGCCATCCATGATCGCGTCGGCAGCAATGTCTTCGACTGCCTCCATAAGCTCAGCGAGGTATCTGTGATTCTTTTTGGTGACAGGCGCGAACGTTACTCCGCAGTTGCCAATAAGCGCAGTAGTTACGCCGTGATAAGAGCTGGAACTCATCTGAGGGTCCCAACCTACTTGAGCATCGAGGTGAGTGTGTAAATCCACAAAGCCAGGTGTCACGATTCTGTCGGTTGCATCAATCGTTTTTGCAGCTTGTTCGCCCGTCAGATCTCCGATTCTGCTTATTTTTCCGTTATCAATCGCGACGTCTGCTTTGAACCCGTCGGCACCGCTTCCATCGACAACGGTACCCCCGCTTATAATCATTTCATGGGACATTTTGACTCTCCTCCTCAATTGTGTGGTGAAGCGTTGGGTCCGCTACTAGGCCCAACAATCTACTACTATGGTTAGATTCTAATCGTTTGAGCAGTTTTTTCAAATTAGGCAATCTTTGGGTGACATGCATTTTTTCTTATAGTTCTCGAAAAATATGCTTCTCGCAAGATAAGCTATATTCTCTCAATTATCGCCAGGGTAGCGCGTTGTTGCATTGGTCGAATCGCAATCACAGCAGCTGAATATTTCAGGAATACAAAGGAGATGTAATGGAAGTTGTCAATAAAGTAGCACCTAATGCTGAACAGATGGAGGGCTTCGCGAACCCCGGTCCAGAAGGGCCGATCTATATGGTCAATCTTCTAAAGTTTAAGGAAAAGGCGATCTACGAGGACGGCAGGCAGACGGAACTGAGTGGCAGAGAGGCTTACGGTCTATATGCCCAGAGGGTTAGCCAATTGCTTGAAGATGTTGGAGGTAAGATTGAGTTCAATGGGCAGGTCGAGAGACTTATGCTTGGAGAGGTCGAAGAACTCTGGGATTCGGTGGCTATCGCGATGTATCCGTCCCGAGCAGCTATGCTAGAAATGATGATGACTGATGGGATGCAGGAGATCTCTGCACACAGAGCCGCGGGTTTGAAGGGGCAATTAAATATTGAAACAACGTTGAATCAGTTAAATCCGAATTAGCACAGTTAAGATTCAGCGTATCGTATGATGATCAATTTACTTCTTTCCAGATCACGCCGGTTTTTATGAATTCTTCGATTTGGGCGCGTTCATAGCCCAACTCAGAAAGAATCTCCTCTGAATGTTGGCCTCCGGTTGGAGCAGCTTTTAGGTGATCGACACCGCAGCTAAATAATGCGGTGGGGCCGTGCCGTTTATAGTCGCCCCATTCGGGATAGCTTGAGCTCTTGGTCAGATTCATCGAGCGGGCTTGTTCATCCTCTAACCAAAAGAGTGAAGGGGCGAGCCCGTCAGCTCTAACGCAACCGATTCCTTTGTGAGCCAACAACCCCTCCCAATCAGAAGCTGAACGAGTTTTGAATAAAGCTTCTAATTTGATGGTGATCGCGTCCTTTTCCATTTCATTTAAAGAAATCTGACCGCAATCAACGCCAGCGTCGCTTAAGATCTCCAAGAACCGAGCTTTCTCTCGATCAGTCACCAAAGCTAGAAAAATCCACTCATCATTATCACATTGGTAGAGTCGATAGGTTGGGTTGAGTCCGTGCATCAGATCATCGGCGATTGCTCTGGGTTTTTTTCCTGGATAGGTCAAAAAGTCATCGTGATTGGCATAGGCGTTAGCTCCAAACATATCCATGAATATTTGTTGTCCCTCGCCTGTTGTTTTTCTGGCCATCAGTCCGAGCATCACCGAGGTACAGACCACCATGGCCGTGTTTGGATCAGGGTTGACCTCATTGGCTCGCATCAGACGTTTGGTCCACAGCCTGAGGTTCTCCATATCCTGAACCTCCGAAGGGAGTTTTTCTCCCATCTGATAGACCACTCCCCCCATCGCGGCTCCAGGAATCGGGTGAGTGCTCGGTCTCAGCGCGCCTGGACCGTCAGGACCGTAACCGTTGCTTTGCAGATAGACAATTGAAGGATTTAACTCGCTGACCGCCTCGTATCCTATTCCCAGTCGCTCGGGGACACCCGGGCGAAAATTATGTATCAAGACGTCGGCAGATTTGATGAGATCGAGGACGATCTGTTTCCCCTCGTCAGATTTTAAATTTAACCCGATACTTTTCTTGCCGCCGTTGACCCGTGCTGATCCCAGTCCCATTAACAGGCCTCGGAAAGGATCACCTCCTACAGGTTCTATTTTAATGACTTCGGCTCCCATGTCTGCGAGGAAGGAAGACCCGAGAGGTGCTGCGATAATGGTCGCTATTTCTACGACCTTGACGCCGTCCAGTGGTGGCTTGTTGGAACTTGATTTCTTGGGTTTTTG
Source organism: Candidatus Azotimanducaceae bacterium (assembly GCA_045560825.1). GTDB lineage: Bacteria > Pseudomonadota > Gammaproteobacteria > Pseudomonadales > Azotimanducaceae > UBA4421. The sequence continues at coordinate 27,242 of JBJKYX010000046.1, forward strand.
CCGGGGGTCAGACAACCATTGAGTGACTAGTTCATTATTCTTTGTGGTCTCAGGGCCGGGTGTCCCAGGGGTTTTTGTGAACCTGGCCAGAGGTCCCAGCTGAAGCCCGCCATCACTGCGCTCGACAATGTGTCCATTAGCTTTGATATCTGGATCGTGGATCGCTTGTTGAGTTGTTTGGTATGTGGTGGCGACCACCCCTCCATTCTCGATGCACAGATCTATCCATTCAGAGGCAGGTTTTTCCTGGATACGTTTGAGCATTCGCTCACGAAATGCTTCGTGTTTTTCGGGATCCAAAAATAAGAGCTGCTTAGGCTCAAAGTCCGGATCAACGAGGATATCCGTCAGATCTGAAACCAAAAGGAAATTATCAAAAAGATGGGGCAGTAAATTGCCAAATTGTACCCATTGACCATCGCCAGCTTGAGTAGGGTGGTAGTAGAGAGATGGCATCGGTACTTCGTTACTGTCGGCCATGGCAAACATGTCGGCAAATTTCTCGGGGAATTGTGTTCCAATCATGATTCCCATCTCGTAGGGAAGCATGCCCTGCAAAAGGCTGGTCTCTACCAGTCTGCCTTCACTTTGGTCTTCTCGTTCAAGGAGTGCTGCTAAGATTCCAGAAGCCGTTGATTGAGCGCACGCGTGAATCCCAACCTGTAGAGCTGAGAACACAGGGCCCGGACGATCGACGATTCCTGAAAATACCTGCATTCGACCTGCTGCAGCCGCTATTACGTGTTCATAGCCAGGGTAGTTTGCTTTGGGCCCTTTCGATCCGAATCCTGTTATGTGTGAAAAAATCAGATGTGGGTGTTTTTGTTTTAATAGGTCGTAGGTCAACTGCTTTTTCTCTAGAGCAGCAGTGCGCCAGTTGCAGACCAGGACATCACTGGCAGCGCACAGTTCATGGAACTGATTGAGATCGTTTTTCTTATCGAGATCGAGATCGATGCGGGCTTTTCCTCTTCGCCACATAGGAGAGGACGGTAAATCTAAAAGAGGATCTTCATTTGGCCCTTCGATTACGATGACCTCAGCGCCAAAATCAGCCAGAATCATGGTGGCAAGGCCTCCCGCTGGCCCTCGGGTAAGGTCCAGTATTCGTATTCCCTCTAGTGCCTTTGTCAAATGACTCCCCTACAAAATGACAACTGTTTCATATGAAAAGATAGCAACAATTAGTTGGAACACCAAAAGTCTTTTTAGGATCGGGATGTGCTGGGTGATATCTGATATGCTTCAGCCGATATGTAAAGGAGGAAATATGTACGAGGACATTCAATATGATGTTTCTGATCCTGTAGCAACCATTACGTTGAACAGGCCAGATGCACTTAATGCGATTACTGGAAGAATGCAGGCTGAGCTTAAACATGCTTTGGCTGCGGCAGAACAAGACGAATCCGTTGTAGGCATCGTTCTAACTGGGGCTGGTAAGGGTTTCTGCGCTGGAGCGGATATCGGAGGCTTGCAGGCTACGGCTTCAGGTGAGCGGGGCGCTGCAGAGGATTTAAGCCAGTTTGAGGCTAACCCTGGTAACCCGATCATGGGTGAAGATTTTGCGGTAACTTTTTCTTATATCCCGACTATTCGCAAGCCGTTGATTGCTGCGATCAACGGGGCCTGCGCAGGTCTAGGATTTGTATTTGCTTTGCTGTGTGACATGCGATTCGTAGAACGCCAGGCAAAGTTTACCAGCGCCTTTGTTAATAGAGGATTAATTGCAGAGCATGGCTCAAGTTGGGTGTTGCCACGCCTCCTGGGCACTTCAAGGGCTCTGGACTTGTTGTGGAGTGGCCGAAAGTTTACCGGCGAAGAAGCTGAGCGCTTAGGTCTTGCAGATCGTTTGTGTGATGAAGGGTCTTCAAAGCAACAGGCTAGCGACTATATTAAGATGCTTGCGGAAACGGCGTCACCACAATCGATCAAAGTTATAAAGGCACAGGTTTATCGTCACCTGAACATGAACCTAGGGCCAGCCATGACAGAGAGTAATGAGTGGATGGCCACTTCCCTGAAAGGCGAGGACTTCAAGGAAGGGGTGAGCTCTTTTGTAGAGAGACGTCCGCCTAACTTCAAGCGGGTAACCGACTAACGCGTTTTCGAAAGTTGACCCCTAACGAATTTTTTTGTCTGGGGGTCAACGCTCCTATCAATTTCATGACTACCAGCTTTGGGGGTCTGTAATCTCAGATAAAAACCCGTTTAAGGAAATGAATTTTCTTTTGTTTGGGGCCCTGTCCTTCGTTTTTTTCGCTACTTTCCCTCTCTCTTTGGTCCTCAGCTTGTTGGTATTGGGGGTGGAGCAAACGAAACAGCTGCTCTTTGCCCTTCTAGAAGAGTTCTTACAGACGCTGTTGATCATGCTGTGTGCTTTGGCGACCCTTTTCTGGGCTATTTACTCTTATGTCTGGCCCTGGTTTATTGGATTATTTAGCTAGCCGGCGCGTCAGAATATAGATCAGTTTAGTCCGGGTCTTTGTTCTGATTAAACACGGGCTCGCGTTTCTCCAAGAACGCACGCATACCTTCTTGAGAGTCGGGTGTGCCTCGATTTTCTATAACGGCTTTTTTTTCTGCTTCGATTAATTCAGTCAAAGTTTTTTCTCTTCCGTCGACGATGACATTGAGCATGCTCTTGACCGCCTGTGCGGGCATGTCGGATAGCGTTTGAGCAAGCTCAAGGGCTTTTTCTTTAAGCTGCTCGATTGGCCAGACTTCATGCACTAATCCGATTCTGAAGGCTTCTGGGCCACTGATCTTTTTTGCACGAAGAATCATATCTAGTGCGTGGTGTTCTCCTACGCACTTTGTTAGCCTGGCGCTACCGCCCCAAGCGGGTACGGCGCCAAGATCGAGCTCTGGTAGACCGATTTGCGCGTTCTCTTCCGCGGCAAGTCGAAAGTGACAGCCTAACGGGATTTCAAGACCGCCTCCTAGACAATAACCAAATAGTGTGGACACCCAAGGCTTCCCCATGGTCTCTATCGAGCGAATAACTCGGAGTCGCTGTTCAAAGACAGCTTGCGCACTTCCCATCCTCTCAATACCTTCCGGCAGTTGCTTTAGGTTCATTCCAACCGAAAAATTTTCTTCGCCAGCTGAGGTGAGTAATACGGAACGAATTTCGCTGTTGTTGGCAATATCGGCCACTTGTTGTTCCAGCTCATCCATAAAGTTTAATGACATTCGGTTAAAGGGTGGATCATTGAGCGTTAACCTCGCGACAGCGCCCAAATGTTCAACTAATAACGATTCGCCCATGAGTCTTGCCTATTTAATTCAAAAGAAAAGAATCTAGCCTTTGTAAGGTATTCGTCAACTTTTATTATGATAGTGGAACAAATATATAATCTGAGAGTTAGATCGAGTTTATTGGAATAAAGGAAGAAAGAAATCAGTTAGCGATGAAACGCTTTGTGAAAGACGTTGATTAATGAAGACAAGTGACTATTTACTTTGGTTGAGTATAGGGCTCTTGGCTTCTTACGTTCTGTATATGGTATTTAAGTTTTCTCTGTTCTCAGGATTCTTTTTTCTTCCTTTGCTATTCGTTGGCAGATCCATCTACAAGAAAAAAGATCAAGGCGATTCTAACTAAAGGTTTCCGTGAGCCGAGGTCTAGGCCCCAACTCACGGTCTGTTGCCGAACTGCTAGGAAGCGGGAATGTTGGCGATGTCAAATTTCCAAAGATTCTCTCCAGAACAGTCTGCGTAAGAACTGAAGTAGTCTCTTCTTTCTTTCCAGCCCCCTTTTGTTGCAATGTCGTTCTGATCGGCTAGGGCCGCTTTCATATCTGGGTATCCGACAAAGTGAGCAAAGTCACCCTGGATATCGCCAGTCCGCACTCCCCACGCTGGCGCAGCAATCCCCCAGTGTAAAATGTGCTTGTTTGGAGGCTCTGCGAATGAACGATGCTTGGCCATCAGATTCTGCATGCTGACCTCGTCTTTTTTAGTACACCAGTTGATGCTCAACACTCTCCGATCATCATCAGAGTATTTTGTGTACTGATTATAATATCGGTGTAACGATCGGTTGCAGGTCGCGACTTTGTCGAGTGTAGCCTGGACTTTGGCTCCCGAGGGACTGACCATGAACTCATCCCAGGCGTTACCTAGCTGGTCAAAGGCGACGAAGTCGGCAAGGATAAAGTCGATTGTGCTTTGTTGGCTGACAAACAGTGGAGTCATTAGTCCAAAGAAAGAAGTTAGCTTGATTTCCTTATGTAGATCCAGGATAGAAGGGATGATTTTTTCAACATCCTTCATAGTTTTACCCGAGTTCAGTGTGCAGAGTGTCAACTGTCCGGCGTCAATGGTTCCATTACTCATATCGTTGATTTCTGAATTTTGATGGTCATCTGATTGAGCAGGCGATCCTGCTAGTAGAAAGCCAGCAAAAATCGCGACCGAGGCTATCTTTGTTCCTAGGTATCTGATCATTTGTTTCTCTTCTATTTTGGTTAATTAGGGCTTGAGGTTATTTTATTTTTCAGTTTACTACCAGTTGTGTGGTCTGAGAGGGTCTCTTACCCACCCCTCCGTTGAGCGTCTATGAGATTAAGGATTTGATTGATAATCATTCTCATTATAGCCTAAGCGTTTTTTCCGTTTCGGTCTCACTATGCCTTGAGGTCCGGGGCAACCTAGTTTGTTTTATGGAGTTACTTATGAGGGTTATTGCGATATTGGTTGGGGTGTTAGTGGGTTGCTTCCCCGTTATTGGTGCATCAAAAGCCTATCAGGAATATGGCGATGGATTAACCGAAATTGCGGAGATAAGAATAGGCCACCTACTGAGTAACCCAGACGATTATGTTGACAAAGCCGTGAAGGTGGTAGGTCTTGTCAACGATGTATGTCCGATGAGAGGTTGCTGGGTCGAAATTATAGAAGAACAAACTTCGGAAAAAATTCGTCTCAAGGTGCAGGATAATATCGTAATTTTTCCGGTCGAGGCGGTCGGCCAGGAAATCATAGCCGAAGGGACTTTACGACGTTACGAAATGTCGAAGGACCAGGCGACCCGTTGGCTTGCACATCTGGCGGAAGAGAAAAATGAGGTCTTCTACCCTTCGACTGTTTCTGGTCCAATGAGTTTTTATCAGATCGAGGGGCTTGGAGCGAGAATTCAGCTTTGATTCAGTTACTATTAATGTTCTTCACAAGCCGGGAGGTCGATGATGAGTAGAATTGCCAATATGCGAGATGAACGGGGAGTGCACCCTCTCGCGGAAAACAAGGTGAAAGATTTTCTTGAGCCTTATGTACAAGCCTTCATTGAACATTCTCCTTTTGTGGTGGTTGCGAGCAGTAACTCGGAGGGGGATTGCGATGCCTCTCCCAAGGGCGGCAAGCCAGGGTTTATAAAGATTATCGACGAAAGAACTTTGATGATGCCTGATATTGGCGGGAACAATCTCTTCCAGAGCTTTGAGAATTATGAATCTAACGCCAAAATAGGCCTCGTATTTATGATTCCTGGTATGGATACCACTGTCCGAGTTAATGGGCGCGTTACGGTCGTGGAAAGAGATGAGTTTGTTGGGAAGCTTGAAGAGCCAGAGCTTTATTGGTCAGATGAAAATGCCAATTTTGTGCAGGCGACAGTTATTAATGTTGACGAGGCTTATTTCCATTGTCCTAGGTCTTTTAAGTTCGCCAATCTGTGGGATGCAAAAACTATCAAATCAAATGCGAGTCGTTCCATAGCCTCTCTTAAAGCAACGTAGATTTTCTATCCGGATCATAAAAGAAGCAGAAAACGTTATGGTTGAAATGGTGTTTTCTGCTCGAGCTCAAATGGCGAAAGACAATTAAGTCTGTTTTATTGAATTATCGCTAGTTAGTTGGGGGTTGCTTCCACCGATTCAAATAGGTGATCTCTTCCGCGGGCCTACGCTTGGCCGGATGGAACTTTTCGCCGGTGTAATAGGCCGTGGGCAATAAAGCAATTTGCGTAACACTTTCGGGTATTCCAAGTAAATTTGAGGCCTCGTTTTCATGGTAAAGGTGTAAAGTTGTCCAGGCGCTGCCGATGCCTCGCGCCCTTAGTGCAAGTTGAAGGCTCCAAACGCCTGGTGTGACCGAGCCCCAAAACGTGGCCTGATCAAACACGCTGGTTCCTGGTCGATCGTTGCGAATGGGTATAATCATCATAGGAACTTCATGCAGATGATCTAGTAGGTACAGAGAGGAATCGACAACAGCACGCTGGGTTGCGTCGCCCCCTAGTTCTTCGACTTGTTTTTTCCCGCTTTCCAGATACGCGGTACCCTCTCTACGATATAAATCTGCAAGGGCCTCCTTGGTCTTCGGATCGTTTACCAACACCCATCGATTGACCTGCGCGTTACCGCCTATAGGAGCTCTTGATGCGACTTCGATGGATTCGAGAACTGTTTTTATGGGTACTTCCTTGGTTAGATCGAGTCGTTTTCTAACCTGCTTCGTGGTCATCAAAAGTCGGTCGGTTTCTGTTAGTTCGAAGTCGGTCATGATTTTTTCTCCCTTGTCTTGTGATATGCCGAGGCTTGTTAAGAAGATAGCAAACAATGAAGCCATCAGGCAGGATAGAAAACTTCAGTTCGTGGAGGAAAGTGATGCCTATTAGTCAAGACGTCGTCTATTGTTCGGTCGTTGAGCAAGCCAAGGCGATCAAAGAAGGGGAATTTACCTGTAGAGAATTACTAGAACTGACTATCCAACAGATTGAATCAGTTAACCCAAAATTGAACGCTGTTGTGACTATGGATCTGGATCTCGCTAGAAAATTAGCCGACGACGCTGACGTAAAGCTAAAGACAGGGGAAGTGATTGGACCTCTCCATGGGATTCCGATTACAGTCAAAGATGCACTAGAGACAGTCGGAATACGCTCTACTGGGGGCGCGACCGAGCTTCATAATTATGTGCCGGACCGAGATGCTCCGGTTGTGAAGGCGGTCAAGGATGCTGGCGCGATCGTTTTGGGTAAAACCAACCTGCCGAGATGGTCAGGCGATATTCAGGCGTATAATGATATGTTTGGGACAACGGTTAACCCATGGAATTCAGATCGCGTTCCTGGTGGGAGTTCTGGAGGTGCTGCTGCTGCGGTTTCTGCCGGTTTGAGCTCCTTCGAAATCGGAACCGACATTGGAGGTTCTATTCGGTTTCCAGCCTCTTTTTGTGGGATATATGGTCACAAACCAAGTTTTGGTATTGTGCCTTCCACAGGGTATATAGACCATGAGGCTGGAGGGACGACCGAGGCCGACGTCAATGTTATAGGACCTATGGCAAGAAGTGCCGAGGATTTAGAGCTTCTGTTAGAACTCATGTTAAGAAAAGACGGTCCGCTTGTGGCGTCTCTCGCTGAGCCTCCTGAAGATGTGACTTCCTTGAAAGTGGCGGCTTGGCTGGATGACCCGTTTTGCCCAATTGATGCTCAGGTAGCTTCGGTATTAGAGGCTGCAGTAACAAACCTAGAAAACACCGGACTATCAGTTGACCGAGAGGCGAGACCGGATATCGATCCCAATGAAGCTTTTTCGTTGGGTAGCTGGCTAGTAACGTCGGCGATGCTTCAATCGATGCCGGCAGAGACGCTGAAAGCACTGAATGAGGAAGGCGCAGCGCCGCCTCAAACTACCCATCGCGAGTGGCTGGATAATCACATGCGTCGAGAGGCTATAAGGCTAAAGTGGGCTGAATTCTTTGAGAACTATGACGCTATCATCATGCCGATTAGCCCCGTTCCTCCCTTTCCTCACAACCAGGAGGGGAACTTTGGTACTAGAACGCTGCAGGGGTCAGATGGGCAAACAAGACCTTATTCCGATTTGATTCGCTGGACGATCTTGACTGGCATGGCTTATCTGCCGGCGACAACGCCTCCGATTGGTCGCGACTCTGACGGGTTGCCCGTGAGTTTTCAAGTTGTGGGGCCTTATGGAGGGGACTACACAACCATACGACTTGCTAAATTTATTGCAGAGCATAATGGCGGCTATAGCAAACCGCCGATGAGCTAGCCGTCAACGTCAAAGGATTCATAATTTATTGATTTGGGAGAGTCTCGCCGCGTCGAGGTGAATTAATTTTGGAGATAATCTGGTTTTATCCCATCAAGAACTCGCTGAGCGTCATCCTAAATGATCAATGGTTATCCTTTTGAATAATCAACTGCCAACCAGCGATCTGGCGTTACCAATACTAAAATAGAGTGTCCCTCTGACACCGAGGCGTTAGCTTTTGCGTAGGCCTGTCCCTGCTCCTGTCCCAGATACCGGATCGCCATCGATAGAAGCTCCTCTTGAGAGGAGTTTTTTATATCGGTAATGGGTCCCTCGACGCTCACGTATTTATAGGGTGGATTCTCACTTTGTACAGCCAAGCTAACTCTATTCCCGGCTTTAAGTAGTTTGCCCTTTCTAGACTCGGTGCCTGTGATCATCCAAAGTCTTCCACCTGGCGAATAGTCATACCAGATCGGGACTGTCAGGGGACCAAGGCCCGGTTCGTTGATGGCGAGTACGCCAACATGCAGATCTGCAAGATAAGTCTCTTTTTCTTCCTGGGTCATCGCCGTCATTTTTTTTCCTTTTTCTCTTCAGTGGTTACTGATTGTGCTTGATAGAATTAGTGGTGAGCTGACGACAGATTTGACTGAGACGGCAAGAAGGCCTCTGCTCGTTGGTCTTCAAAGGTTTCTGCTAGCTCTGTCTCAGGGTCGCCTGAGATTCTCGCTCCACGCAGAATTCGGGGCAATGACTCATCGTAGGGTCTTGCGCGATGCATAACGCAGCGGTTATCCCAGACTACGATATCTCCAGGGGTCCATTTATGTTTATAGGTCCTCGGCGATTGGCAGGCATTTTCCATAAGTTTGTCGAGAAGCGCTCTGGATTCCTCATAGGTCATTCCTGGGATTCCATAGGCATGCCTGCCAGTGTATATCGACTTCCGTCCGGTCTCGGGGTGCGTTTTGATGACGGGACGTAGAGGAGCACCTTTATCATGTAGTCCGTATAAATTATCTGTGGTGTGTTTGAATCCAGCACGCTCCTGAGAATAGTAGAGAGAGTGAAAAGCCGATAATTGTTCGAGTTCCTCTTGAGTTGCGGGTTCTAGTGCATCCCAAGCCGCGCGCATATCGGCAAACTCAGTTTCGCCTCCTTGGTCCGGGACTTCGATCGCCGACAACATAGCTGCTTTTGATGCCAGTGGCATATAGGTACTGTCGGTGTGCCAGCCTTCATTTCCTCGAAGTAGTTTGTAGCCTTGGTCGTTTGGCGTTGCCAGTGTCCCGTCGGGCTTTTTATTGGAAATTGGTACCGAGGGGCCTTTCTGTAGCGGTGACAGTTGTTCAGTTTCACCGAACCTTTTTGCGAAGTTGTTTTGCTCTTCTTCCGTGAGATGTTGTTCTGGAAAAATAAGCACACCGAAATTAAGAAAAGCGTCATAAATCCTCTCCCAGGTTGCGGCTTCAAGGTCCGCCAACCGTACGCCGGTTACTACCGCTCCCAGTGTTGTATCTTCTATGGGCTTAACAATAATAGTCACGACTTCTCCCTCTCGAATCGATTCAGATCTTGAGTGTACGTCGTGTGTTTATCTCAAACAATTGAGATGTTTAGTTAGCTATAGTTAAGTTGTATTAATGACGGATCAAAAGGTGCTCTTTGCGAATCCTTTATGTGGACATTGATACTCTTCGGGCAGACCATCTGGGTTGCTACGGGTATCAACGGAATACCTCTCCTAACATCGACGAGTTCGCAAAGTCTGCGATGATGTTCAACAACGTTCATGCTTCTCATACGCCCTGTTTGATGGGCAATATCAAGAAAAGGATGATGAAATTTAGGTGCCAAGATTGTCTCTAAGTTGGTAAACGTAAGTAGGTTGGTTGAGTAACCATCGCATTCTAAAGAACAGCAGCAAAGTAGCTACCAGTTGACCTATTGCAATCGCTGTCCAGAATCCATACAAACCTTGGGAAGAAAGCAACACGTTTGAGAGGGGGAAGGCGACGCCCCAGACACCGATTAGACGACAATAGAATATCATCTTAGTGTCTTTACATCCCTGAACGACCGCGGCAATGGCCGTGCCAGGGTCCTCTGCAAGTTTCATAAGCAGTGCGATAAGTAATAGGTTTTGCACGATGAGTAAGACCGCTGGATCATCGGAGTAGAGTCTCGCGATTTCTTCCCGAGCAAAAATTAAAAACATCGCCGCTATGAATAGAGCGATTAGTGAGCCTAGGATCGCTGCAATCGCGACTTTAGATATCTGCTGGTGTTGGCTCTCGCCGACTAGATTCCCTGTTCGAATAACGGTTCCAATCGTGAGGCCATGAACAAAAAGGAAGCTAAACATGACGATGTTGGCTCCAACGTGGTGTGCAGCAAGAGAAACGACCCCTTCGTATGCGATGAGAATCGACGCCATGCTCAGAAAACCGAACATTACAATCCCTTGGGCGCCGATCGGCAGTCCGACCTTTATTAAGTCCTTTAAATACTGGGAGTCTATCCAATGCTGGAATTCGATAAGCTTTATTTGCTTGAAATATTCTTGGGTCAGTAGGAAAAGATTACAGATGAAGCGAAATGCGATACTGACAATGATCGCAAGGGCGCAGCCGGGAGCTCCCATTTCTGGCATACCAAATTTCCCAAAAACAAAAATCCAAGTAAACAGTGCGTTAATGGGCAGGCTCGAAAAGGCGATGATGCTTGGCCAAAATGTTCTGCCTAGCCCTGTCGACAAAAAGACGATTAGGGCGGCCAGAAGGTCAAGCGGTACAACCCAAACAATAATCAAAAGGTAATCTCGAGAAATAGTCGCTATCTCTGGATCATAGTCGAGGTAGCCGACCATCAATCGAATTCCAAATACCAATGCCATGACGATCAAGGAGAAAATGATCGCAATTACTAGGCCCTGTCGAGCTAATATTCCAATCTGGGTGCGCTTGTTGGCGCCATCTAATTGTGAAGTAATAGGAATTATCCCGCTCAAAGCCATTATGAAAAAGGTTAACGCCGTTAGATAAAGAATATTGCTTAGACCGACTGCGGCGAGTGCTGCAGAGGAGTACTGACCGCTAGCGATAGTCGCAATCGTAGCCATCCCAACGTCGGTCAGATAAATTAGTGTCACTGGAAGTCCTAACTTAGAAACAATTAATAGTTCTCGGAATATCTCTTTCGTTTTGGGTGTCATTTAATTTTCCAGAGTTATTTTTTTGTTGGGATTCTAACCTCAACGGTTCTATTTCGTATTGTCATTGCCTACAATTCACCCCAGATATTCAATCGAACAAGTTCCGTTTCTTAGCCTAAAAATAGTGGGCGTCGTAAATTAAAAAGTCTGGAAACAAAAGTGAACGAAATCTATGAAGGGTCGGTTGCAGAGGATAACCCCGGAAAATGGGAGAGAGCTCTATTTACGCTTTTATACGCGTTTTTTTTGTATCTTTGTGTGCAGCTCATTTTGATTCTGGCAGCGATCAGATTGGTCTTGTTTTTGGCTTCGTGGGATACCCCTAATCAGCTGGGTTCCGCTTTCTCTTGGCTTGTAGATTATTTTAAGGATTGTGTAGGCTATTTGAGCTTTTCTACTAATGAAAAGCCCTTCCCTTTTAATAAAGTCGAATAATTTACAAACGAAAACCATATAAATCACAGTAACTTACAGGCTTCAACTCTAGGCGAGATAATGATAACCAACAAATTAGCAGTTCAATTCACGGTGATGATTTTTATTCTGATGTTCTGCTTGCCGAAGCTGTCTCATGCTGGCTCCTCAGAAAGCTCCCTTGTTGGCCGGGTGATGGATTTTTATAGCGCATATCAAAGTCGAGATGTTGAGCGGATGACTGCGCTAACGAGTAAAGATGTTGTATGGGAGGCCCAGAAATCTTTGCCAACTGGTGGCACGTTTGTCGGCATCGACGAAGTCGTCTTGAATGTATTTGATAAGACGGCCTTTTACATACCCGGTTTTCAGATCGAAGTGGTAGAACTACATCAAGCAAAGAACGTCGTTTTCGCGATCACAAAGGTGAGGGTTGATGGAATTGATGATTCCAAGGGCCTCCAGATATTTTACTTTGAAGAAGGAAAGATCGTCAGGTACATGAGCTTTTTAGATACGATTGCCATGATGTCGGCCGCGAATCGACCACCCAATTAAAGCCTATCCCTCTCTTTGTCCTTTATAGAATTGCGCTCAAATCTTTCATTTTAACTTATAACGAATCGGTAAACTTTTTAATCCGCCAACGAAGGTTGCTTGCGTGTATTTTGGCTCTCCAGCAAGCTCAATGCCTTCAAGTCGCGATAGTAATTTTTTAAACAAGATAGACATCTCCATTCGGGGAAGATGTTGTCCAAGGCAAACATGCGCTCCAAATCCAAAGGCGATTTGCTTTGCCTCATTTCTGTCCACCTTGAAGTCAAAGGGATTATCAAAGACCTCCTCATCTCGATTAGCTGAGGGGTACCAAAGGATGACGGACTCTCCTTCTTTTATTTGAGTATCCCTGAGAGTGTAGTCTTGGGTCGCCGTCCTCATAAAGTGTCGAACAGGCGTGACCCATCTGATTGTTTCATCGATGAATGTGGGCATCAATTCATCTAAATTGCTTTTTAACTTCTCCATCTCTGCGGGGTTGTCCATTAGAGCCAGCAAGCCACCGGAAACAGACGAGGACGTCGTGTCGTGACCTGCGGTGGCTACAATCATATAGTAGCCGTTCGTTTCGAGCTCGGGTGGACTTTCGCCATCTATCTTGGAGTTGGCGATTAGGGACGCAAGATCTTCAGTTGGATTTTTTCTCCTGTTGATTGTCAGCTCGTTAAAATAATTTTCGAAATCTCCAACTACATTCATGATTTCCATTGGCTCAAAGGATCGAGCTATATCAGGGTCGGTACCTCCGAATAATTCTTGAGTGAGCTTAAGCATCAACGGTTCATCTTCTTTGGGAATACCTAGGATTGTCATGATTACGCGCAGTGGGTACCAGATGGCCAGATCTTTTACGAAATCACATTCTCCTCCAAGGTTATCAAGCCGTTCGATGTATTCGTCGGCCAGCGCTTCGATTTCACCTTGTAGCTTCCTCAGGTTCGTGCCCATGAACCAGCCCTGGGTTAGTCGTCGATACTTCATGTGATCAGGATCGTCCATTTGGACTAGAGACCTCACCAGATGTTTTCGTCCTGACAATTGTTGAGCTACTGCATTAACCATCTTGGGTCCCAACACAGGTCTGGGATCATTAATAAAGACACTTTTGTTCTGCTCGACCTCTTTAATATCATGGTATTTAGTGACGTTCCAGAAGGGGTCAAATCCATCGGGTTCTGTTAGTCGGAGAGGGTCGTTTTCTCTTAACCATTTCAGCTGACTATGGATCCAATCCTCGTTGGCCCAATTTTCAGGTTTAATTAGGCCCTCGTCTAATTCAGGCGAAGAGGTAAGAATTTCCATAGACTTCTCCGTTAATTTATTGGTGATTTTAGAGGGCCCTTGTAGAGCCCTCTGATGGGGTTAGTTCGGAGCTTTGTAGATATACTCTGCCGTATAGGAAGAGTCGCCATCACAATCCGCATAAGAACTGTAGTAATCGTTGATGCCGTCTCTACCGCCGCCATTAGCAATCCATTCTTCGTTAGCAAACATCTGGTTAAGACTGGTGAAGACATTCATATGAGCAAATCTACCCTGGGCATTTCCAGCACCTTGTCTTGGCACGATGACGCTCCAGGCTGCCGCCTGAAAACCGTCTTTATTTGCCGCGAGCCATGAGTCGTGTTTTGCTTTTAGCTGTTGATAGGAGACTCCCGGTTTTGGAGTACACCAATTTAAAGTGATCACTCTCTCGTCCGTAGACATCATCTCGTCAACTTTAGTCATTTTTGGAGTGCCATAAGCCAGTTTGTTGTGACACTTCGCTGCGCTCTGGAAGTTACTGTAGGCCTTAGGTCCTTCAGATGTGTTAAGAAAGTCTGTCCAGGTTCTTCCTATTTCGTTTATTGGAGCGACAAACAAGTCTAGAAAATCTGCCGCAGGTGTGGCGGGAGTTCCATGAGAGTAAAAGGGGGTCAATCTCAATATTGAACCCTTCGACTCGATACTATTAAGAACCTTTTCGATTGACCTGTTTACTTTATTCACGTCGCTCATTGTCTTACCGTCTCGTAGTTCGCAAATCTCAAATTGGATCCCAAAGTTGTTATCCAAGTTCATCCCACGGTAGTTCTCGCCGTGACCATCAGCAAGAACAGCAGCACTAAAGGGTAAAGCCAGCAGTAAAGCTATAATTTTTTTCATTTTTTTCCTTTGTTATTTAAAGTTCCATAACTATTTACAGCTAGTTGTGGATTGGCTCTCGATCATAATGGCTGGGTATGCGGCATTGCAACGAAGCAATTTATTTGATTTGGCGTTGTTCAGCCAGTAAACGACGAGTAAGGTTGAATTATTGTTAAGTAGGGAGAGACCACATGGCGGAGGCAAAAGTAGTAGACTCAATCAAAGCAGATATCGAGGCTGTTTGGGCGGAGTTGGGTAATTTTTCAGGGGTTAAGGCTGGCCCTGGAATTGACTCAGTAGATTATGATGGAGAAGGTGTCGGCATGACCCGCTCTATCAACATGAGTAATGGGAGCGTGGTTGAACGTTTAGACGTGCACGATTCGGAGAATAAGATTTTCACTTATTCCATTATCAATGAAGACTCCGTTTTACCTTTTGCCGATTATTCGGCCACTATCCGTTTAAGCGACAATGGTGATGGGACTACCGGCGTGGACTGGACGGGACAATTTGAGTCCAGAGGCATAGAGGAAGAAAAAGCAGTTAAACTGGCTTCAGGGATATACGGTAACGCCATCAATAACGCGAAGAAAGTATTGGAATCCTAACCATTCTGGGATTGTTCATCTAATGGGAAGAGTCGAAGGAAAGGTTGTTTTGATTACGGGTGCTGCTTCTGGTCTTGGTTTCGCTGATGCGCAACGATTAGCTGAGGAGGGTGCGTCGTTGGTGCTTACCGACGTTAATCGTGACGATGGAGAGGCGCTCGCCAGAGAAATTGGTGAAGGCGCCCTATTTATCGAGCAAGACGTCAGCGAAGAAGAGTCATGGGATTTGGTCATTGATCAAACCCTAAACCGATTTGGGCGACTCGATGCGCTTGTTAATAACGCCGGTATCGCTCCTATTTCAGACATTGAGAAAACCACGACTCAAGAGTGGCGAAGAGTGATGGGTGTCCATGTTGACGCGACGTTCTTTGGGTGTCGGTCAGCCATCCCGATAATGACAAAGAGCGGAGGCGGCTCGATCATCAACATGTCTTCGATCGCTGCGTTGGTGGGTTTGTCTTCTTACCTTTCCTATTCTTCGGCCAAGGGCGCGATTCGCTCCATGACGAAGTCCATCGCGATGCACTGCATAGAATCGCGTAACAATATTCGTTGTAACTCAATTCATCCGGGAAGTATTTCTACGCCAATGGTCCATCAGGCTCTAGAGAGTCTGGCTGGTTTTAAGTTGATGGAGCAAGAAGACCCTGAGGCGACGAGAAAAAAAATGAGAATCGGCGAGCCTTTGGATATCGCTAATATGGTGTTGTTTCTGGTGTCGGACGAATCGAAACACCTGAACGGTGCCGAATTGGTGATTGATCAAGGTGCTGTGTTAGGTACGCCATCCTAATGGCCGTTCGAGGTTTAGTTCACGTAAATGTGAATTGCAGTGATTTTGATCGCTCACTCAAATTTTATGAGCTTCTCGGATTTAAAAAATACTTGGATGTGCCCAGCACGAACACCAAAGAGGTCGCGACGGCGGTGGGGATGCCTTCCTATTTAGTCAAAGGAGCTTTGCTCGCACTGCAAAATGCAAAAGTTCCCTTTGTGATTGATTTGCTGGAATGGCAGGATCCGAAAGATGATGATCCGCCCTATGATCATTTGTACCACCTAGGCATTAACAGAATAGCTCTGGCCAGTGACGACTTGGAACAAGATATGGCCCGGCTTAAAGCCGAAGGGGTTGAGTTTTTGTCTGAACCTGCTGCGGTGAAACTCGAAGATGGACCCGTAACCCGATTCGTTTGTTTTAAGGATCCGGATGGGACGGTCATTGAGCTGGTTCAGTAATGATAAATCTAAACTGAGTTGTCGGAGTGAATGTCTATGGGATTAACGGTCGAGAAAGCTTTCTTTGCTAATCTTAGCGACGTGCTTGATGATGTGAAATCGAACAGCACATGGCCTACGACCTTTGTCAGTGGGCCATCAAAGGGCCTTCCCGAACATTGGCACGATTATGAAGTCCACGCTTATGTGATGGAGGGAGACACCTGGTTCATGGACAGTGATTCGGGCGAAAGATTAGATGTGACAAAGGGCGATAAGGTGATAATACCAGGGAAGGCTTTGCACGCTGAAGGCGAGGTCAAAGACAAAGTAGTCTACATCGTTGCGATTCCAGAGCCCGTAATGAATCGTGATTTTTTGGTAATGCGTAGCGAAAAAGATTGACTGGTTGTTGAGAGAGCTGCCCGTGTTGAACTGAGATTATTTATTTATTTCAGAGCCATGAATTTAGAAAGCTGGCTCTGAATCGATAGGTCTTTTGGTGGGAAGGTACGGTGATGAGGTTTGATTTGACGGTATTTGGGGTTTGATTCAAAAAGGAGGGATCGAGTGGTTGAAGGTAAATTAAAATTTAGTACGAAGTTTGCCTTTGGGGTAGGTCAGGCCGGAGAGGGTTTGTTTGCGACGGGTCTGGGCTTCTTTCTTTTGTTCTATTACAGCCAGATCTTAGAACTGAACCCAGCATTCGCGGGCATGGCTATCGGCGCGGCGCTCGTGCTTGACGGAGCTTCAGACGTTATTGCGGGGTCGCTTTCCGATAATTGGAAGTCCGACCAGGGGCGTCGACATCCCTTTATGTACGCGTCTTTTGTCCCGCTGAGTGTCTGTTTTTTTCTGTTATTTTTTCCGTTAGTTTCATCACAATTTGGTTTGGCCGTCTGGTTGTTGGTCTTTACTAACCTGTCTAGAACTATGTTGTCGCTCTACCATGTTCCTCATTTAGCGCTTGGTGCAGAGATCACGGAAGACTTCAATGATCGCTCTGCATTAGTGGCTTACAGGCAGTTCTTTGGGAACATAGGAGGATTGTTCGCTTTAATCAGTTTTTTTTGGGTGGTCTCTCCTTATTTTGGAGGCGAAGAGACTAGTGGTCGTTTTGTTCAGGAAGCGTATATACCTTGGGCCCTTATAGTCGCTTTGTTTATTGGGGGAACTATTTTCTGGAGTGCATGGGGGACTCGGAGCGTGATACCCCATATAAAGAAGATTACTGAAAAGAAGTCAGTTTCAATTTTAGGTGTGTTTAAGCAGCTTGTCACAGATTTCCGGGACGTGATTCGCAGCAAAAATTTTCGCTTTCTGTTCACTGGTGTACTCGTGGTATACATCATGGTGGGTGTTACCACTGCACTAGACATATATATGTACACCTATTTTTGGGAGCTTGATGAAAAAATAATAGTCCCCGTGTTGCTTGCTTATGCTATAGGCAATGCTCTGGGGACTTTTGTATCGGTTCCTCTTTTCGCGGCTCTAGGGAAGAAGACTTGTCTTATTATTGGCGGTGTATCTTATGCTTTTTTTCAGAATGTCCCTGTGGCTCTTCGCTTGCTCGATTATTTCCCTGAGAATGGGGACGCATTACTGGTACCTACCCTAATTCTGGTTAAGGTTATTCAGGGTTTCGCGACTGCCCAAGCAAATGTTGGTTACGGGTCGATGATGGCCGATGTCTGTGACGAGCATGAGTACAATACTGGTCGCAGACAAGAGGGGGCTTTCTTTGCTGCTGTCGCCTTTTCTGCAAAGGCAACCAGTGGCTTTGGTACGGTGATCGCGGGTTTTGTTTTGTGGTTAATTCAATGGCCAGTAGGAGCAAATATTCAAAGTGCCGCCGATCTCGAGCCTCAAGTGCTTTTCAACATGGCGGTTTTCTATGGGCCGGTTGTTGCTGCGCTAGGCTTTATATCAGTGCTTTTTTATTTTGGTTATAAATTAACGCCTGAAGCACATCAGAATATGCTTAAAGAGCTTGCTGAACGTCGAAAAAGTTCGAGTGCAGTTTGAAAGACCTAATTGATCCTGTGATGTCTTTTGTCGTCGATACTTTCAAGCTATGGTTTTTGGTTTGTCCTGTTGTACACTGAAGGTCTTGGTGGAATAGACATTTGGTGAACGATGTTCAATTGGTTAAAGGACAAAATACCAGAGCTTGGTGCCGGTTCGGTTTTAGGTAGGGAGAGTAATCCGGAGCAAATAGAGGAGCTGGGTGTTTCGCTCAGGCAGTTTAGAAAGGCCGTCAACTCTCGTTTGAACCAGGCACAATCTAGAGGCCAGATAGAGGTTCGTCTAGCGCAAAGAAAGATCGAAGATACAGAACATCTTGTGGCTTTGTCTGGTCTCGACGATGCGCTAGTGACTTTATATCTTAAAGTCGAAACGTGGCCGGAGCGGGTTGTGCAAGCGCATTTCGCTGATGCAGATCTAATCGGTGTCGAGCACGTTGAAGCGACTCAGGAAGAACTTCGTTTAGGTCGTAATCTTAGAGTTGGGTTCTCTTACAAAGGCCGACGCTTTCACGTCAGATACGCTGAAGAGTTTCAAGGGGAGCTAGAGCTTGTTGCAGATGGCGAAAAAGTGTTCGCAATGATCCTGGGTAAGGAGGGCTCTGCTGTTTTTGGTAAGGATGTTACTTTTCTATCGCCAGGTGATTGGATGATCGATTTGATCGAGCTGCAGGAGATGATTAAATGGAGTCGTCGAAGGAAGCAGTCCCGATCTAGTGCCGAGGCCTTCGTTCGAAGGGCGAACGACCTACCTGATGTCGAGACGCTAAAAGAATTTCTGGCCTCTTCTGAGAAAGATCAGTAAGACGACATCTAATTTATAATCGGCGGCAGCACAACAAACCAGATCACAAAGCCCGCCATGGTTAACTCGAAAAAGAAGATTAACCAAAGACTGTAATACGTTAGCCTCCTCGGTCTAATTCTTTCATCCATGTTAGTGGCTTGTAGCCAAAGAGTTGCGCCACTCTGAATCGGCAAGAATATTGCTGAGGTAAGACCCCCAATCATAATTAATATGACGAAGTTAGGCGCCATCAGATAGAAAAAGAAAGCGATAAAGGGAAGGAACCCCCAAGTACCAACGAATGATCGCTTTACGTAGTTTGAGATTAGACCGATCCATAAATTGCATCTCGATGAGATAGTCAGGAATAAAGCGTCCGCCCGCGCCGACTCCAGATATAACTGTCGAAAATAGAATCACGAATGCACCGATACTAAATAACCACAGAGCCCATTCGCCCAGTGTCTGTGTAAAAATATTGGATAAAGTGCCGATCACCGCCTCGCTTCCTTCCGGTTCCAGCCCCATTTGATTCAAAACCCCAGCACCCAGCACATAGAATGGCACGGTGGCACAGGTCACTATAATCAGACCAAACAAAACATCGGTATGTAGGACTTTCATCCAACCCCTAGCGTGCTTCTCCCAGTCCGGATGGTCACGATTAGACCCGAGGAAACTTGGATAGCCCTTTTCGATCGCCCAATAGGTATAGGCTGATCGATCGCCCGAGGTGGTCCCGGTGTACCCATAAGCGGATAGTGCCAACGCAGCCATTGCGATAAAGACTGAGAAGTCAGGAGTCATTCCAGTAAGTAATTCTCCAGGAGAGACCTGATATTCCGTGAACTGCATGGCAATAGAGCAGATAAGCGTTGTGATAGTGAATAAGAGCACCAGCGGAAGCATCAGTATCTCGATCCACCTGTAAGATCCGGTACTCAGGATGCCAGCGACAACCACCGCGATGATGCCGGTGCACCAGACTCCGTTTAGCTCAATGTCCATGTTGGATAAAAGAAAAGAAAGCGCTTCTCCTGTGCCTCCAAATATACCACCGAGTCCGAGGGTTCCGGGTATATAAGCAATGAGCCCTAGCCAGATTGGCCAAGAGATTCGCCAGATGCGCCCTGGCAGTCGATTGATCGCTCTTAAATAGGTGTCGCCAGATACTATGGTGTATCTGGCAAGCTCTGCCTGAACAAGCGACTTGCACCAACAAGACAGGACTAGCCACCAGAGAAGTGACCAACCCGCTACGGCGCCAAGACTGGTTGTCAGAACTAACTCTCCGGATCCGATGACTGCCCCGGTAACGATGAGACTGGGTCCTAGATAGCTGAGTCTTCCAGTAAGTGAGGTGGGAGGAGGATGAGCTTCTTCCTCGCGCACGGTATATGGATCTGCGGCATTATCACTCATCTGCTCTGGTCTCTCCCTTTGTTTCCCTAACCCCTCATCGCATTTATAACGCGTCTTAAGCTTCTTTGCATGTTTTGTCGGTCGACGAGTTCTGGTAAAACACGGTTTTGAATTATCGAGAGATTTGGATGAGCTCGCACACAATGTTTTGGCCGGATGAAGCAGATCTGCAACGTAGAGACATTGAGATTGAATTCAGAGGCATTAGGTATTTGGGGCATCTGGTTGCTCCGCCGAAGGATGTTGGAGAACGGCCATTAGTATTAGTGATTCACAATTATCAAGGTTTGAAGTTTTTCGATGTGGATGTTGCCGAGTATCTCGCGAGAATTGGATATGTAGGATTGGCGATTGATCTTTATGGCGAGTACGTGCCTGCGGCTGAACGGCTATTTCCTGAGGATTCTAAAAAGGTGGCTGGTTTTCAAAAACTTTGCTTTGACGCGATGGTGAAGCTGGACAGCGACCACGAATTTTTTCGTAGCCTAATTGAAAGTTGGTTGAAGACAGGGCTAGAAGATGGAAGTGTTGACCACTCTGTTGAGCCTGCGGCTATTGGTTACTGTTTTGGTGGCGTGGCTGTTCTCGAGGCGGTCAGAGCAGGATTAGGTCTTAGCGGAGTGGTGTCTTTTCATGGGCTATTACAAACAGGGGAGGATCCTAATCCGGCACACTTCGGTGCTGTCCGTCCACCCGTGAAATACTGTGGTAATCAATACAACACGAAAACGGTGGTGTTGATTGAGAACGGGGCTGAGGATCAACTGGTACCAGACAAGAGCAGAGAAAGGTTTTTTCAAGAGATGGATGAAGCTGGCGTCGATTGGGTTTTTCATCATCACGCCAAAACACCCCATGGTTTTGCGTTGCCGCCTTCCCTGGGACCACCTGGGAGACTTTACGAGCCTGCCGATCGAAGGTCGACACAAAATATGCTTGCGCTGTTCAGAGAGATTTTTCCTGAGGTTGCTCAGAATACCGTCCTTCGAAATGCGGCCGGGACGATTATCCCTTAGTGTGGTCTTTATCGGTCAAGGATTAGATGTGTATCTCTTCTGGGTCATTTTAAGTGGTCCAATCCGAAACTTGTGAATCAAATGGGTTGCCAAGGTAGTCATTGATCAGTTTGATTTGGGTTTCTTTGACTACTTGCCTGGTTGTTATGGGTGTCAATATCACGGTATCTTGATCTCAAAATCGATTGATAAGGAAAGGGAAGTATGAAAATTGGAGTGTTTGCGACGTTTATGTCGCCCATAGCGAATACACAAATGATCATGGATTTTGGGCGCCGCGCAGAAGAAATAGGATTGGACTCCGTTTGGTTAGGAGAACATGTTGTTTTATTCAATGAAATGGAATTTCCCTATCCTGGCTCGCCGGATGGCAAGATTCCTGTTCCTGAAGGTGGTGGTCTGCTGGAGACGGTGGCAACCTTTGGAGTGTTGGCTGCAGCTACTACCAAGTTGAGGCTTGGTACCGGAATAGCTTTGGTGCCTCAGAGAAACCCGATATACACAGCTAAAGAATTTGCGACCTTAGATTACTTGACGAATGGGCGAATGGATTTAGGAGTAGGAGTTGGATGGTGTAAAGAAGAAGTGATCGCGTGTGGCTACGATTGGTCAACACGCGGGAAGCGCTGTGATGAGTTTTTGGAATTGTTTCAAAAACTGTGGACTGAAGATGAAGTGTCTTACGAGGGAAAGTTCTTGTCGGTAGAGAAAGTCCGTTTAGATCCAAAACCTGTCCAAAAACCTCATTTGCCAATTATTGTTGGCGGCTACGCTGATGCGGCTTATCGAAGAGCCGCGCGGTTCGGAGCGGGTTGGTATGGCTTTAACACCGACCCCGAGGCTTCTTTAAAAGCTATGAACCGATTGGATAGTTTTTTAGCTGAAGCAGGTCGGGAGCGGGGAGATGATTTTGAAATAATCATCACGCCTCCTTATCAAGTGAACGCAGAAATGATTGAGCAGTACGCGCAGATCGGCGTTGATAGGATTGTGGTGCAGTTAGGCGGTCAACGGCCAGAGCAAATCGACAAGCGTTTTGCGATGCTTGAGTCGCTGGTTCGCGAATGTGGTTAAAGGTCTGATGTTCGTCGAAGTGCGGATTTAACGATAACCCGTTTGACGCTTGATGTCTTCGGTTCTCAGGGAGATGAGGCCTCCTATGATAATGAGGCCTCCGCCGAGCCAGACGAATAGATCTGGAAGCTCACTCCAAATCAGCCAGGACGCTATGGCCGCCCAGATTAAATTCGAATACTCAAGAGGCGCGATGGCTCCTGCTTGGGAGTATTTGTACGCGAGCGCTGCAAAATATTGCGTTAGCGCTCCAAATAAAGCCATCAAAATATAGAGTGTCCATTCTGCTGCACCGGGATTGAGCCATTCATCATATACCAGCATGCCTGCCACTAAAATGCTGATAGGGGTTGTGTAGAAACCGAGAACCGATGGGTCGATTCTGTCGCTCAATTGCCGGTTGGAAATACTTAAAAGTGCCCAGCAAACCATTGAACAAAGAATCGCGATCATTGCGGGTTGGACTTCGAATTCTGATGGATTGAGCATGACCAGGACCCCGCTAAAAGCGATGCTAACGCCAATCCACCTTTTGATTGCGATGCGCTCTTTTAGGATTACGTTGGCCGCAAGCACGATCAGCACAGGTGAAATGTAAGCCAGCATCAGCGCGGTTACTAGGTCCAGGTAGGCTAAACCGAAGAAGAAACCAAATTGAACCCCAACGGTCAGTAGGCCTCTATACAATTGCCAACCCCAGAGCGGGCTAGCTAGCTGATTGGTTGTTTTTTGCTGGAAGCATATGGCGTAGGCAAAAGGAATCGCGAAAAGCGATCTCAGAAAAACGATCTGTGCGGTGCTAAAATCCTCTGTAAGCAGTTTGGCTATCACGTCTATACTGGCAGCAAACAGCATGGCCAAGCACAAGTACCAGGCCCCTGCTCGGCGATCGATTGATTGAGTTGGGGAAATTCCCATCGATTAAGTTTTTGCTTCTAATCTGGATTTAAAAGGGCATCGATCATAACGTAACCTGATAAGAAACCGATAGAGAAAGTAGTATCAGTTTAAAACTGCGCAAAGGTCATTGCCCGATGTTATGTTTAGCGATTCGGAATTCACGGGAAAGGAGTTAAAAATGGATATCGAAGAAGGCACGGTTAAAACGGGTCGTCACACCAGCGGTTATTTAGCTTGTGGGCCATCTTCAGGGCCAAGAGTCTATTTTGTGCACGGGTGGCCTGAACTGTCCCTCAGTTGGAGGCATCAGCTTTATGCCCTGGGCAATGTTGGTTTCAGAGCCATTGCTCCTGACATGCGGGGCTATGGAAAATCCAGCGTCTATGATTCTCATGGGGATTATGCGCAAACAGAAATCGTCGAAGACATGCTAGAGCTGCATGAGGCGACGGGCGACGGCAAGGCTGTATGGGTAGGTCATGACTGGGGGTCACCGGTAGTATGGAATATGGCATTGCACCACCCGCAAATTGTTCACGGTGTCGCGAGCCTTTGCGTTCCCATGGGGTTTGAGGAGGGGGTCGAGGCTTTGATTCCTCACGTGAACAGAGATATCTACCCTGAAGCGGAATATCCCAAAGGTCAGTGGGATTATCAGTACTTTTATCAAGAATCATTTGAGGTGGCACAGAGTGAGATGGAAGTAGACCCTTATCGTCTAGTGAAGGCTCTGTTCCGTAAAGGTAGCCCTGAAGGAGTGGGTAAACCGGCAGGTACAGCGGTTACTCGGAAAAATGGTGGCTGGTTCGGACAGGATGGACCGCCTGACCTACCGATTGACCTCGACGTCATTTCTTCCGAGGATGCAAAGACCTTTGCGGCTGCGCTTAGCCGAAACGGCTTTTTTGGCGCCAATTCCTGGTATATGAATCACGATAAGAACTACGCTTACTCCCAAGAATTGTCAGGAGACAAAAGATTGGACATGCCTGTTCTCTTTTTCCACGGCGAATACGATTTCGTTTGTCAGACTGTTAACTCGACGCTAGCTGAACCAATGCGCAAAAATTGTCCGGATCTGGTTGAGATATACGTTAAATCTGGGCACTGGATGGCGCAGGAAAAACCAATGGAGGTTAATGCCGGCCTTATGAAGTGGCTGGCCGGAACAGCAGACTACTGGGCTAACTAGTGGTTTCTAGGTTCTTAATCGAAGGAGTCGATTCAGTTCTTCGTTGATCGTACCACCTGTCAAATTTAACTAACAAAGGTGGTAGGAAAAAGAGATCCAGTATCAAGGCCATCACAATGATTGGCGTAAGCATTTGGGCGACGCTCTGAAAATATATGGTGCTGGAAAAAACTAGGATACAAGTTCCAATAGCCAAAGCTAAGGTCGTGATTGTTATGGCAGAACCCGCTCGTTCCAGAGAATATTGGACTGCTTCTTCTGGATTGAGACCGTCTTTTTTGGCGCGAATGTATTTGCTCAGGACGTGGACCGAGTCGTCAACGACCAAACCAATACTGATCGAGAAGAGCATTAGAATATAAGGGCTTAATTCTCCTACCAATAACCCCCAAACACCGAAAACGATGGTGGCAGGGAATAGGTTCGGAATGATGCTTAATAGACCATAACGCAAACTTTTGAGCCCGATTATCATGGTCAAAGTAATGAAGGCGAAACTCAGACTGAAACCTTGTAGTAGTTCTACTGTGATTTTTGTGTTTAGGCGAGCAAACAGAATGCTGTTGTCGCCATGTAGGACTTTATATTTTTTCGATATGTTGTCAGCAATCCAGGTGTCAATACGCTCATTGAAAGCGATGAGCTCACGATTAGAGAGGTTTGATGTGCCAACGATAAATCGGACAGCTGAATAATCGGAGTTGAAAATCGGTTGTAAGCTTGGCTCTATTTCCTGAATCAGTTGATATCCAACCAGGTAATCGATGATCTGGAGTTGGTCGGTGGGTAACCTATCGTAAGCTTCGTCGTCGTCATGTTCATCTTTATTTCTGCTGCGCAGGTAGTCGGTGTAGGTTGTTACGAAACTGGCCTCGGGTTGTTGCTCCAGCCAGATTGCCAGCTCATTCACTTCTTGCAGGAAGTCCACCTGCGTGATTCCGTAATATTCGTTGCTGTCGATGCTATAGGCTAGGGCTTGATCGTTGCCGATTTTTTCTTTAAGTAACTCGTAGACCAGGTGGAAATCCGAATCCTCATCTATAAAGGCGAACCGATCAAAGTCGAGTTTGTTTAAAGGCAGTAGAGCGAGAGTACTTATGATGATGACGGCGCCCACTCTAAAGGTCAGGTTTCCATGATTTGCGACGATTTTCTTGATTTGTTCAATGAACGCTTTGACCCCAAGAGGACGAGGTATTTTGTTAGTTGGCAGTAAAAGAATCAGCGTGGGTAACAAGAATATCGAGATCACATAGGCCCAACAAACGCCGATAGCAACGAGGTTTCCAAATCCGTAAATACCTGGTGATGACGAGTAGTTTAGGCTTAAAAACCCCATAGCTGTGGTGATGGTCGCAAGCGTTACGGGTCGTAAATTAATCTCGAGGCTTTTTCTCATTGAGTCCAATTTGGCGAGTCCTTGATGCAGTCCTTGAACATAGGCGGCCAAAATATGTATCCCGTCTGCTATTGCCACGACCACAACGACTAAAGGACCAAGGCTCGAAATCTGATTCAGTGGAATTTCTAGCCATCCGTAGGTTCCTAAAGTCGCGCCGAAGGTCGCCGCTGCGATACTCAGCAGTGCGATCGAAAAAGAGAAAGACTTCAAGCAAATCCAAAAAAGGGCCAGACCTAGGCCAAAAGCGATACCGTATAGCATGTTGTCCGCTTCTCTTGAATCAAGGCTTGCCTTCTCAAACAGAGGTCCGCCTACGGCGTAAACTTGGGTGTTTGGGTATTTGGCTCTCAGTGAGTCGCGAAGCGCAAGGATAGAATCTGCGACCTCAACCCTCGATTTTTGGGAGTCTTCGTTATCCTTATAGCGAATATTGGCTAGTGCGAGCTGACCATCAGAGGACAGTATGCTTTTGGTCAGGTCTTCGTCTGCCAGCGCGATCGATTTTATCTCTTGGATCTTTTCCTCATCGACCGATTCGAGCGCGGGGACCAGATAATCCCTTCCATAAGAATCTTGATCAATTGCGCTCATCCGAAAATTGATCAAAGATTGAACTGAAACCGCGTGTTTAACTTGAGCAAAACGACGGTTCAACTCAGCCATGGCGGTTAGCGTTTCTTTGTTGAATACGCCCTGGGAGCCAGATTTAAAAGCAAAAAGCACGCCGGTGGTGGGAGGGAAATCTTCGCGAGCTTGTTTAACTTCTTCTCGATAGGGATCGTCTTCGCTTAGCAGCGTTTGATCCGTGGCTTCCATGGATGCGTGCTGTGCTCCAAAGCTCATGAACATCGTTATGATGAGTGTTGTTAGCGCAAGGAGGTAGCGCCGGGCTATGAGTTTCTCGACCCAATTTTCCATGCTTTTATTTAATCTGTTAGTGAAAAAAATCAGGAGCACGGTATCCTAAACCAGTGCTAACTTAATTTCACATGGAAAATTTATGAAGGCTTTGAACGTTGCAGTTTTTTGGTTTTGGCTTTTATTGAGTTCGGCTTTATCGGCTGATATTGATCAGCGTGTGGAGGATTTTGCTTTGCTGGATCATACGGGAAAGTTTCATCAGCTTTCCTATTACGGAGACCAGCGTGGGATTGTTTTGTACAGTCACGGGGTTGAATATTCTGGCGCAAATTCTGACATCGATCGATTTGAAAAACTTCAATCCCAATATGGTGATGATCAAGTTGTGTTTTTTATGATCAATACTTTCTCCCAGGATTCACGAGATTCAGTCGCAGAGCAGATGAGAAATAAAGAGGCGAGCGTGCCTGTGCTGCTGGATGAGACGCAGATCGTCTCTCGAGATCTTTCTATCTCGAGGTTGGGAGAAGTTTTAGTTATTGATGCAGAGAATAGACGCGTGCTTCACCGTGGGGACATCGATGGTTTGGAGGCATCGTTACAGAAAGTACTTGCTGGTCAAGATTCTGAGCCGAAGGGAAATTCAAGCCTAGGTCCTGAAATTGTGTTTGAGTCATCTTCTGATGAAAAAGACTCGGTCTCCTACACCGATGAAGTGGTTCCGATTTTAAAAGAAAACTGTGTGAAGTGTCATAGGGAAGGGGCCATTGCGCCATGGGCTATGTCCAGCCATCAAATGATCAAAGGATTTTCTCCGATGATTCGGGAGGTCGTTTTGACTCAGCGTATGCCTCCTGGACAAATAGACCCGCATGTCGGAAGACCTATAGAAAATGTACCCGGTTTGACGGTCGAAGAGCGAAAACGTTTGGTCCGTTGGATTGACTCAGGATCTCCCAAAGATGGTAATTCCGATCCGTTAACAGATATCGAGGCTGAGGTTCAAAAGTTCAGTCTTGGTGAGCCGGACATCGTGTTGGAGGTTCCTTCTCAATCAATCCCTGCGACTGGAGTTATTGATTATCGTTATGTGCCTGTGCCTTTGAACCTAGATGAAGACGTTTGGATAAGTGGCATGGAATTTTTGCCGGGAGATAGAGAAGTACTGCACCATGTGATTGCTTATTTGACGAGCCCAGCTGATAAAACGGCAAAGGCCAGTTCAGCTGGCTCAGGGCAGAACATCGCTGGCTTTGCGCCTGGTAGACAGCCCGATTACTTCGGTGAGGATAGCGGTCGACTGATTCCGCGCGGATCGAATTTGCTATTGCAGATGCATTACACCACCTCGGGACGAGAGGCGGTGGATGCGACCAAGGTAGGTATCTTTTTGCATAAAAAGCCGCCTGCTTATGTGATGTCTGGAGACGTCGTTGGGCAACGTAGATTTATGATTCCGCCCGGGGCTAAAGAACACAAACTAGAGGCAACGCAGGAGATTGAGCGAGACGCGCTTCTCTATCAGTTTACCCCTCACATGCATTTTCGAGGGAAATACATGAGCTACGAGGCCTTCTATCCCGATGGAAGCTCTGAGGTGCTGCTTTCCGTTCCAAAATACAATTTTAACTGGCAATACAGTTATCGTCCTCAAGAGCCGATATTCTTACCCGCAGGGACTAAGTTGGTTGCGAAAGGAGCAATGGACAACTCGGATCGTAATCCTGCAAACCCGGACTCATCTAAACCCGTTTTCTTTGGACTGCAAACCATGCATGAAATGTTTTTTGGTTTTGTCACGCTTCGTTATATAGGGGACACACCTGATTCGGATCCTTCGGCCGTTGCACAAGTAAGCGTCAGCGCCGTTATGGATTAAAGGTATTTTTCTTGGGGTGTTTTGTGGTTAAGGCCCGATCAAAGCAGATGATGGGTTTATCGGTTTTCGACCGAATTTCGTCCGGTTGAGCACGTTGTAGCTTTAAGCAGGCTGGGAGATACATTTTTGAGGGGGGGACTATGCTTGAGAGATTGCTAATCGCCAATAGGGGCGAGATCGCCATTAGGATCGCGCGCACTGCATCGGATATGGGCATAAAAACGGTGAGCGTGTTTTCAGAAGACGATCATCTATCTTTGCATACTCGTCATAGTGAGAGCGCTGTTAATTTAGGACAAGCTGGCGTCGCAGCCTATCTCAATGCCGAAAACCTGATTCAAGTTGCAAATGAGACAGGTTGCGATGCGATTCACCCTGGCTATGGCTTTCTTAGCGAATCTGCAGAGTTCTCAAAGTTGTGCGCCGAGGCGGGCATACGCTTTGTGGGGCCCTCTCCTGAGACACTTGGCCAATTTGGTGATAAGGCCCAAGCAAGAAATCTCGCGATCGCTAGCGAGGTTCCCGTCTTGAAAGGCACTAATCAAGCAACGACCTTGGAAGAAGCGAAAGCTTTTTATGACAGTTTGGGAGCGGGGGCGGCGGTAATGATTAAAGCTATCGCTGGGGGCGGGGGGCGCGGAATGAGACCTGTCCGAGCGAAAACTGAGTTGGAAGAAGCTTACGCGAGAGCGACCTCAGAAGCTCAAAAGGCTTTCGGTTCAGGTGATCTTTATCTCGAAGAGATGCTTTATCCGGCAAAGCACGTTGAAGTTCAGATTGTCGGTGACGGCGAGAGGGTGGTCCACTTATGGGATCGAGAGTGCAGTCTGCAGCGTCAACGGCAGAAATTGGTCGAGATTGCTCCAGCGTTTGGATTGTCCAAAGAAATTCGAACCTCGATGCTTGAGTCGGCACAACGGATAGCTCTTGCGGCTCATTACGAAGGTGTCGGGACTATTGAATTTCTCGTTGGTGCTGATGATGAAGGTATTGACCGCTTTGTTTTTATGGAAGCGAACGCAAGACTGCAAGTCGAACATACGGTTACCGAAGAGGTCACAGGATTGGATCTTGTCGCGTTGCAGCTCAGATTAGCCGGAGGGGAGAATCTTGATGAGATCGCACTGACACAGGAGCTTATCGGAGAGTCCAAGGGCGTTGCCGTCCAAGTACGAGTTAATCTAGAAAAAATGAATGAAGACGGCACCTCGATTCCCGGTGGAGGTGTGCTGACTAGCTATGAGCCGCCATCTGGACCAGGAATACGTTTGGACGGTTTTGGCTATAACGGGTACTCGACTAGCGTCTTGTACGACTCGCTTTTGGCTAAGCTGGTTGTTCACTCAGATGAAGTTGAACGCGCCCTTCTGCGCGCGCGAAGAGCTTTGTCTGAATTTAAGATAGAAGGAGCGCCTACCAATATTTCGTTTTTACAGTCCATTCTGAAAAATGCTCCGTTTTCCGAGTCTGGTATACACACCTTGTTCGTCGAAGAGAACATCATTGAATTACTTGCTGCAGAAGAAGAACCTGGTAAATATTTTGTGCCTCCAGAGAGAGAACTCGAAAAAGCGGGATCGGAGGTTGATCCTGATGACCCGCTTGCTGTTCTTGCTCTTAAAGGACCGGCTGCAGAAGCTAAGACACAAGAGATTGCGTCCTCTGAGGTCGCAGGTCCGTCAGGAACTATATCGGTGCTAGCGCCTCTTCAAGGGATGGTCATAGAGTTCTCCGTCGCGGTAGGAGACGAGGTTCAGAAGAACCAGCCGGTAGCGGTGATGGAAGCTTTGAAGATGGAGCACGTGATCAAGTCCGAAATTTCTGGGGTTGTGAGAGAGCTAGCCCTAGATGTTGGAGATACAATATTTGAATCGACACCGATCATGTTCATCGAGCCGCTTGATGTCGAAGGAGAATATGATTCTGGTGAGTCGCAAGACTTGGATGAGATTCGGCCTGATGTGGCCGAGGTCAATCACTTTCATGAGTTGACACGCGATGATTCTAGGGTCGAGGCAGCAGAAAAGAGGCATGAAGCAGGTAAACGCACGGCTCGGGAAAATATCCTGGATCTTTGTGACGATGGGTCGTTTTTTGAATATGGGCCTTTGGTTACGGCAGCCCGATACAGGAACGATACAACCGAAGAGCTTGAGGAGCGGGTTAAGCGAACGGCTGCCGATGCGATGGTCATGGGTGTAGGGAGGATTAATGGTGAGCTTGTCGGCAAAGATAATGCACGATGTATCGCTATGTCTTATGACTACTCGGTACTAGCTGGTACTCAGGGAAATAAAAACCACCAGAAACAGGACCGTATGTTCGGTATAGCTGAAAGATATAAACTGCCAGTGGTTTTGTATACAGAAGGTGGGGGAGGTCGGACCTACGGTGGTCCACGCAGCGACAGCGGACCCAATGTGAGCTCGGTTGGAGGTTTAAATGTTCGGACCTGGAGAGAACTCGGTAAGTTGTCTGGCTTGGTGCCGATCGTCGGAGTAAATTCTGGTTATTGTTTTGCTGGTAACGTGGTCTTGCTTGGCGCGTGTGATGTGATTATTGCGACCAAAGACTCAAGTTTAGGTATCGGTGGCCCGGCTATGATTGAAGGTGGTGGTCTTGGGGCGTATGCACCGTCTGAGGTTGGGCCAGTAGAAATACAGGAGCCCAATGGCGTAATAGATATTTTGGTAGAAGATGAAGTAGAAGCGACTGCTGTCGCAAAAAAATACTTGTCGTATTTCCAGGGCCCAGTAAAAAGTTGGACAGAGAACGACCAAAGAATTCTTCGTCATATCGTTCCAGAGAATCGCAGGGCGGTATATAGCATAAGGAGTGTTATAGAAACCCTAGCAGATGAAGGCTCTATGCTTGAGCTTCGTCCGAAGTTTGGTCTGTCTATGGTGACTGCTTTTATCCGAATTGAAGGAAAGGCCGTGGGCGTGGTCGCGAATAACTCGAATTCGCCTACAGGCGGGGCAATTGATTCGGAAGGAGCGGATAAGGCGGCTCGGTTCATGCAGCTTTGTGATGCCTTCGATATACCGATTCTGTCTTTGGTAGATACGCCTGGGAATATGGTTGGCCCTGAAGCGGAAAAAACCGCGTTGATCAGACATTGCGGGCGAATGTATGTCGCAGGAGCCAACATAACCGTTCCATACTTTTTGGTTGTTCTGAGAAAATCCTATGGGCTCGGTGCATTAGCGATGGCGACCGGAAGTTTTGACGAAACGTTTTTCTCGATTAGTTGGCCTACCGGTGAGTTTGCAGGTATGGGATTAGAGGGCATGATCAAGCTGGGTCGTCGCGCTGAATTGGCGGCTATCGAGGATATCTCTGAGCGTAAGGCGCGCTATGAAAAGATGGTGGCCGATGCTTATGCATGGTCAAGAGCGCTCAACGCAGCCACGGTGTTGGAAGTGGATGATGTGATTGATCCAGCAGAGACTCGAAACTGGTTAGTGATGGGTCTTGATTCTTTGCCGCCTGTGCCGGTGAGAAACCACAAGAAACGTGGCTGGATCGATACTTGGTAATGTGTTTCGATCCAACCTTATGTGATTTGATCTATGAGGTTTGTTATGACGGATAAAATGGTCGAAGCTAATGGAGTAACAATAAGGACGGAATCCTTCGGAGATAAAGAAGGCGTTCCACTTATTTTGATAATGGGTGCGACAGCGCCCGGTATTTACTGGCCTGAACGGTTTATCAATAAGTTTTTAGATCAGGGACGGTTTGTTATTCGTTATGACAATCGCGATACCGGTAAAACGACTTGCGTAGATTTTAACGAACACCCTTACAATCTTGAAGATATGGCATCGGATGCTATCGCTGTCATGGACGCTTACGAAGTAGAAAATGGTCATGTGGCCGGAGCCTCCATGGGAGGGATGATAGTCCAGACCTTGATGTTGCAGCATGCTCCTCGTTTACGCACGGCAACCTTAATTATGTCGACTCCTCTGTCGGGCACTACCGATGAAGGACTGAGCGCGGGAGATTTACCAGGGCCAGATCCAGACTGGATGGAGAAGTCGATTAGCTTGCTGTCGTCGCCTCCAGGATCACGTGAAGAGATGATCGAGCGGAAAATCGAGCAGTTCCGTATGCTCGCCGGCACGGCTGAAGAGTTTGATTCAGACTTACAGCGAGAGATCGCGACGGTCGAAGTTGATCAAGCAATTGATCTGTCGGCGGCAATGAATCATCCCCTGGCGATCGATAATTCTTCCCCGTCCGATCGCAGGCCCTTGCTTGCAAGAACAAAAATACCGACGCTAGTGATCCATGGTACCGAAGACCCTATTCTGCCCTACGAGCATGGCGTTAGTCTTGCAGAGACTATTTCGGGTTGCGAGCTCATGACGTTGGACAAGGCTGGGCACGAGATACCCAGATGCTATGAAGATGAGATCGTGAGAAGAATGATCGGTCTTCAAGACGCTAACGACTGAAATAAAAATAAAAGGAGAAACTATGAGTGGTTTTAAAGTAGCAAAGCAATTTTTTGAGGCCTGTGAAGCAGGTGAAGGGTGGGATGGCTGCCAAAATTTTGTCGCTGATGACGCGGTGTTTGCTGCTCAAAGTGAACCCATTGTTGATATTAAAACGGTCAAAGATTATGCGGAGTGGATGAAGCAAATGGGCGGTGAAACGTTAAAAGGGGCAAGTTATACACTACATAGTAGTGCTTGGGATGAAGACAAACGTTGTGCGTTGTTTTTTGCTACTTTTCACGCGACTCACGTCGGTGAGGGCGGTCCGGTGCCTCCTACTAATCAGTCGACAAACACCGATTATTTTTATGCGATTATGATGGATCAGAATGACGCGGTGATGTCTATGACTAAAGTCTGGAACGCACCTTGGGCGTTGAACGAGCTGGGGTGGACCTGATTCATTTGGATGCTGAAGGTCCGTTGAGGTGATTTAAAAGTAAGGGATGAGGTGAATGATATGAATAAGCTGTGCGCGCAATCTGCTACTCAATTAGCGAACTTAATCAGAACGGGTGACACATCTAGCGAGGAGGTGGTTCGAGCTCATCTTGATCGCATCGAAGAGGTAAACTCTGATGTTAATGCGATCACTGTGATTCTCGGAGAGTCCGCGCTCAAAGCGGCAGAGCAGGCGGATAGTGCTTCTGAAGAAGACAAAATGAGGCCCTTTCATGGGGTACCAATTACCATTAAAGAGAATATCGATTTGTTGGGAACTCCCACTACCCAAGGTTTAGCCGTAAATGCCGAGGCGATGCCGGAGCGTAACGCGCCGATCGTAGACCGAATGATCGCGGCCGGCGCGATTCCTATAGGAAGAACCAACCTACCTGAGATGGGTGCTCGTTTGGACACTGACAATCCCTTGCGGGGACGAACCTTCAATCCCTGGAATGCTGCGCTGACGCCGGGAGGATCTAGTGGAGGGGAAGCCGCAGCACTGGCGACAGGGATGACACCGTTTGGTCTTGGTAACGACATCGGGGGCTCTTTACGTAATCCTGCTTATTGCTGTGGTGTTGCTGCGCTAAAACCTTCGATCGGTCGAGTGCCGTTCGTTCTTTCAATAGAGCCCGTCGATATGGGGATTTCGAGTACATTTTTGACAGATGGGCCTATGGCTCGTTCGGTGAACGATCTTCGGGTTGGCCTTTCGGTTCTTGCGGGCCGGCATATTGATGATCCCCAGTCAGTGGATGTGCCGCTTGAGGGTAGAGTCCCAGATTCTCCAAAGGCTGCTTTGATTAGCGAGATAGAAGGTTGCCAGATCCCTTCGGCAACTAAGAATGAAATCGAGCGAGCAGGAAGAATCCTCCAGGATAAGGGTTGGAGCGTTGATTATGTCAAAGCCCCCGAGCTGGATAGAGTGCATGAAGTCTGGGGAAAGATTGTGATGGGCAGTTCGACCCTCGATGGTTTAGCTGAAGTGGTTAAGCCGGAGACCGCCGCCTATTTGGAGAGGATGTTGACTGTTCATGATGTTCAATCGTTGACCTTGGACGAGGCGCTGATAGAACGTCGAAGGCTTAGAAGGTTATGGTCTGCCTTTTTAACTGACTATACGGTTGCGATCGGCCCGACTTGGGCTAACTTACCATGGCCTATTGATAGTGACCTTGATCCTGATAAGGGAGTTGAGCTACTCAGAGAAAGCTGGGCTTTCATTACACCTGGGAATGCTTTGGGACTTCCCTCGGTGGCTCTTCCAATGGGTGTCTCTGATGGACTGCCAACCGGTATTCAGGTCTATTCCGAAGTCTACCGAGAAGACTTGTGTTTGATGGCCTCAGAGATTATCGAGTCCGAAACGCAGTGCCCAACGCCGATAGACCCTGTGAAATGATGGTTTAATTGATGGCGCCCACTCTTGTTGGTTAAGCGTTTTCTAGCTCAAGATTTCTCTCATTAATAGTATGCCGAATTGGTGTTTCGTTATAAGCTCGTCGGCGACGGCCTATGCTACTGGTCGTTGATAAACATTATAAGAACAAGGAATAACAATGAAAAAATTACTATCGGCAATTGGACTATCCCTGCTTAGCTTTGGAGCGATAGCGGACGATCACGCACCGGCCATCTTTGGTATAGAAACTTATGCCTGCAAATATAATGACGGGAAAACGCTTGAAGACCTTCTAGGTGTTTCAAAAAAATGGGATAAATTTGCTAGTAAAAACTTTTCCATGCCTTATCAAGGCTATGTGCTGACACCCTATTACAGAAACTCAGACAACCAATATGAGGTCTACTGGGTTGGGATGTCCCCAAATTTTGAAGCACAGGGGACGACCCAAGACGAGATGCGAACTAAAGGAGCTAAGCTCAACGACGAGTTTTTAGAGGTCTTAGATTGTGACAGTCAGGGCCAATGGGCAGCGATGATGGTTATGAGTGGGGGTGACAGTGTTCCGGAAGAGGGCACTGTAAGTTTTCAGTCATGCAGTATGAAGGAAGGAGCTACCATGGAACAAATGATGATGGCAGACGCGAAAATGAATGCTCTGGCTCAGAAGGTAGGCATAACTGGCGGGATGTTGCGCTGGTTTCCATTGGGAGGTCAGAGTAATTCGTTCACGGCTGACTACGTTCAAGTGACGAGCAACTCTTCTCTTGCTGAGCGTGGAAAAAATTATGACAGAGCTATAAAAAGTGGAATGAGACAGGCGAGTGCGTCTATTTATGGGGAACTTGTTGAATGTCAAAGCGGCAACACATCTCTATACGTAAGCGTGGGTGGTAAAGAAGAGTAGGTTAGCGATCGATTCTAAATGGCTCGAGTCGAGAGGCTCGAGCCTGCTCCGACCTCTTTGTGTTATTTAATTTAGACACTTTTTTTGGAGTTAGAAGCTTTGATTTCGGATGATGAGAAATATTTCAATCTGGGCACTCTAAAGAGAGATGGGTCCTATGTAGATACACCTGTCTGGTTCGCTATGGAATCCTTGAGTGATGCCTATTATGTTCTAGCAAACGTGAAATCTGGAAAGGTTAAACGTTTGCGCAATTTTAATTCTACTCGGATTGCTATTTGCGATTGGAAGGGACGGTTAAAAGGAGATTGGAATTCAGCTACCGCGGAGCTCGTTACCGAGTCTAAGGATATGATTCGACTTTTCAGGTCAAAGTATGGTCTGCAATTTTATGTCTTTGAGTTCTTTTCCTGGTTATCTGGAAAGAGAAAAGAGCGTCAAATGATTCTTGTTACACCCCAAAATCCATAAGTACGGTGTAATCTCGTTCTAGGCTTATAAAAGTGTCGGTGCTTCGCCCTGGATGGTTGCTCTATAACCCTTTCTAACTGCGGGTGAGTAATCAAAAGCAGCGTGGTGTTGCACGATCCGATTATCCCAAAATACTACAGTGTCTGGTTCCCAACGCACTCGACATTGAATGTTGACTGAATATGCGATGTGATCGTAAAGCATTTTGAGTAGCGCATTACTTTCGGAATCCGAGAGTTCTACAATTTTTCCGACGAAGCCATCGTTAACATAGAGCGCCTCTTTGCCTGAGATTGGATGGGTTCTTACTACCGGGTGTATCGCCGAAGGCAGCTCGTCTAAAGTTTTGGCTCCACTGAGGTAGAGGTAGTGACCTCGAGGATCATGTCGAGCGGTCAGCTCTTTGAGAAAGATTTGCATTTTAGGAGACAGAGTAGCCAAAGCTTCCACCATATTGGCAAATAAGGTGTCTCCTCCAGACTCGGGCACTGTTTCCATACGAAGCATCGATCTCCCGGGCGGTTGAGCATTACTTGATACGTCTGAGTGCCAACCTTCGCCTGCTACTCGTTTAGAGTGTTCGTTGGCTTTGATCACAATGAGCTCATCCGGGACACCATTTTTGTTGATCGGGGTGGTCAATGGGGTGCCCAGCTTGTGAGCAAAAGCTGCTTGCTGGTCCATTGTCATGGCCTGATTACGAGCGACGACGACACCGAATTCGGCAGCCAACTCGTTAAGATGAATAACCTCACTATCGGTGAACTCTGTAAGTTGGGGATCATCCGTTAACTCAATGCCTAACTTAGGAGTTATATTTTCATACTTGAACATGGGTGTTGGCTTCGTCTAGTTTGATTGAGTAGCAGCAATTGACGCTTCCATAGTCGCTTGAGTTACAGCCATCCTGTCATCTCCCCAGGGCATAGGCATTAGAATCGGATGTTCTACGCCCGCATCTATGTAAGACTTCACAAATTGTGTTACCTCGTTCTTGGATCCAATAAAGTCGATTGCTTGAATCATTTTTTCGGAAACAGCGTCGACGGCACCTTCGCGGTCTTTTTGTTTCTGAAGCGTCCTGATTTGGTCGACTTCTTCACCGAAGCCGGCTTCTTTAAACATTTTCGCGTAACCGTCAGCCATAACGTAGTTAAACAGATCCCTTTTGGCTGACTTGGCGCCGCGTTCGAACTCCGTGACCGAAGCGTGAACATAGGCAAAAATTTTTGCTTGCCCCCCTTTTCGTACTTGATCGATGGATGGCTGAACGTGAGAGGAAGGTAAATAGTTGAGTAAGACACCGTCTGCAATTTCACCGGCCAACTTCAACATCTGGGGGTTCAGAGCTGCCATCACAATTTTAGGTTTGCGTTCTCCCAAGCGCATGCCTAAACGAAAACGTTTGGTCTGAAAATGATCGCCTTCAAATGTAACGGATTCGCCAGATAGACACTCGCGAAATAAGGCTACGTACTCCCTCATTATACCGATGGGTTTGCTTGTTATTGGTACGCCATGCTGATTGAGAATACCTGGGGCCGAAACTCCAACTCCCAGCCAGACATCCACATCAGGGTTTAAGGCTTGAAGAGTGGCTGCGGACATAGCGGCCAGTGCCGGGCTTCTGATTTGTATCGGGATAATTCCTGTCCCTAGGTCTAGATTGGGGAGCGGTCTGACTAACAGCTCCTAGCATTGTTAGGGCATCAGTGCCCGTAGCCTCTACGGTCCAGATTGATCGATAACCAAGAGCTTGAGCTTTACTGGCTATGTTGGTTATAGCTTTAGGTCCAAGAACTCCTAAACTTCCAAAGGTTATCCCCATCGATTTTTGATGTGCCACTCTCTTAATTCCTCCGTAATCTTTTTAAGCAGTTTAACCGATATTTTGTTAGTTGGGATGAAAGGGCGATATCCTGCTCCAGTAATTTAATGATGGCCAATAATGCAAAGACCAAAATTGATTTTTTGGTTCGAGAAATATTGAAAAAATCAATGGCTTTAAAAAAATCTTTCGTTTGACTTTGATTAACAATACGTCAAAAGTTTACATCTGCTTGAGTAATTGATCTTAGGTAGGACTCAAACTAACTACGGAAAAGGTTTTAAGCCATGGCTACATCAGCGACTAATAGAAAAAATATAAAGAAAAATCGTCGAGCAATATTTGAAGTGGAAGGCACTGTGACATCAAATAGAGCTAAGGCGTATGCAACACGTTCAATAATAGAAGAGAATCGAGCTTTGATTCTTAAAAACTACACAGCGGCGTTCATGGGTAATAGGCAGCTCGCTAATCACAATACAGACGATGTTTTCAGAAACAGGAAAGCGATAATTGCAAACATCGACGCGGAAAATGATGTTCAGCAGAACTTCAAGGAGTCTCTTACTAACGAAGCGTCACTAGAGTTTCTCGAGCATCGAGCTTCTCTAAACTCA
Organism: Candidatus Azotimanducaceae bacterium; assembly: GCA_045560825.1. Lineage (GTDB taxonomy): Bacteria > Pseudomonadota > Gammaproteobacteria > Pseudomonadales > Azotimanducaceae > UBA4421. The sequence continues at coordinate 66,130 of JBJKYX010000046.1, forward strand.
GCAGTGCTCTCGGTCAATGAGAAGATGGTCGCTGTCAATCAAATGCTCATTGATATCAACGATACGATTATGTCCGCGAATGAAAGTATCGTTAAGTACAACGCCAAGCAAATCGCAGCAAACAACAAACTCATTTCCGATGGCCTCAAGCCTTCTAATGCAACACCATCCAGGAATGCTGAGCGGATTAAGCGTAATGCGCAAAGAAGCAAGGACGTTCAAAAACAAGCCCTCGCAAACTCCAAAAAGATGGATTCGATGAGTGCTCAAATGCAAGCGAACCGTAAGCGTATCGAGAAAAACAGCGATAAGATTATGGAGCGTAGAGCTAACATCCTTAAAAATGCGGGTGATATTGCGAAGAATCAACAGAAAATCGCTAAGAAAATTTCTCCTTAATTTTTCAAAGGATTAATTGGTTTAAAAAGGGGGCTTTTGCCCCTTTTTTTTGGATTAAGTTTTTGACCGTTATTTTTACAAGCTGACGGTGATGGCAACCATTTTTCTTGCAGCGGTCATTATGTCCTGTTTTACAGGCTCGCCGTTTTGATAACTAACCTTCGCAAAAAATCCATCTACTCTACTATGTCGGCACAGAGCACCTAAGTATTCATCAATCTGATCTTGGTTATCAATTGTCGCAGTTAACGTTGAGTCCAGCAGCCGTCCCTTGAACCTCGTCTTACTAAACTGAGAGCCTATTAGGTTTTTCCACCAAATGTTTTCTCGGTCAGTTACACAGCATAGTTTGTCTGGTTCTAGTTCCAGGAAACTTACTGGTATCTTATATATCTTTCCTGTTTTGTTTCCTTTGACGTGGAGGACTACGACGTTGTTGCTTAGAATCATATGAAGGGGTGATTTCGATAACGCGATAACGGTCGCATTGACGACTTTCCAGAAAAAACTTATTGGGTTCAATTGCTTTTTTACGGGCTTTGAGAATTCTATTGATTAGCTGGACCGGCTTTAGGCCGGTCCAGAAGAACAGCCTACTTTAGTATATATACCTCATGCTTGAGAGTATCTCTTCGAGCATCAAAGGTGATGATGTCAAAGTTTTGAGTTCCATCAGCCATGTTGACGACGTTGTGCATAGTGATCGTTGATCCTTCCCTGCGCCATATACCCTTAAAGAAACCTGCTGCGACCGTGTTCGCATCTACAACTCCACGACCAGAGCCATCCACAAAACCGCCTGTTCGATCAGCATTTAGGCTTAGGTTATAGGTAACGTAGACCTTACCGTATTCACCCATCTTTCCTTTTGCGGTGATTACGGTTTTCTCTGTGCCTGTGTTGATCGAAGTGACCGTCATGATCGAGTCGGGCTGTCGTTTGACCAGACTGATGGATTCGTTGTCTCCGCTTGCCGCGTGGCTAAATTGACTAAGAGTGAATAGCAAAACACTTGTTAAAATTATTCTCATATGTTCTTACCTGTTTAATTGGACATTTAGGTGTTTCTAGAGACTTCTCTATAGAGCGGGGACTGTAGCATTTTTACGCGCCGTTTTTTAGGTTATGGGGCAGAATATTTCGTCTCGGAACGACCTATGAGCAAGAGATCAGACTAACGATTTTGAGGCCATAGCTACAGTGGTCAAATCGAAAATCAGCTGATAGTGTAGGTGAATCGACTTGTTACTGGTTTTAGCTGTGGTTTTTAAATATAAATTTTGTTTATCGAAGATTGTTTGCATGTCGGTTTTGTTGGCTTTGATGGGATGTATGGGGGAATTGAGCGACGAAGGGTTTTCTACCAGTTACGTCGAGTATTGTGCGTCCTGTCATGGAGAGAGCTTGGAGGGGGGTAGCGGTATCGGCCCGGCCCTTGTGGGGCGTGATCTTGAGCATGGCGAAACAGTTGCAGAACTGAAAGTCAGTATACAAAAAGGATTTCCTGAGAAGGGTATGCCAGCTTGGACCGGTAATTTAGCTGATGGAGTTGTTCAGGGGTTAGCGATCTATATTGCTGATGTGAGAGCCGGTAGAAGTGAATATTTCGATTTTCAAGTAGTTGATGAAAAGTTAACGGTCCCTGAAGAGCTAATTAAATCTGAGGTCGTTGATTTTCGTCTTGAAGTGCTTTCGAGTGAAATCCACAAGCACCCATTCTCGATTGCTCCAATGAGAGATGGGCGCGTTTTGGTGACCGAAAAGACCAGAGGGCTGAGGATTGTGAGGGCTGACGGCTCTGTCAGCGAGATTGTTGATGGTACGGTGCCTAAGCTGTCGGCGCTTTGGGAAACGCTCAATGGATGGGGCGATGAAGATCAACCATATATTATGACTGAGGGCAGTCTGATGGATGTCGCGTTGCATCCTGACTATGACCATAACGGGTGGGTGTATCTGCATTATTCTGATAACTGCGAATCTTGTGCTTCGGGAGGAAAGAGCGGAATCATGAACAAGCTGGTTCGTGGTCGTATACGTAGCGAAAAATGGGTAGATGAAGAGGTTATTTGGCAAGCAAACCCGGAGGACTACTACACGGAAGCAACGGCTGACCAGGGTGCTGGAGGTCGGATCGCTTTTGATGATGAAGGGTTTGTTTACATCAGTGTAGGTATCAGGCATTACTACGAGCGAGTTCAGGATTTATCGTATCCGGAAGGAAAAATTCACCGTATTCACGATGATGGAAGAATTCCTACTGATAATCCCTTTGTTGATGTTGAGGGCGCTGAAAAGACTGTTTGGACCTACGGACATCGCAGTCCTCAGGGGTTGGAGTATCGTAGAGAAACTGGGCAGCTTTGGGGGACTGAGATGGGCCCACGCGGTGGAGACGAATTG
>JBJKYX010000047.1:0-67764 GCA_045560825.1 Candidatus Azotimanducaceae bacterium
AAAACGTGGGTAGTGACTGGGTTAAGCCAGAACACTGGGTGTCGAATGGAGCATATGTCCTGGAGGATTGGAGCCCTCAAGAGCACGTCAAGATGAAATCTAATCCTCATTTTTTTGACGAAGTTTACATCCCTTCGCTCAAATACATACCGGTCGCGAGCGAGCAAAGCGGTTTCAACCGATTCAGAACCGGTGAACTGGACGTCATCGCTTCTTTCCCAGCAGGCAAACTCGAAGAATTACGAGAAAGCAACGCCAAGGCGCTCAGGCTGTCCAATTTACTATCAATGATGTATCTGGTTTTTAACACCACCAAAGGACCAACTCAGGATCAAAAGATTCGAAAGGCACTTTCGCTGAGTATCGATCAACGCATACTCACGGAAAAGGTGCTGCGAAACGGGCATGAACCTGCTTTTAGCTTCGTGCCCGAACTCGTGTCCAATTACTCCTTCAAAGAGGTGCCCCACAAGAATTTACCAGAATCGGAGAGATTAGCAGAAGCAAAGACCTTACTGGGCGATGCAGGCTACACCAAGGATATCCCACTTAAGATCACCCTCAACTATGCAAGCGGGGCCGAGAATAAGAAGGTTAGCCTCGCAATCATGGGCATGTGGAAGCGAATCGGAGTCGTTGCGAGTCTTCAGCAATCCGATCTGAAAACACATTTTGGTAAACTACGCCAAAATGATTTCGAGGTCGCCTGGGCTGGTTGGGTTGGCGAAAATAACGCTCAGCATTATCTTGAACTACTCGATTCTTCAATCGGCGACGTTAACTACGGTCGATATTCAAATCCATCATTTGACAATGCGATCAAGCAAGCAAGATCAACCTCGGATGTAAATCAAAGAAATCAACTTCTTTCGAAAGCCGAAGAGGTTTCAACGACTGAGTATCCAGTGGTGCCGCTCTATACACTTAAAACCCGCAGGTTAGTTAACGAAAAATTAAAAGGATGGTCAGAAAATTTAAGAGACATGCATCAAGCCCGTTATTTGCGTTGGGAGTAGACAGTCTCGTTCATGCTAAAGTATTTGATCAACCGACTTTGCATCTCAATAGTCACGCTCGCCATTGTGGTTACCAGTGTCTTTTTCCTTGTCAGGTTGGCGCCGGGAGGCCCGTTCGATGGGGAAAGGCGCCTACCAGTCGAAATAGAAAATAATCTAAAAGCGGCCTACCATCTGGACAAACCGCTCAGCGAACAATTTCTCCTCTATTGTAAAAATTTACTGAAAGGCGATCTGGGGCCCTCTTTCAGACAGAAAGATTTTAGCGTCTCGCAACTGATTAGCAGCGGTTTGCCTGTCAGCATACTACTGGGTTTTCTCGCTCTTCTCCTCGCTCTAGCTATCGGGTGCTCATTAGGGATTTTTTGTGGAGCCAATCAGGGACACCTTGCCGACCGACTTCTGATGTCGATCAACAATTTCAATCTTGCAGTGCCCTCCATTGTGAGCAGTCCTATTTTGATCCTCACCTTTGCCGTCGTCTTAGCTTGGTTTCCAGCAGGAGGTGCTCTATCTTTTCACCACTATATCCTACCGGCGATCGCTCTGGGTTTACCCTTTAGCGCGGCAATCGCGAGGTTACTGAGAGGATCCCTAATCGAATCAAAAAGCGAGCCGCACATCATGACCGCTCGATCTAAGGGGCTCACTGAATCAAGGATTATTTTAGTGCACTGTCTTCCTTCTGCCATGATCCCTGTCCTCTCTTTCTTGGGGCCTGCGGCAGCAAGCCTTATTACAGGTTCGGTTGTTGTAGAGCAAATTTTTGATCTCCCAGGAATAGGCCGGTACTTCGTGCAGGGTGCAATCAACAGAGACTATACCTTGGTCATGGGCGTGGTGATCGTTTACTCAACAGCGATACTTTTATTCAACTTAGTCATCGATTTGAGTTACGGGCTATTTGATCCAAAGATGGCTAGAAACCGAGACAAAGACGCATGAGTAAAGCATTTCTGAAACTATCCATGCCATCAAGATTAGCCGGCCTAGCCCTTTCAACTCTGATATTTTTATCGATCAGCTCACCCTACTTCTCGGAGTGGGGATTCGAACAAATGGACTTCAACGCCATGGAAACGGCGCCCTCTCTTGCACATTGGTTTGGAACAGATCAAGTCGGCAGAGATCTCTACATAAGAACCATGTCTGGCATTCAGATATCACTGTTTGTAAGTTTATTAGCCACATTTGTGAGTATTCCGATAGGGGTAGCCTGGGGATCAGTAGCGGGTTACCTTGGAGGGAGAGTAGACGAATTGATGATGAGATTTGTCGACGTCCTCTACAGTCTTCCCTTTATTCTGATCGTCATCCTTTTGACTGTGATTTTTGGGTCCAACCTTTATCTCTTGTTTGGTGCCCTCGGAGCCATCTATTGGTTAGACATGGCGAGAATCGTAAGAGGCCAAACGATAAAACTAAAGAGTGCCCCTTTCATTTTAGCTGCTGAGGCCCAGGGCGCTTCAACCAGGGATATTCTTTTACGCCACGTCATCCCCAATGTCACAAGTCCTGTGATCATTTATGGAACCATAACAGTGCCCGCAATCATATTGGCGGAAAGCTTCATCAGTTTCTTGGGATTAGGCATCCAAGAACCTCAAACGAGCCTGGGCGTACTGATATCCGATGGAGTACCAGATATGGAGACTAGTCCTTGGTTGCTTCTATTCCCGTCTGCATGTCTAATCCTTATGATTTGGAGCCTCAATACTCTCGGTGACGAACTGCGGGACCAGCTCGACCAAAGGATGTAACTATCTTGATAAGCAGTGCAAGGATAAAAAATGGGTATTAACGCAGGATTGGGAATCGCCAATTTCAGTTTCGATGACGCAAAAGGATTCTGGCGATGGGTAGATCTGTGCGACGAGGGTAGCGTGGACTCTATCTGGCAAAGCGATCGAATTATTGAATCATCTCCTAATCTGGAAACTATGAGCGTTATGGCAGCCCTCGCAGGCCGAACATCAAAAATCAAGTTCGGTATGAACGTCGCAAGTTTAGGGTTACGAAACCCCATTTTAATGGCTAAAACTTGTGCAACAATCGATTTTTTGAGTGAAGGTCGATTACTTCCTGCCTTTGGAATAGGAAGTGCTTTGTCTAGAGACTACACCGCAACAGGAACTGAAACGAAGGGAAGGGGTAAAAGAACCGACGAAGGACTCCAAATCATGTCTCGACTATGGTCAGAAGACCACGTGTCTTTTAATGGTGAATACTATCAACTTGATGACGCCACCATTTCGCCCAAACCAATTCAGACGCCCCTTCCTCTATGGGTCGGGGGCTCATCAAAACAGGCCATCGAACGAACCGCGAAATGGGGAACAGGATGGCAAGCTGGAATCGAAAGTCCTGGTGCAATCACACCGGTTATCCAAAGCATTAAAGAGAGAGCCGGGGAGCTAAACCGAACCATTCCCGAAGATCATTTTGGCGCAGGCTTTGCTTTTCGCTTCGGAAGTCCAAAAGAGAAGATCGTCATTCGACAAAAAGAAGTCCTCAGCAAACGTCTTAAGAAAGATCCCAGCGAACTTATAGCAGTCGGTAACAAAGATGACATCATAGAATTGACCAATAGGTTCCTGGATGCCGGAGCTCAAAAATTCATCCTTAGGCCAATTGCATCAGGCACAAAGGATATGATTGAGCAAACCACACGCTTAATCACCGAGGTATTGCCAGAAATTAGTTCACTCCGACAAGTACACTAGAAGGCCTACATCAATTAATTGTTCGGCAGCTGAGTCTGCTGGGCTCCTATATAACCTCGATTCCAGGTCGGGCTTATCGTTAGGTCATTAATACACACATGGGCCGGTAATTCAGCCAAGAATCGAATGACGTCTCCACAATCTTCTGATTGAACCATTTTTGAGCGATCTTCCTCCGAGACTGGAATAGGTCGGTTGTCGAGAATTGGTGTAGCAACTTCTCCCGGACAAATGGCGCAAGCCCGGATGCCAAACTGACAATTTTCCATATTCAGACTTTCATTCATCGCATTCATAGCATGCTTTGCCGCCGTGTAAGCGGGCCCGGTTACGATACCCACATGCTTACCAGCCCAACTTGATATGTTAATGATTAACCCATCCCCCTGTTCTTTCATCGAGGGTAAAACTGCTTTACAGCAGTAAAAAGCCCCATCCAAATCAATACGAATGACTGAATCCCAGTCTTCTAACGAAACATTATGCCAGTTACGCTTTTTCATATTAATGCCGGCACTCGCCACGAGAATATCGATTTTCCCATGGTCCTTAACTATGCGATCCGCCACCTCAAAAACGGCCTCTTTGTCACTCACATCAAGTACTTCGATCGATGCATTGGGCCCACACCGACCAGCCACCTCTTCTAACTTATCTTGTCGCCGACCAGACAGAACGACCTTTACTCCAGCTTCAGCGAGTGCGACAGCGCCTCCCTCACCTATACCGGTCCCTGCTCCAGTAATCCAAGCCACCTTATCGCTTATATCCCTCATCTTTTACACCCTCGTCAGTTCTGGTTAGTATCCTTTGATAGATTTACTTAGCCATGACTTAGATGAAAGGGCAACCAATCTTGAATTCAATAGACATTAGTCAACTAATCGATTCGATCCGCGAACAGGGCTTCAGCATTATAGAGGGGCTACTATCAGAGAAAGAGCTATCCAAGATCCGAGGAGAATTAACCCCTTATCTACAGAAAGACAAATTAGGCCGCAACAACTTTGAGGGCTATCAGACAGAACGCGTGTACGCGTTATTAGATAAAGCCCCCAGCATCGCACAATTAATCGAGCACCCGGTTTTGCTGGAATTACTGGATCAGCTCTTACCGAAAAACTATCTGTTATCTGCTGCTCTAGCTATCAACGTTCATCCCGGGGAAACTCCACAGCCAATACATCGAGATGACACCTCTAAAGAGGAAAATTTTGGCCATTTAGAAACACTAACTGGTGTAAGCATGATATGGGCAATCGATGATTTCACAGAAAAAAACGGAGCGACGGAATTTATACCGAAAAGCCATATTAACGGCGATGCAAAAGCAACTTCCAATAAGTTATCTCAGGCTTGTATGCCTGCTGGATCAGTCTTCGTATTTGATGGACGACTTCGGCATCGAGGAGGTGCCAACCAAACCTCCTCTCCTCGATTAGGAATAACGCCTCAATACTGCGCGCCCCATTTGCGTCAAATCGAAAGTATGCTGCTCTCGGTACCCCCCGAAGTCGCGGTTAACTACAGCGAGAGAGTTCAAGAACTGTTGGGCTACAGTATCAATGACCCTGGGTTTATGGGCTACGTTGATGGCAGACACCCGAAGTATCTGATAGATCCTGACTACCAAGGTCGAAAGTATCGCTCCGAACTACCAACCTCTTAAGTCTTAAGTGACGCAAGGAACTCGATGGTTCTATCATAAGCGCCTTCTTCCACGCCCATGATTGCCGCATTGAAATCAGTGACGCCCATGTCAGCAAATCGCTTGATTTGACCAAACAAATGATTTTCATCACCCACTAGCGCTAGGTCGGCCGGTCCTTCCACGCCCTCTCTATCCAACATCGCACGATAGCTTGGCAATTGCCCATATACCGTCAAATTCTTGGCTATTGATTCTTTAGCCTCATCAATCTTGTTCGTCATTACAATTGGCAGCCCAGCAACAACCGTCGGGTTAGATTTGCCAGCGTCTTCAAAAGCCTTAAGAATATGTTGTTCCATAGTATTCGGGCCCACCATCCAGGTATTGGTACCGTCGACCATATCTGCCGCCAACTTCAACATCTGCGGGCCTAAAGCCGCAATCACTACAGGAACATCTGTCGCCTCAGGAACGGTGAACTGAACCCCTTGCACTCGGTATTCCTCGCCCTCAAAATTAGAGCTCTCCCCTCGGAGTAAAGGCATCAGCACACCAAGATATTCCTTCATGTGACGAATGGGTTTGGAATAAGAAAGCCCAAACATATCTTCTATGACCAGTTTATGTGACAAACCTATCCCCAGTGTAAAACGATTATTACTGGCCGCAGCCGTCGTTAGCGCCTGCTGAGCCATGGCCACCGGGTGTCGAGGATAAGTCGGTGTAACAGCAGTTCCTAAACGGATCGTGTTTGTTTCCCTCCCAACCAAAGCCATCGTTGATATCGCATCATGGGAAAAAATATTAGCCAACCAAACACTATCTAAACCCAGTTTCTCGGCCTTTTTCGCAAGGTCGATGACATCATTGAGGCCACTTTGAGAATCGTCAGCACCGATCATTACTCCAATTTTCATACGTAGTCGTCCAAATAAAATCTACTAGGTTCTCTTAGTCACACTTTTCTTTCAAGGAGCAAAACCGGCATAATCTCGCTCTTTATTTCAGAGAAGTAAGTTATGTCAGAGGGATCAAACGCTAAAGAAACAGTAGCCATTTTAGGCGGTACCGGAGATCTGGGAACTGGCCTGGCAATCAGATGGTCAAAGGCCGGCCACAAAATAGTAATTGGCTCCAGAACTTTGGAAAAGGCTCAAGCAGCCGTCACAGCGCTACATGAAATCAGTCCTGAGACTCCTGCTGAGGCTATGGAAAATTTTGATGCCGCCAAAGCCGGCGATATTGTTGTGCTCACAGTGCCAGCCGAACACCAGGAGTCCACCTTGAGCTCGGTCAGGGAAAATCTGACAGGCAAGATTCTCATCGATGTTACCGTTCCGCTGGTGCCTCCCAAAGTGGGCACCGTTCAACTGCCTCCAGAGGGATCGGCCGGCAAACGCGCTCAGATGTTACTAGGAGAAGAAGTTATGGTGGTCAGTGCTTTCCAAAACATCGCGGCACACCTGCTGAAGGAAGATGTACAAATCGAGTGTGATGTCTTGGTTGCTGGAAATAAAAAAGCAGCACGTCAACGGGTAATTGAAATGATCGAGGCCGCAGGCATGGTCGGTTGGCATGCAGGCCCAATCGATAACGCAGCTGCAGCAGAAGCCCTGACTTCGATATTGATTCAGATCAATCGAAGCGGAATCCTCTCGCATTCAGGCATTAAGATTATTGGGCAAGGGCACTAAGCCTAGTCGGTAGCAAGCATGAATAGCCATCCCCAAATAATATCTCTTGAGAACGTTCCTATGGTGGAAAATGGCGATGATCTTGCCCTGGTCATCCGAAAATCGTTGGATGATCAAGGTATTAAATTGCAAGAGGACGATGTTGTATGCATAGCCCAAAAAATCGTTTCCAAGGCAGAAAATCGATTGATTAATCTGGCTGAGGTTACCCCCTCGCAAGAGGCAATTGAATTAGCAAACGAAACAGAAAAGGATCCCAGATTAGTTGAGCTCATATTAAGAGAGTCCGATGAGATCATGCGTAAGAAACCGGGGGTGCTGATCGTCCGACACCGTCTCGGAATCGTGGGGGCCAATGCGGGTATCGATCAATCCAACATAGACCACCAAGGGGGAGAACATGCGCTTTTGCTGCCCGAAAACCCCGACGCGTCCGCTCAGAATCTTCGGAGCGCTCTGGGAAATCACTATAAGGTCAACCTCGGAGTTCTGATTACTGATAGCCATAATCGACCCTGGCGATTGGGGACCATTGGTTCAGCTATCGGATCAGCCGGACTGAAAGTGCTGGATGATCATAGAGGAGGTACCGATCTCTACGGGAGGGAGCTGAAAGTGACGCTGATAAACCGTGCAGACGCAATCGCAGCAATAGCAACGCTTTATATGGGTGAGACAATCGAAAAAATCCCCGTGGTAATTTTCCGCGGCAACACCATGTCGAGCGACAAGGATTCTGCGCAAATGATTAACCGTCCCTTGGACGAGGATCTATTTCGATAATGACCAAGATCCTCGCCATCACAGGAGGCGTGGGAGGCGCCAAGTTAGCCCTCGGGCTGAGTAAAGTACTGACCTCCGATGAGGTTCTCTTTCTAGTAAATACTGGAGACGATTTTCAACATCTTGGCCTCAAGATATCGCCAGATCTCGACAGCTTAATTTACGCGTTGTCCGGAACAAATAATCCAGAGCTCGGCTGGGGCAGAGAAAACGAAACCTGGGCCTGCATCACCGAACTAGAAGCACTTGGCGCTGAATCCTGGTTTAGATTGGGCGATCGTGACCTTGCACTTCATATCGTAAGAACTCAAATGTTAAACCAGGGAGCGACCCTTCAAGACGTTGCAGATAAACTTTGCAAAGCTCTTGGAGTCGATCACCGTATAGCGCCAATGAGCAATGATAAAATCAGCACGACAGTAAATACGGCTGACGGAAAGCTGCCATTTCAAGAGTATTTCGTTCGTGAAAAATGCGAACCAACTGTTATTGATTTCCACTTCGAAGGGATCGAAAAGTCAAATCCTAATCCTGTCGTGATGTCCTGGCTCGATGAGTGCGATGGAATTATCATCTGCCCCTCCAACCCCTATGTTTCCGTGGATACAATACTGTCAGTTCCTCAATACCGGGAGGTATTCCAATCCAAACCGGTGATCGCTGTTTCCCCTATCGTTGGAGGATTAGCCATTAAAGGCCCAGCTGCGAAAATGATGCAAGAGCTTGGAGTTCCTCCTACTCCGACCGCTGTTGCGAAACACTATGGATCGCTATTGTCCGGATTCGTGTTAGATCAAACTGACCATGAACAGGCTAAAGATATACCAATTCCTTCTATCGTTACACAAACCATCATGTTAACGTTGCAAGATCGCATTGCTCTAGCAGAGCAGTGCGTCAGGTTTTTGGAGGAAATGACCTAGGTCCGCTATCAAGAGTTTATTTCCCCCTCCGTCAAAGACAACTCAGTTGCGCAAAGCAAGGAGCGCGAATAGGGGTCATTGATATTCTTTCAACAGCAAGCCTTGAAGAGGCGAAGGAGCACTTTTTATGTGGGCTATCGTTCCAATAAAGACGTTTGATATGGCCAAACAACGTCTCGCAAATGTCCTGAGTGCTTCCGAGAGAAAATCGCTGATGCTGGCTATGGCCAGAGACGTCCTTACTGCCTTGTCCAGTTCAAACTTACTGGATCAAATTTTAATTGTTTCGCGAGCACCCGAAGCTGACGCTTTAGCCCAAGCCTTTAACACTGAGCGATTTTCAGAAACGCCCTCAGCTAGCTTGGCTGATGCTTTGGAACAAGCAACCCATCATTTAGTGAATAATTTCAACGCAGAGGGTGTCTTCGTGGTTCCCGCTGATGTGCCCGGTGTGCACGCTGAGGAGCTAGACTCATTAATCTCAAGCCACCAGACGGTAACAGTATTACCTGATGCAAAAAAAGTTGGTACGAATGGACTAATCTGCTCTCCTCCTTTGGCTATTCCATATATTTTCGACGGTCAAAGCTTTAGACCCCACGTGGAGGCCGCATTCGAAAGAAACATTACCCCCGTCATAGTGCCTAATTCATGCTTTTCACTAGATATAGACGTACCTAGTGATTTAACGATGTTCTTCGAATCATCACCGCATAGCCAAACAGGCACCTTTTTATCCAGATCGGGGATCATTGACCGCCTATCTGAAATGGGAAAAAACGCAATGGAGCCAAAACGATGAGTAACCTACTGCTAGAAAAAGCTCGATCGGGCTCTAAGCTCTCAGATTCCGAAATATTAGAGCTGGCCAATTTTACAGACACAGGAGCTATAGCACGCGTAGCATCAGAACTGCGAGACGAGGGGTTCAACAATGTCGTAACCTACTCCCGCAAAGTATTCATCCCACTCACTCATTTGTGTAGAGACGTTTGTCATTATTGTACCTTTGCGAAAGTACCTAGAAAGGTAATAGCACCGTACATGAGTCTGGATGAAGTATTGCAACAGGCGAAACAAGGCGCGGAAATGGGCTGCAAAGAGGCGCTGTTTACCCTGGGAGAAAAACCCGAATTACGATACAAGGCGGCCCGCGAAGCGCTTAGCGAGATGGGCTATAGCACAACTACAGAGTACCTCAAAGTGGCTGCACAAAGAGTATTCGAAGAAACCGGGCTATTACCCCATCTCAATCCAGGCAATCTCTCACCAGAAGAATTAGAAGACCTAAAGTCAGTATCTCCTTCCATGGGAATTATGCTCGAATCTGCGTCTGATCGTTTGTGCGAAAAGGGAATGCCACACTATGGCTCTCCGGACAAAATTCCAGAAGTAAGATTGCAAACTCTTGAGAACGCCGGAATCGCGAAGATCCCTTTTACCACCGGCATCTTGATTGGTATTGGCGAAACTCGTTTAGAGCGTATAGATAGCCTGCTCAAAATTCGACGAATCCAGGACCAATATGGACATATACAGGAAATCATAGTCCAGAATTTTCGTGCTAAACCCGAAACCAAAATGGTCCATGCACCTGAGCCTGATCTTAATGAGCTATTATGGACCATAGGGATCGCGAGGATCATCTTTGGGCCCAAGATGAGTGTCCAGGCTCCTCCAAACTTGAGTCCAGGAGTTCTATCTCAAATCGTTAATTCAGGAATCAATGACTGGGGAGGCGTCTCTCCTGTCACTCCTGATTTTGTTAATCCAGAAGCCCCATGGCCTCACCTGGATGACTTGTCAAAGCAAACCTACGCTGCAGGGAAACATCTAGACGAACGTCTAACAATATACCCGGATTATGCACGAGATTTTGCTTCCTGGACCCATCCTAATCTACATGAGCGAATTGCGGATATGGTGGATACTGAAGGATTCCCCAGAACAGATGACTGGTCACCCGGTGATATAGAAACGAAGCCACCTAACGAGATAATGAGCGCATTAATTAACGCGCCAAAGAAAGTCTCCAAAGACATTAGTACCATTCTAGATAAATCATCAAACAATGAATCGTTGAACGAGCACGAGATCATTCGTTTATTCCAAGCCCGAGGCGATGATTTTTCTGCGGTAACGCAGGCGGCCGACAAACTCCGGCGAGAATTGAATGGTGATTCGGTCAGTTTCGTAGTTAATCGAAACATTAATTACACCAACATATGTTATTTCAAATGCCAATTTTGCGCCTTTTCTAAAGGCAAACTAGCCGAAAACCTAAGAGGCAGACCCTATGACTTATCTGAGGAAGAAATAGGCAGACGAACTAAGGAAGCGTGGGAAAGAGGAGCAACCGAGGTCTGCATGCAAGGCGGGATTCATCCTGAATACACCGGCGAAACCTACGTTAATATCCTTAGGACCGTGAAAGAAGCCGTTCCAGACATTCATATCCACGCGTTTTCACCCCTTGAAATCTGGCAAGGTGCTGCAACCATGGAGATGAATTTGGTCGACTATTTATCTCTTTTAAAAGAGGCTGGATTAAGTACGCTGCCGGGAACCGCCGCAGAAATTCTCGACGATGAAGTTCGGGATGTGATCTGCGCCGATAAGATCAATACTCAACAGTGGTTAGACGTAATGGCAGCAGCGCATGAAGTCGGTTTTAAAACCACGTCTACCATTATGTATGGGCATGTCGAACGCCTTGAACATTGGGCTAGACATCTAATCAGAATCAGAACGCTTCAAGAACAAACGGGAGGGTTTACCGAGTTTGTGCCATTACCATTTATACATATGGAAGCGCCTATGTATTTGAAAGGCCAAGCAAGGAAAGGTCCTACCTTTAGAGAGGCGGTCTTGATGCATTCAGTGGCAAGGCTCGCCTTTGGAAAATCCATTCGAAACATACAAGCAAGCTGGGTCAAAATGGGACATGAAGGCATTAAAGCCTGCTTAAACGCTGGGTGTAATGATCTCGGTGGCACATTAATGAATGAGTCGATCAGTCGCGCCGCAGGGACTCAGCATGGTCAGGAAACTTCACCGATGGAAATGCGTAAGCTGATTCAAATGCTTAATCGAAGCCCCGCTCAACGAAACACTGTTTATGGGAAAGTTTCTCGAGAGCGCGAAGATTCAGGTATCAAAGCCAGGGAACTGGAAGAAATCAACAATACGCCAGCAAAAAAATACGAGCGCAAAACCCCAAGTTCTTCATTGGTCAGGAACGAACCTGCAAAGCTTCTTGATGTATCACAGATAGGAAACTGATAGGTCATTTACCCTCTTTTTGCTGATGGGCGAATATGGATTTGTGACCAACCTTTGACCAGTCGGGTGGCATCAGTACAGGACGATGATCGAATCGCGCCCATTTCGCCGGACCTCCCCGAATAAACTCTTCTGAGTGAAGACCGCCATTGGTTAGGTTCGTAATTGGTAGAGCATCGGCAGAAGAATAGGCACAAAGAAGTAGAGGCCTTATTTTATTTGTCAGGTTTGGAGCCGACCCATGAATGCTGCGGCAGTTGTGAACGGTTACCGTACCGGCCTCGCCAAACAGATATTCGGCCGTTTCAGCATTAATTTTCGACAAATCTGAATCACGTATATTACCCGTCCACTGCCCGCTTTCATTATATTGATCATAAAGAGGACCTTCATGGCTACCAGGTATTATTCCCATGGGTGCCATGTCGCTTGTTACGGGCTCAAGGTAGATACCCAAAGTCAGTACGTCATAATTGGTGTGCGGCCAAAATTGAATGTCTTGGTGCCATTTAACTTCTTCACCACCGCCCGACCATTTAAAATTTAATTTCGAATGATGAAATTTAAAATTGGGGCCTAATAGATCTTCAGCTATATCAGCAAAGGGACCTTTACTAGCAAACTCCCAATATTCTTCGTGAAAATCAACTGGCGAATTAAGTCTTCTGATTCGCGGCTCTTCGGCTGTATGATTTGGTTCTAAGTCAAAACGCTTGTCTGATTTTGTAAGCGTTTTACTTTCTTCAACAAAACCCTCTGTCACGGCTCGCAACCTCTCCAGCCACTGCTCTGAGAGGAAGCCCGGCAAACCCAAATACCCCTCTTTCACATACTTTGATTTTTGCTCTTGAGTCAAAATATTCAAAGATTTTTCGGTATGCATAACCAAACTCCTCACTGAAAAAGATTCTCCCTAAGCCAATATCTATAGCAGAATGGGCTCACACAATAAACACTTAAGGCGTCCCTGGGTAGACAAGAACCAACGGCCTTACAACTTGTGATCTAAACTAATTCGAAGCAATATCGTTGGTCCTTAAATTTGTGTAGCAGTGGTAAACAAACATGGCGCAAATACAATACGACTTCGGCTCGGGAAGAGCTGACCCAGGAACATTCCCCACAGAAAAATTACAGGAAGCCGCCGTCAAAGTCATTGGCGAGCAAGCCGAGGAGCTGACAAAGTACCCAGGTGATCTCGGTCATTTAGGAATGAGACAAGCCATGGCTAGGAGAGAGGAAGAAAGAGAGGGTGTTGCTGTTAACCCTGATCATCTTCTATTAACCAATGGCTCGATGCAGGCGGTTACACTTGCCGCTGAAGCACTTCAAGAAATGCCCGGGGATTCGGTGATTCTTGAAGAGTTCAACTATCCTGGAACACTTAGTGCCTATAGAAGCCTCAAATTGGATATGGTCGGAATTAAACTCGACGAGGGAGGAATGCGTATTGACCATATGGAAGATGAGCTCAAAAGGTTAGATAAACAAAAAAAGAGGCCCAAGTTCATCTACGCGATCAGCACCTATCAAAATCCAACTGGTTTTAATATGCCGAAAAGTCGCAGACTGGAAATGATCGATCTAGCAAATAAATACGACATTCCCATCGTGGAGGATAATTGCTATGCCGATGTTCACTATGAAGGCGAAGTAGAGCCTGCAATTTATGCATTAGACGATAACCCAAACCACATTTATCTTTGCTCTCTCTCCAAAATACTCGGCCCGGGTTTACGATTGGGTTATTTAATCGCCAGACCACCTATGCTAGAGAAAATACTGGCCCGACGACATGACAATGGCAGCAATTATCTAGCCGCCGCCATTACCGCAGAGTTCTACAAAGATGGTATCTGGGAGCACGCCGCTTATACCAATCCAGTACTAAAGACAAAAAGAGATCTGACCTTGGACGGCTTAGATAATGAGCTTTCCGACATTTGCGAATGGTCCAAGCCAATAGGCGGTCTATTCGTCTGGGTACGCCTGCCAGATGACGTCGACAGGAAAAAGTTATCTGAAATTTCATCAGACAGAGGCGTTCACTACCTTCCCGGTATCGCGTTCCATTACGAAACTAAAAATGTGCCCTATCTAAGATTGGCTTTTGGCCATCTTGAGGACGAGACGATCAGAGAAGGAATACCCATCCTCGCGCAGTGCATTAGAGAGAGCCGAACAAGTAATGAACCCAAAGATTTTGATTCTCTATTTATGTCCTAGAATCGAGTTTCAGGTCGATAATATCGTTGATGCCAGATACCCATTGGATCTTCATCTGCAACCGGCATGCGCCAACTTTTCACAGACGAAGCCGCTAAATTGACCCGATAAAGACCTCTTGGTTCCTTTATTGTGTTGTTAACGTAGGCACGCGCTCCTGCTTCCGGGACGTAACGGGATGCCATCGATAAATACAGTTCCCGCCATTGGTCATCTTCACCCACATCGTGCACCAGCTCAGCGGAGCCCTGGATAAGTATCTTGCGATACGGTTGAGCTTCTTCATCGATACACAGTGATACTCGATCATCAGACCTCAAGCACTGGAACCATATGGACTTTTCTCGAGGGGTAAAATACACCGCTTGATCATGGTAGATAAACCAGACCGGAGTTACCAGGGGACACCCGTCGAGCCCATTAACCCCAATTCTTAGCAGAATTTCTCGCTCTGATAAAAAATGATCTATCTCGTCACTCGTTAATACAGGCACGATTTATTCCACTAGCCGACAATGGCTTTTCGAAACATGTTTGGATAACCATAGACGACTTCCATTTTGTCTTTGATTCCTTTCCCGATGAGCATTCGATGCGCTTTTCGTAAGTTATAACAAGGACAGTTAACGATCAGGTGGTGTTCCAGATGATAATTAACGGAATAAGGAGCAATAAAAGCTCGTTCCCACCAATTGGTAATTATCGTTCGCGTATTTCTTAAACGATCGTTGTTATCCGGTACAACAGCATGCTCTCCGATATTCCGCACTCGAGTCACAAAATGGTTCCAAGTTAACGCCGGAACCCACCAAAGCAGGAAATAAAGATACCAAACCTCAAAAAACGCGAAACCAACAAAAAAGCCTAGGTTGATTATCAAATTTGGACCCAGCCTTCTCAAACCAGTTTTGAAACACTCAGAGACGTTTGCCCCTGAAAACGCCTCTCGTATAGTAGCGCCATAAAGTTTCACGCCAGTTTGTCCCGTCAAATCGCGCAGGATTTTTCGTCTAAGGGACTTCGCGCTGATGGGAAAGGGTTTAGACAAAACCAGATCGGGGTCGTTTTCTTGCTGAGTGAAAGCGTGATGCTGAATATGATATTTGCGATACCCCTCGCCTGTGCCTCCCAATAAAACCCGATTCAAAGGCCATTGCATCAACCAATCGTTAAGCTTCCGACTAGTGGACAAATTAAAGTGCGCCGCTTCATGTGCTAAAACAAATAGTCCTAGCTGTCTGGTACCAATGATCATAATCCCGACAAGTACGGTCAATAGATTGGTCCAGTTGGCAACTATCAACCAAGTGCAAAAAATCACGCCCCAGCAGTGAGCGACCATGAGCACTCCGCGCAAACTAGACTTTGTCCTTAGTAACTCAATCTCTGAGCTAGAAAAAAAAGAAGCAGGTTTTTGATCCGTCAGCATGTTGTTTTCACAATTGCACTATTTCCTAATGTTAGCTTACTACTTTTGAGATCAATACCGAAATCAATACCACTCATACATCCTACGAGAAACACTGACTAAATAGTCGTTTAGGTCATTCTTTCTTGCGAAATCCCTTCCTCAATTGACCGCTCAAAAGCAAAAATCACAACAGCAGGCGATTTACTCTTATTCTGTTATAGTAGGGTTCATAATGAGTACTAAAGAGAATAAGCTCAGATATCCCTTTGATGAGCACCCTAAACCCGGAACTACGGTTGAACTAGCACCAGGCGTGCGATGGCTAACCATGCCAATGCCTGGTTCGTTAGCGCACATCAATCTTTATTTGCTAGAAGACACAAAAGGCTGGTATGTGGTGGATACCGGGATGGCGACCGAAGAAACAACGCAACTGTGGCATGATATTTTTAGGTCAGAACTTGGCAACAAACCGGTGATTGGGGTGATTTGTACTCATATGCACCCGGATCACACCGGTCTAGCAGAGATGATTACCAATGAGTTTCGCTGTCCTTTTTTTATGACTCATGGTGAGTATTACCAAGCAAGAAGTTTTGCCAACAACTCCGGTAATAGCCATTCATCCTGGACAGGGATGGATTTTTATACCCGGGCAGGAATGCCGAAAAATTTCCTGGAGCAGTTGGGACAAATGTGGGCCAAACGATCGGCCGACTCGATGAGTATGCCAGGATTACCAACTTCATTCGAAAGACTGCAACACGACCAGGTCTTGGTCATTGGTAATTATTCTTGGAAAATAGTGGTGGGCTCGGGACATTCGCCGGAACACGCGTGTCTGTTTTGTGAAGAACTAGAGATTATGATTGCTGGAGACCAAATTCTTCCGGTCATCACCTCAAACGTCAGCGTTCATCCAAATGAGCCTAATGCCAACCCACTTAAAGGTTGGATAGAGTCCCATCATCGCTTCATGTCCATTGCGGAAAATACGTTCGTGCTACCTGCACATAATCTTCCGTTCTATGGTATCCGAGAGCGACTACAAGAACTGATTGACCATCACGAACATAGAATGATTCTGGTCGAGCAAGCCTGTGCAGAAAAACCGCAAATCGCCAAGGACATACTACCCATTATGTTCGAGAGAAAACTCGAACCGCGTCAAAAAATGATGGCCTTAGGCGAAGCGATAGCCCATATTCACCTGTTAATGGATCGAGAGCATCTATCTCGAACGCTCGATGAGGATGGCTGTTATCGGTTCACTTCGATTGATCCAAATCTTCAAGACCGCATTGATAAAAGGGGAATACTGTCGTCATCTGACGCTTCGGCAGTCGCATAATAGTCTGGTCAAAGGTGTGAGCCTTAAAAGAAATATAGCTATAACCTCCCTGAATGCACTTACTTGGGCTAAAGAAAAGGTTCCTTACGGATTACGAACTCTACTGGGCATTCTGTTGATGATCGGTGGTGTTCTTGGTTTTTTGCCTATCCTTGGCTTTTGGATGTTCCCTCTTGGCATGGCATTCATCGCTTTAGATCTACCATTTACTCAGAAGCGAATCGATCACTTTATTGTGAAGCTGCAGACAATAGTGAAAGAAACAGAAGAATTCTAACGATAATGACTCGTTCAACAACAGCGCTCGCCCATCCAAACATCGCCCTTATAAAGTACTGGGGTAAAAGTAATAGTGATCTAAATCTTCCCTCTACTCCGAGTCTTTCTATCACCTTGTCCAAATTGACAACAAGAACAACCATTTCGACCAGCGAAACTGACGTTCTTCACATCAACGGAAAATCAGTGCAAGACGAAAAGATCTCACAGTTTTTAAGCTCCTTGCGACAAACACATAGCGTTAAGAATATTAGGATTGAAACCAAAAATAATTTCCCAACCAGCGCTGGTCTAGCCTCCTCAGCTGCAGGGTTCGCGGCTCTGACCATCGCCCTAAACACTCACTTCTCCTTGGGCTTTTCTAAACGAAAAATATCCTCAATCGCAAGGACAGGCTCGGCCAGCGCAGCCCGTTCGATCCATGGAGGATTCGTTAGCCTGCAAGGTCCAGACTGGGAGGCCGAGCCAATAGTAAAACGTGATTACTGGCCCCTACGGATAGTCATCGCGACAATAAATATCGAGAAAAAAAAGACTGGTTCCAGCAAAGGGATGGAGATCACACGATTCACTTCTCCTTTTTACCAATCATGGGTTAACGAAGCACAGAAGGATTTCGATGAAGCCCACACAGCGATCAGAAATAGAGATTTCGACAAGCTGGCCGATTTATCAGAAAAAAATTGCTTAAAAATGATCGCAACAATGATCTCTAGTGATCCCCCACTAATCTACTGGGCACCTGCTACTCTAGCCTGTATTCAACTAATACGTGAACTGCGTAATTCTGGGCAGGCCGTATTCTTTACAACGGACGCTGGCCCCCAAGTTAAAGCAATATGCCTTCCAGAAAGTGAAGCCAAAGTAATCGAAGCTCTTGCTTCCGTGGTAGGCAGCAAGAACATTACCAGCTGCGAAATAGGCGATGAAGCCGAAATCATACAAAATTGAAGTCAGAGCCCAGGGAAAATAATTCTGTGGGGTGAATATGCCGTTCTCGAAGGAGCCCCAGCTGTATCCATGGCAATAGATCGTTTCTCGAGGATATCCTTAAGTGCGACCCAGGCAGGCTGGGGATTTCTGTCCTCAGGCTTCAGCACTCCAGGGCTACATGTCTTTGAACCAGATTTTTGCACCTTACCGACAAGTGAATTTGTCGAGCTTTGCTTGAAGCAACTTGGGTTCACTGACTATCACACCCCCTTTTCCATACATTCGGACACGTCGGAATTTTACTTCGATCAAAGCAAGTTTGGTTTGGGGTCTTCAGCTGCATTAATTACGGCAACCTACTTGGCATTAACCAAAATGCTCGACAAGGAAGCGTTGTTGGAAGAAGCACTCGCGATACATCATCATTGGCAAAAGGGATCTGGAAGCGGCATAGATGTCGCCACCAGCTGGCATGGAGGAGTAATTAGCTTCCAGAAAAACCCAGGATTGAGCATAACTCCTCATAGCCTCCCAGAGGCGCTACAATGGCGGGCCGTCTGGACGGGGCAATCCTCAAACACTCGCGACCATCTAGCCCATTTTGAATTGATCAAAAATTCAAAAACAAGAACAACACTTCGCGATCTTTGTTCGGCTACAGATAAATTAACGGGCGATGGCTTTTCGCTAGACGCAATAACCCATTACAAAGAATGCCTAAAAAACTTTGATGACGCTGGAAAGTTAAAAATATTTACCACTCCGCATCAAAGGTTAGATAGAATCGCATCCGAACTGGGTTTGGTGTACAAGCCCTGCGGCGCTGGTGGCGGCGATGTTGGTATCGCATTTGGTTTCGAATCGGAGGCTTTGAGCAGATTCTGTCAGCGAGTTGCAGCTCTAAAATTTATAAACCTTGATATGGAGATGAGCCTTAATGGCGTCAAAGCGACCTAAAAACGAATCATCAGGTAAATCACGAATCCCCAATTTTTTTAAGATGACAATTCTTGAAAGAATAAGCGCGTTACACGAGAAGGGCATCCTTTCATCCAGCGATGTTCGTCAACTGACGAGCTCTGACCACCAACTAAATATCAATGTGGCCGACAAAATGATTGAGAACGTTGTGGGGGTTTTTGGCTTACCTATGGGGGTTGCTCTTAATTTCCTGATCAACAATCAGGATTATGTGGTGCCTCTAGCGGTAGAAGAACCCTCTATCGTAGCTGGACTCTCAGGAGCCGCGAGAATCTCGCGCCTAAGTGGCGGTTTTACGACAAACGAAGTCGACACAATATTAATAGGACAGGTACAGTCTGTCATTTCAGGCGACCCTGGACTTGCCGTTAAAAATGTCGAAGAGAAGAAATCTGAAATAATTTCATTAGCAAATAGTCTGCATCCTAAAATGGTAGCTAGAGGTGGCGGAGTACTCGATATTGAGGTCTATCAGCATAAAGCCACACATGACTCCAGAAACATGGTCGTAGTGCATCTTCTAGTCGACACGCGAGAAGCCATGGGGGCTAATTTAGTTAACGCAATGTGCGAAGCTGTCGCATCGCTTGTAGAAACACTGACACAAGGGAAAGTCTTTCTAAGAATTCTTTCTAACTTAACGGACAGAGCTATCGCAAAGGTTAAAGTTGAGATACCCACGATAAATCTTGAAGGTAAAGGATTCTCCGGTGAAGAGGTGAGAGACGGGATAGTGCTTGCTAATGACCTTGCGCTAGTCGATCCCTACAGAGCAGCAACCCATAACAAAGGCATCATGAATGGCGTGGACGCGGTAGCAATTGCAACTGGCAACGATTGGAGAGCAATCGAAGCCGCCGCCCATGCTTATGCCGCAAAGGAGGGTCACTACAAAGCATTAACCGAATGGTATCCAGGCGAACACGGAGATCTGATCGGTGAAATTACGATTCCAATGAAAGTAGGAACTGTAGGCGGATCTCTTGAGAATAATCCTAGCGTCAAGATAAACCACCGTCTGCTTGGTTCTCCTAGCGCTTCCGAGCTTGCAGGCATAATGGCATCAGTTGGGCTGGCACAAAATTTTGCAGCTCTTAGATCGCTTTCAACCGATGGTATTCAGCAAAACCACATGACCCTCCATGCTCGCAGCGTCGCAAGCAGCGCCGGTGTGAATGATGAATATTTCGAAGCTGTAGTCGATCAGTTGATCGAATCCGGAGAGATCAAAGTCTGGAAGGCAAAGGAAATAGCTGGCAACCTAGCCAGAAAAATAACACGGCCTGAGACAAGTGAACGACAGTCAGCTTGCGGAAAAATCATACTCCTAGGAGAACACGCCGTAGTGTATGGGCGCCCGGCGATAGCACTGCCAATCCCACTAGCCGTGGAGGCTTCAGTCAGATCGGACAAATCAGGTGACGGTATTAACATCATCATCCCAAGGTGGGGCCTAGAACAAAAGGTGAAGGTAAACGCTCAGGGCTTCGCGGGGATACTGGCCGATGTCATTCAAAAAATGGGGCTTGATGATGCCAACATGGAAATTGATGTGTTTCCAAATGTGCCTAAAGCGATGGGTCTTGGAGGCTCATCGGCTCTTGCGGTAGCAATCATCAGGGCAATCGATCACCACTTTAGCACCAAACTGTCTGACCAAAAAATAAATGAGCTCGCTTACGAATGCGAAAAGGCAGCACATGGAACCCCTTCGGGTGTAGATAACACGGTTGCAACCTTCGGAACCCCCCTCTTCTATAAAAATGCCGGGGGTCAGCCACAGTTCGAAGAAATAAACCTCGGACAACCCATCGAGCTAGTAGTAGGGATTACGGGAATGGAAAGCCTAACAGCAGAAACGGTTACTAAAGTGAGGAACGCATGGACACAGTCGCCAGAACGTTACGAGTCTTTATTCGATCAAATCGCGCAATTAACGCTCTCTGGTCTTGATTGTTTGAAAACAGGAAAGGTCGAAGAATTGGGCGAACTCATGAATATTTGCCACGGCTACCTCAACGCTTTGCAGCTTTCCACTCCAGAACTAGAGGAGTTGGTTCATATTGCTAGAAGTCACGGAGCACTTGGTGCAAAACTTACGGGTGGAGGCGGAGGCGGTTCTATGATCGCCCTTTGCCAAGACAACAAAGATGCAATAGAAGCCGCGATGAACAAAGCAGGGTACAAGACCCTGCCCTATTCAATAGGTTGAGATAAACTTAGTTTGCAGCCAAGCTAGCTCGGGCAACTACTCCTTCGCGCCATCTGGAAATATTATCCAAAGTCGGCAAAGGCGCGACTTTAACCATTTCTGCGAAATCAAGCGTGATAGCAAGAGTAATATCGGCGACCGTAAAGCGTTCTCCAGCCAAATACTCATTGATCGATAATTGATTATCAAACATAGAGAGAGCCTTAGGCGCTTTTTCTGCGCAAACCCGGCCCCACTCCTCAACACAGGTTTCTCGATCTTTAAAAAAACCCGTGATATTCCGAAAAGCACCAGCAATTTCTGAAAATAAATTTAACTCGACCCGTCTCTGCCACATTTCCACATTCGCAATCTCGATTGCACTCGTACCAAATAGATTCGGTTCAGGTTGAATTGCTTCCAGGTATCGACAAATAGCCATGGATTCCGAGATAAATGAGCCATCATCTAATTCTAAAACAGGAACTCGCCCGGCCGGATTTTTTCTCAAATACTCTGATTGAATATTCTCGCCTCCACGGATATCAACCGATACCTTTTCACACTCGATTCCTTTTTCTGCCATGAAAACAGTTACCCTCCTCGCATTAGGAGACGGCGATTCATGCAATTTCATACTATTTCTTCCTATTTTTTGTTAACTCATTTCGCTAGCGGACTTAAGCAGGTCGCTAGCAAATCTACCTTCGAAGGAATAGCATAAAGTATAAATCGAATTAGGTGAAAGATGACAAAAGCGAATATCGCGATACTACCCCAAGACTCTCCTACTTTAAGAATTGAAGAAGTTCTTTTACCTGATCCGAAACCAAACCAAGTAATCGTCAAACAATATGCCTCTGGAATCTGTCACTCACAGTTGCACCAGATTCACGCTCCAAGGAAAACGCCCGTTTTACTGGGCCACGAATCTACCGGTGTGGTAACAAAGGTGGGCGATGGGGTTAGTCATGTAAGCGAAGGAGATACCGTCATGGTGACCTGGGTCCCCAGAAATGTCGATGAATCATCCATACCGCCAGAACCGATTTCACTTTCAGTCTTCGACGGCACCGCCGTAGCACAAAATGTTTTCACGTGGGCTGACCATACAATTGCAGATCAACAATTCGTGGTGAAGGTCGATCCAGCCATCAAAAAGGACGTGACATCAATCATTGGCTGCGCCGTAATGACGGGTGCTGGCGCCGTAATCAACACGGCCAAGGTAAAAGCTGGTCAAAGCGTTTCCATATTTGGAGTTGGCGGGGTAGGTCTATCAGCTGTAGTTGCGGCTAAAAAAGTGGGCGCGGACCCGATCATTGCTATAGATCTAGACGATGAAAAACTGGCTTTCGCCAAGTCCTTTGGCGCCACTCATACAGTGAACGCCAAAAACCAGGATCCGATTCAGGCTATCCACGAGCTAACCGCTCAGTCGGGCAAATATACGATGCAAGGCAGGCCCGTTTCGGGGGCAGACTTTGCCTTTGATTGCATAGGCATCAAAACCACAATGGAACAGATTGTTCCTGCCTGCAGAAGCGGTCATTTCGGCAAAGCAGATGGTGGTACCGCTGTGTTAGTTGGAGTCCCGACAACGAGTGTCGAACTTAATGCAATAGATATGTTGGTGAACGAGAAACATTTCATCGGAAGCATAGGCGGCTCTTGTGCTCCAGACAAAGACTTTCCAACTTTCCTTGACTGGCACTCTACCGGCGATCTGGATCTGGAATCCATGGTTACCGCAAGGTACGCGCTTGAGGATATCAACCTAGCAACAGAAGCCTTGGAGAAAGGAGAAATTCAAGGACGAGCCATCATGGAATTCTGATCTATGGGATATGCTGGAATCTTATTGACCCAACATCACTCAGCTCTAAACCAAAGCCCAATTCAATAGGGAATAAGGCTCCTCTCCACCATGGTGTTCAAAGACTCCTTTAACTGCCTTTCCGATCTCAACAACTTGATGAGGATCACCTACTAGGTTACCAACCAATCTGACGTTGCCAGCCTCAGGCATTTCCACGAGAACAATAAGGTAGGCACCTTGCTCCGCAAGGGCCGGGTGGACCGGGTGCCAAACCCTTTCATAGCTATATATCGTCCCCTCTGGATTCACTTCCCTAAATATCAAATTGTCACTGAGACAATGATGACAAATCCATTCTGGACCCCATTGCCAGCTACCACAGGACCGACAATATTGCAGTTTCAATACGTTATTCTGCAGGCCTTCCCAAAAAGGCGCATCTAATGGACTTGGTTTAGGTCTAGGCAACCCTTCGTTAAGATAATAACTACTCATAAGGCCGCCTCACTACAGAATATCGAATTACTAACCGGCGTAACCATTGGACCTGAAATCACCATAGATACATTTACATTGTCAATTTGATTACTCGACTCTCCCCAAAGTTGACGGACAGCCTCAATATTTAGACCCAGACCATGCATATAACACTCCGCCAAATTACCGCCGCTCGTATTAAGGGGCAAATCACCATCAGGAGCCCTAAATCGATCATTTGTAAAAAACTCATTACACTCTTCAGGCTTGCAGAAGCCATGCTCGACGATGCTCATCAGCACTCCTCCAGTAAAATTTTCATAACTCTGCAGAACATCTATATCTTTCGGGCCAACACCAGCCATCTCATACAAACGAGGAGTAATGGATTTAAAAGTGGAGGTCGCATAGTCGGGCGTATTATGAACTGCTGCCCCAGCACGGTAGTGAGATCCACCCATAGCACTCAGAACGTAGGCCGGTTTTTCTCGCAAATCTTTGGCCTTGTCGGCCGAAACCAGCACCATCGCGGCAGCACCATCATTCTCCTGACAGCAATCAAAAAGATGAAAAGGTTCGACGATCCACCTTGAATTATCATATTGCTCTTCGGTAAGCGGTCTTCCATGCATAACTGCGCGGGGATTATTTTGCGCATGATAATAAGACGCCATAGAGATCGCCCTCAGCGTTTCTTGCTTTAGTTCAAAGTCATGCATAAATCTGACGGTTTTCATGGCAAACATCTGTGCCGGCGACATCAAGCCATAGGGTAACGTGTAGGCCATATCACCCGAAACTGAATTACTTCTAGATCCTTGACCAAATCGACCAAATTGTCCCTGTGCCAAAGCCCGATAGACCACTACCACATCAGCTAAGCCACCATATATAGCAGCACAGGCGTTAGCTATTGCCGCCGAGCCACCGCCCCCGCCACCACCCCACTGCATATTGGAGAAGGTCAATTCTTTACAGCCTAATGCAGCTGCCAGTTTAGAAGGATCATTTCGATCGTTACTAAACGACGCAAATCCATCGATTTCCTGCGGAGAAATTCCCGCATCGTCGCAGGCCGCCATAATGGCATTTAATGCAAGAACAAACTCAGCATCGGGTGACTGCCCCCTCTTAAAATACTCTGTTTCACCTACTCCGACGACAGCTGCTTGGCCTCGAATGCTTCTCCCCATTTATCTCTCCCTCACCTACGACTGACAATATACTGAACCAAAGCAACCCAATCATTCAACCGATAATCAATCCTACAAGTAATCTAATAAGTCAATATTGTCTAATAGCCCCAATTAACGGCATTCTTTTGAGACGCACTAAAGGAAGGGACCCGTGGCGAAATTTGACTATGTCATCGTTGGAGCCGGATCATCAGGTTGTGTACTAGCTAACCGACTCTCAGAAGACCCGAATCTCTCAATTTGCCTCATTGAGGCTGGTGGTAAAGATTGGTCTCCTTTTATTCACATTCCTGCAGGTTGGGCCAGCAATTTTAATAATCCACGGGTCGATTGGGGTTATCACACGGCTCCTGAGATAGAACTCAACGAAAGAAAAATTTTCTGGCCAAGAGGAAAAGTTCTTGGGGGTTCTAGCGCGATCAATGGAATGATCTATATTAGAGGGGTTCCTCTGGATTTTGCGGCTTGGGAACAAGCTGGGGCTAAAGGCTGGTCTTGGGAAGAAGTACTTCCTTATTACAAAAAATCCGAGACCCAGCAAACTCATAAAGATGAACTGCATGGGGATAACGGCCCCCTTTACGTAGAAGACGTTAGAGACAAAAGACCAGTCCATGACATTTACCTGGATGCTATGGAATCAATAGGTATTCCAAGAAACCCAGATTTTAATGGGAAAGATCAGGCTGGCGGAGGTTACTACCAATTCACCCAACACAACGGCAGAAGATGGAGCACATCGACCGCTTATTTAAGTTCCGCGAAAAAGCGTAAAAACCTAAAAGTTATTTCGAGTGCTAAAGCAGAAAAAATTATTTTTGAACAGAAAAAGGCAACCGCTCTGCAAATAAGGAGGAACGGTGCGCTCGAGCAAGTAGAGGCCCGGCATATAATTCTTTCAGGCGGATCGATCAATTCACCGCAACTGTTAGAGCTATCTGGCGTAGGAGACGCGGAGCGATTACACACACTGGGTATACCCGTTGTTCATAATAATCCAGACGTGGGCGAACATTTACAAGATCACCTCTTAAGCAAAGTCGTTTACGGGACGCAGCCCTCTCAATCTATCAATAGAGAAGTGCAAGGCCTCCGACTGATACCGACAGTAATGAAGTGGTTTTTGGGACGACGCGGCCCATTGACGACAGGTTCGGCTCCGGTAGGCGGGTTCTGGTACACAAGGGACGGATTAGAGGCTCCGGACGTTCAAATTCATTTCGCTTCGGGGGCAACGCTTTATAATAATGAAGGCAAAATAGAACCGTTAAAGATTCCAGCAATGACTGCCGTCGTTAACCAAAGTCGTCCTGAATCAAGGGGCTCAATCCATATTCGCACTGCGGAAGCAAGCGACGCACCGGAAATACACGCGAATTACCTGAGCGCCGATCTGGATCGGCAAACGATCATCAAAGGTGTTCGTTTACTTCTCGACATTTTCTCAGCTGAACCACTTCAAGACCATTTGACTGGAAGACTATCACCGGGTCCCGATATAGATACGTCTTCTGACGACGAGCTGTTGGAATATATTCGAGGGGACGCAAGTACCGTTTACCATCCAACTAGCACATGCAGTATCGGTAAAGTTGTGGATGAAAATCTCTTTGTCCAGGGCGTATCCGGTTTATCAGTGGCAGATGCCTCGGTCATGCCGTATGTCGTCTCAGGCAATACCAATGCCGCTGCTATCATGATAGGTGAAAAAGCCTCAGACATCCTAAAAGCGGACAATCAAACACCATAAAAAGCCAAAATCAAAATACCTAACTTGGCATCGATGAGTCGCGCTTCTCCCACCGTTGGGATGACTCAGAACTGACTTTGAACTTACTCCGAAGCGGTAACCAAAAACTGGGGCAAACAAAAGAGAAAGGTGCCCTCCTCCACCGACTTCTCGGCCTCATCCATTAACTCCCCAACTCTTTTCAAAGGCATCGTTTCGAAATTCTTAATGTAACTTGCCATGTTATTAAGAACATTGAGTCCCGAGCCACTTTGATCAACAAAAGGCACAATGGCTACTGACACGTTATCGAAGCCTACCTTTTTCATTACACCCATTAGTTTCCTGCCAATTTGAGGCTCCTTAAAAGCCGGCGCGGCAGCCTCAAAAAACTCCACAATAGTTTCCTTCGACCAAGGCTCAACAATAACAAACCCCCAGTCACTATCGATTACGTGTAATTTTCCAGAGGGCTTTAACACCCTTTTAACCTCTGCTAAGGAGGAAGTTAAATCAGGCACATACTCGAGGACGTTTTTACAAATTACCCGATCAAAAAAATCTGACTCGAAAGGCAATTGATGATCTTCAATTTTCTGAAAGGACATATTTTTGTGATCTTTGTATTTTTCCCGCGAAAAGGAGACGAACCTCTCGTTAATATCTACACCGTGGACCATGCCACTTTCTCCAACTAAGCCAGATATTCCGAAAGAGAGAGAGCCCGGCCCACATCCCAGATCTAAAACGTTGTGCCCAGACTGGATGTCTGCAGGTTCGAGCAACTTTAACTGGCCCTCGCTCCACACAAACATTTTTTCATATCTTACGAAGCGCTCGTCCTCGATCTGTTTCCAGTGCTCAGTATAGAAATCAACTATATCCACTAGAGCTCCTTCTCATTACCTCTCTCAAATTCTAATTTTGTTAGATTAATTTTCAGTCCCCAGACCATCACTCCAAAAATAATCAGCAAGGGTATAGACGCAAGCGTGACTGCTGATTGAAGAGGTTTTAACCCGCCCATGTAAATAAGCGTGATTGGCAGGAGACTGATCAGACAAGCCCAGAACATTCGATGCCATTTATCAGGGTGCTCATCAGGCCCTAACTCTTTAGTGGCAACCATGGCTAACGTATATGAGGCAGAATCAAAACTTGTCGCAGCAAAGATTATACAGAGCACCGTGAATGCAATCAGAACTAGCGTGGACCAAGGGAGGGTTTCAAGCACTTGGATAATCGCTACCGGCGCACCCGCCTCAGTTAAAGTCGATAGCACTGGAATAAAGCCATTCAGCTCCAAGTAGGCTGCATAATTGCCAAATACAACAAAAAATAAAGTACAGCCCAAGGTGCCATAGATCAAACAACCAAGAATTATTTGTCTCAGTGTTCTACCCTTAGAGATACGAGCTATAAAAATCCCCATGTACGGCCCCAGAGCGACCCACCATGCCCAATAAAAAATCGTCCACGTCTCAACAAAGTCTGACTTTTGGATAGGATCTAACCAGGTACTCATCTTGATAAAATTCTGAACTAGATGACCGATGCTTGAAATTCCCATTTCAACTATAAATAACGTTGGACCCGCAATAAATACGAAAGACAACAGGAAAAATGCAAAGTAGACATTGATGTTACTCAAGCGTTTGACTCCCTTTTCAAGGCCAACCCAAACACTTCCACAGAAAATCAAAGAGATAGTCATAATCACCAACACATCTAGGACAAACCCGATTTGCTCTCTATCCAGATACAAAAGTTTTGCCACAAGTTCAGCCAACAGTGGAACAGCCAAGCCCAGACCCGTTGAAACCGCACCTATCAATCCAACTAAATACAAGAAATCAATAAACCGGCCAACCAGGCCCTGCGACAAACTGCCCAGTACAGGCGCGCAAGCCTCACTCAGCCTCAGCGATTTCGCACCGCCTCTGTAAAATGCGAGTCCGGCAGCAATTCCAGGCAAACAGTAGAATCCCCAGCCCAAAAATCCCCAATGAAAAATGGGATAGCTGATCGACCAAAGCAAGGCATCAGAGGACCCTGCCTCTAAACCATAAGGCGGGTCTTGAAAATAGTATGCCCATTCGACGGTACCCCAATAAAGGACACTTGTTCCTATCCCTCCGCAAAACAACATCGCGCACCAGCTGAAGGAAGAAAATTCCGGTTCGCTATCTCCAAAAGAAACGTCCCCGTATCGTCCAAACGCCAAATACAGCAGAAAACCAAAGACGATTATTGCAGCAAGAACATAAAGAAAACCAAAGTTTGCTGTCAGGTAATCAAAAGCGTTCTCCAAAAACTGTTTGCCGGAATCAGGATTCAGCGCCAGGGGAATACACAACAAAATAATGGTCGCAACGCTTCCAAAAAAAATAAGCCAATCTATCCTTGAATCACTGTGTTTTAACATTAACTGCCTTGATACTCCCTTATTTTGTAAAGCGACTACACTTCACTAGGACAAAAAAACTTTCCGCTCCAAGTCTGGCATAATTCCTTGCAGAAATAACCCAAGGATACACAGGGACAAATTGTGGAATTCATCAGCGCCGTCGAGTTATGTCGAGACCTACAGCGAGGAGAAACTTCCTCCTCTGAACTAATGAGAGAAACCTATCGGCGCATCAACTTAGTTAATCCTCAAGTCAACGCGTTGGTCAACCTTATAGACGAAGAAGCTGCAATCCAGGAGGCCAACAAATGCGACGCAACGCCGATCGCCGATCGAGGCCCGCTTCATGGATTACCAATGGCTATCAAAGATTTGATCGCGGTTAAGGGTCTGCCGACTACTATGGGTTTCGTGCCATTTGCTGACAATATTGCCACTGAAGATGATCCTCTCGTTTCACGGCTACGCTCTGCAGGAGCTGTCATCATTGGACACACCAACACGCCGGAGTTTGGTCTAGGATCTCACACCTTCAATCAGCTTTTTGGAAAAACCCTCAATCCATATGATTTAACAAAAACACCGGGAGGGAGCAGTGGCGGAGCTGCTGTGGCCTTAGCTACTGAAATGCTCAAACTGGCCGATGGGAGCGACATGGGCGGATCACTGAGAAACCCTGCAAGTTTTTGCAATGTAGTTGGGTTGAGGCCCTCAATTGGAAGAATGCCGAAAAATCGAGGTTTCGGCTGGGCAGCCCGCCTTTCGACTACCGGCCCAATGGCAAAAACCGTGGCAGACACGGCCTTATTGTTCTCGATCATTGCGGGGCCGCACGATTCTGATCCGTTGACACTACCTGAACCAGGGAATGCGTTTCTTGACGGCATGATTCCTTTAGACGACCTTAAAGACATTCGGATTGCCTATAGCCCCTCACTGAATAATCTGCCAATTGATTCAGAGGTCCAGGACATTATTGCCCAGGCAGCAAATACTTTTTCTAAACTTGGTTGTCAGGTTGAGGAGAACCAACCCGATCTTTCGAAAGCGATGAGCGTCTTTCAAACACAGCGAGCATTCAACTTAGGAGTACTTGGCGACAACTTGGACAAGTCAGTTCCAAATTGGAAAACCCACGCAAAAGAGACGGCCATTTGGAATATCAACAAAGGCAAAGAACTCAAAACCGATGAGATAGTTCAAGCAGAGTTAACACGCAGCGAAATCTACTCAGAGGCTACCCGTTTTTTTGCCAATTACGACGCTCTTATATTACCCGCCGCGCAAGTACCACCTTTTGACCACGAAGTAGAATGGATAAATAACATTGAGGGCTGTGAGCTGGAAACCTACATCGACTGGATGACGATCTGCTGCGCAGTAACTGTTACTGGATTTCCAGCAATTTCAGTCCCTGCAGGATTCACTATCAGCGGATTACCAGTAGGTCTCCAAATCGTCGGAAGGCCAAGAGGAGACCTCGCTTTGCTGCGACTGGCTGGAGCATTTGAAACCGCAACTCAGTATTACAAAAAACGGCCAAAGGTCTGCGCCACACACGACAAAACATAAGTAAACTAACTATTCCAAAGAACTGAAGCGCGCCATTGATCTTTATCCCCAAATTCAAGAAGATGCACTGGAGCCTTTGAACTTTAAGTCTATGAGTGACCCTGAACAAGACAATCAAGACCTTCCGTCGCTTTACTCCCTAGCTTCCATCGGGGTGGCGACATTCCTTGGCAGCATATTGGCTGGTGGTTATATGATTACCTCAAATTATCTCGCTCTAGGAGAAAAACAAGCGGCGAAAATTGTTGCCCTCACAACAACGTTGATCATCTTAATCTGGTTGGTGATTAGCCTACAGATGGCAGGAGCCTCTTTAACGGTGCTGTTTGCTGTAAATTTTGGACAAGTCATTTTAGCCCTGGTCATAACACACCAATTGCAAGGCAACATGTTTAAGAGCTATGAAGAAATGGGGGGACAGTACTATTCTATGCTAAGAGCCATAGGAGTAGCTGTTATCGCCAGCATCGTCTTCATGTTTGCTGGGACAATCCTCATCGTTTTGACCGGTAGCAGCAGTTAGTTTTAGCAGCGAAGATCAAGCATCTCAACCCAGTTTCGAACATCTAAAGCTGCAGAACGTCTTAATTTGATGAGGCGAGGCGAGTAACAAAGTCCTTAGTCGTGTTTACGTTTGGATACCCGGTCTCGGGTATGGAGCAGCCCAGAAATTCGCATAAGGTAGACCAGCCTTCTTCGGCCTCAAACACTAATAACTTATGCTTTGGAACCCCCTCAATAACCATCTGATTATGTTTCTCATACTGTGCGATCACATAATCTTTATCCGTCATACGTCCACTGAAAATTCCATCCCAAATCAATTCAAAGACCATTAACGACGACGCTTCGTTGGCCGCTTTTTCCTTCCGATCCTTAGAGACTTGCCATATCGTCTTCATAACACTCTCATACCAATTTTCAGAGTCACGAAGAGTTAAGATTACCTTTGCATCTGGAAAAGCCTGCATTTGCTCACGCCAAAAATTACAGCTAGGCCAATCCACCGCCGCCTGATAACTCTGAAACAGTTTCGGCCAATCTATCGGCTCACCTCTAGCCGCAGCCCGCCAACTATTAACATGATCTGGATGATTGCGGACTTCCATCATGTGATAACACTTTTCAAAACCCAATTGTTCGAGCGCTAGTTTCAAAGACAGAGTGCCTGTCCGTCCAAACCCAGCTCCTATTATCCTGAGTGACATATTTGCTTACCCCAATCTTACTTCAACTTAATATTCCATTTCATATGGTGAACTCATTTAAGCGCTGTTAGTAAAGAATAAGTTAACTACAACTTAATTCGAATATAGCGATAGGCCTGGCTAAGCGTTCCTTATAGCGCGCGTAGCCTGGATAGATTTCCAGGGCCTTCTTCCAAACAAGCTCTTTTTCGTTATCAGGAAGTTCTCGAGCATGTCCTTCAAAGATTGACCTTTTAACTTGCCAACTCACCTTTGGTTGCTTTCGAAGATTAGCGCACCATGCCGGTTCGGTTGGTAACGCACCGTGACTCCCTAAAACATAATGCTTGTCATCGTGCAAAACATAGAGAAGAGGTATCGCTCTCGATTGTCCTGTCTTGTATCCAATACAGCGCAGAATCAAAACAGGAATTACAAAGCTAAAATAAAATCTTCCTCCACTTAGCTTCATAAACAAGGAATCGAGCCTTGAAGCGATCCGCATAGCAATCGGCGTGACGCCAGGTCTTGAAACCCACTGACTAAACCAAATCCACAAGTGTCTTTTCATCGCGCTGCCAAGCAGTCAGAGCTTGTATGCTCGAACGGCACTGTCGTGAAACAAATTCTGCTTATCTTCTTCCACAAATGATTCAGCAATTTTCTTAAACGCGTTCCATAGAACCAGGTAAGAGCAGCTCTGCTTGTCTACAGGAAAATTACTCTCAAACATACATCTGTCTGGACCGAACAATTCAATCGTCTTTTTGTGATATCGGCCGGTCTTCTGAACGATTTCGTCAGACGTAGCGGGCTTCTGATTCTTGTGCCACCCAAATCCATTGATTGGCATCACAATCCCTCCAAGCTTCGCGTAAACATTGGTACATTTCGAAAGCTCGCCCACATCAATCGCCCACTGATCAAATATTTCGTCACTCAATCCCTTATAAGGCCCAATCCCCAGCGGTCCCCCAAAATGATCAAAAATAATCGTCACCTCCGGAAAGGATCGAGCCAAATCAGTCAATTCTGTGATCTGATGATGGTATAGCCAAGCATCAAAGGTCATTTGTCTATTCGCTAATTCTTGAAAGCCTTCCCGAAAGTCCTCATTTAAATAGAGACTTTGTGGAGGATTTGTATGGGAGTTTCTAACTTCATCGCTCGGATCCCAACCAGCCGCATGCCTAACACCTCTGAAACGATCTGATAGCCTTTGGTGTTCATCAAGCACAAAGCCAACTTTTTTTCCCAAAGTCAGATCGGCGAAACTGACTATACCGTTGCACGCTAGTTCCTCACCATACTGACCGCTGGCAGACATCGCTGCGAACCCATTTACAAACTCGGTTTCGCCTAAGGGCTTCAGCTCGTCGGGGCCTTCCTTACGATACATCGATGAACATTCAACAAAAACCGTCTTAACGACGTTATGTCCGCTCTGAGTATCTTCTAAAAGTTCTGTCAAAAGATATCGGTTTTGCGGATGATCCCATAGATGGTGATGCGGATCGCAGATAGGACGTTCTGGATCGATGGCACTTTCGACTACAAGATCTAACCAGTTAGACACACTCAATTTCAATTAACCTCATCAATAGACAACCACCGACCTGATACCCTCACCAGCGTGCATCACATCAAAAGCCTCGTTTATATTCTCCAATTGAAACTGGTGGGTAATTAGATCATCTATATTTATTTTTCCATCCATATACCAATCAACAATCCGAGGAACATCACTTCTCCCTTTTGCACCTCCAAAAGCAGTCCCCTTCCAGGTTCTACCCGTAACCAGCTGAAAAGGTCGAGTCGAAATTTCCTCTCCAGCTGCCGCAACACCGATAATCACACTTTCACCCCATCCTTTATGGCAGGATTCAAGCGCTTGCCGCATAACCTCCGGCTTTCCAATACACTCAAAGGAGTAATCGACACCCCCATCAGTTAAATCAATTATTTCAGCCGTTACATCAGCGCTGTTCTTTGGATTAATAAAATCGGTTAGACCAAATTTTCTCGCGAGCGCTTCTTTCTTTGGGTTTGTATCAACTCCAATGATACGATCGGCGCCTACCAGTCGGGCGCCCTGAATGACATTGAGACCAATACCACCCAAACCAAATACCGCAACTGTTGAGCCAGGCTCAACCTTGGCTGTATTAATGACTGCTCCCAGACCTGTCGTTACCCCACAACCTATGTAGCAGACTTTCTCAAAAGGTGCATCTTCTCGTATTTTCGCCAAGGCAATTTCGGGTAGAACCGTAAAGTTTGAGAAAGTCGAGGTCCCCATGTAGTGGAAGAGGCTCTCGCCTTTTAATGAAAATCTAGAGGTGCCATCGGGCATGACGCCCT
The DNA here is from genome assembly GCA_045560825.1 of Candidatus Azotimanducaceae bacterium. Lineage (GTDB taxonomy): Bacteria > Pseudomonadota > Gammaproteobacteria > Pseudomonadales > Azotimanducaceae > UBA4421. The sequence continues at coordinate 34,193 of JBJKYX010000047.1, forward strand.
GACCTTGTGTTTCACGGATCGCTCCACATAGATTAGTTTTACCAGAAATACAAAATTTGCATTGCCGGCACTCTGGGGTGTAGAGCGGTATAACATGATCACCAATTTCCAGAGTTTCAACCCCACCTCCAATCTCCCTGACAATCCCTGCACCCTCGTGGCCGAGTATCGAGGGGAACAGGCCTTCTGGATCACCACCAGACAAGGTATAGGCGTCCGTATGACAGACTCCGGTAGCCATCACTTCGACTAAGACTTCACCTGACTTTGGCCCCTCTAAATCAACTTCGTCTATGGAAAGAGGCTGCCCTGCAGAAAATGCGATCGCGGCTTTCGACTTCATATCAATATCTCCAATCGAAAGGCATCGCAAATCCAGGAAAACCAAACTAAAGCGAGTACCTAACTACAAATGTGAAAAACGCCAGCTAACACTGATAAACTAAACAATAATCTCGAAATTATCAAAAATCATGTTTGACTTACCCGATACGAATCGCTGGTAGTTTGGTTCTATTGTGATTCCGCTTAAAAAACACCTGCTCGGTTACAATTCTCAGATTTTAATGCAAGACACGGTTGCTGGCTTGGTCGTTGGAATGGTAACCATACCGCAAGCCATTGCTTATGCTCTTTTGGCAGGCGTTCCCGCCCAAGCCGGCTTATACGCCTGCTTACTGCCAATGATACTCTATGCGTTACTGGGATCGTCAAAACACCTGGTTGTTGGGCCCGTCGCGATAGCAGCCGTGATGATCGTCTCGACCGTTTCGGAATTTGCGCCCAAATACAGCGCTGAATATCTGAGTATCACTCAAGCCATTTGCATAGAAGTCGCGGTGGTCTTCCTCGTCCTGAGATTAGCTCGCTTGGGCTCACTGATTAACTTAATCAGTCATCCAGTGCTAACAGGGTTTGTAAACGGAGCGGTCCTGTTAATAATAATAAGCCAGATACCAACGTTAATCGGAACAGAAAATTCTTCAGATTTATCTGCCATAGGCTTCTTTCAAACACTAACAGGCCAAGGCTATCAGTTGGATTGGATCAGCCTGCTTTTAGGTCTAACTGCAATTATGTTCCTGATCATTTATCGATGGGCACTGACAAAAGAAGAGGCAAATCCTCAACAATCCAAGTCTTTGAGCACTCCACTATTAGCTGGACTAGGGCCCGCCATCCTGATTTCCGGTGCCATTTTTTTTGTTTACTATTTTGGCGATCTAAAGAGCCTGAAAACCGTCGGACAAATCCCGCAAGGTCTACCTGTTTTCCTTCTACCCGAAATAGACCTAAAGTTGTGGATTAGCATTTTTCCAGCGTCATTCATTATTGCGTTGGTCATATATATCGAAAGTTTTTCCATCGCAACCAGTTTGGCAACCAGAGAAAAAACGACGATTGATGCTCAGCAAGAGCTTATAGCATTGAGCGTCGCAAACTTTGGCGCTGGTATCACAGGAGCCTATCCAGTAGCCGGTAGCTTTTCTAGATCGAGCGTAAACTATTTTTCTAATGCTAAAACGCCAGTCAGCTCATTAATCTGTGCCATAGTGATAGTTTTTAGCCTTTTATTTTTTAACGAATTATTCGGCCTAATGCCCCTAACCATCCTAGCAGCGATTGTCATTGTTTCTGCAATTGGTCTATTGGATTTTTCGGTAATGTTCGAAAATTGGAAGACACATAAACTAGATAATATTTCCGGACTTGCGACTTTTATCTTGGTCTTATCAATAGGAATTGAGATCGGACTCGTCCTAGGTATTCTGTTGTCCATCGCATTTTTTTTGAGACAAGCAAGCGATCCCAGCATTACGGTTGTCGGCTGGCTCCCAGGAACGGAGGAATTGAGATCACAAGAACGCTATGAGGTCGAAATACACCCCAACCTTATGTTCGTTCGCATCGACGAAAATATTTTCTTTGGAAATGCGAACAATTTAGAAATCAAAATGATTGAATTTGCCAACAGTAAAAAATCCACTTCCCAATTTATCGTTGTGTGCAGTTCAGTCAATAGAATCGACACCTCAGGACTAGCCATGTTTTCAAAACTCAGCGAGCGACTGAAAAGCATTAACATAGTTCTGAATTTGTCCGACCTAAAAGGATCGCTCGGACAGAATCTAGATCTTCAAGAGCTAGAAAATCGTCTCTCGGGGAGCATTTTTCGTACCGCTAAAGAGGCGATGGAACAATTAACTGTGAAAGCCAACAGTAGTTAAGAAGCGCAAAAAATGAACGTGATCGATAAATACATCTTCAAATTATGCAACCTTGCAATTGTCACCGTCATCAGCTGCTTATTGACTTTGACTAGCTTATTCGCTCTCTTCGAAGAACTAAACGATAGTGGTGTGACCTATGGATTTTGGGATGCCACAAATTATATTTTGGCAACCACACCGAACAGGATGCAAGAACTACTCATCTACTCGGTGTTTCTGGGTCTATTAATCTCTCTGGGACGATTAGCTGAATCCAACGAACTGACCATACTAAGAACGTCAGGCTGGTCCCCCTTAAAAATCCTTACATCCTTGATGCCCACTATTCTACTTTGGGTCATTGTCAGCATGCTAATCTCAGAATTTCTGATCCCAAATAGCGAAAAGAATGCTGAAATTCAAAAATTACAATTCGTTGACAGCGAAGACCTTTCGCGCAATTCAGGCGGGCTTTGGTTTAAAGACCAAAATCTATTTATGCGAATCAATGCTTTCGGAAGTAATAAAGATATCGTGGGAATCACTCAGTATTGGATTGACGACAGACAGCGTCTAAACGAAATCATTTATGCGCGCTCAGGCAGCTATCAAACAGAAAACCAAAATTGGATGTTGATCGACATCAAAACAACTAACTTTGGAACAAACCAGGTAACCACATCGATCAGCGAGAGCAAAGTCTGGTCGAACTCGATCTCGCCAGACATGCTGGCAAGCCAGGCGTTTATTGAACCAAAAAAAATGTCGCTGATGGAACTGACTCGTCAGATTAACTATCTAGAAGAACAAAATATCGCGAAGAGCCAATACTCTATTGCGTTTTGGGCTCGAGTATTAGAACCCCTCGCTTACATTGGTTTAGCGCTCTACTCTATAGCGATATTGCTCGGGCCTATGCGAGAAACTTCGGCTGGATCAAGAATCGCAGTAGGTGTCTTTTCTGGTTTGGGGTTTATGTATTTAAAAAATCTATTCAGCCCCATGGTGAGCGTCTTCGGTTTGCCTGCAATATTGGCAATACTTATTCCCATAGCCGTAATCTATTTGATCGCTATTCGACTAATACACCGGAATGCGTGATCGACAACCCAAATAGCTGCCTTTCTAGCTATCTTTTAACTCAAGCTTACCAGATAGCTTTCCGACTTGTAGCTCTCCATCTTTAGTCTGGCCCCCGAGCTCAAGAAATTGCTTCATCTGACTCTGTGACTCTGGTGTACGCAGTAACTGGGCAAATAAATAAGCTTCTTCTCGCAAGCCATCTTCAATCGGTCCTTCACTCGCGAGGACAGCCTCTTTAGCCAACCGAACCGCTGACACCGGGAATCCTGCAATCCTTTTCGCAAGGTTTGCAACCCATTCCTCTATCTCATTCGCTTCGAACACTCGATTCAAATAACCCCATTTTTCAGCAGTCTCTGAATCAAGATCTTCGCCCCCTAAAATGACTTCTAAGGCTCTGCCCATGCCAATAAGGCGGGGTAACCGTTGCGTACCCGATCCTCCAGGCAAAATACCAATTGGTACTTCCATTTGATTAACTACAGTCCTCCCCGAGACTCCGAAGCGCATATCCATAGAAGACACAAACTCACTCCCTCCGCCTCCAACCCTGCCTTCAATCTGAGCGATCGTTACTTTGTCCATTGTACGGACTCGTTCACACATCTGATGGAAGGGATTGAGTTCAGCTTCACGGCGAGGCTCATCATCGGTAGGAAACTGCAGTATTGCCTCAACATCAAAATGCGCTATGAAAAAGTCAGGGTTCGCACTCTTAAATAAAACGACAGATAAGGAGTCATCATGCTCCAACTCTATACATACATTTCTTAATTCGTTATACAGATCTGGTGTCATTAGATTGATAGGAGGATTACTGATAGTCACGCATGCCAAGCGCTCATCTACTTCTACTGTTAACAATTCATATTCGTAAGCCATCTATTTCCCCCTTTTTAATAAAGTTTACATTGTTTCGAGGATCTTAAAACAGCCCTCAAATCGACCATCAGGACTAAAGAACATCCATCAAGTCTTCTAAACCTATAAGAAAATTTATTTTCTTCTATATAGAATTTAGATTATGAAAAATGTTTGGCTATTTGGATATGGTTCGCTGATATGGAACCCAGATATCCCCTACTTAGACTGGAAACCGGCCACACTGTCAGGTTTCGTCAGAAAATTTTGGCAGGGCTCTCACGATCACAGGGGTACTCCTGAAAATCCAGGCCGAGTGGTGACTCTAATTCCCTGCGAAAAAGGATACTGTGACGGAATCGCCTATTTAGTTTCGTTATCGACAGTAAAATCAGTTTTTGAAAAACTAGATCACCGTGAAAAAAACGGTTACAGCAAAACAAAAGTTTTTCTTAATTTTACGGACAAGACCAACGAAGAGGCTATAACTTACATCGCCAAAAGCATTAACCCAGCATTTTTGGGCCCCGCTCCTGACTCATCAATTGCTAAACAAATCGCAGTGTCATCCGGGCCAAGCGGCAACAATAGTGCATATCTCTTTAAACTTGCCGACGCCCTTAGGAAACACAACTTTATCGACAAGCACGTATTTGAGTTAGAATCTTTGGTTAGCGAACTCAAATAGGATTTTTGATTGGACGTTTCATTTAGCAAAGAACATGAAAAATTTAGACAAGAGGTCAAAGAATTCCTTAATTCAGCCCTAACGCCAGAACTTCTGGCTGGTAGCGCTGCTTGTCCAGGGATGTTTCAGGACTATGAAATCAACATGAAATGGCACAAGCTACTTTATGAGAAAGGATGGATAGCACCTTCCTGGCCTAAAGAGTTCGGCGGTACAGGCTGGGATCTCACTCAGCGATATATATGGACCACAGAGGCAACCTTATCAGATGCTCCTAAAACAGCTCCTATGGGTTTAGGAATGTGTGGCCCAATGCTGATAGGACACGGAACTGAAGAGCAAAAGGCCTATTACTTACCCAGAATTTTATCTGGCGAGGATTATTGGTGCCAAGGATATTCAGAGCCGTCATCTGGCTCGGACCTGGCCTCCTTATCTTTAAAAGCCTCTCAAGACGGTGATGCCCTTGTCCTCAATGGCTCTAAAATCTGGACAAGCCACGCTCACTTCGCAAATAAAATGTTTCTACTCGCGAGAACAAACGATGAAGGTAAACCCCAGCAGGGTATTACATTCCTTTTAGTAGACATGAAGTCACCCGGCATTAGCGTGCAGCCAATTTTCTTTGCTTCAGGGACTCACGAGGTCAACCAAGTATTTTTTGAAAATGTAAGAGTATCTAAATCAAACATTGTCGGCGAAGAAAACCAAGGATGGAAAGTTGCAAAGTATCTACTCGAGTTTGAACGCGGCGGCGGGGGCGCGGCCGGTCATAAAGCCAATCTCAAAAAATTAAAACAATTTAGTCGAACAGTTCCAGCTGAGGGCTCGCCGCTGATCCAAGATCCTTCTTTCAAATCAAAGCTCGATGCAGCGGAAGTCCAAATTGAAGCTATCCAACTCACCGAGTGGCGAGTTATGGCTCAACTCTCGAAAGGAGCCAGCCCAGGTCCAGAGTCCTCTATTATGAAAAATCTAGGAGCTGATATAGGCCAATTGTTAACCGAGTTAATGGTAGAAGCGATTGGCGTATATTCGTGCCCAGATCAAAGTCAATTATTCAGCAGCATAGATAGTGACAAATCGATAGGACCTAAAGAAGGCACTAAAGCCTTTGAGCGATATTTTAACTACCGAGCTAGTTCTATTGCCGGAGGTACCAACGAAGTACAAAAAAACATTGTGGCAAAGCTGGTATTGGGTCTGTAATTCCCACTGTCACACGATCCTGACATCCTCTGAAATCACCGCGAATACACCTTGTTCCGTTAAACAGCCCTGTACATGTTTATCGGATGGCACGTCACGCCATTTAATTGATGAGAGGTCATCAGATCCAATTCGGTCTATTTTTAATTTAACAGGCTTCCCTAACCTGGTCGCTTTATTCCTATGTATAAAGCCAAGCCAGGAATGATAAGAATAGGTTCCGTCTTTTCTTAAGAGTCCGACGGTTTCTCCAGTGGTGCATTCACGTAACTCAATTAGTCTCTTATTCAGTTTTCGCGCTAGCACCACTTTCATACTGTATATATATACAGCATTTAGTTGAAAATCAATATAGGCGGATGGCTAACTCAAGTCATCAACGTTGCTGACTATCTTTCCCACCAGGCCATAATCAACCGATTCTTCCGCACTCATCCAATAATCTCGTTGAGTATCTTCCGCTACTTTATCTAAAGATTGCCCAGTCTGCGCCGCAATCACTCCATTGATTCTTTCTCGAGTTTTAACAATCTCTCTAGCATGGATTTCTATATCGGACGCATCTCCACCGAAACCCCCATGAGGTTGATGAATCAGAAAACGGGTATTAGGCAAAGCAAATCGATTCTCTTTATCAGGCGCCAAATAAATATGAGTTGCTATGCTACCTACCCAGCCAGTGCCCACTGTCCGAACCTGTGGTTTGATGTAACGAATCATATCGAAGATCGTATCCCCAGATTCAACATGTCCTCCGGGTGATCCAATGTACATGGTAATTGGCTCATCTGATTCAAAAGATAGCGCTAGTAATTTCTCAGCTGTCTTACGAGCAACTTCCTGATTGATTTCACCAAACAAAGTGATAGTCCGATTAGAAATAAGCGCACTCTCTAACATATTGAAATTTTTTGCGATTTCTTTTACTTCGCCTTCCGCATCCATCGATTTCATCTCGACTCTCCATAATTCTACAGCTTGCATCTTGTAGTATAGTGTACCGTAATTCATGACGAGAGTGAGCAACGAGGGAGAAATCTGATGCCTTTATCACCCGAATACCAAGCGATGTTTGAGCAACTAGCGAGCGCAGAACCGATGCCTCCTCTCTGGGAAATGACGCCAGAGCAGGGCAGAGAAATGTACCGTGCGGCAAGACCAGTTATAGCTGAGCTTCCTGTTGGTCAAATAGATAATCAAATCATTAAAAGTTCTGATGCAGAAATACCAATTCGTATTTACTACCCTGATGGAGAAGGGCCCTTTGGCACTTTACTGTATTTCCATGGCGGCGGCTGGGTGATCGGTGATCTCGATACAGGCGATGCCGTATGTAGAGAAATGTCGACTCTTGCTAATGTTGTAGTCGTATCCGTTGATTATCGTATGGCCCCGGAGGCAATCTACCCTGCAGCTGTTGACGACTCTTACGCGGCTCTTGAGTGGGTAGGAAAAAACAAAGTCCTGCTAAAAGGCAATAATAAAATCGGCGTGACCGGTGAAAGTGCGGGAGGCAATCTTTCTGCAGCCGTAGCTCTCAAAACCAGAGACCTTAACGGGCCTGTTGTTGACTTTCAGTGTCTAGTTTACCCAGTAACAGATTGTGATTTATCTCGTCAGTCTTACATAGATAATGGATCGGGATACATGCTAGAGGTAGAGTCGATGAAATGGTTCTGGGACACCTATTGCCCAGACGAGAAAAAACGACTTGAACCCTATGCCAGTCCCATTCGCGAGAAGAAGCTAGAAAGTCTACCCAAGGCGCTTGTGGTAACCGCAGAGTTCGATCCTCTTAAAGATGAGGGCGAAGCCTATGCCAAGGCTCTTGAGAGCTCCGGAATAGATGTCACGTACAAGTGTTATGACGGAATGATACATGATTTCTTTTCAACAGCTGCTGCCTTCCCTTCGTCACGCAACGGGTTCTTAGAGACAGTCGAAGCCATCAAGACAGAATTAAGTTAAGGATTACCATGCTCTATGTACTGATTTGCAAAGATAAAATAGACAGCGAGGAACTGCGCAAAGAAGTGAGACCCCATCACCTGCATTATCTTGAGGATTTTGACATAAAGCTAGCTGGGCCCATTCTTTCACACGACCAAACAACGATGATCGGATCAATGATTTTACTCGATTGTGAAAATAGGGAGGCAGCTGAAGCATTTGCATCGCAGGATCCTTACAACAACGCCGGTCTTTTTGAAAGCGTCGAAATCTCACCCTTCCGTCAAGCGATTCCTCAAGAATAGGTGAAATAATGGATGTAACTGTAGTATCTGGTGTTGGACCAGAAAAAGGTCTGGGCGCTCAATTAGCAATAAGATTTGCTCAAGAGGGCCTGCATGTCCTCGTGTCCGGAAGAACCAAAACGAAGCTAGATCATATCGTCGAGTTAATTAAAAAGAAGGGTGGATCCGCTGAAGCCTTTGTCGCAGACGCAACCGACGAACCCCAGACAGTCGAGCTATTTGAGATTGCTGAGACAAGAGGCAATCTAAAACTCGCCGTCTATAACACTGGAAACAATACTCCAGGAAAGATCATCGATATGGAAGCATCCTACTTCGAAGAAAGTTGGCGAGTCTGTTGTTTCGGTGGTTTCTTGTTTGCTAGAGAAGCCCTGAAACAATTCCAATCGTCAAAAAATGGTGTTTTGCTTTTCACTGGAGCTAGCGCATCGCTTCGAGGCAGACCCAATTTCGGGGCGTTTAACTCGTCTAAGGGTGCTCTAAGGAATTTAGCCCAAGCAATAGCAAAGGAATACGGCCCAAAAGGCGTGCACGTTGGACATGTCGTCGTAGACGGACCTATAGGTGGAGAAAAGATCCTTAGCCGGTTTCCCGAGTACGCAGAAAAGCTCGGCCAAGAAGGCATGATAAGCATAGAAGGCATCGTAGACGCCTACATCTATTTATATCGGCAACCCAGAAATGCCTGGACCTTTGAAGTCGATGTGCGTACTTCGATTGAAAACTGGTAAGACAAAGTCAGCCCGAAATTATTAGGCTGACTTTCCCTAGGCAACTGCCGCTAGTCGACCCTCGCAGTGGCATAACCAGACAAAACAGTTGAACCATCCTGGTTAGTGGTTTCTACCTTCAGATTTACAATACCGTCGGTTACTTCCTCGACCGTTGCCGTTGAATTTAAGGTATCTCCCGGCCAAACCTGACTAGTGAATCGAACGCCATACTTGGTGAGTCGACCATCTCCTACATAGTTAGTGATCATACGACCTGTCATTCCCATGGTCAGCATCCCATGGGCAAACACAGACGGATAACCCGCTACTTTTTCTGTAAATAGCTGGTCGGTGTGCACTGGATTGTAGTCTCCAGATGCTCCGGCATACATAACAATTTGAGTTCTGGTCAAATCTTCAACCAAGCACTCACTATAGGTGTCGCCAATTTTTAACTCGCTTGCTTTCAAAGCCATCTAAATTCTCCTATTGGTCAACCGGACGTTCTGTTCTAACTCCAACCCCGGTCGCCGTAATAACCAGCTCACCATTTTGGTCTCGATACTCAGTCACTGTTTCAGAGAACACCAACTTACCAGACCTCTTTCCTTCTTTCTCCCAGGTTTTACCAGGCTTGTTTGTGCCCGTCAGCACATCTCCCGGCTTTAGGTGTCTGTGATATTCAAAATGTTGCTCTGCATGGAGCCCACCGCCGCCGCCGCCGCCACCGGAAGACTCTCTTTTGACTCCCGTTGGTTCTTTCCCTGAACCAAACCAGTCTTCACCAAGCTTTGGACGCAGAAAGTAGTCTGGATCGAACTGAGCGCTAGCCTGCGCAAAAGTGGGCGGAGCGATTATTGAACCGACCTCTGTTCCTTTTGCATAGTCCTCGTCATGATAGATCTGATTGCCATCCGCCACAGAGCGAGCGAACATCATTATATGGCTCGCCTCTACTGGAAACTTATCAATAGCCATTTGCCTCCCCTTTTTTAGATTAACTACTAGTACAAGTGATTAAAGTATGGCTCATCCTCAAACTAACTTTCAAGGATCACGATTCTTTATTTCCCCTTGAAAGACGGTTTCCTTTTTTCTAAAAACGCTTCAATGCCCTCTTTTTTATCTTCAGTTTGCACCAGAGCACCCTGAGCATATTTTTCGAACATTAGGGCACCGGCTAAACTCGCTTCCATCCCAAAATGAACCATTGCCTTCATGGTCCGAGGCACAAATGGGGCGAACTGGCTTAAATGGTCTGCCATCTTTACGATTTCCTCCAAGAGCTGCTCGGATTCTACTAAACGGGTTATTAGTCCGATTTGCAAAGCCCTATCTGCATCAATTGGCTCGCCCATCAACATCATTTCCATGCCCCACCCCTTCCCCACAATCCTAGGTAGTCTCGCGGTAGCGCCTCCGCCAGGAATAATACCGAGCTTCCCCTCAGGTGTAGCAAATTTCGACCCAGGTGTAGCTATCCTGAGATCACAACCTAAAGCGACCTCTAAACCTCCTCCCATGCAGATTCCATCAATCGCAGCGATTGTTGGTTTTGGGGTTCTCTCCAACTTATCGGCAAGCCCTTGCACGATAGGTTCCAACGCTTTTTTTAAGTCTCTATCTAATACTTCCGACAAATCGGATCCAGAAGCGAAGGACTTCCCCCCTGCACCCGTAATCGCTATTACTTTGACAGCATTATCTTCAGCAGCAAAATCAACAGCTTCGTTAAGCTCATCCAAAGTGGCAAGAGATATAGCATTATGTTTCTCAGCACGATTAATAGTGATTAGAGCCAAGGGCCCTTCAATAGAATAAAGAATATTTTCGAAGCTCATGTTTCTCCCGTGTTTGGTCCTTGGTCTTAGGCAAAGGACAAATGGTCCAAGTACTTTGTTCGAAGAGACAACATACCAGAATCTAGTCTATCTATGCCTCTAACACATTGAGCAAATCGATCAAAAAAAACCGCCGACTTGGAGAGAAAGTCGGCGGTTTAAGAGATGATCGGTTTAATTAGCCAATTAATCCACCAATCACACTGGGTCAATTTGGAGATCACCATTTAACCCACCCTAATTATCTAAAATTACAGTTACCAGGGGATTACAGAGGTCACTAAGTTTGTGTCAATGTGTTTCAAATCGATGAAGAAATCATGAAAAATTCAAATGAAACGCGGCCCCCTTCATTTTAACTTCAGGATTCGCATCCTCTATTACAATAGTCCAGCCATGAACCAAACAAAGCTGATGCACGATCGCCAACCCTAATCCACTACCGCCTCCAGAAGCACTGCGAGATCGATCCAATCTAAAGAAAGGTTGGAAAACCTGCGCTCGGTATTCATCCGGAATTCCTGGGCCATCGTCTACAACACGTAAACTATCAGCCTCAAGTAGAATAGCCACCCTACTTCCGTATTTGATACCGTTGTTTACCAGATTAATGAGAACCCTTCGAAGTGCACTGGGCGGTATTTTTACCCGAACCGACTCGTCAATCCCGACCTTTAACTCCACCGCAGGATCAAAACTTGCGACCACTTCCTTCACAAAACTCAAAAGCTCTATTTCTTGCGCTACTTCCCCCGCTCCTTTTGCAAATCTAGTCGCATCAGAGATCAACTCATCCATCGACTCTAGATTGCGTTCAAATCGCTCAACAAGTTTTGGATCAACTTCTTCTGGCAACAATTCCAAGGCTAAACGCATTCTTGCCAAAGGCGTTCTTAAATCGTGGGAGATACCGGCTAATAAAGTGGTTCTATTTTCCAGAAGCAGAGAAACCTCTTTAGCCATGGTATTGAAATTACGCGCAAGAGAAACCAACTCCCTTGGTCCCGCCTCAGGCAAAGGGTCAATATCCCGAATACCACGAAAGGCCTCCGCTTGCTTAGCGACCCTAACCAAAGGACGGGCTATCCTTTGAACAATATACAAGGAAGTAAAAAAAACAATCGCAGAGCCCAAGGCCACTATGATCAGCGCCACGTAAAAGAGCTCAATAGCCCTTCGATCAGCAGATAAGCCGACTTGCAACTCATAACCACCCATTGGGACGTCAATCCAGAGCAAATCATCGCCTTGAAATATCCTGACCTGCATATTGAGGCGCGTTTCCAATTTTTGCTTGAGGTAATTGACATACGGCAGGTAACCATCGAGCTCAGGAAATTCTCTAATTACCTCACTTATGATTAGGTCATGAGATTCAGCCAATTCCAATTCAAAATAAGGCCTAGCTTCCGGAGGTAATTCAACCCAAGTCTGTGCTGACAAAACTAATAATGCGGCCTCATCATCTGCAGAGCGTTCTGCAATGGGTGCTATCACAAACAGGTTAAGCGAAAAAATAGCCACTACAGCGATCAACATGGAGCTGAAACCTAGCGTGAGGTTAGTGCGAACTAATAGAGAATTTGGTTTCCAGCTCAGCAAATTATCCTACTTCACCTGGACAGAACATGTACCCTTTGCCCCAGATGGTTTTGATATAAAGCGGATTGGCTGGATCGACTTCGATTTTTGCTCGAAGACGGGTGATCCGAACATCGATCGAACGATCAAACGGAGACCGCTCTGCACCCGTTAACAAATCCAAAATCCGATCTCTATCCAACACTTTATTGGGGGTTTTCACCAATATCGATAACAAATCAAATTCTCCGGACGTAAGCGGTATTACGTCTGGACCTCGAGTCAATCGGTGTGCGCTGATGTCGACCTCAAATTCACCGAAGGTTATCTTGTCAGTTTCAATGTTCCCGAAAGCAACAGAAGCGCTGCTGCGCCTCAATACAGCGCGAACACGGGCGAGAAGCTCCCTCGGGTTAAACGGCTTTGCTAAGTAATCGTCAGCCCCAATTTCCAATCCTACAATTCGATCCACATCATCTCCCTGGGCAGAGACGATAATGATGGGTATCTCCATCTGTTTTTTTAATCTTTGGGCAATGGAGAGTCCATGTTCACCCGGTAGCATCAGATCTAGGATAATCAAATCAGCCTTGGAGTTATCAAGATAACCATCCATGGTTTCTCCCGATTCAACAGTATCGACAGTAAAACCATTTTTCTCTAGGTACTCCTTGATTAGATGCCGCAGTTCGCTGTCATCGTCTACTACCAATATTCGAGCGGTGTCTTGATCCATTATCGATCCTTCTCTCGCAGTTGAGCTGCTTCGTCACCTTTCCTCTGCCTTTCGGCATTAGAAGCATCCTCGTTAACTGCTCGCCTCTCAAAACCAGACCCATACGTTACGGACCTGAACTCTCCACGACTCTCGGAAAATAGGGACTGACGACGACTCACTCTATTAGGCATCTGCTTTTGACTCCCGGAAAGCTTTTCTATTCTTGAAGCAGCGGAGGATGGATTAATGCCGCCTTCAGTTTTTCTCTTAACCTGGGTTCGAATCTGAAACTTCGTTACGCCAACGTTGTTTACAGAGCTTCCGTATCTTCGGTCAACGCGAATATTGATTCGACTATCCTTTTGAAGATCTCTTCTTTTTCCTTCGTCTAATCGACCACGTGTTTCAGCCAATAAGAATCGACGCTCCAAAGGAGATAGGGAGCCCCATGAAGACAACAGCTCACTTATCTCTTGATTCGATTTGGAAGAGTAAATCTTCTCCAGACGTTGACTGATTGGATCATCAATTTGAGAACCAACCCATCCCGAGAGACTAAGCAGCATAGAGAAAACAACCAGTTTCCAATTTCGCTCTGTATTAATGGACCAAAAAACCTGCACAAACAAAATCAACCTTTCCTGCAACGAAAGAGCAGATTCTGCCTTTTTGCGGTTACGGAGAAATTGCGAGCTGATTTCAATTTGTTACATAAGAAACTAGAAGCCAAGCTCAAACGATGGAGCTTGGCTTCTAATACTAGAGGACGAGCAAAATTAGGCCGCTTCAAACAATCCTGCAGCACCTTGTCCGCCACCGATACACATGGTTACAACACCATACTTCTTGTTGGTTCTCCTAAGTTCTCTAAGGACTAGGCCTGTTTGACGCGATCCAGTCATACCAAAGGGATGACCAATAGAGATACTTCCACCTAGCACGTTGTATTTTTCGTTATCCAGACCTAGAGCATCACGACAATATAGGCATTGCGAAGCAAATGCCTCGTTTAATTCCCATATATCGATGTCATCCTGCTTAAGACCCGCATTTTCTAGCAAGCGGGGGATAGCGAAAACTGGGCCAATACCCATTTCATCAGGCTCACAGCCAGCCACTGTGAAACCTCGATAGATTCCTAATGGCTCTATTCCTAACTGAGCTGCTCGTTCAGCACTCATCAGCATCGTCATTGAGGCACCGTCAGACAACTGTGACGCATTACCAGCAGTTACAGAGCCATCATCCTCAAATGCTGGAGGCAAAGAGGCTAGAGCATCAAGAGTCGTTGTAGGTCTATTACACTCATCTTTATCGACAGTTACTGTTTCGTGACTTTCTTCCCCTGTTTCTTTGTCTACCTTAAGCATGGTTGCCTGCATAGGAACAATTTCTTCAGCAATCTTTCCAGCTTCCACTGCAGCCGCATATCGCTGCTGACTTTGCAGAGCATATTCGTCCTGCATCTCTCGTGTAACTTGATACCGACGCGCAACAACTTCTGCCGTGTTACCCATCGCCATAAAAATGTCAGGTTTATCGTCAACCAACCGTTGATTTTGCTGCGATTTGCCAGGTTCTTGGCGAGTTCTCATAGAAATAGAATCCACGCCACCCGCTATTGCGACCTGAGTTTGACCAGTAGCTATTTGGTTCGCCGCAATCGCTATCGACTGCAAACCAGATGAACAAAACCTATTAATTGTTACACCAGCAGCTGTAATTGGCAGTTTGGATAAAACCACAGCTAATCTCGCTAGGTTTCCATCCTGCTCTCCCGCGTGGCTCGCCGCACCAACGACCACATCTTCCACTTCGTCAGCAGCGATCTTTGAATTTCGATCCAACAAAGAATCTATACAGTGGGCCAGCATATCGTCTGACCGTGTCATGTTGAAGCTGCCACGAAAGGCCTTCGCAAGGCCTGTTCGCACGCTATCTACAATTACTACATCTCCCATTCTTGTATCCTCTAAGTTAATTTGCGAAAACCGAATACACAGATAAGATCATCATAAACAGACGTCATTACCATGCTTCGCCGTCATTATTTTGGATTTAGTGTATTCCCCAAACATCAAGATATTACCTTCTTAATCTGCGAGGTGCCACCGCCCAATTTAGCTGCTACTGTATACCAATCTATAAAACTTATTTTTTTGGAGAATAAATGAGCCATTTTCATGACATCACAATGAAATCGATCACAGGAGACGATGTAAAACTCTCAACCTACTCAGGTCAATTCTGTTTAATTGTAAACGTCGCAAGCGCCTGAGGACTTACGCCACAGTACGCCGGGTTGCGTACTCTACATAACGAGACAGATAATCTAAATGTGTTGGGATTTCCGTGTAACCAATTTGGTGCCCAGGAACCTGGATCAGATGGCGAGATTCTGGATTTTGTGACCAGCAAATACGATATCAACTTCCCCATGTTTTCAAAAATTGAAGTTAACGGCGAAAATGCTTCTGACTTGTACAAGCTGCTAAAGAGTGAGCAGCCCGGAGAAGATGGTAATGAGGATCTACCCTGGAACTTCACCAAGTTTCTGGTTGACGGAAACGGGTCAGTTTTGAAGCGTTTTAATCCTCAAACTACGCCTGAAGAAATCAGAGACGAACTAGCAAATCTCATGAGCTCTTAAGATTGTGTTGAAGAACCCGAGATAGCGCCTTTGGATACAACTGTTTTAATAGAAGGACTATGTTTTGGTGAAGGCCCTCGTTGGCGAGATGGAGCCCTTTGGTTGTCAGACATGCACGACCAAAGGGTCATTCGAGTCAAACGGGATGGAATCTCAGAGACCATAGTTAAACTAGAAGACGACCAGCCCTCAGGTTTGGGCTGGCTCCCAGACGGCAAACTGCTAATCGTTTCCATGAGCAAAAGACAGCTTTTGCTCTGGGATGGTGCTCAGCTATCTGTTCACGCTGATTTGAGTGCTCTAGCAGCCTGGCATTGCAATGACATGATTGTAGATTCCACAGGAAATGCTTACGTAGGGAATTTCGGGTTTGATCTTCATAATGGCGCTACTCCCAAAACAGCCGAAATAATATGCGTTGATCCGAAAGGGCAAAGCAGGGTGGTTGCCGAAGATGTTTTTTTCCCCAATGGGATGGTCATTACGCCCGATGGTAAAACTTTGATCGCGGCTGAGACTTTCGGTAGATGCCTAACAGCTTTTAATATAGAAGCAAACGGCGACCTCTCTCGAAAAAAGACCTGGGCGGAGCTGCCGGATGGTGCAGTCCCAGATGGTATTTGCCTTGATGAAGAAGGTGGCATTTGGAGCGCTTCACCATCCACCAATGAATGCATTCGGCAGACAGAAGGTGGCGATGTAAGCCATCGTATCGAAACAGAACGAGGTGCGTTTGCTTGCATGATCGGGAATGGCGAGCTCTATGTATTGACTTCAACTTCTTCAGTCCCTGAGGACTGTCAACGCAACAAGGATGCTCGAGTTGAAGTTTATAAGGCTCCTTTTGATCGTGCTGGGCTTCCTTAATAGAAAAGACCCTAGTATTTATAGAGCCTAACTAATATGACAGCAATTTTTGAAAATTATGAGTCGCCTTGGATGGACGATGAGCTAAGCATTCTTAGAGATGCAGCAAATCGTTTTTTCTCAACAGAATTCGTGCCGCACAAAGACCGCTGGATAGAGCAAGGAAAAGTCGACCGAGACGCATGGCATAAAGCAGGAGAGGCCGGCTTGTTGTGTGCTGAGATACCAGCTGAGTATGGCGGTGGAGGCGGCGACTATCGTCATGAAACAATCGTAACAGAAGAACAACTTGGAGCAGGCATAAGCGGTTTTGGCAACCAAGTACACTCTCAAATCGTCGCGCCCTATCTATTGCACTATGGCAACGAAGAACAAAAACAAAAATGGTTACCGAAAATGGCTACCGGAGAAATGGTTGGCGCTATAGCCATGACCGAGCCCAATACTGGTTCAGATCTTCAAAACGTAAAAACTAGCGCCACAAAAAAGGGTGACTCCTACGTTATCAATGGGGCGAAGACCTACATTACTAATGGCATTCACGCGGATTTAGTGGTCCTAGTGGCTAAAACAGATCCAAACTTAGGCGCAAAAGGCATCAGCTTGATCATTGTTGAAGCTAATACAAAGGGTTTTAATAAGGGTCGCAATCTGAAAAAGCTAGGGCTCAACTCAGGAGATACTGCTGAACTTTTCTTTGATGATTGCGTCGTACCAAGGGCAAACCTACTTGGTCTGGAAGAAGGCAAAGGTTTCATTCAGCTTATGCAGCAACTCCCTCAAGAAAGACTCAGCTTGGCACAAGGTGCAGTAGTTGAAACCGAAAGAGCTTTAGCTATGACTCTTGATTTTGTGAAGCAAAGAAAAGCATTCGGGCAGCGAATTCTGGACTTTCAGAATACTAAATTTAAGCTAGCAGAGTGCAAAACCGAAGCTTTGATAGGTCGGACTTTTGTGGACCAATGCCTAATAAAGCATCTGGAAGGCAAGCTAGATAGTTCGACCGCTTCAATGGCTAAATACTGGTGCACGGACAAACAAAATCAAATTATCGATGTATGCCTTCAAATGCATGGTGGGGCTGGCTTTATGGATGAGTATGAAATCTCGAGAATGTACCGAGACGCGAGAGTCCAAACGATCTATGGCGGGACTAACGAAATAATGAAAGAGCTGATCGGCCGCACGTTAGAATGATGGCCAGCAGAACACGAATATTTGACAGGAGCGTATCGTGCAACTAGGCGACAAACGACAAAAGATATTTACAAAGATCACTTTATTGGCAGTGACTACACTGACAGTACTCACTGCTAACGCTGACTGGCAGCTAGACCCCGCAGCGTCGGACCTCTACTTTATGTCGATTAAAGCGACTCATGTAGGAGAAGTACACTCCTTCGATACCCTAAGCGGGAAAGTCGATGAGAAAGGAGCAGCTAGTCTCACAATCGACTTAGCCAGCGTCGCCACACTGATCCCAATTAGGGATCAACGAATGCGAGACATGCTATTTCAAGTGGATCGCTATCCCACCGCAACGGTAGCCGCGCAAATCGAGTTGGACACTCTGGTTACAATGCCCACGGGGAGCGAAATAGACATCGAACTTGAAGCTGATCTAAAGTTCAAAGGGAACACCAGTCAAATCATGACTAAGGTTAAGGTGTCAAAATTAAATGAACAAAAAATCACGGTGAGGACTATAGCACCGGTTGTTCTTTCTGCTGGTCAACTGCAAGTGACCGAAGGTTTGGAAAAACTCAGAGAAATTGCCGGACTTCCTAACATCAGTTTTACGATTCCCGTCACCTTCAATCTTACACTGACAAGAATCTAGAACCGGTACTCCAAGCTCACTCGAATCGACCTAGGATTTACCGGGTGAAAGTGAATGTCTTCGACCGGCAAGACTTCTGACATGAGCCTGGAAGAATACCAATAAGCAATATCGTAGTCCTCCGAATCAGCCAAATTGAATAGATCAACTCCGACTGTCCATTGATCTGTTTTATAGGATATCCCCGTATTCACTACAGTCGTGCTAGGGTAATTTACGCTGTCATCCTCTACCAAAGCCGCATCCCCAAAATGCCTGACACGCAAACTCCAATTCCAACCCAACAATGGAGCACGAGTCAAACCCATGCTGATGACGCGTCCGTGAGCATTTGGAATATGATTGAATCGAGAATCCACTCCTACAAATTCACTATCAGTAAAAGAGCCACTTACATCTACCACCCAGTTGTTATCGAGCTCCCAAAAGAGAGCAAGCTCGAGCCCTGAGCGCTCCGAGCCATCACTGGCTTCCGTTCCTCCTGAATCACCAGCAAATATCAGTTCGGAATCCGATTGCAACCAAAAATAGGTGAGGCTTAACAGCAAGTCATCGCCCCTCTCGATTCGGTAGCCAACTTCAGCCCCATCCTGGCCACTAAAAAGAGCAACCGGCTCAAGCTCATTGTTACTGAGAGGGTCAAAAGCGATTGTCGCTCCTCTGACATCATTTGAATGAAAGCCCTTGCCCCAATTCAAATAAACCTCCCCAAAACTCCCAACTTCATACGCGAAACCAATACTAGGAAGCCAAATGTCGTCTGATCCTCTGCCGCTATTATCCGACAGATTCGAAAGCACATCATAATCGGAATAATCTGTTCTAACCCCGAACAGGCCTCTCAATTTATCTGAGATATCAATTTCCAATTCCGCAAAGACACCAAGACTCAACCAATCCACGCTGTCTTGTCGAACTAATTTAAGTCTTATTCTGTTTTCTACCGAGTGTAACGACACTTCGCCAATTTGATCAGAGCGCAAGTCTGTTCCTACTCGCAAATTGACGCGTGAAGTTAGCTCCCTTCGGAGTTCAAAATGACCGCCGTAGATCCATCTCCTATCGACCTGTTCATGGGAGTCGCCGTCAACAGGATCCTCTTGGAAGTAAGTAGAATTGCCGAATAAATTAAGTTTATAACGACTTACGTAGAGTCCCGCCGAATAACTATCATTCGACAGCCCAAACACCATATTCAATCGCGAACTATCACCACCTAACGAGGGGTCAACATATCCAAATCTTCCCATCGCGCCACTCAAAACTTGGCGTTGCGGAATCTGGTCGGTCGAATTCCAATTATTCTCGTAAACCGTCAACGCCGTCTTTATCTCGGTCTCTTTTAAGTCAAGTGTGTACTGCGTGAGAAAATTAACCTTATCCACATCAGCGGGTAAAACCCATGGGCCATCATTTTTCATGACTTCTAAAGCAGAAAGCATGGCCCCCTTGTTAAAATCCAAAGAACCTACAGCCAGACTTCTCACGTAGTTATCACTGCCGAACTCTACTTTAATATATGGAGAATCTACTTCTTCGTAAATGTTAAAGGTTGTGGTTCCCGCAGTCGAAAAGTCCCCACGATCCGCACGATAGGGCCCCTTTGCAAAACGCACGGTACTGATTATCTCGGGTATTAAAAAATTCAAATCAAGGTATCCCTGCCCATGCGCGTGCGCTCGCATGTTGATGGGCATGCCCATAAAGAAGACCGAGAAATCTGTACCGTGATCTAAGTTCATTCCCCTCAAAAAATATTGATTAGCCTTCCCCTCACCCGAGTGTTGCGTGGCAACCATTCCGGGTACCACCTCAACAAACTCGCCCACTCGTTCTATCGGCCTCGTCGAAAAGTCAGAATATCCAACAAGCCCCTCGGAAGCGCTCTTGCTACTTCCTTTCTGAGCTAAAGAGCGCCCATACACAACAATTTCCTCAATTAGAACTTCTTCATCCTGGTCGGAATGGGTCTCTGCAAAAAGTGATGAGGGACACAACAGGACCAAAGTTAATAAACAATTAAAAGTGAGATAATTCAGGCAAAAGCTATACATTCCGAACTCAAAACAGTTACAAATCAAACGGGGCAGGAAGTACGAGGACTCCTGCTTTACACTTCCACCGCGATAATCAGATTAATGTTTTTGGAATAAAAACTCGATGACACAATATTGGCGGTTCTACTGGCCTTTAGCTTTCACAGGAGCGGGCCTCGTCCTCTCGGTGCAATTCCAAAACGCCGTGTTAGCCAGATACCCAGATGCGATAAAAGAACTGGCGATTCTAGCAATAGCTTACGGAATATACGGTTTTTTCAATGCTAGTTTAGGATTCGTCGGCCAATTAACTAACGTCTACGCCAGGAGTCCTGAAGGAACGCGCAAAGTAAATCTCTTCGTTGTTTGCTCTAGCGGAATAATCAGTGCGCCGCTTGCCTTTATTGCAACCACTAACATTGGCAATGGTTTAATCGCCTATTTGTTCCCGGTCGAACCAGACTTTGTAAACAAGGTACAAGATTATCTGATATTACTTTGCCCCTTAGTCATCTTGAACGGAAAGAGACATTTTTATTCCGGACTACTGATTCAAGCAAAACTGACAGGTTGGATCACTGTTTGGAACATCGTTTATTTATCGCTCGTCGTAATCGGTTTGATCGCAGGTTTCAGTCTGGGCCTGAAGCCTAACCTCGTCATAGTTGGTTCGGAACTAGTCGGGGTATCAGTATTAATCCTAGGGTTTTTACTGGTTAAATACAGATTCTACTCTCCTCCATCCTTAGGTGAACAAGAAGAGGACAAACAGATCAACTACCTCGAGCTTACGTTGTTTTTTCTACCCGTATCTACGACAGGGATCATGTTTGCGCTTAGCAGACCAATTCTCTACGGCTTTATCTCCAGGACAGAAGACGCTATTTTAACAATCGCGGCCCTGCGAGTAGCCTTCGATTTTACGATGCTATTCCAACAAGCGGCTAATCAATTTCGACATTTTTTTATAACCTTTGGAGAATCGATGCTCGATGAAAAAATAAGGTTTATGCAATACATCGCAATTCTTATCACCGCTGTAATGCTAATCTTCATTCTTACTCCAATATCAGATTTCGTCTGGGGAAATTGGATGTCTCTTTCACCAGAACTCAGAGACCTGTCAGCTGAGGTTGTTTTAATCATGTGTTTGATGCCGTGTCTCATAGTTTTTAGGAATTATTTCCACAGCCGATTAATGACGAGAAAAAAAACCAACGGAATGGCTGCTGGGTCTGTTCTTCGAGTTGCTGGTATTTATCTAGTCGCCATGATCTTATTCGAGATGGACTCGCTGTCACACACGTCCGCCGCCTGCACATTACTTTTGGGCTTTCTCATTGAAGCTTTAGTAGCTAGAAGCGCATTTAAAAGAACGGACACACCTTTAACCACAAGCTAGCCCTACGCGCGGGCGTTTACATCAGAATAGTCTGCAATTTAAATCACCGATCTACGCTATAAGCTATAATGAACAAAACAAAGTGTTAGGAGACACAGAAGTAATGCAAGGTCCCACATCACATACTTATTTTTCTCAGAGACTCAGGCTTCACTACGTTGACTGGGGCAACCCAGACGCCCCTCCAATGATCCTGATCCATGGAGGCCGAGATCACTGCAGAAACTGGGACTGGGTGGCCGAGAAGTTCCGGAATGACTATCACATTATCGCGCCCGATCTTCGGGGACATGGTGACAGTCAATGGATGATAGGAGGCAGCTACAATCAAATCGACTATGTCTATGATATTGCGCAGCTCCTACATCAGAAAGAAATGTCTCCGGTAACCGTGATAGGGCACTCTTTGGGGGGATCTATTTCGCTGTTGTATACCGCTTTGTATCCAGAAAACGTTAACAAGCTGATTTCCATTGAAGGAATGGGGCCACCTCCTTCAATGCTTGAAGAAAGGCTGAACCAGCCAATGGCCAAGAGACTCGACGCTTGGATTCAAGACCTCAGAAAACTTTCATCGCGTGCAGTGAGAAAATACGAGTCCCTTGAAGAAGCATTTCAAAGAATGCAAACCGAAAATCCTCACCTATCGGAAGAACAAGCCAGGCATCTAACGATACACGGCAGTAACCAAAACGAAGACGGCACCTTTAGTTGGAAGTTTGATAACTATGTCCGCGCCTTCCCTCCTACCGGCATTCCCTTTGAAGACCAGTGGACAATGTTTTCACGCATCACCTGCCCAACCCTTCTTGTGCGCGGACTGGAATCATGGGCATCGGACCCTAAAAAAGACGGGCGGATCGAAAACTTTAAAACCAAAGTCGAAGTCGAAGCTTTTGCAGATGCAGGGCATTGGGTTCATCACGATCAACTTGAACCCTTTGTCGAAAAAGCAAAGGGTTTCTTAATGTCATGAGCGACAGAGCACGCCGGCTGCACTCTTCAAAATGGACCGGGATCTTCTACATCACTGGCGGAGGATCGGGATTCCTTTCTGAAATACTCCAGGAACCAGGAGCATCCAAAACAGTGCTCGAGGCGCTGGTGCCCTACGCAGAAAATGCCCTTTCCAGCCTCCTTGGGGGAACCCCAGATCAAGCCTGCAGCGTGGCAACCGCTCGAGCCTTAGCAATGACTGCATACCAAAAATCTCAATCTTACAATCTAGCAGATTGTTTTGGACTGGGCTGCACTGCCAGTTTGGCAACCGACAGAGTCAAGAAAGGCAAGCATCGAGCCTATTGGTCCATACAAACGGCGACAGACTCTTTTTCATTCTCGGCCCTATATTCTAGCGACAGGCAAACTGAAGAAAACCAACTCGTTGAAGATATTTGGAAAAGCGTTGAACATACTCTTTTGCCTGGCGAAACAAACCTTCCAAAAGAAATAACATCAGAGTATCAAAACGCGAAACCTGCCTGGGTGAATCTCCTTAAAGACCAGCCCTATCGCCATACGGATTCAGACCACAACGGACTATTGTTATTACCGGGCTCCTTCAATCCGCTCCACGAAGGCCATGAGCAAATGCTTAGTATCGCAGAGCAAATCTGCGATCGCGAAGGCGCTTTTGAGATCTCAATCAGAAACGCCGATAAGCCAAGCCTAGACTTCATATCAATTAAGAACCGTCTCAACCAATTCAAAAGTAGAGCGGTTTGGCTAACGAATACCCCCACCTTCGGTGAAAAGAGTGCATTGTTTCCTGGCGCGACCTTTGCGATTGGCATCGACACAGTAAAACGATTAGGGCAAGCGCGTTTCTACGACAATGACCCTGGCTTAATGGAGGAATCGTTTAAAAACCTCATCTCTAACAACACCAGGTTACTGGTTTTTGGTCGTCTTGAAGACGACGTTTTTGAAACTCTGGACACTGTTTCAATACCAGACCAGCTGCGCTCACAGTGTGAAGCGGTATCGGAGGACCTGTTTAGGTCGGACCTTTCATCCACAATGCTTAGGCAACAGCTATCAGAAAAACCGGAAACCTAACACTTTAATAAACTGGGGCTTCATGACTAACGTCAATGGATTTCCAGCGGCCATGATAAAATCTATAAACCAGCAATATCGCTTTAAGCACGTAATCACCAATTAACGAGGCATAAACCCAAAAGACTGGCAGTCCCAAATAGGTTGCTAAACTGGCTAAACCACAGCGCATGCCTACCAACCCCAACAGCGTCGCGATCAAAGGAAACCGAGTGTCTCCAGCACCTCGAAGAGATCCCCCGACCGCCATTTCAACAGCCATAAGTGGCATCATCGCCCCCAAAATATAAGTGAACTCAACCGTGTGTTTCACCGTAATCGGCTGATCACCAATGAAGTAAACAGCCAATTCTTCAGCAAAGATAACGATGAGCAATCCTAGGGAGCCCATAGATAACATAGCCCAAGCTGTTGATCGCCAACCACTTCTTGACGCTGCTTCTGGGTCGCCAGCACCGAGATGCTGGCCGACCAGCGTAGAGCCAGCTATAGAAAACCCAAAGCCAACGGTCCAGCAGATCGCCAACAGGTTCACTCCGATGTTATATGCCGCAAACGCCTCAGTGCCATAATAATTTCCTATCAGGATTAAAAAAATGAAAAACCCGATTTGGAACACACCCTGCTCTAAAGCTGCCGGGTATCCGATTTCAAGTAGCCTCGCCAATCTCTCGCGTCGCCACCAACCGTGGTTAATGTATCGAACTCTAAATCTCTGGCGAAGCCACATAATCAACATAAACAAAGATCCCGCTGCGAAGGAGATCCCTCCGGCGACAGCAGAACCCACAACACCCATATTCGGAGCTCCCCAATTTCCAAATATAAAAGCGTAGAAGAGCGGCAGATTGATAATGTTGCATCCGATACCGACCCATAAAGGAGTCCAAGCATCGCCGGACGCTCTTAAGGCCGCCTGCAAAACAAACGCAACAGCGAAAGCCAAATTAAAAAACGACAACCACTGGATAGTCCGGGTCGCCAAATCAGAGGTCGCCTCGTCCAAGCCGAAAACGCCTGCCATGTCAGATGCCAATACAATGCCAAACACTGCGATTAGCAATGAGAGTAAACCAGCCAAAACCATGGAGGCCATCGTTACTCGACTAGCTTCTTCATAATCGCCCGCGCCCCAGGCTCTAGCAACGAGAGCAGTGGTTCCCGCGCTGATCGCCATCATAATCGCTTGCAACGCAAAGAAAACGCGACTCCCAGCACCCATCGCGGCCAACGCTTCTGTACCAAGCTCTCCAACAAACTTGACTTGAACCATTCCAACCAGCGTGTATGACAAGTTTCCCAGAATAGAGGGAAAAGCTAACTGCCAAATAGATAAACCTGGCTCTACCCCAGCGGCTGGCTCGGAAAGTTTCGATTCCGTGTCCAATATCTCGTTCGCTTCTTTATTGGAATTTATAACCAAAGATTGTTTACCTCTTTTCCCTATTGATATGATCGATCAAAAATACTCATTGCATCATGAACGATTTCACTGATATCCAAGTTTCTGTCGAAAACCTGGTCGCAACTGTCGAAATACAGCGCGCGCCCCACAACTTTTTTGACTTAGTTCTAATTCAGCAGCTCTCCAAAGCCTTCGACATACTAGGCCATGACTCAAATTGCAGAGCAATCGTACTTGCGTCTGAGGGCAAATCCTTTTGCGCGGGAGCAAACTTCGGTTCTGGTCAGCCTGATGAATCAGGGAGCAGCGATTTTACCGAAAAAGGGTTCCAAAATACTACCGGTAAACTCTATACCGAAGCCGCTAAGTTATTTGCATGTCGCAAACCCATTGTCGCCGCTGTTCATGGGGCTGCTATAGGAGGAGGTTTTGGACTGGCTCTGGTCGCAGACTTTAGAGTTGGATCTGAACAAACTCGTTTTTCAGCGAACTTCGTTAAACTAGGTCTTCATCAAGGATTCGGTATCACGCACACTCTACCTAGATTAGTCGGCACACAAAATGCCCACCGATTGTTACTCACAGGCAGCAGAATATCCGGGCCGGCCGCACTGGAACTGGGTTTGATTGATAAACTAGTTTCGCCAGAAAACGTGAGAAAAGAAGCCGCTAGCCTAGCCTTCGAAATCGCCCAAAACGCGCCCCTTGCGATTTCTTCTGTGAGGGCGACAATGCAGGCAGACATGGAGCGTCAGGTTAGCGAGATAACAAAACACGAACTCTCTGAACAACAAAGACTCAGAGGAACTCAAGATGCTTACGAGGGCATCAGGGCGGTCGCCGAAAGGAGGCCAGGTAACTTTTCTGGCAATTAGTTGCGGATAGCAAAAATAGGAGAAAACAGATGAATCTAGGGAAACTAGGCGTGTGGTTCTTTCTGGACCCCTTAAACAGTAGCCAGTCAGCCGAAACTGCTAAAAAAATCGAGAAGCTTGGATACAGTGCGCTTTGGCTACCAGAGGCAGTCGGAAAAAACCCTATGGTCCTTGCTTCATGGTTACTAGCTAATACCGAAAAATTAGTCGTGGCGACGGGAATCGCAAACATCTACAACCGAGAGCCTGGCGCGACATTGTCTGCTCAGCATACACTCGCAGAGCAATCTGATGGCCGATTTCTTCTCGGGCTTGGAGTCTCCCACAAACCCTTAGTAGAAGGCGTCAGAGGTTTGAAATATGGTCCGCCGGTTCAAACCATGAAGGATTATCTGGAGAAAATGAAAAGCTCACCTTATATGGCCCTTACTCATTCAGAAACACCTCCCACAGTTATAGCGGCGTTAGGTCCTAAAATGCTCGAACTCGCAGCAGAACATTGTAATGGAGCCCACCCCTATTTTTCCTCGCCAGACCACACGGAAACTGCACGATCAATCATGGGGCCAGACGCCTGGCTTTGTGTTGAACAAAAAGTCGTTTTGGAGGAAGACCCCTCTAAAGCCCGGGATCTAGCCCGAAAAGCAGCCACGATGTACCAAACGCTACCTAACTATAGAAACAACTGGCTCCGGATGGGCCTGAGTGAAGAAGACATCAACCAAAGTTCGGATAAGTTCATCGACACGACCTTCGCCTGGGGGAAAGTCGAACAGATAAAATCTCGAATTCAAGAACACTTCGACGCGGGTGCTTCACACGTGTGTATTCAGCCAATCAACCCAAACGGAGACGTTGGAGCTTTACATTGGGAATGTCTCGAGCAATTAGCAAACTAATTAATCCATATACCCTAGTTTTTCGCTATCAGCTTTATGACCACTAGGAATACCTGCTTTTATTTTCAAGGGATCCTGATTAGTTATTTGAAAAACTAGCTCAGCAGGTTTGATGTCCTCGCGAGGGCCTGCTCTGAGCCATAGACTAATTCGTCAAAAATGTCTTTGGCAGGTCGAACCGCTTTAATCATGCCGATCCCTTGCCCAGCGAACCCAGGATTGATATCGCCTCTACCATCTCGGTTTGCGGCCGCCATAACCGGTCCAGAAATTTGACCTTGAAAAGGCATCGGTAGAGGATCGACCTCCTCTTTAACCCAATGTTCAGTCCACTTACTTTTAATAATGCGGGCAGGTTTACCCGTGACAGTTCTGGAGACAGAGGTGCCTTCCTCGGTCGCCTCGACAATGGCCTCCTTCTGAAAATCAAAGATATTTGCTTCTTCCGAGGCTAAAAACGCCGAGCCAATCCAAACCCCTTCTGCGCCGAGCATGATCGCTGCCGCAATGCCCCTACCGTCAACGATACCCCCAGCACCCAGAACAGGGGTATCACCCACTGCATCAACGACCTGGGGTATCAGCGCCATCGTACCTATTGGTGAATTATGCCCCCCACCATCGTGTCCCTGCGCGACAATGATATCTAAACCAGAGGATTTGACCTGAATCGCATGACGAACAGCACCCACTACAGCCATGACCTTCGTTCCATTAGCTCTCAAATCGTTCATCCATGGCCCCGGATTTCCCAAACCAGACGCGTATACCGGCACACGCTCTTGGATCACAACTTCCATTTGGGCTTCAAAAAACTCTTTGGTTAATGGTGCCGGTTCTCCAGGAATCGTTTTTCTCTGAAGGCTCTGAAGAGCTTCGAGATCAGAAGCATCGAGACCTTCTTTCTCCATAAATTCACGCGCGAATTCCTGACGTTCTGGTATCAGATCCTGGGGCGTTGGGCCCTCTTGATCATCATAGTTAGCTCTCCGAACAGAAGCGGGAAGCAACGTGTCGACCCCAAAAGGTTTATCTGTGAGCTCGCGCGTTTCTTTGATCCAGTCTCTCAGCATCGACGGACCGCATCCGGCTGCCCCAAGAACCCCCAGTCCGCCGGCATTAGAGACTGCCGCTGCCAATGCGGGGCAACTCGCGCCTCCCATACCTGCCAAAACAATCGGCTTCTCAATTTCTAAAATCTCACAAACCCGCGTCGACAAATTCATACCCAACTCCATCCTTTAAATGAAAGTTCCATACGCTCCCCTAAAAAAGGCCAAGGGATCCTTTTCGTGATCGTTAAGCTCGAAATCAGTTACCCGGCCTATCACAATTGTATGATCTCCTGCATCGTATTCACTCTCGATATCACACTCAGTGGTAGCTATATTTCCAGGAAAAACTGGGAACCCGCGTTGACTTAGATTCCAGTCAATATTCATGAATTTGTCTCTCCCGCTTTTAGACATAGCCTCACATATCGATTTCTGGTCGTGAGCTAAAATGTTAATGCAGAATTTACCGACCTCTCTTATAAGAGGCCAAGTGACCGAGCTTTTTCCCGGAGAGATCCCGACGAGCAATGGGTCCAGAGAGATCGACACAAAGGATTGAAGAGTCAATCCCATTGGCTGTTTATCATCGAAAGCCGTCGCCACGACCACGCCAGTGCAGAACTGACCCATCGTTTTTCTGAAGGCTTCTTTGCCAATCTCCCCCAAAACCTTGTCCTCGCGAATAAACTGATCGCCTATAACTATAGCTTATTGTTCTAGTTTGCTCAGCTCGGTTTGTTTAAAATACGCGACAGTACAGTAATGATGCACACGAGTAATTATGTCCAATCTAGAAGAATTTAGAAAAGAAACCCGAAGCTGGCTCGAAGACAACTGCCCTCAATCGATGCGTACGCCAACGCCTGAAGAAGAAGTTATTTGGGGGGGCAGAAAACAAGCATGGGTCAACCCAGATTCTAAAATCTGGATGGAGCGTATGGCCGAAAAAGGCTGGACCGTTCCACGGTGGCCACAAGAATATGGCGGCGGAGGCCTTTCAGCTGACGAAGACAAAGTGCTTATGCAAGAGATGGGGCGCATAAGAGCGCGTTCGCCTTTGCAGAGTTTTGGCATATGGATGCTAGGACCTGCACTGCTCGAATTTGCCAGCGAAGAGCAAAAACTACATTACTTACCCCAAATCGCCAGAGGTGAAATCCGCTGGTGCCAAGGCTATTCAGAGCCCGGTTCTGGCTCAGACCTGGCCGGTCTTCAAACCAAAGCTGAGGACCAGGGAGACTACTATCTGGTTAACGGCTCCAAGATATGGACTTCATACGCAGACGAGGCAGATTGGATTTTTTGCTTAGTTCGCACCGACGGAGAGGCCGCGAAACATGATGGCATCAGTTTTTTGCTTTTCGATATGGAGAGCGAAGGAGTGACCACATCGCCAATTAAACTCGTCAGCGGGTCCTCGCCTTTTTGTCAGACGTTTTTCGACAATGTCAAAGTCCCCAAAGCTCACCTTATCGGCGAACTCAATAAAGGATGGACCATCGCGAAGAGGCTACTCCAACACGAAAGACAAATGATATCGGGTATCGGCGGAAACAGCGCCGCGGGAGGCACCGGAACAAGACTCGAAGACGTCGCCAAAGACTATATTGGTGTGGAGAACGGCAGAATCTCCGATCCTTTCGTTCGCACCGATGTAACAAACCATCGTATGAACGACAAAGCCTTCCAGTTGACCATGTCTAGGGCGGGCGAGGAAGCCAAGGCAGGCAATCCAGACGGCAATCTCGCATCTATTTTCAAATACTACGGCACTGAACAAAACAAAAGAAAATACGAAAGAATGCTCGAAATGATGGGAACTCAATCAGTGGGATGGACCGGCACGACTTTCTCCGAGAAAGAAATCGGAACGACCAGACAGTGGTTGCGATCTAAGGCGAACTCAATTGAGGGAGGTACCAGCGAAGTTCAATTAAACGTGATATCAAAACGCGTGCTTGGACTACCCGACTGAATCGCTATGCCCTGGCAAGCAGATCGAAAACTTACGGAAATTCTTAAAAGAAATGAGTTTTCGGCCCAAGAAGCAAATATAAGGTAGTAAGGTTACTAGGTATTTAATATGGAATGGATAATCGTCATAGCAGTTATCGCTCTATTGGGGTTTTGGGTTGCTTCGATCTACAACCAGCTGGTAGCCCTAAAAAATCGTTATGAGAACGGATTTTCCCAAATCGAGATCCAGTTGAAGCGTCGCTACGATTTGATACCTAATCTAGTGGAGACCGCTAAAGGCTATCTGTCCCACGAAAAAGAAACCCTAGAGTCTGTAATACAAGCCAGAAACCAAGCGATGAATGGCCTTCAATCAGCTGCAGACAATCCTAGTGATCCGAATGCCATCAAAGAACTCTCCAGCGCCGAGGGCATTCTTGGTAATGCCTTAGGCCGACTCAATGTCGTCATGGAAGCCTATCCAGACCTGAAAGCAAATCAAAACATGATGCAACTCACGGAAGAGCTTACATCAACGGAAAATAAGGTTGCCTTTGCTCGTCAGGGCTACAACGACCAGGTGACCGAATACAACACCTACCGTCAGTCTTTCCCTCCCGTCATATTTGCCGGTTTTTTCAGTCATGGGATAGATGCGGAACTCCTGGAATTCGCGGATTCAGAGGCCATCCAGGCGGCGCCCTCAATCTCGTTCAACTGATTTTTCTTTTATAGGCAGCCGTGAATTTTTTCCAGGCACAGGAAAAAGCCAAACGAAACACCGCTCTCTTAGTCTTTCTGTTCATTTGCGCAGTTATTATTTTGATCACCCTGACTAATGTGCTGGTCAACTTCTTACTTGCCGCCAATACGGATATGGGCATCGCTCTTTCTCCAATCGAGATCTCTCTGGTCGTCCTTGGCGTAATAATTATTGCCATTACCTATAAGTACCTCTCGCTTAAAGGAGGAGGTCGTGTGATAGCGGAAATGCTGGGCGGAAGATTAATCCCGAGCGATACACAAAACAGACAACACCGGCAATTACTCAACATTGTCCAGGAGATGGCCCTTGCAGCGGGCATGCCCGCGCCTCCTGTTTATCTCATTCCAGAACAAAGCATCAATGCCTTCGCGGCTGGCCTGACCCAGCGAGATGCAGTCATAGGAATCAATCAAGGCACTCTGGACCTGTTAAACCGATCAGAGCTTCAAGGCGTCGTTGCTCACGAATTCAGTCATATATTGAACGGAGACATGAGCCTGAATTTGCGCCTGATAGCGATTCTCCACGGCATCGTCTTTATAGGAATAATTGGTTACAGCCTGTTACGGGGCGCCGCATTTCAAAGAAAGAACGCAATGCCGTTGCTCGCCTTGGGACTGGGTCTTGTGGTGATTGGTTTTGGAGGGCTCTTTTTTGGCAATCTGATTAAGGCATCGGTCAGCCGGCAAAGGGAATACCTTGCCGATGCATCAGCTGTCCAATTCACGAGACTACAAAGTGGTATCGCTAACGCCCTAAAAAAAATAGGAGGCCATGCTCAACAATCGCACCTGCGCCAGAAAAATGCCGAACAAGCGAGCCACATGTTCTTTGGTTCCATTTTACCGAAGTTCAGCTCTGGCTTATTGGCCACGCACCCGCCACTAGAAAAAAGAATTCTAGCCATTGACCCCAGTTGGAATGGGAAATTCGTTGAAACACTGAATTCAAGAGGCCAAGAAAGTCAAGCCAACAGTTTCTCCAAGAGCGCGAAATCCAGCAACCTAGTCTCCAACTTCAGCGATCAAATCGGACAGATCAATGAAGCGAGTCTCGACAAGGCAAACCAGTTCCTCACTGACTTACCCGGCCAGATAGCAACAAGCACTTATAATGTGTTTGAAGCTCGGGCGCTAATTTATGCTCTCTTGCTCTCAAAAGATGAAACCTTGCGGCAAAAACAGCTTCTATTTCTTGCTCAAAAAGCCGAAAAAGGAGTCCCTGAATGTCTAAACAAACTACTTGATAGTGTCAACGAGACTAACCCGTCAGATCGGTTCAACCTGGCACTCATGACAGTGCCAACGCTCAAACAACTGTCAAAGGCACAGTACCGAATTTTCAGTTCAAACATTAACGAAATTATTGTGTCTGATGGAAAAGTCGATCTGTTCGAATGGACCCTGCACAGAGTCTTAACCCAATCACTCTATAGTGAATTCGAAAACATAAAACCCGCGCGCGGGAGGATAAAAAACCTCCTAAGGATTAAGAAAGAGATTGCCGAGTTGCTCTCTATCCTAGCCAGTCACTCAGACAGTTCAGAAGAACGGTGTCGAAAATCTTATGAGTCAGCAGCCCGATCGATTAATCTCGACCTGGCTTTTAAATACATAGATTACTTCGACTTTCGTCAGCTAAATTCGTTGATAGAAACTATTCGGGAACTCTCCCCTGGCGCAAAAAAACAATTAATAGATGCCTCATATCTATGCATTCAGTCCGACAAGACAGTAACTCTTGAAGAGCGGGTACTACTGCAGGGAATCTGCTCTGCGCTTGATTGTCCTCTTCCTTATCGCGAGCAGACTTAAGCTCAATTCTGAATTAAACGTGCCACGGACCGCCAATCTACAACTTTAAAATTCTGATTCATCTGTTGTCCGTCTTGGTCGACGTTATCGTCATCCTGAACGACCAAAAGGCCCTCTGGAAAATTACGGACCGCCTTCGACAGAATTGAAATTCCATCGGTGTGGGTCACTTCATCAGTTTTGCCGTCCAAGGACTCACCAACATGAAATTTCGATAGGACTTTTCCAGCTTCAATATCATAAGCTACAAAAGTGTCGTCTCCTTGACTTGAAGCCAACAGAACACGCCGATCTTCCGACTCATAAATATCTAACCCTTCAACATCGGCGCTCAAATTTCCTAAGTCAATATCATCAAATAGAAACTTTTCTCCAGAAGAAAGCTCCACTCTCCATATCCCCTTCTCTTCCTCTCCAACAAAAAGGTGATTATTTTGCGAGTCGAAGACGCAGCCCTCGGTGGAAGATTCGAATTCAATCTCGCGAATAATTGATTGTTCAGCCCAACTCCAAAGTTGTACATTGCCGCTTTTATCTCCAATCGCTATCGTGCTGTCCAAGGCGCAAAGGCCATAAGCATCATCTAAGGACAAGGTGATTTGACCAGAGGGTTTAATCAAGCCCTCATCCAAATCCGCTTCAAACAAATCGATAGTAAGATCAGTCCTATTTCCCGCAGCCAAATTAAACCGATTTGTGTCGCCAATTCTGACCGCATCAACGTTGTTGAGGCGGCCCACCTCCAAACGACCGAGTTCCTTTCCCTGAATATCGTACCAAACAAGCCCCC
>JBJKYX010000048.1:0-141461 GCA_045560825.1 Candidatus Azotimanducaceae bacterium
CTGCTCAACATCAGGAACATGCTCGACGACTTCCATCACGAGGATTGCATCAAAAGTCTTTAGGCCTAGGTTCTCAATGAGACCCTCATGATAATCAATGTCTAGGCCCATCTGCTGGGCGTGGTTTTTAGCGATTTCTATATTTCTGGTAGCAGGGTCAGTTGCAACGACTTGGTAGCCCAAGCAGGCCAGGCTTTCCGAAAGAATACCCGCGCCACATCCCACATCCAAAACATCCATACGTGGTCTGTTTGTTGAAGGCGGGTCTAGGGTCTCCCGGATAAATGGTACCCTAAGTGAATTTAAACCATGTAAAGGCGCCATGGGTCCACTCGTGTCCCACCATTTTTCAGCGAGGTTATTGAATTTTGTTATTTCCTGTTGTGTGTCCATTATTTTCCTAATCAAGAGACTCAGAATCAGGCCTCTAGACCAAGTAATTCGAGGATATCGTCAATTTCTCGGTTCAGTTGGAAAAATCCTCTGGCGGTGTGAGGCCAGACTGCTTGGTCATACTCATCACCAATAAATGAGACTGGAATTTTGTGTTGCTTGAGCTGCCTTTGGATCGTAGCCAGAGCAGTTCTAGTGGGCCCGACAGGAGCGTAGGTAGTAACGACATTGGTCAACTGGTTTGTTGTGGCCCAAGAAACTACCCCTTCAGTGGACTGAGCGTCCGTTTCAATGTTTAGGTGGCGAGAGGACGACGATTTAACGGAACGTAGTGTTTGACTTGTCGATTGCCCTAGGAAGTCCCCAACAGGGATGGAGGACAACCCGATAGGGCTTCTGGGCGTAGGCCCAAGTGCTGCTAGGTGGAGCGCCTCTTTGGGGATTTCAGCTGATAGGTCGTTCTCATTGATTAAAAAGCCGCAACGTTGAGTTGAGTTATTGAACTCAGGTCTTTCGTGATGAGAAAGGCTGGTGAAACGCAGCGAAGAGGCAGGAATCACGTCTTCGATGGGAAAGCCTCGGGTGTTAAGCTGATCCAGACCCTCGGAATTAAATGGTGACCGATCCAGGCGTTTACTCGCGTACTTTATAATATTTGAGGGACTGGCAAGGTAAGTCTTGCCCTTGGTGTGGAGTCCAGCAACCCAGCGCCACCCTAGAGTGTTTGATGCAGGGTCGCCATCGATTAAGTGGCGGTAGAAGAAGTCAGCACCCAATTCCCAGGGAAGCTTTAGGGTGAAAATCCAAATACTTGCGAACCACATTCGAGCGTGGTTATGAAGATAGCCAGTCTCTACCAGCTCTCTTGCCCAGGAATCGTAGATTCGAATACCTGTTTCTCCTAGGCAGGCCGTAAGATAATTATTTTTTGCTCGAGGGTCTTCGTTGAGTTGCTCAAGCGACGAAGGGAGGATCTCCCAATAACTTTTCCAAAGTTGAGGTCGCTGCTCAAGCCAACCCTTCCAATAGCCGCGCCAAAAAATTTCCTGCACGAACTTATACGCTTCTTGTTTGGAATACTGTCTTAAAGTAGCTTCGAGCACCTCTGTTTCTCGAATCAATCGTGTGGACAGGTAGGGAGATAATCGAGACACGTTGAAATGCCTTCCGGGCCCGTAATCGTAGTTACGGTAAGTCTGGTAGTCTTTACCCGCTCTTGGGAGAAACTCGGCAAGCCGAGAAAGGCCCGCGGCTCTGCCGGGCTCGAATGAAACGTCTCGATCCAAGAGGTCCAGCGTGTGGCTGCCTACCGAACTTCCTTTGGAATGATTATCAACGCCAGAGTTGTCACAGGTCCGCCTTGAAATAACCAATTAAAGTCTACTTTTTGACTCAAAGAAGTGGAAACTATATCCAAATGTCATAATAATGTCTATATATAATCATTAATAACGGAAAATTTGTAGACATTTAATGGACTTTAGCGTTCGGGCATAACTGTTCTTTTCTTCTTATGGCTCTCTGTTTGATTATTTTTTCCACGGTAGAATTCGTAGACGACTGATTAGGAGATAGTTTGCTCCGACACACAGTGGCCAAACTAGCACCCACAAGAGAGGTGGGAACGGACTTATTGGCCAGGTTGGTTCGCTGGTCCCGGCAATAAGAATAGAGCCGATGTCCCAAATTACTTTGTATTGATCAAAACTATTGAAGCCCAACAGATACGGTAAGTATCGACATAAGACTATGGCGATAACATAGGCTGGACCGAACCAGGCAATTAAGTTGCTGAACTTACTTCGCCACGACAGGTTTGGAGATTGGTTCGTCGATATATTCAATTAGTCTTTGCTGTTTATGCTCCCATCGATTCTTTAGCTTAGCTTTTTGAGAAAGCATGTTCCAATGCGACAAGGTGGAGGATGAGAATGTGTGAATGTCTAAAACTATGATTTAATTTCGTTGTCTAAGCCGTATTAAACAAAGTATTTTTATGACGACACGCCGAGTTCATAGGTTTTTGATTCTACTTCTGTTGTCGGGTTGCGTAGCGGCACCGGTTTACCGCGGACCAGAATCTCTGAATTTTGACGGATCGACATTTAAAAACAGCCTTCCGGTAAATCAAAGTCCCCTTGACTTGCTTCGACTAGGTTGGGTTTTTCTTACTCGCGCCGAAGAGTGGCCCGAGTTTATAGACACTCCATTGGGTTCAGTACCCCAACAAAGGTTGACGAAAGGTATTTCGGTTACCTATATCAACCACGCGTCTACTCTGCTCCAAATAGACGGTGTTAATATTTTGACGGATCCTGTTTTTTCGGAGAGAGCTTCTCCGGTTTCTTTCGCAGGTCCAAAAAGGGTGCATGCTCCGGGGATCAGGCTGACGGATCTGCCTCCGATTGATCTTATCTTGATAAGCCACAATCACTATGATCATTTAGAAGTCTCGACGCTGATCGAGCTGAGTAGGATTCAAAAAGTTCCGCCAGTTATTCTCGCTGGACTTGGCAATTCTGCTTTGTTCCAGGAATTGGAGATGAAAAATCATATGGATATGCAATGGAACGACCAAACAGAAGTGAAAAATCTGCGAATCACTTTCACGGAATCGCGTCATCGCTCTGGGCGCGGTCTTAGCGACCAAATGAAAACTCTATGGGGTGCTTTCGTCGTTGAGGGAGCGTCGGGAAATGTTTATTTTGCTGGGGACACTGGGTATTGGACGCACTTTAAAGAGGCGAAAACTCGGTTTGGATCTTTCGAATTGGCAATATTACCGATAGGGGCGTACGAGCCGAGGTGGTTCATGCGTAGCATTCATATGAATCCCGCAGATGCGGTACAAGCACATATTGATCTTAACAGCGGAGAGAGCATGGGAATGCACTTTGGGACATTTCAGCTCACTTTAGAGGCAATCGATGCACCGAGAAAGGATCTAAAATTGGCTCTCGAGGAGAAGGGTATCGATCAAAAGAAGTTTTGGACCATCGCTCCGGGACAGTCAAAACGCATAAAGTAGGATAATGGAGTTAATTAAAAGAAGGAGGGAAAAGTGGAATACTCAGTAGCATTTGCGTCAGAAGTGGATTCTTGGAAGTGGGCAAAAAGGGCAGAGGAGCTGGGATTTCACGCTGCTTGGTTTTATGACACTCAATTATTAAATCCAGACGTATTCATTTGTATGGCGTTAGCCGCTCATGAAACTTCGCGCATTCGGTTGGGGACTGGCGTTTTGGTACCTTCCAATCGCATTGCTCCGGTTGCGGCAAATGCTCTGGCCTCTCTCAATAAACTAGCTCCCGGACGAGTCGACTTTGGTGTCGGTACCGGGTTTACTGCGAGACGTACCATGGGGCAGGGAGCGATCCCCTTGGAACAGACTCGCCGTTATATTGAGACAGTGCAGGCGATGCTCAAGGGCGATCTCGTTGACTGGTCGGATCGAGGCGAAACTCACAAAGTGAAGTTTTTAGACCCGGACCTGGGCTTAATAAACATTAATGATGACGTGCCCCTGTGGTTCTCTGCCTTCGGACCTAAGTCCCAGGACTTAACGGCTCAAATGCATGCTGGTTGGTTAAATTTTGGCGTAGCAAATACGGAAGGCGCGCTCAATTCAATGCGGAATTCCTGGGGAAAAGCAGGTAACGACGAATCTACTCTAAAAAGTAATTTATTCTTTTTAGGCGCTGTGCTCACGGGTGATCCGGAAACAGATGAAGCTCGAATCATGGCGGAAGCTGCTCCAGCAACAGCTGTCTTGTTTCACAATCTGGCTGATGAGGTAGGTCCGATGGGCGGCGCTAATTTAGATTTAGGCCCGATGTCCAATGTGCTGGCAGAGTATCTAGCGATACATGAAAAATATCTTCCAGAGGATGGTAGGTATCTGGAAAATCATAAAGGTCATTTGATGTACGTGAGGTCAGAAGAGGCTCATATAACTCCAGATCTGGCTAAAGCGACAACTATGACCGGGACCCATGATGAGCTTGTTTCTAGGTTTAGAGAGATAAAATCCCAAGGATACACTCAAGTAACGGTGCAGTTGGTGCACGAGCATGAAGGCGCTCTGGAGCGCTGGGCAAGAGTTTTTGATGATGTGTAGGAGTTTCGACTAAGTACGATCGCGGGCACGACTGGCTCGAAAAGAACCCCATCATTAGAGACGGGGTTCTTTAAGAAGGAATATTAATCAAAATCCTCTAATGAATAATTGTGGTTATAGGTTGCTAGCATATTAAATAATGATCTATTAACCACGATCATATGCTGACTGGCGATCTCAACCCAGCTCGCCCAGGCTTTGGTTTGGTACATGTAGTCGAGCCACTTTTCCATCTCCGCCATACTTTCATAACCAACCACTATTTCGTGGGTCACGCGTCCATCCGGGCTTGCTTGGCCTCGTCGGATTTCGACAAGCCAAATTTGACCAGGAAACCCCTTGGCATCACCTGACTTCATCAGAGCGTCAAGACCGGCAGCTATTGCTTGCGGATTGGTGACCTGTATTCTGACAAGGTCGAATACCGTGTCGTTATTTGACACCTCACCCCAGCTCATGAGGGGTTTGGCCATATATTGGCTAACTGAAGTTGCAACCTCGTTGATGGACTTTATAAAAGCAGTCTGTTCTTTGCTTCCATTGAACTTGGCATTCCATGTTTCGCTTTCCGCGAGGCTTGGATAGAGGACAACAACACGGTGTGTCGTCGGATTAGAGCCGTCGAAGGAGATAGATTGAAGTTGAAGCTGAGCAGTACGATCTCCTGCAAGTTTGCTCTTTTGTAATGTTTCAACCGCAGCTGCATAAGTGTTTTCCTGGCCTGGCTGCACGGCCCATTCATAGACGATCGCAGTTTCCGAGGCTCGAGCAATTGTAGATCCAAGTATGGTTATACTCGCAATGAGTATTAGTAGATGTTTCATTATTTTTTTCCTTGATTTAGGTGTAATTGGCCCTGCCAGTGACAGGGCCAATCTTTCACAAGCAGCTAGTTATTGCGTTTCAAAACGGTATGGGTCATCAAAAGAGCTCCGCTGCAGTCAGCATAGGAGTCATAATAATCCTGCCTGCTTCTCCAGCCTTCGTTGTTGGCCATGTTGTTCTCGGCTTGAGCATACGCCTTCATGTCAGCGTAAGTATTCCAATGATAAAACTCGCCTGGAAATTGACCTTTCCGTGCGCCTGCGCTTGGATAACCGATTCCCCACCACTGCATGGCGGCGTCATCAGTGAGCCCGTCTCTGTAGGTTCTATGTCGTGCAATTAACGAGTCCTGTGAAACGCCGTCCTTTCTGGTGCACCAATTAACGGTGACTACACCCTGGTCGTCTTGTTTGGCGGATGCCTTTCGAAACATAGGATAGATAGTGCCCACGACTCGCGTGCAATCCATGATTTTGTTGTAAGCTGCAAAAACAGATTGTCCCTCACTAGAAGTGAGGAACTTGTCCCATCCGTCTCCAAAGGTTTCCCAAGTCATCCAGTCCACGGAGATAAAATCGTAGGAGATCGTGCTTGCGCCTGTAAAAAGTGGCTCTAAGCGACTCCTGGTAATGTTTACTCCGTTGTCATCGTGCCATTTATGCAATTTGGCGTCGATTTTATCAACGTCAGCCAGAGTGGCCTTTCCTTTTAAGCTACAGAGGTGGCTGCTTTGTGAAACGCCTTCGCCGATTTCTACTAACCAGTTTGAACCATGATCGTCTGCGTAGACCAAGCCAAAGGTCAGAACCCCTAGAATTGCCGATATTAGTTTTCTCATCCTGTTCCTCATTTTTATTGTTGGTGCTCCGATGATAACGAAAAGGATCGACTTTGTATGATCAATTCCAAGCGGTTGATTCACTTTTTTTCATATAGTTTTTTCATAAGTCGAATTGCGAGTTTATCAATTAGCCCTAAATGATCCTGGTAGATATTTTCTCCATTGCACATGATGGATATCTTTCTAGTAAGCGCACCCCCACTGAATACTTCGATAGTTTGAATTTGCTCAGAAATCTCCAACGCTTTTAAAATTGGTTTTTCTGGATTAAATAGTTCAAAAACCGAATCAAAGTTATCGTCGTCTACCTGATCGATTTCTACTTTGTCTAGCGAGTGGCCGTCGATCAGTAACTCGCCTCCCATCTTTCCGCTCCAGCTAAACCAGCTAGTTACCTTTATCTCGTAACCCAGATGTTTAATGTTCCATTCTCTTTGATTAGGTTTAGACATTTTGACCTGCCCTCCGACTGAACATTTACATTACTAGATTTGTACCTTGTCTCTCTACAGCGTTTCGCTAGGCTATTTAAAAACTAGCGATCAAAAGGTGACGATAATGAATTGGGATGCGATAGGTGCAATGGGAGAGATAATTGGTGCTCTAGCTGTTTTAGCAACACTTTATTATTTGTCAGGCCAGATTAAGATCAACTCGAGAGAAATTGAACGCGCTAACGATTATCAAAGTGCTCAGTCTGTTCTCGGTACAAATGGACTTTACGTTCAGATTTGGCAACCACTAATGCAGGATAATGAGTTAGCTGCTATTTACCTAAAAGGAATCGAGGATGCGCCGATGTCTAAAGTAGAGGAGTTTAGGTTTTGTACCTACATCAATACTTTTCTTGCTCTCATTGAAGCCCTAATTAATCAAAATGAAGCTGGGGTAAGCTTTGAAGAATTGAATGACGATGTTGAAACGACATTCGACTTATTGAATCCTTATCTTAAGAAAATCCTCAACACTGTAGTTGGAAAGAGGTGGCTTGAGGAAGAGGCACCATCACTGTTCACCCACGAATTTCTTGATGCTTTAAGGGAGTACGGGCCGTTGAGACACTAATTTCAACTTGTAACTGGATAATTGTCCGGTCGGTGAGTTCTTTTTATACTCTTTGGTACTACATAGAGCATCTAGAGTTTGGGGTATTGCCTTACTCTATCGAATCGATGATTACTGGAGGGGCGGTACCGTGACAAAAATCGCATATCTTAGTTTGGTCTTTTTAATAATCCCTCTTTCGGGAGCTTCAAACCCCTCGAAATATGAAATTACCGTTTTGGCAACGAACATTGCTAACTTTGGGGGCTTTGGTGAATGGAGCTTCGGAGCGTTATACGAGGGCTCTGA
This sequence comes from Candidatus Azotimanducaceae bacterium, assembly GCA_045560825.1. Taxonomy (GTDB): domain Bacteria; phylum Pseudomonadota; class Gammaproteobacteria; order Pseudomonadales; family Azotimanducaceae; genus UBA4421. The sequence continues at coordinate 7,530 of JBJKYX010000048.1, forward strand.
TGAGACTGTTATGTTCGACACAGGTTTCCACGAAGATACGGTGATGCATAACGCGAAAAGATTAGGCAAGGATTTGTCAAAAGTTGAGAAGGTCATCTTAAGTCATTTCCACGCGGATCATACTGGCGGCTTGTTAAAGCTGCGCAGGGAGTTTGGTCAAATTAATAAGAGAGCATTTTCAAAGGTTTATGTTGCGAGGGGTTTCTTTGACCAAAGACTTAACTCAAAAGCCGAAATCGATAGTGCCAACCGGCTTGGTCCAGGAGGATTTGAAAGAGTGTCTACCTTCAGAAGTGAGGCTGAGGCTCTGGGTATTACATTTGTAGTTGTTGAAGGACCTATGGAAGTAGCTGAAAATTTATTCATAACAGGGCCAGTGGCAAGGCAGAATGAACATTACAATGGTCCGTCTGGTCTCTTTGTTCAAATAGATGGTTCTCTTACTCCTGATATCATCCGTGATGATCAATCGCTTGGGATGCTGACAGAAAAAGGATGGGTAATGATGTCTGGCTGCGGACATGCTGGAATAATCAACACTGGCGAGACTTTACGCCGTATTAAGGATAGACCGATTTATGCGGCGATTGGCGGCTTTCATCTGTGGCTTGCTGAAGACGAAGTGGTTAATCGTACGGCTGAATGGCTAGGTGAAGCGGGTTTGGAAAAATTCTTGGGAGGGCACTGCACGGGAATACATGCGACTAACCAAATAAGTGAATTATTGGGATTAGAAAGGCATGAAATTTCGCATACGGCGGTAGGTAGCGTATTGACCAGAGATCTGAATATTATTAGAAGCTCGGTTGAATGAGTTAGGTGAGCTTCCGAGGAAAAAACAATGTGCGAGCGCTTTGATAACTGCTGACTTAAGCGGAGATTAATAAGAAAAGGATCATGGATTTTACTGGCCGGTTGAATTTCACCTATCCGCAAATGGCAGAGAAAGACTCTCCCGAACGCGAGACGTTTGATTTTTCTAGGATCAACCGGCCCACGACCATACGAGATGCGCGTTCAGTTTTTGGTGTTGAAGCAGAAGCGTCAGATGCTACCAGTCTGCTGACCAACGGCGTCGGATTTTTGTTAGTGAAATCTGAGTCAGAGGTTTGCGATTGGCGGGATACAGAAGAGGTTTCCGCAAAGCACTATTCTGAATGCAGGAATCTGGCCGAGGCTTTACTTCCTCAAGCCAGGATTTTGACTATCGAGTCGCACACATTTCGTGATGAAGAGAAAAAAGAGCATTATTTCGTAGGCGGTATTCAGTTCGGTCCCCCAGCTTTGGCGGTTCATAATGACTATGCGGATTCCTTTAGTTCAGACGGAAATACAATTACCCAAAGCTTTGCCGAGATAATAGGGTTGCCCACAAATAAGCGCATGATAGGACTAAATATCTGGCGCTCAGTTTCATCCAAACCACTCGAACGGTTTCCTTTGGCGATTTGCGATAGGACGTCAATCGATCTTGATGACCTGGAATACAAACCGAACGTGAATGCGCCGAAGCCTTTTAACGCTCACTACTGCAAACCAAACGACGACCAGCGCTGGTACTACTACTCCAAGATGAATCAGGAAGAGGCGTTGGTCTTTTTGACTTATGATTCGCATCCTCCTGGTGGTGATTTATTCCGTCCTACCTTACATACTGCGGTCCAGTTGCCGGATTCTGATGGTCTTCAGCCTCGAGAAAGTGTTGAGGTTCGGATTTTTGCTGAGTTGCCTTTGCCTTAAGGGCTCTCTCTAAATCCTATAGCTTCTTGTTCTATTGTTGATTTCCATCATCTCGGATAGATTGGGTATCTTTTTAGATAGTTGGGAGATATATGACCTCTACAAAGCACCTTTTAGATCCTGAGTTACAAGTCATGGCGGATGGTCCTTTCCTACCACAGCTCACCGACGATAATATTAGTAAGGCCAGGGACAATATGGCGGCAAAAGCTCTGGGTCTAGCCGACCCAGAATCTTACAATGTTCAGCGCACTGAGATTTTTGCAACCCAACCTAATGGCCCAAAGGTGCGCTGTCTGCTTTATCAACCTGAAGCTGGCGAGAATAAAACTAGAGCAGGATATCTGCATATCCATGGAGGCGGTTATTTGTTTGGGTCTCCTGATGGGTCCGATCTTTCGAACTTGTTACTTGCCTCAAAATTGGGAGTTACGGTCCTATCAGTGGATTATCGACTCGCGCCTGAACATCCAATACCCGCACCATTAGAGGATTGTTATGCCGGTTTAGCCTACTTACATGAGTATGCTGAAGAGCTTGGGCTTGATGTTAGTCGAATCGGGATAGGTGGTGAGAGCGCCGGGGGAGGGCTGGCAGCTGCTTTGGCGATTAAGGCTAGGGATGCGGGGAAATATGCTGTGTGCTTCCAAGCACTCACCTATCCGATGCTAGACGACCGAACCGGATCTGTGCAGAACCCTGGTGATCCACTGGTTGGCGAATTTGTTTGGACTCGTCAGCTAAATCAATACGGTTGGAGTCGTTACCTTGGTGATGCTGAAAGAGCTGCCCCTCAAGTGCCCGCGAGACTCGACTCTTACGCAGGGTTGCCTCCTACCTGGATGTTTACTGCCACGATGGATCTTTTTAGAGATGAAAATATTGATTACGCGAGACGATTGATGGAGGCCGAAGTGCCTTGTGATTTAGTGGTTTATCCGGGGGCCTGCCACGGGTTTCAGATGGTTGAAGGCTCAAAAATAAGCAAAAGATACCGAAAAGATTTTATGGAGGCGTTGGAACGAGGATTGGGATAGCTGTTTCAGGCCAGAGTATTCGACTTAGTTTCAATTATTTTGATCAAGTTCTAGGGTACGTTTCTAAACGAATTAACGTTTGTTTTTGATTGTTGTTTTTTAAGGAGTGACATGTGGCTATAGACAAAAAATTATACAAAACTGGCCCCTATGCCGATTTTTTTGCTCAGGGCGTTTTAGTAGGTGATTTGCTGACGTTAGCTGGTCAAATAGGAGTAGACGCGAACGGAGAAACTCCTGAGGATCTAAAAGGTCAAATGTTAGTGTGCTATGAGAATATTCGTTCAATCTTAGCGGAGTTTGGTGCAACCATGGAACATATCGTAGATGAGACGTGGTTTGTCACAGATGTCGAAGAGTGTATGCAGCAGGTAGGTGATTTGTTCAGTGCTAGAGAGGCAATCTATGGTTGCAAGCCTGAAGTCAGCCAGACGCTCGTTGGTGTGACTGCCCTTGTCGATCCTGCTTTAAAGATAGAAATTAAGTGTATCGCGCGCGTGTGAAGTTAAGTCAATCCAACTTTTAAACATTAGGATTAAGAGCGATTTGAGTGGCTAATGTCCAGTTTAGTCAAAAAAAAGTTCTCTAGGTATTTTGTTGTCCATTGTGTCCTGTGTTCTCCGCAGATTTCACCACAAAACACATGATCAGGCTTGTCTCCGTCGATAGCAACAGCAGTTAACTCATTCTTCACATTTGAAAACCTTTTATGGGCTCTCATAGCGGCCCGCGCGTTTATGGTTGGGTCGTTTGGCATGTAAAGGGTCGCTACTGGTATTTCTATCGACTCGAGATCCTGTGCATTAGCCCAATCTACGACTTTTTGCATTTCAATGAGAGCGGACATTGGTTGTTTGGTGGTCCAGAATTTTGCCTGGTCTTCGTTAGCTGGTACCCAGGAGCGATATCGACCGGCGAATAAGAGCTTGATTAGCTGAGAAAAAAAAGGTCCTGTCAGTAAAAAGCCTAAGTTAGGTCGAATCTTGAAATTGGGTGACAAAAATAGAAGACAGGCTAATTTTTCTTTAATGGCGGAATGAGTCGCTAACCAAACAGATAATGGGGCGCCAGTAGACACAGCAATCGCAACTATTTTTTTTCCTAACCGCTCAGCGATTTGAGCTTGTCGGTCTAGAGAGAGTAACCAATCTTCGGCACTGCATTTCATGCCCTCAGGTCCAGTACCGTGACCCGAGAGGCGACATTGGAGAATATTCGCTCCAAAGGATTTAGCTAGGGTTTCTGCGAGAGGTGCGGTTTCTCTCCAGGACGCGCTGAAACCATGAACGTACATGAAGACTAGCTCTGTTTTTGCCGGGTTGCTCGGATCGGCAAATTCTATAGTCGCTTCTGTACCTGGAACTAGATTCGGTGTTTTGAGTTCGGATTCGTGCAGGTCCTGCTTGAGCTGTTCGAGTTCTGATGGAGGCGTTTGGCTATTTTGTAGACGTGGGTTTAGGCGTGGTCTAGTCGCCCATAAAATAGCCAGGGCAGAAAGAACTAGTATTGAAGTTACGGCTCCGCTGATTCCGAGTTCCACTATTTTGCAGCTTTATCTGGGCCAGTGTATCTAAAGGGACGTTTGGTGGAGCTTGTTCTAAATTGTTTGCGGTGCATATCTAGATCTATCTCTGTCGGCCCATTTTTTATACCAATCGTCCTGATTGTCATTCCAGCCGTTCATGGTATCCATGCCCATTAGGGTCGCAAATCTGTCGGAATTGCGGTCTAAAACCTCTTGAGAGACAGTTTCTCGGTACAGTTCATAAGTCTGCCAGTGAGGACGGCAAAACAATTCTGCCAAGGTGACACGTAATCCAGGTGTCTTTGACACCCATGAGCCATGCCACGTATGAGAAGGCCAGATTACCGCGGAACCGGCTGGGGCTACCAACGGCACCGCCTCTGGGTTTGCACCTTCACCGGCTAAAATGGACTCTTGAGGCGTCGGTAGTCTGAGTTTTTTATGGCTTCCCGGAACAAATGCTAGGCAACCAGACTCTTCGGTGACATCTGTTAGAAAGATATTAACAGTGGCGAGATTATAAATACCTGCCTGGGGCTGAGGGGAGGTATCGTCTCCATGCAGAGGTAGGTAGCCTGTTGGCAACGTTTCGCCGCCACCTTGACCTCGCATATGACCGGTTAAGGTGCTTAGGATACAATCGTCTCCTATAAGATAATCTACTAGTGCCAGTACCTTCTCCGCCATCAGGATGCCCTCGAAGGCCGGATCTCTGAGCAGCATGTATCTGGAAACCGAAAACCCGTCAAAACCTTCTCCCGTCGCAACGTCAGGCCTGTTGCCGGTGCGGTCTTTAAACGTTTCTAAAGTCGCTTCCAGTCCACGCCTGGTCAGATCAGGGTCAAGTGCGTCTTCTACTACCGTGTATCCGCTTACTTCAAGTTCGAGTGCGTTACGCTCTAGTTGAAGTTGGCTGAGCTTATCCAGCAGTGGGCTTGAGATTTCAGACGCTTTCATAGGTTCCCTCGTTAACAAGTAATAGGCTGTTGATTGGAAAACCATAACAACTGTGTTGTAAAGAATTCAACCTGTTTCAGCTTGTTGTTCTCGATGTCTTGGCACTCAATTGTCTATTCACTGATAAGGTTCTAGTATTAATCCGAATAAAGAGGAGGGCGTTATGGATTTAGCGGAACGGATTGCTCGGGTTGAGAGTATCGAACGAATTCGATTTCTGAAGGCTCGCTATTGCGATCTCTGTGATGAGGGATACGACGCAGATGCGCTGTGCGAGCTCTTTACTGAAGATGCGATTTGGGATGGAGGAAAACTCGGGTATTACGAGGGTTTAGAAAATATTCGCCAGTTTTTTGTTGATATGCCTAATGTTATGTCCTTCGCGATCCATAATGTGACTAATTCCGCGGTCGATCTCAGCGAGGATGGCCAATCGGCCGAAGCCAGATGGTATTTAATTCAGATGGCTACTCAAAAAGAGAAAAACAAGGCAATCTGGCTGACCGGTCGCTATGTCGATCAATTGGTCCTCGATAATCAAGAATGGAAATTTAAACATGTAGCGTTAAACGCTCGTTTCTACTCTCCTTATGATCAAGGGTGGGCTGAGCGAAATTTTGTCGCGAGCAAATCATGAAACCAATCTCTTCGGTTAAAAGCGACATCGCTTTTCTTCCCTCCGACGCAGGCGACATCACAACGCATCCACCTCATATATACGATTATCGAAAATCAGATGCCGAGCGAGGTAGCCTGGGAGCTGAGATCGAACATGCAACAATATTCGACGCCAGGCAGACTGACGATTTAGGTTTGGAGAAGAGCGGTTTTGAGTTGGTGAATTCGTCTTCGTCCGTAAGTGACTTCATGGATAATGAGGAGGTCATGACGGTCTATTATCAGGAGTGTAAAGAACTAGCACGCAAACTCACCGGGGCCTCCGTTGCTTTTACCTACGATCACTTAATACGAGAGCCCGGAAGACAGATTTCTGGCGGCGGTACAGACGGGAAAACTCAAATTACTGGCGCCGAATCGGGAGGCGGTTACATAGGGTTTGCCCACATGGACTACACAGATAATACGACCTGGTCTGACTATTTGGCCGTCCATGGAGAGGTTCCTCCTCCATCGGCTGGTCGGGTTGTGTCTCTGAATTTTTGGCGAGGCCTGAGCGCAGTTGTAGACGATTATCCTTTGGCGGTTTGTGATGGTCGAACAGTAAAAGACACTGATTTGTTTGAAACGCACGTGTACGGCTACGGGGCGAGCAATTACAGTTGGCATGAGGTGGGCATAGAGACCTACAGCGTTAAATTTTCTAAGGACCAGCGTTGGTATTTTTATCCCCGCATGAGCCCAGACGAAGTCTTGATAATCAAGTCTTATGACTCCTTGGGAGTTATTGGCAGGACATGCCCACATTGCGCGTTCTCTAATCCTGACGCACAACCCGGTACACCGCCCAGGCGCAGCATCGAGCTTCGAGTACTCTGTTTTTTTAACGACTAGCTGGACGGGTTAGATCAGCGTCAGCGTGTCGCCCACTCTAAGGGTGGCGGATCCTTCGACGCCCATGTAAGAGCCGAACATAACTCCTCCAGCGTAACCATTTTCTCGATGTCGGTAGCTTTTTAGTGTGTTCAGTGGTTCGCTGTTTCTTTCTCCTGTCTCCTGATCGGTACAGGTGATCGCGCAGCGCTCACAATAAGTCGCGCGGACCAATTTAAGCTCGCCGTGTTCGAGAGAATTTATTGTGTCCTCAGCAAAGGCCTCAATTCCTTTGACCACTACATTAGGACGAAATCGGTTCATGGGGATTGGATCATCTAGTTTCGAGTTTAAGTCGTGAAGAGAAGCCTCATTGGTTATTAAGATAGGCGCTACGTCGACAAAGCGAGATTGGTCAATTCCATCTACTAAACTAAATTCTTCAAGCGGGACGGTCCTGCGAAAGGTAGACTTCAACGCGACAACCCGAACATCGTGACCAGCAATTAAAGAGACCCATTCGGCAAGCTCGATTCCTTGGTCTATCACCGGGATCATGTTTGTATAGTAATCGATGACAATTTCTTCCCCACCGGGGTCTATCTTGTGGGTAAATGTATCATTCCCGGCGCTGCTAAATTCGATCGTGTTGTCGTCTAACCGTTCCGTGATTACCTGTGCCAACTTCGGCAGGCGTTTCTGATTAGAGAATTTGCCGTCTTTTATGATCATCAATTGACGGTCACCCTCGATACCTGTCGGCGAGATCTGCACCGAGTCTACAGAGGTGCCTCGGCAGCTTTTTACAGGATAGTTGTATAGGGCGGTCACGGTGCAAAGGTCGGTCATAGTAAGTATCTCTCGAGAGTGTCGATACAACTGTAGTCCCGTCGGCTCAAAGGTACAACTTGGTATTATGAAAAGTGGGACTTGTTATATTGCTCTAACGGCAGAAAAAGAAGCGCGTGACTTCGATCGAAACTTTTTCTTTTTATTAGTCACGCGCTTTAACTCAAACCGCCAGCGCGAGCTTTTTAAGAGGCTCTTGAAAAAACGGTTCGTTGTTCTGTTTTAATGAAAATTTGATGAATGTCAACTATAAATTGACACTTTGTCTGGTTCTATTGAGGCTCGTGGTTTAATCAGGATAAGGATATGCGTTCACTCAGTGGGTATTTCTCCGGTGGCCACATAACGTTTTGCTTGATCAAATTCCATTCCCAAGACTAGCTCACTGTCTAATTTGTGGAGGCTGTGTTCCTCTTTCCCCTTTCTCCAGGCCCTGAGGATTCTCTTCGGCATCAGAATTAGACCGGCTAGTATTGGAATGATTGAGTCCGCGGCCATCAGAAGGGAAAGTACTCTAGAGCCCACCCCGAAGTTTAGTCCGTTTCGGGGTAACGCCCAGGTGGCGATTTCCGCTTCTCCAGCAAAGTCCGTTTTGTAACCGGTAATTAAGTGATGAGCATCGTGTACTTTCAGCCAGTCTCTTAGGGGTTTTGGTATCAAGCGCTTTGGCAACACTTTTAAGTGTTTGCCGGCCATAACGACGCCCATCCAGCGCTCGTCAAGGTGATTTGCTTCGTAGAATTCTTTTAGCGATTCGTCAATTGTCATCGTGGGCCATAACCAAAAATAATCACCCACTTAAATTAACATCTAATTCAACCTGTTTGAAAGTAACCTGGGCTAGATGGGGGTTGGCCTTGATTCGTGTTTTCCTTTTATTTCAGCAGGTCAAGGACTAAATCGTTCATGGCGTTCGCCTGAGAGAGCATTTGAGTGCCCGCTTGTTGAACGACTTGAGATTTCGCGAGTCTGGATGATTCGAGTGCGTAATCCGCGTCCTCCAGTCTCGATCGAGAGTCGGCAGTGCGCTCCCCGATGTTCATCAGATTGGTGATGGTGTAATCGAGCCGATTTTCGATAGCTCCTAAATTGGCGCGCATCTGGGCGACCTTGTCGAGAGCAGCGTCAATAATAGAAATAGAATCTCCGGCCTTGATCATGGTGCTAATGTTTATTTGTGTAAGGTTTTTCAACTCAGCTGTTTGTGCGCCATCGTTTAGGTAGCCGGCTGTTTCGATGGTGACCGCGCTGTTGTTTGTTAAAGCGTCCGCTAGCGGTGGGGATATCGTGATTGTTTGCGCGCCAGAGGTGACACCGCCAACCGCGCTTACACGGTGTAATATATTGTCTGTTTCGCTGGCAAAGGAAACGATGTCGCCTACCGCGAATTTTTCGGCGCCTGCTAATCCATCAATATTGATTGAAGTGGCCGCGCCAGCAGGTGTGCCCACAACTAGCACCGTTGAGGCTGTTGTAATATCGGTCGATTCGCTTTTGACTTTTTGGTCGACGGAAAAGGCGTTTGGAGAGATTAACTTCAGTGTTCCTGTAATAGTGGTCGCATCCAGTGCAGTTGCTGAGTTCACCGCGAGGCTTGTTTGAGCGCCGATCCAGTTGTTGCTGCCGTCGTCATTTGTGATTACGCCAGCTTCGCCTATCTTTCTAACTTTTAGATTGTCGTGATTTGCCAGTGTTTGTAGATTTTCGATCGTAATGTCGTCACCGTCACTATCAAACAGAACGACTTTGTTACTCTCCGAGTGAGCCGTAACACCAGTCGAACCAGAAATCTGGTTGATCGCTTCCACCGCATCCTGTACATCGCCACTGCTGATGACGAAGTTACCGGTCGAGTATCCGTTGATCTTGACGCTGTACGTTTGCAGTGTGGCGCTGCCAGAGTAAAGCGCTGCGTAGGTCTTGGCATAGGCTTTGACACCCGTTAATCCGGTGAAGTTGTTGATTTTGGTAGCGGTTGTTTTAGCGGTGTCGCTTATCGAGGCTTCGACTGTCTTTGTTCCCAAGAAACCGAAAATTTCCATGTCGTCTTGTATAGAAGTAGGATTACTGAGTGGGTCGACTTGGGGCGGTCTTGATCCAACTCCGTTTCCAGCTAATGTATGCGCTCCGATATTTTCCGCAGCGATGGATTCGACGGACATGGTGATGACTTCGCCTTCCTCGATGCCGACCTGTAATTGCTTATTCAAGAATGTCCCGTCCAGGATCAATTCGCCATTGTATCGAGTATTAGTCGACACCCGAGTAATCTCCTGGATCAGCAGGTTTACCTCGTTCTGCAAAAAGGTTCTGTCCGCAGAACTGTTGGTTCCGTTGGCCGCCTGAATTGCCAGCTCACGCATACGCTGTAGCATGTCCGAGACCTCGCCGATGGCTCCTTCGACCGACTTGGTCATGGCGATGCCGTCATTGGCGTTCTTCACTGCCATGGACAAACCTCGCACCTGGGCGGTCATCCGCTGAGTCATTGCAAGACCCGCTGCATCGTCTGATGCTGCGTTGATCTTCAGACCCGTCGACAGTCGCTCCATCGCCGTGTTGAGTTCACCCTTCGACTCAGCGAGTGCTCGCTGCGAAGTGAGTGAAGAAATATTGGTATTTATTACAAGAGCCATAAGGAATGTTTGTAAATGATCGTTTAAACGGCTTTATTTTCTTCTAAAGTTAAACAGTTTGCGTCCGATCTTGTATTAGGCTCCGTTCGATCTCTTTTATTATCTAAATTGAAGCAATTGCTATGCCAGGCTAGGTTTTCGCATCTTCAGCGTTTAGCCTGGTTCTGTGGAGGCTTATGGGTCAGAAAAGTTCCCGAAGGTGGCAAACCCATTCCTTTTTTTGATCAGGAGCGGCAAGCTATAGCATGCTTCATCAATTCCAGTTTTCAGCCTTTAACCCGGTATAGGCTGCAACTCATAATAATTTTAATAGCACTGCATTCAGTCCAAAACAGACCTTAATTGGTTTACTCTTAAAGTTCGACGCCTACATAGATTCAAAAAGTGGACACTAACGATAAGAAAATATCAGTCAACAAGAGTAATGATTCTGAGCTGAAGATCATAAGAGAAATCGCCGAATCTGGAGACGATTGTCCAGTTTTGATGCTCAATTTGAATAAATATAGAGAAGAAGCAGACTTTCCTGATGGGCGAGCGTACAAAGATTATATGAATGTTTTATCCGATCTTTTACCTCATGTTGGTGGCCGGATAGTATGGCGAAGCGCCTCACTGGGGCGAGCGGTGGGAGAACAGGACGTCGACGAGATACTTGCAGTATGGTATCCGTCGCATCAAGCATTTTTGGACTTGCCAATCCAGCCTGGCGGCAAAGAAAATTTTCGGTTAAGAAAAATCTGCGTCAAAAGCGCGGTGATTCACCGATGTAATGGAGCGTTACCCTGAATATCGCGATTATCGGATCCGGAGTTTCGGGACTCACTGCGGCCTATCATTTGTCCAAAGCTCACAATGTGGATTTGTTTGAAAAGAATAATCGAGCAGGTGGGCACGCAAATACCATTGAGCTAGATGATGGCACACCTGTGGACTCAGGGTTTATCGTTTTAAATGATCGCAACTACCCGGGTCTGACATCGTTATTAGGCGACTTGAACATTGAATTACATCCGACCGAGATGTCCTTTAGCTTGACGGGTTCTCCCTTTCCTTGGTGCTCTGAGGACTTTTATCGGTTCCGCTTCATTCGGAACTACCAAAAACTCAAATTACTTAAGGAGATTGTTCGCTTTAACCGCCTTGCTAGAGCGGGGCTAGAGAACCTATCAGCAATCGATTGGCTAGAAAAAAATCGATTTAGCGAGCCGTTTCGCGACGCTTATCTTTTTCCGATGTGCTCCGCAATTTGGTCCTCAAGAGGACAAGTCATTCACGAATTTCCGATCCGCTCTTTGGCTCAATTTTTGAATAATCATGGGTTACTAAATTTATTTAACCGGCCACAGTGGTTTTCGTTGAAGGGAGGCAGTAGAGCCTACGTTTCCCAGGTGCTAGAGAATATAGGTCTTGATAACCTTTACCTTAATGAAGAGGTTAAAATTACAAGAGAGGAAGACAGAGTAGCCGTGGTCACGCGAGACGACACTCGACATTACGACTGGGTAATATTTGCCTGCCACGCAAATGAAACGCTTGAAATCCTTCAAGACCCTACTGACGCAGAGTCAGAAGCACTGGCGAAATTTAAATATTCCGATAACCCTACCGTGCTGCACTTTGACCGTGAATTGATGCCTGAAGATACAAAAAATTGGGCTTCTTGGAATGCTGTTAAGCAGGGAGGTCATGATTATGTGACTTATTGGATGAATAATCTGCAGGATTTGGATACTAAACGGCAGGTTTTCGTCACTGTTGGCGATTTCCCAAATATCGAGCCGGGTAAAGTGATAGAGGTGATTGACTACGAACACCCCATCTTTACTCAATCCACTATGGAGGGGCAGGATGACCTGCAAGACTTGCAGGGTTCGAATAATACTTATTACACGGGTGCTCATTTGGGATTTGGTTTTCATGAGGATGGGCTTCAGTCTGCCCTCAGAGTGGTAAAATGGATTAATGGTTAGTCAGAAAATTCACTTCTTTGATGGCGAGGTATCTCACAAGCGTGCTGGATCAAAGCGTCATGAATTTAACTACAAATACAGGAGCCTATATCTAACCGATGTCTATGACTTTAAAGCGCAGGAACCGAGATTACCTCAAGGCGCTTTTTGGTCCTATCGCTCCATGCAGTCTGAAGAGTTTTCAAAAATACTTATAATAATCAATAACTTTTGTATCAAAAATGATGTGGATTCTAATAAAATCAGACTGGATTTATTCAAGACTCCGGATATCGGAACTCGACAATCATTTAACCCTGTTTGTTTTTGGGCGCTAGTGAATCAAGATAAATGCGTGTTGTTTATTGCTGAGGTCACTAATACGTTTTACGAAAAGCAATGCTATGAAGTTTCAAATAGTACTGAGGGGTTATCCCCTGATCAATGGTACGAAGTTGATAAGACGATGTACGTTTCTCCTTTTACTGAGAAGAGAGGGTATTATAAATTCAAGATATGTCTAATGCCCTTCGATATCCGAATTAGCCAGTTCAGTCCAATTCATGAGCCTGAAATTATAACGGCTATCAGGGGGCCATTTGAAAAAATGATGGAGGGGCCTAACACGGTGCGATTGATCAAACTTCTGTGCAACTCGTTGGCAGTGCTTTTCAGAATCCACTTGCAAGCTCTCGTGCTTTGGATAAAGCGCTTTCGCGTATTTCCACATGGCGACAGTGGGTATGTTGATTAAGACGTTAGAAAACTACCTCAATAAACAGGTATCTGAGCTGCACGATGGCTGCCTCACCTTTGTTTTTCCTAATGGTAGTGAGATGCGTCTCGGAACATCATCTGAAGAACGTCGAGTCGTTTTTACTTCATGGCGCGGTTTATGGCTGATTGCTTTTAGAGGCTCGTTGGGATTCACAGAGGGTTACATCAAGAATCATTGGCAGACTGAAGACCTGATGGATTTGATGAACTTTCTGGCTAAAAACTATGAAGCTTTTCAGGGGTTGATAGAAGGGAAGTCGCCCCTCAAGCTGATAACGAAGCTCAATCACAGGCGACGGAGAAATACCGAACAAGGCAGTAAAAAAAACATTGAAGCCCACTATGATCTTGGCAATTCATTTTACCAACTATGGCTTGATTCGAGCATGACTTATTCGTCAGCCTTGTATGATGAAGAGCATGCCGATTTAGAATCCGCGCAGCAGAACAAGTACGCTCAGGCTCTTTGTTCGCTTAGCCTGATCGACAACGCCTCGATATTAGAGATTGGTTGTGGTTGGGGCGGCTTTATGGAGTTCGCTACCCAGCGTGAATTTAAGGTTAAGGGTATTACGATCTCTCCAAGTCAACTTGACTACGCGAGAGAACGGCTGGCCAGCCTCGATCAGAGGCACGAACTGGAGTTGATCGATTACAGAAAGGTCGAAGGGCAGTTTGATGCCATTGTCTCGATAGAAATGTTTGAAGCAGTAGGTTCTGATTACTGGCAAACCTTCTTTTCTAGAATCAAGGAGCTACTCGTATCTAAAGGAAAGGTCATGATTCAAACGATTATGATCCAGGATGAGTTTTTTGAAGACTACCGAAAGTCGCCGGATTTCATACAAACCTATATCTTCCCTGGCGGGGAGTTAGCATGCCCAAAGGTTATCTCGGAGCTAGCCAGCGCTAATGACCTGGAAATCGTAAATAATGTAAGCTTCCCGCTTTCCTATTCGAAAACACTAGAGGCATGGCACGGGCGCTTTCAGGCTGCGTGGCCAGAAATCATGAGTAAGGGTTTCGATCAGGAATTTAAGCGAACGTGGGATATGTATCTCGCTTATTGTCGAGGGGGTTTTGCAAATGGTCGTCTACTCGTTAATCAATATACTTTCCAGGTAAATGATTAAATTTGGAATATTCTTAGCAGAAATCGGGGTTATTCCGGATTGGGTGATTCGTGTCGCTGCTCGTTTCTTAACAAAGCAGAGATTGGGGCAGGCCCAAAATGCGGCAGAGAAGCTCGAACTGATCGAGCAGCTGTCCAAAGGGGGGGTCGCCGAGAAGACCGTCGATGCCAACGAACAACATTACGAGGTGCCCACAGAGTTCTTTGAGCTAGTCTTGGGCAGACACTTAAAATACTCCTGTAACTTATTTGAAGAGGCTGTCTCCCAGGATGACGCCGAGCGAGCCATGCTCGATCTCTATATTGAACGCGCGGGAATTGCCAATAACCAGCAGGTACTTGATCTAGGTTGCGGTTGGGGCTCTTTTTCACTGTATGCTGCAAAGCAGTTTCCGTCCTCTCGATTTACCTGCGTTAGCAATTCGCAGACCCAAATCGACTACATCAAGAGTCGCGCGGAGGAAGAAGGAATAACGAATCTGACGCCAATCAGATCTGATGTTAATGAGCTATCGCTAGAAGATCGTTTTGATCGAATCATTTCGATCGAGATGTTCGAGCACTTGCGCAATTACCAATCGATCCTTTCAACTTTGAATCTACTGCTCAACGACAGTGGAAAATTGTTTATCCATATTTTCTGTCATAAATCTTTGCTCTATCTTTACGAGATACAGACCGATTCTGACTGGATGACCAAGTATTTTTTTCAGGGTGGCATCATGCCGAGCCTCGATATTTTTGACCATTTTGACGAGTCTTTTCGTTTGGCCGATCGATGGTCGGTGAATGGGATGAACTATTCTACAACATCAAAGCTGTGGCTCACCAAAATGTACCAGAATAGGGCGCAAATCATGCGAGTGTTGAGCCAGCATTATGATGATCCACGGCGCTGGTTTAATCGGTGGCGTATCTTTTTTCTTACCTGCGAAGCCTTTTTTAAGTTAAATGATGGCGATGAATATTTCGTCTCTCACCACTTGTTAGAGAAAAGCCCAACACTTAAAAAGCTGGAGTCTTGATCCAGATTCAGAATTTATTTGCTTGTATTAGGAATGCCGATATACAGTTGATTATGGCTTTTGACGGGAGAAGATATGCTATCAGCTACGGAGTTTTATGAGGTTTCGACACCACTTTTAATTGTGCTTTGGCTCGAGACAGTCATCTATCTTGGCATAGGCTTATACGAGACTTTTGACGATTTTATTCACAAGACCCCGAAATGGGCTTATATCAACGATCGATTGAATTCTTGGATATGGTTTCAGGATAAGGTCGGGCACAAAATGCACGCGGCTATCTGCTTTATGCTGGGGATTTGTGGCCTTAAATGGCGCGCTTGAGGGGATGGTGACGCGGTTTGAGATCGAGATTATTTTTGTCAGTTTCGCACTCATTAGCGGGATGGTTTTTGGGTTGTTACCTCCTGGGCGGTTTGGTCTGGTGACTATAGTTACAAAACCTGAAATTATTTTGCAGATCGTAATGTACGTTTTTTGCGTGCACCTGATTCGGCCGGAAATAATTGCTCTGTGCGTCCTGCTAAATCTTTGGGGTGTTTTTGTCTATTTTCGACAAACATCAAAGATTCATGGCGGTGAATTCGCAATACTAAGGGCAGATATGGTCGAAGCAGGATTTGATGAAAAAAGACTGGAGACTGTTGATAAGCTTGTGGGTTACCAACAACAGGATGCGCGTGAGTCTGGTAGCGGCCCTGTCGGCTCCTAGCCGTATCTAGGAATCGTAAGACAATTTAATGAGCAAAGCACGGACCAGGGAAAGAGTGTCGTAACCTTGGATAATATTGAAATGATAAGAGAGGTCCTCGCAAGTGGGCTAGATATCGAGAAGTATTTGACAGACGATGCCGTTTGGACGATTCCGGGATTTGGTTCCTACGAGGGCAAGGAAGAGATCTCAGCTAAGCTTTTAGGCCCGATGCATGGCCTGATGGAGAGTATGGGGAACTCAGTCGTTACTAACATCGTTGCGCAAGGTGATTATGTTGTCGCCGAATCCTATGCTGAAAATCGAATAACAGCGACCGGTAAGGCTTATAACAATACGTACTGTCATGTTTATCGTATTCGCGACGGTTTGATCGAGCATATTACTGAATATGCAGATACTGCACTTGCGCGCGACGTCTTTTCCAGCTGATAAGTTATAAAGTTGATTCGTAATCCAAGGTAATGTGGATTGAAGTTTCTAGTTAGAAAAACCCACAAGTATCTGAGCATCCTGATATCCATTCAGTTGCTCCTGTGGACTATTTCAGGAATCTATTTTGCGTTCAATCAGATCGAATTAGTCAGGGGAGAACAGTACCGTCTACCTCAGGTCTTCTCCATTGACCTTAGTAAAATCAACCTTGTTTTAGATTCTGTTAAGAATATTCAGGTTGCTCGAAGATTCGGTGAAGAGATATTGATAGTTCGTAAGGAAGCAGGAACAGAGTATCTTAATCTTGAAGGGGTCGCTCTTGAAAAGCTTTCGAGAGAGGAAGCAAAGAGCATTGTGTCGAGCGTCACTTCACTAACGCCGTTGGCAGTGGAAGAGATCAACGATCCCGAACCTGGTTCTGAGTATCGAGGAAGAAACCTGCCATTATTCAAGGTGGTTACACAAGATCAGGAAAATGACGAAATTAACGTATACGTCGATGCGATTTCTGGACAGGTGGTTGCAATTCGTAGCCAGCAGTGGCGGCTTTGGGATCTGATGTGGGGTCTGCATATCATGGACTGGGAGACGCGCGATGAAATTAATAATTGGCTGCTGAAGCTTTTTTCTGTGTTGGCTTTGATCAGTTCTCTCACCGGCGTGTTTATCTTTTTCAGATGGGACTGGAAATAGTGCTAAGAGAAACTCAAAGTCGCTATTTAAATTAGTGCTCTGATAAACCACAAGTGGGCAACCTTCTTGCGGTTGAATTAATTCGTATGGATTCTCGTTTCAGATTGACCGTTGATCGTCTTGCTGTGACTATTGGCTGTAAGGGGTTTAAGTGACGTAATTCAAAAATCATTTAAGGGAGGAACCAGATTGTGTTTATAAGAGTATTGTTTTTGACGTTGGGCCTAGTAGTGGCATCAAGTGTTGAGGCTGGCCATCATGAAGAAAAGGCGATGCAGTCTAGCTTTGCTGACTATCAATCTTTTGCTGATGCGATGCAGGGAAGGTGGCTGGCTAAAATTATATGGATTAACGATTGGCCTGGATTTGGCAAGCGGGGAGATGAAGTAACCGGTTACGCAGAGTATCAGTTTAGCGATGACGGCAGAGTGCTAAACGGACGCACCTATGTTGGGCCTGGCTCTCTGACGCACCTAATTTACTATGACGAAGGCAAGCAGCAAATCCAGGAAACCATGGTTTCTTCTGGAGGTAACGTCTGGAATAACACGATCTACAAAGAAGATGGCGAATGGACTTATCGCGTGTCAGGAAGCACTGGAGATGGTGAAGCAATCACTGGAACGGCAAAGCGAGAGTTCAGCGAAGCTGGGCAACGTAATCAATGGTTAGGGCAATGGAAAGTAAATGGGGTTGAGCTCGATCCTTTGCGAGATTCTTTTCAGCGAATAGGTGATTGACGGTAACACAGCTTTAGATCTGTTTGGTTGGATGCTTTACCTTCTCGAGTCTGGCGAAGCTAGCGTGACAATCTCATAGTCTTGGAAACAGGTATTACACCGGAGGTAGATCGTACCTCCATGTTCATAAGATTCACGAGTGATTTCTGAGGTGTCTCTTGATCCACAGTGCCTACAACGACGACGATATTTCTCGAATTTTCTATGTAAGAGCAAAATCCCAAGAATAGTGAGGACAGGCAGTATGATTCTAGCTTCGTCGGATCCTATCTCTTTCGCTAGCTCGTTGATTGAGACGTGTTTTGTGTTGTAACGCACCAGCAAGGTATCGCCCTCAATGCGAACATAACCTTAATGAAATAGGTTATAAGAGCCTAACGTTATAAGCAGTACCAAAAGCAAACAGCACTAATTTTGTTCATATGGTTAATCAAATAATATTACTAACAAATTAACAAACCAAACCCTCTGTGTACAAATCGGAGTTTTTTTTACATCTATAGGGAGGTTCAGTGAATCTAGCTAAATTGGTTGGGTGGTAAATCTGATGCTGGAGAATGCACCCATATAAGCGATAAGGTTACTGTTGTACATCTTTAATGCGTAGCAAGGAGACAGAATGAATTGGGATGCTTTAAGTGCCATCGCAGAATTATGCGGTGCTGTGGCCGTTTTTTTCACGCTTATCTATTTGACGATTCAAGTGCGTCAAAATTCAAACGCGATTCAACAACAAAATCGAGTGGCGACCGCTCAGATGATGCAGAGCCGCGGTGACACCTTGATTAATTTTTTTAGCCTAGGAATTAACGACGAGAAAGCGTTGGGCATTTTTTCGGGTATTTTTCAAAGGCCGGATTTGGATTCGACTCGTGAGTGGCTGGTTGTAAATACTGCGAGAGCCATGTGGGAGAATCTTTTTTATCAGTACAAAGAAGGGTTTCTACCCGAAGATTTTTACAACCAAGGAGTGGCTACCGGAATCAGACTAGCAGGTCCCAAGTTTTTAGAGATGAACATACCAATGCAGACCGAGTTCAGGGAAGAGGTATTCAGATTGCTCGCAGAGCACGAAGATTGAAGGGAGTATCTTAAAAATACTCAAAAAACGTAGTAGAAGCTTAAATTATTTGTTTCCCTCGAGGACTAATTTCCCAATAACTTTACCGCTGATTTGATCGGAAAGTGCTTCTCTAATTTCAGATAAGGGTCGAGTTGAGACCTTGGCAGGATTCAATCGACCACTATCTATCCAGTCTAGAAGCGTTTTCTGCAGCGTGGGCGTCAGCGAAGGGTCGCTTCTCATTGCGCCACCCCAGTCAACGCCAACGATCGAGCTTTGCTTCAATAGCGCCAAATTTAACGGGATGCTGGGGATGGTCCCGCTCGCGAATCCGACCACGAGAAACCTTCCTCCTGGCGCTAACGATCTAAAGGCAGGCTCTGCTAAATCCCCACCGACCGGGTCATAAACCATGGTCAGTGATTCATTGCCAAGAAGCGCTTTTAATTCTGTTCGCCAGCCTTCCTTTGAGTAAAGTATCGTTTCGTCGGCCCCAGCTGAACTAGCCAGTTCTAGTTTTTCTGGAGAAGATGCGCCTGCGATGACATTGGCGCCCATCGCTTTGGCCACGGTGATAGCGGAAGAGCCAACACCACCTGATGCGCCTAGTATCAAAACATTTTCTCCAGCCTCGAGATTGCCGCAGTCTCTCAATCCAAAAAGGGCTGTCGAGTAGTTCGTGTAAAATCCTCCGGCGACTTCCACCGACAGCGAGTCCGGGATTACAGTGCATTCCGAGGAGGGGACGGTCATGTGATCAGTATAGGCCCCGCGCCACATCCCCATGACTAGATCACCTGATTTTATATTGTTGACAGCACCGCCAACCTGAATGACTTCTCCCGCGAATTCTGAACCCGGGTAATAAGGCAGAGGAGGTTTGACCTGATATAAGCCCTGGACCATCAACGAATCCACATACCCTACGCCTGCAGCGAGCACTTTAACTAGAACTTCGCCTTTTTCAGGAGAAGGGATATTGCTCTCTTCTATTAAGAGATTCTCAGGCAGACCAAACTCTCTGCAGATGACTTGTCGATTTTGCATAGTACTAAATTGGCTATCTACGTTCCGATAGTCTCATTTCCACGACCTTCGCGGCTACCATCAATTTCACGAGTGAGAGCTGTCACGTTGGCTCCGGAATTAATAGCCGTTAAATAATTTTCATCGAAAGTTTTCTTTCTAAGCGAGCTCGCATTCTTTCTTGTCGCTCCTCATTAAGTGTGTAAGACCAAACCCAAGGAAGAGTCGCTAAGTAAAAACAACAGGGGATTATGGTGTAGAGCAAAACGATGCCTAATAGAGCAAAATCTGTGTTACCGCCCTCTGAAGGTGTCAGGCCGGGCTCGAGGGTCGGGTCAAAACCAAATAAACTGATCGCGGTAAGACCAATAAAGCTTGCAAAAGCGGCTGCAGTTTTTTGCGCCGACCCCCACACCGAAAAATAAAAGGCCGTTCGAGGTTCTCCTGATCTAAGTGTGTCGATATCTATAGCGTCGGCTGCCATCGATGTTGCCATCGCGCCAATAGCGCCGGCGCATACCCCTTTAATCGTTTGGAGCACGATGAAGCCGGTTCCAGCAGCATCGCTCGGCATAAAATACAACAAAGGCATTAACATAGCGCAGCAGACATACCAGAAAATGGCACCCACGAAGGTTTTGTGCTTTCCGATTTTCTTCGACAGTTTCAGCCATCCGGGTAAGCTCACCATCGCGGCCACCATCATCCCTATTAAGGCCCAGTTATAGGAGGATTCCGAGAGTAAGACGTGTTGGCAAAAAAAATAGGAAACAACCGAATCAATAGATGTTCCGATGATTGTTCCAGTTAGGCCGATGAGTATTCTAAGAAATGGACCGTTTTTCATCATGAAGCGAAGCCCGTCTTTATACTGTTGCAAAGAAAAACGCTGTATTCTCTCGACGGGAATTTTGGATTCCGGCACCATAGTCGTTGTAAGTATTGCTAGTATCGGTGTGATACAACAAACCCCAATTGCGACGTAAGAAAGTTGATCTCTTAAACCCTTGCCGAACGCACTCTCCGCTATGCCCATTGTTAAAAAAAGGCCTAAATAGCCCATGTAAACAAACATCTCTCGAGTTGAGGTAATGCTTGAGCGCTCGTTATAGTTTCCTGACAGTTCGGCGCCCCAGCTGACGTAGGGAATCTGTATCGTAGTCATCACTAAATAAGTTATTACGACGCACATAACGAAGTAAGCAACACCCGCATCATCGGGTGGCACTAATAGCAGGTAAGTCATTGCCATGAGCGGAAGAGCTCCAGCTAAGACCCAGGGTTTTCTTCGGCCTATTGGCGTCAGCGTTTTATCCGATGTAATACCGATAATCGGATCAGTGATGACATCCGAGAATCGAGCAACCAAGAGAATTAAACCCATTAGCGCTAGATCAATCCCGAGTTCTCCGTAAAGAGGTGGAAGGTACACAGTCAGGGGTATGGCCAGGATAGTAACCGGCATAGTAAAGGCAGCATAAATAATCAACTGACGGGATGTCAGGCTTTTGGCAGAGCCGTTACTTCCTGATGTAGGGTTGGTGTCCAATTACTGCTTCCTACTCCACAGTTAGTCTGATGATGCCCAAATAAAGTCTACTAATCTTCTAGTAAGCTTGACCTGGGAGCCACGTGACAATCGCTTCCCATTGGAAAAGTATTGCCAGTGCGATTAACTGAATAACAATGAAAGGCACTACGCCTCGATAGATGACTGGTAGGTCTATGCCTTCGGGAGCGATCCCTTTTAAATAAAACAATGCACCGCCAACAGGTGGAGTCAGAAAACTTGTTTGTAAGCAGACTGCAAACATAACTGTGAACCAAATGGGATCAAAATTAAGTGCTGCCACTACTGGCGCCACCAAAGGTAGCAAGATGAGGGTGAGCTCTATCCAGTCCAGGAAGAAGCCTAGTATGAAGGTTGCGATTAATATCGAGATTATGATTCCAGTCGGTCCAAAGGGAAGCCCCATTAATGTTCGCTCAATTAGCTCGTCTCCGCCGAGACCGCGCAACACTAGAGTGAAACAGACCGCGCCGATGATTGCACCAAAGATGAACGCAGTGGTCCTGGAGGTCTCGTCGATCACTTCTCTGATGACTGGTACATTCAGGGCGCCCTTTGACCAGGCGAGCAGCATGGCTCCCGCAGCGCCCACCCCTGCTGCCTCAGTAGGGGTCGCGAATCCAAAAAAAATACTGCCCAGAACCGCCAGTATTAAAAAAGCCGCTGGTACGATGGCTTTGAAAAGTATCCACACTGCTGCCAAATCTATCGGTTCAGTTTTAGCCGCGGGCACGTGTTCGGGTTTGAAGATACCTACCAGCAATAAGTAGACGATATAAAGTCCTCCCAGAAGCGCCCCCGGAAACAGAGCGCCTAGAAACAAATCTCCAACGCTCATTGCCATCCGGTCAGCCATCACCACTAGCATGATGCTAGGTGGGATTAAGATGCCCAGCGTACCCACTGCACAGACGGTTCCTGCTGCCAAATGCTTGTCGTAGTTATTTTCCAGCATGACTGGTAAGCCTAATAGTCCAAGTAGAACCACTGAGGCGCCTATGATGCCGGTTGATGCCGCGAGTAAGACGCCTATCAGGGTGACCGTTATCGCAAGCCCACCTTTTACTCCTCCAAGAAGCCTTGAAAAACCTGTAAGGAGGTCCTTGGCGAGACCAGAGCGATCGAGAAGAATTCCCATGAATATGAACATAGGCAGTGCGACCATGACCCAGTTTTCCATGACATCCCATATGCGATCTATGGTCATCGAGGTGTAATACCAATCCACGTTGGTCGTAATATTGAAGTCGACCTCGAAGATGATTGCAAAGGCGGTAAAGATAGCGGCAAGACCCCCCAATACCCAGGCAATGGGAAAGCCTGTAAAGATCAGCAAGATGAAACTTGCCATCATAAGAACGGCGAGAATTTCTGAGCCACTCATACGCGGGTTCCTGCCAAGTAGGTCATCAATTTGGAGACTCTCGATACAATAGAGAGCCCTAACAGGAAGAAAGAGAAGGGAATGACGGCCTTTAGCAACCATCGAAAGGGCAGGCCTCCCGGCGACTGAGAGATCTCACTGACCTTCCAGCTTTTTTCTACGAACGGAAAACTGAAAATTAAAACCATCACAAGAAAGGGCACTAAAAGGAGCAGAGTGCCGTACAGTTCAATCCAGGCCTGCGCACGATGGCTTAGTCGCACTGAAATCAAATCAATACGAATATGGACATCGTGTCTATGAGCATAGGCGATGGCAATCAGAAACGCGATGGAGTTCAAGTGCCATTGCATTTCTTCAAATTCGATCCTGCCTTCGCTGAATAAATACCGTAGCGTTACATTGAGTATGATAATCGATAAAAGAATAACCCAGATCCAGCTCGCTGTGCGGCCCACTCTTGAAACCACCTCATCTGCGACAATGGAAAATTTGTTGTCTGGTAATACTAATTTGGTCATGTTTACAGAGCGAGTCCGTTAGTTTGGGTACGCCAGCTCCCTCCACTGGTCGTGAGCTGCTTTATAAGCTCTTTGAGAATCCAGGACTTCTTTAAAATATAGGTCTTTCGAGGCTTCTTCTTCCATTACTTGATCTGCCGCAATTCTAAGTGATTCGAGAAGTTCAGGAGATAGCACCTGGGTACTGATTCCTTGGCTCTTGAATTCCTCTATGACGGGTCCCTGTAATGATTCAGTGAGACTTAATCCATACATGACCGTTCCTATGCAGGCCGTGTCTAATAGAGCTTGGTCCTGTGCGGGCAGGGCTTCCCAGACTTCGAGATTGATCATCATGTGGGTTGCCGTGAATGGCTGATGCCAACCTGGAAAGTAGTTAAATTTCGCAATTCGAGAAAAACCTAATGCTTGATCTACCACCGGCTGTGAGTATTCGGTGGCATCAATTACCCCAGTTTCAAGTGCCTGGAAAATCTCACCTGCAGGAATCATAGTAACTGAGGCGCCCAGTCGCTGAAGCGTCCTCCCACCCAGGCCTGCGAATCGAATTTTTAGTCCGTTGAGATCTTCGGCTCGCTCTATAGGTTCCGAAAACCATCCCGCCGTTTCGGGTCCCGTGATCGCGCACAGAAGGGGTTTAATATTATGCTCTGCATATATTTTCTCCGAGAGTTCTCTTCCATTCCCAAATAACCACCATCCGACGTAGGCAGTGGGTTCCATTCCGAAGGGTGCTGCCGCAATTAGTGAAGACGCTGGAATCTTGCCTTGGTCATAGCCGATCCAGGTCCAGCCGGCTTGAACCTTCCTGTCGCTAACCGCGTCGTTGATTGCGAACGCTGGAACAATCTCTCCAGGATCGAAGATCTCGATAATGAAAGAACCATTGGACGCTTCTTTGACTCGTTCAGTCAGCCAGATAGGCTGTTCTCCTGAACCAGGAAGGCTACGAGATGAACTGAGTGGCATACGCCATTTGTGTCTTACGATTTGTTCTTGGTTGCTTACACTGATTTGCGGTGCGGCAAGCTCATCTGTTGGTCTTAAAGCGAGACTGGTAACTATTCCGACTACAAAAGCGGTCACCGCCGCAGCGATTAAAGACCTCGTGGAAAACATGTACGACCTCCCCGGGAAACGCCTTCAGTGTAATCTAAATCGCGCCGAAATTGATAGTGATCAAACTTGGCGCTCCGTATTGAATTGAGTTAATTTTCTGTCAAAGCACATGACGGGTGCTCCTGCATCAGTAACACTGACTCGAGCAGCGCTTACATTGTCTGAGTGGCTAGCTTATCGGGCTCAGATCCAGCTGGGGATCGAGGCCCGATATTGGATTACTGTGATGGTCGCTGGGCTGTAAAGGCCTGATTATAGAAACCCTAGATGAGTAAGGACCTGTTTTGAGAATATTAGTAACTAACGACGATGGTATAGATGGCGAGGGCATGCATGCGCTTGCTCGAAAAGCAAGGCGTATGGGTCACGAGGTAATTATCGTCGCTCCAAATTTTGATGCTTCGGGAACGGGCGCTTCTCTCGGGCCTTTGTCCAGAAAAGACGATATTTTGTACGAGGCGCATGAGATTCCAGATTTCGATGGTGAGGCATACTCGATTAATGGGCCGCCCGCGCTCTGTGTCATCGTAAGTCATTTAGAAGCTTTTGGCCCTGTTCCTGATTTAGTGCTTTCTGGGATAAATCCAGGTTTGAATACTGGTCGATCGACCTTGCACAGCGGAACCGTCGGTGCGGTGCTGACTGCGCAGAATTTCGGAACGAAAGGTGTCGCCGTGAGCTTGCATAGTGAAGATGAATCACTACCTTGGTTTTGGGATACGGCCGCGGACGCAGCTGAATCTTGTTTAAAAATCATGGAGAGCGCAAAGCCTAAAACGATATTAAACGTGAACGTTCCAGCGCTTCCCGCCACCTCAGTTAAAGGGCTGAAGTGGTCTAGACTTGCGCCGTTCGGGTCACAGCGCAGTGCATTGAACGCTGATGGAAAGGGCAACTTGAATTTTGGACTAACAGATACAGAGTTTAAGCCCGATGATGAAACAGATCTTGGTTTGGTTTTGAATGGTTATACAGCAATAACCATTCTGAAGGGCATTTCGCCGGGAAGGCCCGTGGAGGCAGAATATGGTTCTGATTTGCACGCAGAGTTTAGTTTTGCTGACAACCCCGTCGAATTTTTAGTCAATTAAATGGAGCTCTAAGATGGCAGGAAAAATGTCCAAAGAAGAAGTTGATGCTTTTCTTGATAGTAAGCCCGGTTGGATGATGCTTACTACCCAGGGCAAGGATGGTTACCCTCACACAGTGCCGATCGGTTATTTTCGAGACGGCGACAGGATTTTTATGGGGTGCAGGGACAATACTCAAAAGGTTGTAAATATTGAACGTAACTCTAAGGTTTCCTTGGCGGTTGAAGATGGTACAACCATGTCCGATCTTCGGGGGATTTTACTCAGGGGCAATGCCAAGGTGGTGAGAGACGACGATGAGCGTCTGAAAATTAGTCGTTTAGCAGCAGAGTTGAGAGGTGCTCCCCAAGACGATTGGCCCAAAACAGCCTCAGTGGGTGCTGTTTTTATCGAGGTCGATAGTCCCAGAGTGACTTCATGGGACTACTCAAAGACTTGATCTTCGGATTAACAAAGAAAATCAGTTCGTAAAGCTCAGCTGTTAAAGATGTTGGAATGAGTCGTCCAGAAAATCATGGCGTAGGTAATTAATTGCAATCACTTGACGATCTACTTTTGCCGATTCTCACCAATAAATCATAGACCTCTGTTCTACAGTTTTTTGATAGAGAGTTAGTCGGTTCTAGGGCTAGGTGGTACTGGCGTATTTAAAAAAGTAACGAACCAGTGAACAAGTATCACCAAGACGATGTTTTCACTGGTATCGAGCAAGCGTGCAAAACCAAGACCACCAAGGAGAGTGAACAGACACGGGATTGGTTTCCATCGCAGAGTGAAGTAGTGGATGCCAGCAAAGAGTAAATTACTAATTAGAATGGCGAATAAATTTGTTGTCATTCCAGCTAGGAGTAAGGGCATTGCTAATCGAAAAGCGATTTCTTCAACAATCGATATACCTAATAAATAACCTACCCACAAAGCCTGGGAAACGGTTATAGCCCGCTTTCTAAAATAAAGGAAGAAAACAAAAACCAAAAGGATAAACCCTGAGGCTGCCACATATATTTCAGGGCTTGATAAAAAATCGATAGATTTTGAGGTCAGGCTAGCAATTGATTGGGCCGAAAGCATGCAAAGTAAGGCTATCGCAGTCATAGTCATTCCATGACGAAGCAATACTTGACGGAATGACGAGATGTACTGACCGCCATTCGCTCTTCTCTGAAGCCGACCTTCTCGGAGTCTTTCTTGCGTTTCGATCTTTAATACCTTGATACTGCTGATTTGGTTTTTTGAGCTTAGTTCCGCGTTGACGAGTGTACTTAAACAATGCTTTGGCTCAAGTTTAAATAATTTACCGATTAGTCCCTTGTTTTGCCTTTTTGAGTTCGCTCTAGTACTTTTGGTTCATCGGATGAAGGTGAAAATTGAATGGAAAAACTAACAAAGGAACAGGTTAGGAGTCATGTCGAGTCGGTTTCAAGGGACGGTTTTTCGATTATGGAAAACGCTATTAACAGTGAATTCCTGCGAGAAATCCGCGATGAACTCGCCCGTCTTGAAGAAGTCAGACCAGGAGGAGATATTCCTCCGGGACCATTTACCGGATTTGTCACGAGGCGTTGGTTCGACGTCTTAAACGATGCAGAAGTTTGGCAAAGAGTCGCAACGCACCCTTGGATCTTACAGGTAATGGAAGGCGTTCTTGGAGAAGGTTTTTTGTTGTCGACCATGGGCAGTGCGGTAGTTGGCGATGGCGAGGAAGCTCAGCTAATCCATACAGATGATCAGGTTTATTTATTCCCAAGGCCACACCCCAATTTAGTCTGTAATACAATGTGGGCCCTATCTGATTTTTCCGAGATGACCGGCGCCACTAGGATTGTTCCGGGGAGCAACAATTGGGAGGAAGACCCAGATGGTCGAACATCTTACGACAGTATCTCGCTAGACATGCCTGCCGGTAGTATCGCCTTTGTTGTCGGAACCTGCTACCACGGTGCAGGGGCAAATCGGTCGGGTGCAGACCGCGTAGCACTGACGATCAATTATTGTAACGGCTCGATGCGCCAACAAGAAAACCTCATGTTGGGAATACACCCTTCGCGTATGTTGAGTTTCTCCCCAGAGTTACAAGATATTCTGGGTTTTAAAATATGTAAGGGAGCGGGTCATATTTTCGCTCAAGATCCAAGACTAGAAATGAATAGGCATTTTGGCGCTTTATCTCGTGAAGATCCTTATTTGACTGTGCGTGATACGCTTCATAGCGAGCGAGTTGCTGGTGCTGCCTCAGCAGAGTCTGATCCGGCTTAAGAGGATGAGGAAGAAGCGCTTACTTTTAAATAGTTGGAGCAGAAAATGAAAACCATCGGTGTGATAGCAGTTATTGGTGGGTGGCTCACTTTAACCTTTTGGGGCATGAAGATTGGTATTGTGGCGTCGGAGTCTCTTTTTTTAAAAGTTGGAGTTGGTACGTTGTGGTTAGGATTTCTTATGCTTTTGATTATTGCTTTAGTAGGGCGTGACAAAGAGGCTAAGAGCGATCCACATAGTGATGTAGAACTCTAAGTACGCGCATCCTTAGAATTGTCGAACGAGAGTAAGAACGTTAAGACACTAAATCCCCAGGCAGGGGTTACTAACCATAATTATCGAGGGATTTTTCTGCGAGCCTTCGCCAAACATTAGAATGGGCCCAATTTCGAGCTTTGATTAAGTAGGCTTTACCAATAGGGTCTCCCAGTAATCTGAACGCCTCACCAAGATGAAAGTTGATTCTGGGTGACCAAGGTGCATGAGCTTCGGCGACTTTTAGATAGTTGACAGCGCGACCGGGCTCTCCTGAATAAAGCTCAATGACTCCCAGTGAAAAGATTGCCTCGATGTTGTCTGGATCACTCTCTAACGCCTCTCGAATCAAACCGGCGGCCTCTTTCCACTGGTTGATACAAGCTCGAGAGCTGGGCTCGCAGGAACGTACTAGTAACGAAGCCTCTGCGACCTGAATAGCGGGATTGCGGCCCCTTAGTTTTCTGGCCATCGAAAGATAGTTATCTGAGCTCTTTGAATTGCCGCTTAGAGAGTGCAATCTCGCCAGTTCGAGCATGGATATATGATCTTTGTCATCGTTTTCAACGATTTGAAGTTGATGATTGATCGCTCCGTTGAGATTCGTCTTCTCTGCTGCCGCCGACAGCGTGCGATGTACTTCTGTCTTTGTTAAAGCGCTCGTTGTTACTTGTGTTTTGGGTTGGTCTGCACTAAAGGTCAAACGTTGGGGGGTTTTTAGTTGCGATTGATGCTTCCATAGAGCATCAACCAACTCTTTGGGTGTCGCATCGAGCGAGGAGAAAAGAGAATTTGATTGGTTTGATAGATGTCGATTGAGCGCTTCTATCGAAAATCTCGGATCAATATTCTCATTAAAATGGAAAAAGTTGGCTAGTCGATGACTATCATTGTAGAAATTGTGAATAATTCTCAGGTTTATGTTGCGCAGATTTCTTCGTTTAAGATGCTCCACCAACCAGGCTTTTCTTACCATTTTTGTGGACCGTTTTAGCGGAAAACTTGCTGTGGGTTTGGGCGTTTTGAATTCCGCGTGGATTGCGTTGTCTTTGAGAGTAAGAGTCGCCTCGGATAGCATTGTTGCCATTCCTTCTTCGTACCAAAGTGGATAGTTAATAGAGGTGTGACGCATATGATAGTGCGCGAGCTCGTGCTTCAGATTTTCTAAAAGATCGGTTTCTTTTTTGGTAGATGGCGCGGCAACGATAAGAACTCCGTCGAGTTCCGAATTGGTATAGGAGGCAAATTTTCTTGGTTTTACCGTGTCGTCAAAATCGGTTTTGTTTGCGAAAACTATTAACTGAAGAGGGATCGAGTAATTTTCTCTAACAGGTAAAAAAGTTTTACTAAACTGCGAAAAGAGGCGGATGGATTGTTCCAGCTCCAGGGCTTCAGATTCAGTGAGGTTAGTAGAAAAGGCTAGAGTTCCGTTATCCACACGAATCCAGGGGTCTTCATCCGGAGCTGTAAATGCAACATTCACTATCGATAAATTGAAAAAGAATGCGACAATCAGCTGATGAAATTTGCTCGATCGGTTAATCATTTATTCCGTATTTTATTGCTCGTGATTTTATTCGTTTCAGGGACTTCTAGTGTGGCTCAGATGCCGGATAAGATGCAATGTGTACCAGGCAAAACGGTTGGTCTGCACGACTACCCAACCACCTTGGAGCATTATGAGCCCGTTGTGTTTGAGGAATCTTCATTCAGATTGAATCTGAATAAAACGTTGACCCGCTTTGCACCTGATGACAACAAAGACTTTGTCTATCTCACGTTCAAAAATGCAAACAAGCTTACTGAATTAACTTGTGAGCCTGTGCTCGGTGCGAAGGGCGCTCGCGGACTCAGCTGTGTCGATAAACCACCTGCAGAGATGCTGCTGATCAATCTAGACAATTTACGGTTTACGAGAAGCTCTATTGGGGGCTGGACGTTTCTGGGTGCAGATAAAATAAACGCAGGCAACTCTTTGTTCGTCGAGTATGGTCACTGTAAAGGTCGCTAAACGGCGACCTATGCGCTGATCAATCTAACTGAGAACGTTTTGGCGTTATTTCCGATTTTTCCAGAACCGCCGCCTCATCGAGAATTCGCTCGATCGTCGTGTTGCTTGCAGCCCGGCGGTTGGTCGGATTTTTAGCGGTAACGTTGATTTCCTCAATGCTCTGTATGCGCTCCTTTACAGCGAGGCTGGCCACCTGAACAACCTTGGCCTCATTGCTCAACGCAGAGCTGGAAAAAACGACTAAAGTTACTAAAAAGAAAAACATTTGCATTTTTTTTCCTTATATTTTACTCAATGGTCGAAAGATACTCTTTACGATGATCCCATACCGCTTGCTCGTTCATCGCGTAGATCCAACGATAACCCATATGTGAATTTTTTTTAATAGGGTAATTTGAATCTAATAACCAGATCGAGTTGTCTGGTTGGCGCAGAGCAAGAACCGCATGATAACCAAAGAGTTTGTCGGAGTAGGTCACGACTACTCTAAGGTCAGAAATGTTCATGCCAAGTTCTACTAACATAAAATATTTTGCCGTCGCATAGTCCTCGCAGTCACCGCCTTCAATTAAAAAGTCGTACAAGGTTTTCCAAGAAGTTCTTGTGACGCCGGTTTGTAACCCCTCGCGGTCATAATGCCTAATCACTTTGTCATCATCGTAAGGCGTCCTATTGATGTAACGGTGCACAAGTTCAATTTGCTCTTCCCTTGTAAGGTGTCTTGCTTGTTCGATGATGTAACTGTAGCTACGCAGTTTGCCGTCACAGTTCAATGGTTCATTTTCACATTTAAGCAAGTTCGATTTTTGTTGTTCATGCTTGACCACGGTTTGCCACCAAGATGAAAAATCACTTGCCTCTGATAATTGGTGCGACTCGTAGAATGGATACTGATTAAGTTGTGAGCTGGTTTGGCAGGCGCTCAAAAAAGGCAGGCTCCCACAAAGACAGAATCTAATGACTAAAATTAAGCGACTGACCATTTGTAAGACTGGTTTGATGCTGTAACAGTGAATTGAGAGAATTAACTTAACTGATTTAATCTCGCTTTTAAATCTCTCGGGGATTTTTTGACATTCGCCTTGGTTATGACCCACTGGTTATATCTTAATAATTAATGAACCTAAGAATTGTTGGCTTCGTCTATGCCTCGTATCCATAATCTCGGCTGCGGAAGAAGAGGTTAGCGTTAGTCACTAAATCTTTGTGAATGACCACGTAGTAAATAACTCAGTATTGGATTACCAAGTTTAATGAATGCAGTTAATGGATCTCTGATAGACCTGATCGGAAAAACTCCGATGCTCAAAATTAACACCTTTGATACAGGGCCTTGTGAGCTTTATCTTAAACTTGAAAACCAAAATCCTGGAGGATCGATTAAGGATCGGATTGGGTTATCAATTATTCAGGAAGCAGAGAGGTCCGGTGAGTTACTTCCTGGGGGGACGATCGTTGAGGCTACAGCCGGAAACACGGGCATCGGGCTTGCCCTGGTGGCCGCGTTAAAGGGATATCAGTTGATTCTCGTCATTCCGGACAAGATGAGCCGTGAGAAGATCCTCCACTTAGAGGGGCTCGGGGCTAAAATCATTATCACGCGCTCTGACGTGTCGAAAGGTCACCCCGAATACTATCAAGATCTTGCCAAGAGCATTGCAGAACAAACTCCTAATTCATTTCTGGCTAACCAGTTTTCAAATCCTGCCAACGCGCTTGCGCACAGAACGACTACCGGTCCAGAAATTTGGGATCAAATGAATGGAGAAGTTGATGCCATCGTGGCTGGAGTTGGTTCCGGGGGTACGGCAGCTGGATTGGCCGAATTTTTTAAAGAGAAAAAGTCGGATATTGAGATGGTCATTGCCGACCCCGAGGGTTCGGTGGTGGCTGACGCTGTGATCAGCGGCCACTACAAGTATGAGGGCGGTTCTTGGATGGTAGAAGGAGTCGGAGAGGATTTTATACCCACAAATGTGGACCTTTCCCTTCTCGATGACGCTGTCACGGTTAAAGACTCTGAGGCCTTCGGCACAGTAAAAGAGTTACTTCAAAACGAAGGCATATTAGCCGGCTCTTCCAGTGGTACCCTAATAGGCGGGGCAATCAAATGGTGTCAAAAGCAAACAACACCTAAGAAAGTGGTTACTTTCGTATGTGATACGGGAAACAAGTACTTATCCAAGGCTTTCAACAAGGCCTGGCTCAAGGATAACGGTCTAGTGAGTTTGCCTAAACATGGCAATTTGTTGGATCTCATTAGTAAGCGAGCAGACCAAGGCGAGATGGTAAGCGTGACGACAGAGAACACTTTGCTTACCGCTTACAATCGAATGAGAGGATCAGATGTCTCTCAACTTCCTGTGATCGATGACGGACGCTTGGTTGGGATATTGGATGAAGAAGACTTACTGATGAATGTTTATCGTAATGAAAGTCTTTTCTCTGAAACAGTGAGCTCGGTGATGGTTTCAGAGCTTGAAACCCTCGACGTTCAATCCGATGAAGCCAAACTTTATGAAACTCTATCCAACGGGAAGGTTGCGATTATGTTTGATAAGGAAAGTTTCGTAGGTTTTATTACAAAAGTTGATCTGATTAACAGATATAAAAGTGCTTTTGCATTAGGCTAAGCGCAATGGAAAAAGATGATCAGAGCTATCAATTCGCCACTAAAGCGATTCACTCGGGACAAGAGCCGGATCCAACTACAGGAGCGGTGATCGGACCAATTTATGCGACGTCGACTTACGCGCAGGAGAGCCCGGGTGTCTTCAAGGGCTATGACTACTCAAGAACCAGTAACCCCACCAGAAAATCGCTAGAGGATTGCATTGCGGACCTAGAGTCGGGTGGGACAGGATTCGCCTTTGCTTCTGGTATGGCGGCTACAGCGACGATTCTTGAGATGCTCGACTCAGGCGATCACGTTATCAGTATGGATGATGTCTACGGAGGCACTTACCGTTTATTTGAAAACGTTCGTAAAAGGTCGGCGGGTATCGAGTTTTCGTTTGCGAACTTAAGCGATCCAGAGAGCCTCGGGGCTAATTTAAAAGAAAACACGAAAATGATTTGGGTTGAAAGCCCGTCTAATCCGTTATTGAAAATAGTAGACCTTCGTGCAGTAAGCGCATTTGCAAAAGACCATGGACTAATTACGGTTTGCGACAACACCTTTTGTTCGCCATACATTCAAAAGCCAATCGAGTTAGGTTTTGACGTAGTAGTTCATTCGGCTACTAAGTACCTAAATGGGCATTCTGATGTGGTTGGTGGAATTGCCGTTTGCTCGAAAGAACGCCAAGATTTGGCCGAGCAGCTTGGCTTTCTGTCCAATTCAGTTGGTTCCATCATGAGCCCGTTTGATAGCTTTTTGGTACTTAGAAGTTTGAAAACTTTACCGGTTCGAATGCAGCGACATTGCGAAAATGGGGCGGAAGTTGCTGCGTTTCTTCAATCTCATGAAGCCGTGAGCCGAGTATACTATCCTGGTTTGTCCGATCATCCTAATCACGCGGTCGCAAAATCTCAGATGAATGGCTTTGGAGGAATGGTGACCGCCGTCTTAAAGGGTGGATTAACCAGTGCAACCAAGCTTCTCGAACGAACAGAGCTGTTTACACTTGCAGAGAGTTTGGGGGGAGTCGAAAGTCTGATTGAGCACCCTGCTATCATGACGCATGCTTCGATACCCTCAGAGATTAGAAAGGAACTGGGAATCGACGATGGCTTGGTGCGTTTATCGGTTGGTATCGAGTCAGTAGAAGATCTGGTTCGAGATCTCGATGATGCTTTGTTGAATCTCTAGATATTCCAAAGCCGCTTAACTTCCCTCGTCTTTCTGTCTCGAAAGGCTTATCGAAACAATAGAACAATTCCCAGCTCTGATTTGCTACGCTAACTCGTGTGAGTTTTGTTAGAGGAAGGGGTGTAGTGAAAATTATCGTAAAGATTTTAATTGGTATTTCGGCCTTGGTGCTGGCAGCGATAGGAGGGCTCTATCTCACCGGCAATGGCATGCTTTTGACGATCTTCTGGGCGACGACTATGGGAGGTCCGAGTTTGCCTTTTGACGAACGAGAAGCAGTGGAGCCACCAACGTACTCTGACCCTGATAATTGGGCGGCACTGCCCTCTCGCGTGGGAGTCGAGGACATGATTCCTGAAGGAATAAGCGATGAAGATATTCAGGGTAGTGCACCGGTCGACGTCTTTTTTGTTCACCCCACCGGATTCCTGAGAGGAAAATCGTGGACCTATTCGCTGGATGAAAATAGTGCGACCGAGGAGAACACTCAGTGGATGATGGCGAACCAGGCCAGCCCATTTAACGGTTGTTGTAACGTCTACGCACCGCGATACCGACAGGCCAATATATTTTCGTATTTCCAGGAAGAAGAGGTGCGAGATCAAGTATTA
Source organism: Candidatus Azotimanducaceae bacterium (assembly GCA_045560825.1). Taxonomy (GTDB): domain Bacteria; phylum Pseudomonadota; class Gammaproteobacteria; order Pseudomonadales; family Azotimanducaceae; genus UBA4421. The sequence continues at coordinate 41,949 of JBJKYX010000048.1, forward strand.
GGGTTTGCCTATCAAGACGTTAGGAGAGCGTTTGAATATTTCATCGCCAATTTTTCCGAAGGTAAGCCGTTCATTTTAGCCAGTCACAGCCAGGGCACCCATCACAGCTCAAGACTGCTTCAGGAGCTAATTGACGGGACTGAATTGTCTCAACGTATGGTGGCCGCATACATCATCGGCGGGACCATTCAACGCACAATTTTCGATGACATGAAAACCGTAGCCCTTTGCGATTCGCCAACCGACTTAAACTGTGCGATTCACTGGGATACCTGGAGCGAAGATGTGATCGAAACTGAAATGCCTGGTGTTGCCGAAAATGTTTGCACCAATCCTTTGAGTTGGCGGTTAAACGGTGGTTTGGCCGAAAAGTCTTCACACCTCGGTGCGGTGGTTGCCTCTGGAGTGTTTCAGGTGGAGTTAAGCGGTAGTGATGAAGCGTCCGGAGTGGCCTTCAATCCGCTGGGATCGCCAATCAGGAATATGCTAAGGGCCCAATGTAAAGATGGCGCTCTCTATATAACGGACCAAACCGGCACGCCATTTGGTGAGCAGGGTGGCAGTTTCGGCGGCGGAAATTACCACGGCCTCGACTATCCAGTTTTTCATATGGATATTCGAGAAAATGCAAAGGAGCGCGTTCTGGCGTATTTCAATCGATCGGGTTAGGGTGCGAAGCTTGATCTTGCTTGAACGCCCCAGCGTCCATCAATGAGGGAAACGATCCAAAGGGAAGGGTAGTGTCCTATCACTGTGTCGTCAGCCCGATATCGGGTGAATTGAACAGCGAAGTGAACTTTGTCGGCAGTACTTTGAACTGCATGACGGTAATCCCATAGGCTGTAGTGCCACCCTGTAGTTTGAATGAATCGTTCAAAAAAACCTTCTGGAAAAGCAGCATCTTCCTCTAGTAATGCTATTTTCCCGCTGGCGATACGGACGTGAGGGAAGTGAAAAGCGGCTTTCATCCCTGCAATGTCTCTCAGGTTCCATGCGCTCTGATAGTCCAGCAGGGGTCCGAGAGCTTCTTGCTCTGCTCCAGGTTTAGCTATGATGTCGTCCGAGTGCTCACTGGCATGATCGTGAATAAGAGTCATGGTCAGTAGAGGTCTGGTTCGTTCTGAAACTGACGATGGATCTCAACTAGACCCGGTGTGTATGCGATGAACCAAGCTAACACTGCAATGCCAAACCAACTGATGGGTAAGAGAACCAACAAAACTGCCCAAAAAGCGATAAACGCATAAACTCTTGGCATCATCGCCGTTGGACTCACTCGTTCTTTGTCGCCATCCCTTTTTAGTGGAAACGCTTTGGGTCTGATGAACCATCCGTGTGCAGTCATGATGAGCAGAAACCGAAACCACGATAGATCTTTTGCTCCCATAACAGGATTTTGATCAATTGCAGCGTCATTATTTTGCTGCAATCCATACTTGATTTTGTCCCAGGTGTATATTGCTTCGGGTCGCGCGCCTGCTCCGCTCATGTTGCTAAACTTGGGTACGCAGCGCCATCGATAGAGAACCTGGCCTGTCTTGTGGAGTGTTAAGACCGCAGGTTGGTAGTAACCCTTAGGATGTGATGCCCATACTCGTGCGCGCAGATGGCCATAATCTTCATTATGAAAGACGTCCAGCCAGCCCCTTTCTTTGCATTGTTGACGAATCTCATGATGCGGATCACCTATGATTGGAAAAGGGAGCTCCCAAGCTTCTTCAGCCTCCACAGCTAAGCTATGTGGCTCACTGGTGATCCCAAAAACTTCGCCGCCTGCTGAGCGTATTTCATCAACGACTCCTGTTTTGACATAGCTTCGTAACTCGAAGCGACAGGGAGGTCACCACAGGCCGCGGTAATAGAGAAGAACGATGAATTCGTACTTTTTTAACTGTTCATCTATCCAATTGCTTCTTATTCCGACGGGAGGGTCTAGGAGTGGAGGTATATCTGGCGCGGCCGCCTCGATATGCTCAAATTTGTATCCTTCTTTTGTTGGCGTGCAAAGAACTTGCTCTCTGGCGCAGATTTCGCCGTCGCATAAAACTAATCCAAGTTGGAAGGGTGAGTTAATATCTTGCACTTCTTCCGAACCTACCAGCCCCGTTAGCTCATAGCCTGTGTTGTTATGCGCGTTAATCCACTCTACGCCCTCTAAGGCTGGAGTTTTTAGGATCTCAGGAATACTGTTCTCTGCTTGCATGTTGACGGCTACAAAAAGATTAGGTCCCAAGATCATAACTGTGAGAATCTAAGAAGTGGAGCTTTTATTGAGAAGGGTGCTTAGACGGCATTCGAAGTATCAAGTATTAAGGGGAGATCGATTTGGAAGTTTTGTTCGAGTCTGCGTTTGAGATTGCCAAGGCAATCAAGAAAAGGGCGATCAGCTCCCGGGAAGTGGTTAATTTTTACTTAGATCGCATAGAGCGAATTAATCCGAAGATTAACGCCGTCGTACAGGTTGACGCTGAGCGAGCGTTATCGAGAGCTGATATGGCCGATGAGGCGGTGAGATTAGGTCATGATTGTGGCCCATTACATGGAGTTCCCCTTACGATTAAAGATGCGTATTTGACGGAAGGGATAGTTAGCGCGAATGGCTTGCCACATTTGAAAAACAATGTGCCTGATCATAATGCTGATGGAGTTCAAAAATACATAGATGCTGGAGCGATCATTCTAGGTAAAACGAATACGCCCATTGCGAGTGGCGATTTTCAAAGCTTCAATGATATCTACGGGACTACCAATAATCCCTGGGATATAACACGAACTTGTGGAGGGTCCTCTGGCGGCGCTGCCGCCGCTCTTGCATCCGGAATGACGCCTCTTGAGCTGGGCGGAGACATTGGGGGCTCTATCCGCATACCCAGTCACCTGAATGGTGTTTACGGTCACAAGCCGAGTCATGGAATTGTGTCCCAACGAAGTTTAGTTGATTGGCCCGAACAAATTTCTGAGCAGGATCTCTGGGTGGTCGGCCCCATGGGTCTATGCGCTCGCGACATTCGCGATGCTCTGCATATTCTTGTTGGACCGGTTCCAGAAAAGGCATCGGCTTGGAAAATTCAATTACCGTCACCACGGTGTACAGATATAAAAAAGTTAAGGGTAGCTACTTGCTTTGAGCAACCGAATTATCCGATCGATCACGAAGTGAAAGCAGAGCTAGAGGCGGTCGCTGACTCGCTGGAGAAAGAAGGCGCTCATGTTGTTAGAGAAGTAGCGCCTGACATTGATTTTCAAGAAAACCTGGCGGTTTATCTACAGATTATGTACTCGCACATGGATGCGAGTGTTCCAGAAGAGATGAAGGAAGCCATGGCACAGGCGCTCGCTCCTATACCAAGGAGCGAGGATGTTATCGCCATGTTTGGAGCTTCAGTTGCGCAATGGAATAAAGTCAATGAGCGTCGTTTTCAGCTACAGCGTAAGTGGATGGAATTCTTTCAGAATTACGACATCCTGTTGGCACCGATCCTTCCCTTACCGGCTTTTGAGCACGACCATACCCCGATCGCTTTTCGACGTTGGCAAGTCAACGGCGAGGACAGGTCTGCGATGTTAGATACTCTTTTTTGGGCCTCTTTTTCGTTACTAACCTATCTTCCCGCAACAGCTGTGCCCGCTGGTCAAACTAAGACCGATAAGCTGCCGGTCGGTGTTCAAATCGTTGGGCCTTATCTAGAGGACGAGACGCCTCTGGAAGTCGCTGCGATGTTGGAGCAATGTCATCGCTCTTTTGAGCCTGCTCCAAATTACAAATCGTTAAATGCTTAACTGACTTATCTGACTTATCTGACTTATCTGACTTTAGAGGGCTCTATTGCTCTCTAAAACCCTTAACAGTGACCGGTATTTACTGTAAAAATGACGGATTAACAGGAGGTTTGAATGGATAGATTTGATACCCAAAAGTCGGAGGATTTGTTGGCTCGTGCAAGAGAAGTGATCCCCGGCGGAGTTTTTGGTCATTATGGCTCGTCGGTTCGACGTCCCGGACCAAAATGGTTTTCTCGGAGTGACGGCGCTTATTTTTGGGATATCGATGACAACAAGTACATCGACTATATGTGTGCGTACGGCCCAATGATTCTTGGGTACAATCATCCAGTGGTCGATGAGGCAGCACGCACTCAATATCAAGCGGGGAACACCGTAAGCGTGTCTTCTCCAGTGATGGTTGAATTGGCTGAGTTATTGGTTGAAACAGTTGATGCCGCTGACTGGGCGTTGTTCGGGAAAAATGGCGGGGACAGCACTTCGCTAGCGGTTCGGATTGCAAGAGCTGCAACCGGTCGAACAAAAATTGTGAAGATCCAAGATGGCTATCATGGGGTCGCGCCTTGGATGATGGCCAGTATGGCGACTGAAGAGCGCGAGATTAAGGGGATTACAAAGGAAGATGGAGCAAATCTTTTGCAGATTCCATGGAACGATACGACTGCATTTGAACAATTGATTGCAGAATATCCTGATGATATCGCCTGTTTTATATCTTCTCCTTACGATCATCCGGCGATGCGTGACAACGCGTTACCGGAGGACGGCTATTGGTCCAAAGTAGAGTCGCTTTGTCAGAAACATGGGATCTTGTTAATCGTAGACGACGTAAGATCTGGTTTTCGAATCGATTTGGCAGGCTCTAACGTCGCGTATGGTTTTTCCGCAGATATGGTTTGTTTTGGAAAGGCAATCGCGAATGGTTACCCCTTGTCGGCCTTGGTGGGGAGAGACTCCCTGAAAAAAGTCGCTTCAGAAGTATTTTATACAGGCTCCCATTTTTTTCAGGCAGCGCCAATGGCTGCAGCAAAAGCTTGTTTAGTGGAAATGAAAAAAGTAGATGCGGCAAACCAGATGACTCAATTTGGCAATAAACTGAATGATGGCTTGATTAATATCGCGAGCCAGCATGGTTATGATCTCAAAGCAACCGGAATACCTGCAATGCCTTATTATCGCTTGACGAATGTGCCTTTCGATATCCACTCGCAGTGGATTGATGAGTGCGTAACGCGTGGTGTTTATTTGCTCAATTATCACAATCACTTTGTCTCGACAGCTCATGATGACGATGATTTGAATCGAACCTTCGACATTGTAAATGAAGCATTTAAGGCGCTGGGTGACTCTGCGCAACATCAGGTAGCGTGAAGGGGAAAGAAATGTCTGAAACGATTCAATATGAGGTGAGTGATCGTATTGCGACGGTCACGATAAATCGCCCCGAGCGCCGGAACGCCATGACTGCTTCTATGAACAAAGAATTTCATAAGAAAATACGAGAGGCGGGAGAAGACGATTCGGTGCAAGTGATCATCGTTACCGGGGCTGGCGGTTCTTTTTGCTCTGGTACCGATTTGTCTGACCTGGATCAGCAGAGCTCTGAGGATCAGGTGAAAGAAGCAGATGCTATGGAACGATCAGAGGTTTTCTGGCCGATACTGCATAACCCTAAACCAATTATTGCTGCTATTGATGGTTATGCGGTGGGGATGGGGGCCGAATTTACCAGTCAGTGCGACATTCGAATAGCCTCAACTAATTGTCGTCTTTCTTGGATATTTTCAAAACGTGGTTTAGTGCCTGATACGGGCGCTGGAAGCTGGCTGCTTCCTAAGCTCATTGGTTTGCAAAAGTCCCTTGAGCTGTTGTTTACCGGACGTTTTGTTGAGGCCGATGAGGCCCTTGAGATGGGTTATGTGCTCAAGGTAGTAGATCCGGAGAATCTGATGGAAGAGGCACGAGATCTTGCAAGAATGATGCTGCAGGGGTCCCCCTACGCGCAGGTAAAAACCAAGAAATTAGTATACGAGGGCCTGTCTTTAGAGGCGGGTGATCACGTAAAAAGAAGTGCCAAAGCATTAAGTGAATGCTTCGTTAGCGAAGACCATCAAGAGGGGGTCAAAGCGTTTCTCGAAAAACGGGAGCCGAGGTTTACTGGCAGGTGATTTACCTGTCTTCAATTAGAGTTTGTTTGAAATCTTTTACTGAATAGTTGGTGATAGCTGGTTTGCAATAGTCTGGTGGACCAAATACGCTTCAATAAACGAATACGTCCGCTTTGAATTTTTAAGGAGATTGGTATGAGAGCTGAAAAAGAAGTGTCCGATGCGGTTAAACCTGGGAATCGACCGGCTCCACTTAAGCCCGAAGGAGATTGGTCTCATGCGTTTTCCTATCACCCAATGGATGTGGAGGTTCAAAAAGCTGAAGGAATTCACTATTACGACGTAGAGGGCAATCAGTATATTGATGCGTCGGGCGGCCCTTTTGCTTTCACCTTGCCACACGGTGATCCTCGAATGAAAAAAGCGATAGCTGACCAAATGGATAAGTTCACTCATATACACCCCACACTCGCGTCAAGGCCCGTGGCCGATTTTTGTTCCAAGATTGCGACGGTAACCCCTCCCAAATTAAACACTACTTACCTGGTCTCTGGTGGGTCAGAAGCGGTGGAGACGGCGATGAAGGCGGCCAGACAGCATCACTTGGCTAATGGAAATCAAGATAAGTATAAGGTGATATCCAACTATCAGAGTTATCACGGTATGACTCTGGCTACACAAGGTCTGTCAGGAAACCCTTCCTACCAAAAATATTATGGGCCCATGCTCACCAAATGGTCTCATATCCACCAGTATTCGGATCATGACAGGCCAGAAGGGATGAGCAGAGAGGAGTGGGGGATCAAATGTGCTCAGCGGTTAGAAAAAGCGATTTATTTTGAGGGCCCCAGGACCGTATCGGCTTATATCGCAACACCCCACGGCTGTGGATCGGATTACGGTGTTGTTGCGCCTAAAGAATACTGGCAGGAGATTCGAAGAATCTGTGATCTGTACGATGTGCTCTTTATTGCGGATGAAGTGGTCACAGGTTTCGGCAGAACTGGTAAATGGTTTGCGATGGAGCACTTTGGTGTAGAGGCAGACATCATGACGACAGCGAAGGGAATCTCCGGTTGCTACATACCTTTAGGCGCGGTCATGGTCTCGGATAAAATCAATGAACCCTTTGGCTCAGGAGAAGCTAGTTTTATCCATGGTTTCACCAATGGTGGACACCCGGTTGCTTGCGCTGCTGGATTGCAATCGATCGCAATTTTACAAGAAGACAAACTCGTCGAGAATGCTGAAAAAACCGGTGCGCATCTCTTTTCTTACAAGGAACAGCTGCTGGCTCATCCAACGGTTGCTGACGTTCGCGGATGGGGAATGTTTATGACTCTGGAACTTGTCGAGAGCAAGGAAACAGGGGAATACTTCGAGATTGGAAGAGGAGCTGAAGGCGCCTTTCAGTCGATTTCACTTAAAAATGGCCTCGTGTTTTTTGGAACTCTTTATGGTCCGAGTCGCGAACCGTTATTCAAGCGCGGGGTTCCATTGAACATAAGCCCTCCGCTGTCCATTACCCCAGAGCAGGTGGATGATCTCGTCAAAAGACTCGATGACACATTATTTGAGTGGGAAGCAGAGATGGGTGTTTAACAAAGCCTCACTTCTTAATCACGATGCCAAGATCATGGCAGAAAACGCTTGGAATGATGTTGGGAGTATGTCGAGGATAGGTATACGCCGACGTTAGAGGTTACTGGTCACTGGCCTGATCAACCGATGACCAGAGAGGGGAGAAACATGCGAGAAGAGATTTCGCTGGCTGGTACGCGGGCAGCCAGTCCGCTTGGTTATTACAGTTGGGCCTTTGGGCAGGCGGCCAGAGACCCTTTTTACATCATGGTCGTCATCTACATCTTTTTCCCTTATTTCAGTAATGTAGTTATTGGGGATCCCGTGCGTGGTCAATCTATCATTGGCTATTTAAACGCCGCTGTAGGGGCTTTGCTCGCTCTCACTATATTATTTATGGGCGCCATCGCAGATAAAACAGGGCAACGCAAGCCGTGGATTGTGGTTACTTATGGGTTAATTGCTTTGGGCGGGTTTTTGTTGTGGTTTGTTCAGCCTGGCGAAGATGGGATAGGGCTAACGGCTTCGATTGCTTTAATTTTTATGATTCTCATCGCCTTTGCTTATGCGGAAGTGTTTCATAATGCAATGCTGCCTGGTATTACACCTGCAGCCAAAGTAGGTGAGGTCTCGGGATTAGCCTTTGCATTAGGGAATTTAGTAGCTTTGGCTTCGATGATCTTCGTTCTGTTTGCTTTTGCATTTCCAGGGGTAGAGAGTTGGTCTTTCCTGCCTGATAAGCCACTTTTCGGAATTGATCAGAATTTAAACGAACACAACCGAGTGGTTGGTCCCATGGGAGGATTGATTGCTTTATTGTTGATCTTACCTGTCTTGCTTTTTACTCCGGACGGGAAATCTACTGGTCTTTCTGTCTCTACTGCGGCGAGAAGGGGAGTCACCGAAGTTGTTCAGACGATCAAACAACTTCGGCATTATGCCAACATAGCCTGGTATCTACTGGCTCGAATGCTCTTTAATGACGGTATGGTGGGTGTCCTCATATTTGGTGGAGTTTACGCGTCAGGTAACTTTGGTTGGGGAACTATTGATTTGCTCTTGTTTGGTTTACTCACCAGTGCCTCGGCAATGGTTGGCGCGTACCTTGGGGGGTTGCTTGATGACCGTTTTGGCTCAATGAAAACGCTTAAGGTGGCGATTTTTTTTAGCGGACTCATATTGATCCTTATGACATCTGTCACTCCTGACTATTTGTTCTTTGTAATTTTAGTTTCCGATCAACCGGTTTGGGATTTTCCTTACTTCAGTACACTTTCTGAACTTGTTTACTTTGGCCTGGTTCAGGTTTTTGCTCTGTTTTTTGTGACCGGCTTATCGACCTCGAGGACAGTGATGGCCCGAATTTCTCCTCCCGAAATGTCGACTCAGTTTTTCGGTTTATATGGCCTAAGCGGTTCGGTTACCGCGTTTCTGGCCCCCCTCATGGTTGGGGTGATCACTGATCTGACTAACTCGCAACGGATGGGGTTTGCTTCATTGGCCGTTTTGATTTTTCTTGGCGGGGTTTTACTTGGCAAAGTAAAGGAAGAGCAGACTCAGGCAATAAAAACCACCTCGACCGATTAGCCTATATCTTAATATGCCTCGATATAAACTCAATAAGCTGTTGATTTATATAATTTTATCTAGACCATGTGTGAGGAAAGTCGTGTGATATTGAATCGCTTCTAGCGAGTCCGCGTTCCGCCAGCCGGAGTCGAATCAACGATAGGTGCTCCCTGCCAAAAAGGCTTAATCTTTTGCTCTCGCCGTACTCATCAAGGACGTAGTGTGGAACTCCGGCAATTCCTGATTTTTCTGCTGCCAAAATGTGTTTTTGTAATTCTTCAACACCCTTGCCTTGGTCTGATGCAAATTCTTTAAAGCCGTCTGAGCTGACACCACTCTCACTTAAAGCGTTGGAAACCGCTTCGAAGGATTCTAATTCTAAATCTCTCCAACCGCTCCCCCAGCCCTTGGTATAAACGTAAAGCATGAAAGGAATTTCGAGATTTTGATGCTTGGCGTACAGAAACGCTTTGTGGGCTAGCGTTGAATCCAGCAACCGATAAGGACTTCTAAAGGGAAGATCCTGGATTGTTGCGTATTCCCTGGCTGCCGCATAATACATTTTGGCTTTACGGTCTGCGGCTTTGTTTAGAGGCTTTCTTTCCATTGTTTCGGATACCTCTGTGCTCACGCCAAGCTCAACATAACTTAGGGTATAGGGAAGAAAGTTGACGTAAACGTGGTAGTCATGAGCCAATTGTAGTGATGGCCTCACCGCAAGGTATGCGTGGGGAGATTTCAGGTCTATATAAACAGTAACGTTCTGCTTTGACCGGTCTTGGTTAATACTTTGCCAATGCTCGATTTCATCGAGAATTCGAGCTCTTTGTGATTCGTTATTGTGTTGCTCGTTCAACTTTCAGGTTAGCCAGGCGAGTTTCGTGTCAGTAAAAAGATCAACTGTTGGAACATATTTTTCGGGATCGTCCAGACTGCACACAGTGATTGCGATCTCATCAGGTCTTTTCTCCTGAATATATGCTAGGGGGGTGCCGCATTCCTGGCAGAAATGGCGTGTAGCCTTTGGAGACGACTTTAAAATCTTCGGTTCTGCTCCTAGGTATTCAAATTTTGTGATCGGAATCACTACCCAAGACACATAAGCAGAACCAGATAAGCGTTGACACATACGGCAATGACAATTACCTGCCGGGTAGGGGTTTTCTGGGAACCTATATCGCAAATGTCCGCAGAAGCATCCTCCCTCTATCGATTTAGTCATGTGTTAGCCCCTCTCAAAAAGTTATCGTCTCTTAATAAAACACTACAGCAAGTTCGATTCCTTGTATTCTTCGTCTTCATCAGTGATTGCTTCTTTTTATGGGAACCTTTAGTTTATGATGGCAAGAGTTAGGAGGGTAAAAAGTGGGAGCTTTGATCAATCAATTTGATGTGGATACGACCTTAAGCTGGGAGGGCATTCACGATGCGATTGTGGCTCTCGGGTTAGAAAGGAACATTCTAGAACTGGAGCGGGACGGGATCACGACGATCACGCCCGAGCAATCTGGCGTCACGCCAGACTTTGTAAGTAAAGTACGAGAGGAACTAATCCGTTTATCTGGTGAGATTACTGACCGCGAATTCTTGGAGGAAAGTGGACCAGATCAAGCGATCCCTGAATTAGAACCGAGAAACACGTTTTTGATATTCCAACTACTGGCCTACCGTATTCCTGAGTTCGAAGAGGTTATGCTAAATCCAGCTCTGCAAACGTTAATGGGGCACTTATTGGGTCCCGAACGCCGACTGTCGAGTCTTTCTGGATTCATCAAGTGGCAAAGTTCCGAGCCGCCCGAAGGGAATCGCTTCGAGCCATATGGGCTACACGCTGATTCTCCCATTAAATCGACGCTGCCATTGGCTCCACTCCAAGTAGCTAATTCGAATTTTCTGTTAACTGATTTTGCGACTTGGGAGGACGGCCCAATGGTCGTCGCGAAAGGCAGCCATCGAGAAGGCCGACATCCTCTAGAGAGTGATGCGGCAAGAATGGAGGGCTATTACGCGCCTGCGGGTTCTTTTGTAGTCTTTGGCGGTTGCTTGCAACACGGTTCGACGTCGAGACTTAATCCCGGTATGCGCATCAGCATCAACGGCTACTTTTGTCAGCCTTATATTGTCCCGCAAGAATGTCTTCAGGGTGAATTCGAGGATGTGGCGGCTAAAGGCAAGTTGGCCTCTCAATTAGTCTGGCAAGACGCGTCGAATGGCTGGGGAGTCCAAGGCCCCGCCTTTATGCGCACGCCTTTCACTGAAAAAACTCGGCCTTCTTCAGGCTATGGCTACTTGCCAAAAGACCAACACCCAAACAGTAGTTTAGCTTGAGATAAGGCCGCAATGACACAAGAAAATCAACCTGAACTGACCGAGGTAAGAGCAGAACATCAGATTGATCGTTTGGCGTTGGTTCAGTACATGCGATCCCAAATGGATGGCATAACCGATGACCTGACTATTCGTCAGTTTGAGGGAGGGCAGTCGAACCCAACCTTCCTGCTTGAGTCTGCTAATCGTCGTTGGGTGTTAAGAAAAAAACCGCCTGGAGTTCTATTAAAATCCGCGCATGCAGTAGAGCGCGAATATCGGGTCATGAAAGGCTTGGGACCGACGAATGTACCGGTTCCTAGGATGGAGCTCTTGTGTGAAGATGAATCTGTCATTGGTACACCTTTTTTCGTGATGGAATGGGTGGAGGGGCGAATTATCATGAACCCTCTAGAGTCCGGCCTGCCTCCAGAAGAACTCGGTGCTATCTATCGATCCTACATCTCAACCGCAGCAAAGTTGCACTCAGTGGACTACGAGCGAGTAGGACTCGGCGACTATGGTCGCCCTGGCAATTACTTTTCTCGTCAGATTAGTCGCTGGACGGACCAGTATCGCGCTTCTGAAACTGATCAGCTGTCAGATATGGAAGAATTAATTTCGTGGTTGCCTAATAACGTACCGGAGGATGAAACCACCTCAATAGTTCATGGAGACTTCACGATCAGAAACATGGTCATGGATAATAGCAAGCCGACGGTGCGAGCAATTCTAGACTGGGAGTTGTCCACCATAGGCCATCCTTTGGGCGACCTAGCTTATGCCTGCCAGTTTTATTACAACGAGGATGTGACTAGAACTGATATGAGTTCTCTGGGCGTTCCTGAGGAGCAAGATCTTATCGATTTGTATTGTGAGTTAACCGGCAGGGCAGGAGTTGACCACTGGGCCTTTTATATTGCCTTCTGTAAGTTCAGACTCGCTGCCATATGCCAGGGTGTATACAAGCGAGGCCTGGACGGCAATGCATCGTCGCAAACAGCGCTCGAGCAATTGGAGAACGTAGAAAGAGCATCAAGAGCTGGCAGGCAAATCCTCGAAGGGCAGGCTTGATCTAAACTCGCTGGTTGATCAGGTGCAAACCCCTGATTGATGGAAAATCATGTGGAAGCGCTCCTCGCCTCTTTGGTAGATGTTAGTCGCGACTAAGTTTTGTTGAGGCGCTCTTTCGAAACAGATCACGGCAACGCTGTCAGGGCCGGTCTGCATAAACCGTGGAGAGTCGAAGCTGATTTGCGGCTGAGCATCGTTACTAAGAATTCTGGCCCAACTTTCCAATATGTCCTTGCGACCGGTGAGCGGATGCCAGCCTGGATGTAAACAGTACATGTCATCCTGGTCAGCCCAGATACTTTCCATCGCAGATAAATCTTTGGATTCGAATGCTAGGTAGAAGGCTTCATTTACGAAGGAGACTTGTTCTATGATGGAGTCATTATCTTTAATGTTCATTAGCCCATTATATAGGTGTAAACCATGAATCTGGAATTCGACAACCTATTCACCCAGGAATTGCCTTGCGATAATGTCGAGGAGAACCATGTTCGCCAGGTCAATGACGCGGTGTTCTCTCGCCTGGATACTGCTAAGGCACCATCTCCAACTATGGTCAGCTATTCAAAAGAAGTGGGCGCGCTGATCGGTTTATCTCCAAAAGATTTAGAATCCAACGAATTCCTTGAAGTCTTCGCCGGTAATCAGCGTCTAGAGGGCATGGATGTCCATGCGACCTGTTATGGTGGGCATCAATTTGGTAACTGGGCAGGGCAGCTCGGCGATGGTCGTGCGATCAATCTTGGAGAGATAATTCACCAAGATAATCGTTTGATGTTGCAGCTTAAGGGAGCTGGACCCACTCCTTACTCCCGCACGGCCGACGGGCTGGCAGTTCTCAGATCGTCGCTCAGAGAATATTTGTGCAGTGAGGCGATGTACCATCTCGGAGTGCCAACGACTAGAGCGCTCAGCTTAATAACCAGTGGCTCTGATGTGGTCCGCGATATGTTGTATGACGGTCATCCGGCTGCAGAGCCCGGGGCCATAGTATGTCGAGTCAGCCCCTGTTTTATTCGATTTGGTCATTTTCAGATTCTGACCGCGAGAAATGAGCTCAAATTACTTAAAAATCTTGCTGACTTCACAATAAGAACTCAATTCGAACATCTAATCAATTTAGAAGAGAAAGCAAGATATTCGGCATGGTTTGAGGAGGTTTGTCAGAAAACTGCTCAAATGATTGTTCACTGGATGCGGGTCGGATTTGTTCACGGCGTAATGAACACCGATAACATGTCAATTATTGGAGAGACCATTGATTATGGCCCTTACGGTTGGCTGGATGATTTTGATCCCGAGTGGACTCCTAATACAACAGATGCTGCAAATAGGCGCTACCGCTATAGTCAACAACCGGCTATCGCCCAGTGGAATCTGATGCAGCTAGCCAATGCCATATTACCACTGATTGAAGATCCCAAGCCTCTTGAGGAATCTTTGTCTCGTTACGCAAAAACCTATGAAAGCTTATGGCAGGAAATGATGGCGTCAAAACTCGGTTTGGCTGGTTTTGACGAGGCATTGGTGAACCAATTACTTGGGATTTTGGCTGAAGGGCAGATCGATATGACATTATTTTTTAGGGAGTTAGCCAATCAAGCGTCGGTAGAGTTGAAAACACATTCGATCTTGGAAGTTACTTCGTATTTGGAGAAAGATGACTCAGAAGATATCTCGGCCAGATTAGAAAAATGGCTACTCAAATACCGACGCGCACAGAGGAATCAAGGGGTTACAGAAGAAAATCGAGTTGAATTGATCAGGAAGACCAATCCGCTGTACGTATTCCGAAATTACATTGCTCAACTCGCGATTGATGACGCAGAGAAGGGGGACTTTAAGATGGTTAATAATTTGTTAGATCTTTATAGAGACCCTTACAACGAGCAAGCTGGCAAATCCGAATTTGCGCAAAAACGACCTGAGTGGGCCAGGACTCGGGTGGGCTGTTCGATGCTATCCTGCAGCTCCTAGTCCTTGCTGTTGCTGAGAAGGGCTTACCTGCTGATTTTATAAGAACTCGCCAGGCCGAACTGGGTTAAACTGGTTTAGATTGCTAGAGGCGTTACTCAAAATTGAACAATAAAGCTCGAATGCACGAGTTTTAGTCCTTAAACATCTCACGCTAATCAATGTATTAATCGAAAAATAAAATTGGGAGGAACAAGTGGCTGCAGTTGAATTTGAAGTGGATGGACATATTGCCTTGGTGACGCTTAATCGACCGGAGGCGAGAAACTCCTTCAATCCAGAAGCATTGGTGCAACTATACGACGCGTTTCATGAGGTTGAGACAAACGACAACATCCGAGTGGCGGTTATCACCGGTTCCGGCGACAAAGCATTCTGTGCAGGCGCCGATCTCGGTCAACTGATTACTTTAATGAACGGTGCTCGGCAACCGGAAAATGAATGGGACACACGATACGTCGAAGATGTATCTAAAAAGGGCAGTTACTTGATGAACAAAGATCCAGTGAAGCCCGTGGTTGCAGCGATTAATGGTCATGCGATTGCTGGGGGTATGGAGCTGGTTCAAGGCACTGATATCCGCTTTGCTGTGCCAGAAGCTAAGTTTGGTCTACAGGAGGTCAAGTGGGCGATCTTTCCTGCCGGAGGGTCGACAGTAAGAATGCCAAGACAGATGCCCTATGCAAAAGCGATGGAGCTGATGCTGACCGGTGATCTTATTAGTGCTCAGGAAGCTTTGGAGCTTGGATTTCTAAACTACGTGGTCGAGCCTGCTCAACTGATGGATAAGGCAATGGAAATGGCAGGCAAGTTGGCTGCAAATGGTCCTATTGCTGTTCAGGCTATTCGTAAATCAGTTCGCGAAGTTTGGGGATACCCAGAAGCAGAAGCGCTTAAGATGGAGGGGAGCTTTTCTGGCCCAGTTTTCAAAACGGAAGACGCCAAAGAAGGTCCAAAGGCTTTCATGGAAAAAAGAGAACCGGTTTATAAAGGTCGATAGTTCGTCCACCGCTTAAACAATCTGGGCATAGCATTTTGGAGCCTCGATTAGCTTGGTATTTGGTCAGCAGCGCTAGCTTTGTTATGCCTCTTGGTATTGGACAGCTATTATTGCCCTTCCAAAAATCGAGAACGATTTACGGGGTTGGCCGTGGGCAGAGTTGGCGTCGGTTTTGATGAAAGAAGGAGATCTGGTTATCGCGTTACATTCGCTTCGACATACGGCGACGCCTAATCTCAGTAACGATCCAAGACTAAATGTTTATTTTCGGATGCGACGGCTGAGAGAAGACAATCCTTACGAGGGAGATGAGCGAATAGGCTGAAGGCTTTCTGGTCATCCTGTTCGAGCTCTCAACGGTGATTTTCTTGAGTACCCAGATCTTTACGACCCATTTGAATATTCGACTGAGAAGCTCTCTGACCGCTGGAGTAAATGGCAAGGCTTGACTCAGGTTCTGAGCGACAAATCAGTATGGTCATGGAAAACCAAAACTGACTGTAATAATTTATGGTTTATACTTTGGAGCAAAGAGGCTGTCAGCATAAATAGATGTGTTGCGAAAGCTTAGGAGGGGTGTTGAGACTATGAATAATCCATATGACCCAATCGATCAGACCGGGATCGTTATTGGAGGGCTGGATATAGGTTCAGTGGTTAACGAGATTCAGGACAAAGGCTACTGTGTCGTTGAAAATTTTCTTGCTAAAGACGAAGTGGAGCGAATTAGATCGAACTTCAATGAGTCAGTGCCGATCACTGAAATGCGTGCCATTGGAACAGAAACTGGGAGAACGTGGAGAGCGCATAACTTATTAGGCAAGACGCGAGCAGCCGATAATGTGTTCCTTGACCCTCGTTTACGGGCGATCGTTGATGGAGTGATCGGTAAATACAACCAAGTGAACGTAACCACTCTCTTCAACACGCTACCAGGGGAAACCAAACAATTTCTTCATCAGGATGACGGTTTATGGCCAATTCCCAGACCTCACCCAGCATTTTTGTGTAATGCGCTCTTTGCTTTCGACGACTTTACCAAAGCCAATGGAGCGACCCACTTAGTGCCATACAGCCACCGCTGGAACACACCTGTCGATCAAACTATCGAATCAATCCAGGTTGAAATGTCTTCGGGGAGCGTCGTCTTTTGGGAAGGGGGCATGTGGCATGCTGGTGGTGCGAATACCACCGAAAATGTTGAGCGCATGGGTTTCTTTATTAGCCACCAGGTTAGCTATCTGCGGCCCCAGGAAATCCAGTTGTTATCCATTCCACAAGAAACAGTGCGAACGATGCCGAAAAAGCTTCAACGACTTGTCGGTTATCATTCCTTTGGTCTTGGTGTGGATGGGCGAGATCCTTTAGACGTACTTGAAGATGGGATAGTCGTTAATCCTGAAGCGAAACTAGCAAATGAGTGGCGAGAAACTTATTCGGCCTGGACTTCTATGGGTGTCCCCCGCAATTAAGAAACATTCACAACTGTAGGCATTAAAATGAGTCGTCCTTTGGAGGACGTTCATGATTTTCAACTTACTTCCTAATTGATTCCTTTTAGAGATTTGATTCCCGCGTAGGTGAGTAGTATGAGGGCTATGATTGCTCCGACTAAGGCCGGCAAAAACCCAACCACACCAAACCAATCGCTGGCCCCTAAAGGATTGTCTCCTATAGAAAGTGCCCGATTTGAGGCCGCATTTCCAAACCAATAAAAGATGGTGTTTGCCCAGGCAACAAAAATCAAACCGTAGGCCGTCTTTGTTTGCATTGATTGGCTTATCGAAATCAAAGGTAGCGAAAGGGCCACCGCTATAACCATCAACCCGTTAGTTAACCCTCCAACGTGAGCCCTCACCCATCCATCGGTTGTCCCATAGTAGGGCATAGAGACTATTTTGCCTGGTATAACTTCTAAGCCACCGATTAAACCAAAACCCAACATGAACCCTGCCAAAAGTGCCGCAACCATGACCAAGAGTCCGTGCCCTACCATCTGCCTTTGCAGTGTTTCCATCTGTTGATCTCCGATGCTGTAAAATTTAGTAAGTGGTTTAGATTACTCCCTTATGTTTGTCAGTCTTCTGAACCATAGATTTCATTGAGTAACTGAAACATGACGGGTGTCAGTGGCATTTCGCTTTGAGCATCGTCCTTGTAATAGCTAGTAAACACTGCGACCACATCCCATTTAGGATTGATGATTAGTCCCTGTCCAGCCCAACCGCCTTTGTACAGCGTGCCGTTTCGATGAATCGTGTCCCATTGATAGAGGTTGTATTTAACGCCACTGTTGATCAGGTAGTCCAATCCGGCATTTTTAATCAGATCAGGATTGCCCTGAGTCAGTAAAAAATCGACGTGCTCTTGGGAGATAATGGGTTCCAAGGTCACTTTCGACTGACTCGGTGTAAAGAGCAAGCCAAACCGTGCTAAATCCCTGATTTTTGATAAAAACCCGCCATGTGTCATCGGGATACCCTGGATCGGGGCTATATAGGCCGCATCCGACTCAGCACCGATGCGCCACCAGATTTCTTTAGTTAAAGCATCATGAAAGGGCATACCAGTGAGTTCTTCCACTAGCCAGGCGAGCACAAAAGTATTCACGCCGGAGTATGAATAAGCTTTCCCAGGCTCAGTTAGCCGTTCTGCTCTCAAGTTGGCGATAAACTCATAGGGATTCTGGGTAGGCCGGTTTTTGCTGTATCCGTCACCGATCGTGACAGAGTACCTGTAGTAACAGGAGGATTTGTCATCATAATCATCCGCGCAGTCCAGACCATTGGCCATATCCAGTATGTTCCTTACCGAAGTCCCGGCTAAAACTGAGTTTTCAAGCTCGGGTAGGTACGTGTCTATGGGTTTTGTTACATCTACCAGACCGCGTTCCTCTAGTATCCGAACCAGTGTTCCTACTATTGCTTTGGCGACCGACCAATAGATAGGCTTTTCATAATGTTGCATCCTGGGGTAAGACTCAAAGGCGATCTCGCCTTTGTGCAGGACGATAACTCCCATCGTCGTCGAATGCTCACTGTTGATAAATTCAGAAAAGGGAAGCTTTCCCTCTGGTGTCTCGACCTGAAAGTTGCCTATCAAAGGATTAACGCTTTCATTTAAGTTGCTTTCAGGGCCGCTTCTATAAACCTGCGCGGTCGGGAAAATTTGATGCAGGTTCTTAAAGTTCCACAACATGTCCGGTCCGTAGACGGTCCACCAAATATCGTTGGTGGCCAATCTTTTGTGTTGCTGTCTCGTTTGATCTGCGGTGGATGAAGGTTCAAAAGAATCGGCCCAGGAAGGCTGATTAGCGGAAATCAATATCATCATCAATAGTGCAATGATCGAATAGAGTTGTTTAGGGTTTTGTTTATTCATAGGTAGTTTGTTTGCTGTTATGTGAAACTTATGGATTTAGTGATCTTCAATCAGTTTTGTTAATCTCAAATTAACAGATTTGCTAGTAGGAGAAAAACTTGAGCTACGAAGATATCATTTATGACAAGTCAGAACGTATTGCGACGTTAACTTTCAACCGACCCGACCGGCTCAATGCCATTACTAATCTCATGCGGTCAGAGATACTGGAAGCAATGAAGGATGCCAGCGCAGACGATGACGTAAGAGTCGTTGTGATCAAGGGGGCCGGTAAGGGGTTTTGCGCGGGAGCAGATTTGGGGGGAGGCGCAAAGCAATCGCAAATCGACGAACCTGCCCCCAACAGCAGGTTACCCAGAGACAGTTTTCAAGAAGCTTTTGCTAGGGTTATGTGGGACATGCCAAAGCCCGCCATTGCATCAATAAATGGAGCGGCTGCAGGACTGGGGTTCGGTATGGCATTGACCTGCGATATTCGAATTTCATCCAGTCTGGGTAAATTTGCCTCAGCCTTTTCCAGGATCAGCCTTGTGCCTGAGGCATGTATGACCTTCTATCTTCCCCGCATAATTGGTTTAGCACGATCTGCCGAGATCCTGTATACCGGTCGACAAGTATTAGCTGATGAAGCCTTATCCATAGGCCTGGTGAACCAGGTGGTTCCGCCAGAGGAATTGGACGAGGCGGTTAACACCATGGCTGTGACCTTGGCTAATGCGGCCCCGATTGCGATTCAGTTAACTAGGAGAGAGCTCTATCGAGGATTAGAAGGCACCTTTGATGGGCAACTTGAGATGGAGCTCTACCATCAAAAATTTCTTCAAGGCTCGATGGATTCAAAAGAAGGTCCTCGAGCTTTTATGGAAAAAAGAGAGCCGAATTTCCAGGGCAGATAGAAGATTTCTTTTTTTTGAGAGAAGCTTCAATAGCTAACAGATCATAGACACGGTTATGAGTTTGTCTTAGATTGAATCTGAGTCAGCATGAATTGAGGGGAGTTAGGAAATGATCAAAAAAGATGCCAGCCACCGTCAGACCAGATACGTGGCAGCGCCGCCCTTGGAATATCCGAAGGTTCTGCCTCTTCCTGAAGCCACCAATGATATCGAGCAAGCTAAAAGTAATCTTTCTGAATATGGGCTGTGTTTCTTGACTGATGTGCTATCAAAATCCGAAGTCACCGAAATAGGAGACAAGCTAGAGCGACAAGCTCAGGCAGAAAGACAACTCGGTGATCTCGCGCCCATAGGCAGTGACGCTCCAAGACAAGGAATCTCCAATCTGGTCAACAAAGGACGAGTCTTTTTGGACTTAGTTGAAAGAGACGAGGTGGACGAGCTCGCAGGATTTGTTCTTGGTCGCAACTTTTTATTGTCTTCTTTGACCGGCGCTGTGTTTAACGGGGTGGCAACCGAACCCCAACAACTTCACCGGGATCAAGGTCAGGTGCCCGCCACGGCCGACTTTCCAGCCATATGTAATGTATTTTATATCCTTGACGATTTCACTCCTGCCCGAGGGAGTACCTGCGTTGTTCCTGGTAGTCATAGATGGGCGGCACAGCATCAAATCAATGCCCCCTCAAGAGAGCTTGAGGTGCAGGTGACAGTTCCGGCAGGCAGTATTTTCGCGTTTGATGGCCGGATCTGGCATGGAACGGGAATCAATTTGGAAGGCCACTCTAGAAAACACATAGCGGTATTCGCCTGTCTACCCTGGATGCGTCAACAGGAAAATTGGGGTGTCTCGTGTTTGCAAGAAGTGCTGGACGAAGCAAGCCCCAAGCTACGCGCACGGCTAGGCTTAAGAACCTATGGAACCCTAGGAATGATTAATGGCACTCGCACGTCGGCTGAAGCGCGGGCAAGCCTGGGTAACTACGACGTGGAAATACCCGATTTTTTGATCGGTGAGGAAGGCGCATTACATCCTGTTCGTAGGAGTTCGCGGGACTAAGAAGCCGCAATAGCACCCAGAAGAACGCTCGGTATTTCTCAGACTCACTGCTTCTTGCCAAGTTCTCCTTGGTTAGTAGAATGATGTCGAGGGGATAACTCATATGTTTCGAAGTGGTTAGCGATATTGATGTCGCTAGTCTGATGATGAAACACTTTGAGGTCGAATTCGTTTTTGATGAACAAGGACGGATTCGAAGTGCGAATTATTGGACAGAGGCGAGAGCTGCTAAATTTGTCTTGGGAATTACCAGGTCTAGCGCAGTATGGGCGTTTGGTTCTAGTCTGCCCGAAGAAATCTGTGTTGCGCTAGAGCGACTCGCGAAGCAGGAGGATCATGATCCGGTCTCAAGTCCTCGGCATACTGACCAGTATCTTTCCATCTTATCAAGTATCGATTTGGGTTCGAGACGAGAGCTTTACGACAGCTTGACCTATTGGTTTCCAGATGCCAAAAGCGGCGTTTTGGAAAAGGACTGCGTCTTGGTCGACTCGAGTAACCAATCTTTGTTAGATGAACACTTTGGACATATGTTGGGGTACCAAGGCAAGGTGATCGAATATGATCAGCCGATCATAGCCCAGGTTGCTGATGGCGCGGCGGTCTCGGTGTGCAGTAGCGCCCGATCAAATGAAGAAGCTCATGAATGTTACGTCTTGACGGCGTCTGAATACCGCCTGAAAGGCTATGCGACGAACGTAGTTAAATCTTGGGCGAATACCCTTTGGAGTAAGGGTTTAATTCCTTTGTACAACACCAGCATTAACAATGAGGCAGCTCAGATCGTCGCACTTAAAGCAGGCTTCAGTCTTTATGGTAGGGCTTTGAGAATTCACTAAAAGCCATTAGAGTAAGTACATTCTGATCCTGCAAAGAAGCCTTATCGAATTGAAAAATCCGGCTGATTTACTTTGTGTTTAAGCGTTTGCGCGTAATTCCGCTTCATTACTTCGGCTCGCTCGTCTTGTTGGCTAGTTTTGCGGGTTGCGGCGGGGGCGGAGGCAATGGCGATTCTGATCAGGGGCCTATAGCTCGACCACCGACAGTGACCCTTACGAGCACGGCCGAAACCATCGAGTTGGGAGGGTCTTTCACGCTGAACTGGTCGGTCGTGAGCTCAACCGCTTGCGAGGCTTCCGTTGGCTGGGACGGAAACAAGGAGAGTTCGGGCGCCCAGTCAATCACACCCACTTCAGTTGGAACCTATCGATACGTACTAACTTGCTCAAATGCTGATGGAAGTACTTTAAAGGATGTCTCCGTTGAGGTGATCGATACCGATACGCTCTTCCGAGTTAAAGTCATCGACGGATACATTGATGGTGCGAACGTGTTCGTCGATTTTAACTGGAACCTTCGGCAGGACGAGGGCGAACCATCAGCCGTTAACGATGGCGAGGGAAACTATAGCTTCCCAAAGAATGGTGGTGAATTTGCTGCAATCAACGAGGCATCTTTCGAGTGCGCACGAAATCGCATTCAGGTTGCCGAGGTGCCAATCGGTGCGATAGATCAAGATCGTGGGCTTGTAGAGGAAGCGTTCACCATGTTCTACATCCCTGGCGGGCTCCCATTGTCCTCAGGTAATAGCGAAGCCTTACCAGGCGAGGGGATTAATATTTCTCCCTTTACGGGACTGTTTCTGGATATCGTTGCAGAGGAGAAAACCAGGCTCGGTATAGAAGCTATCGAGCTAGCTGATGGCTGTGCGAGCGAGGCCAACTTATTAGCCGAGGGAATTATTTCCTCGGTAAAGAGCTTTGTGCAAAGTCTCGAGTCGGATTATGCCATTACATTGGCAGCGCTTTACGAAGATTACTTGGCTTCAAATAACGCAGAGAGAGCTGCAAAAGCTGAAAAAATAGTGAACTTTCTCAAGGCGGCAGACGGCATTAAACAAAGCATCATCACTCGGCATTCTTCAAATTTGCCGGAAGGGTATAAGCCCTACGTAGGCCTTTCGAAAGCCGCTTCTGACCGCCTCTTCGGTAGTCAGGAAATTAAACTACTCGAGGTTTCTGTAGGTCTTTATTTTGATGGTCAACCAGACTCAGAGAATTGGTATCCGTCTGAAATACTTCAGGCTACCGAGTTAAAATTATTGGAAAACGGACAGATTGTTGACTTCGCATGTTCGCTCGACGGTCTAGAAAGCTGTACTACCTTAGAGCCTGACTATGAAAATATTATCAACAGCCTGAAGTCTTATGTGGGCTATAGTGGATTTAAAAATGAAACTCTCTTGTCAGGGGTAACAGTCACCTCACAAATCAGAGAGGAAATAGATAGCTCCGCTTCAGACTCAGTTAGGTGTGATTCGGTCGCTCAGCTAATCTATGACGAGCCCCTGGCAGTCTGCGAAGCAATAGGTTGTCCCTCAAAGGCAGAGTATCAAGTTCAGATTAACCACAACCTTGGATTTAGTTATCCGGATCGGTGCGATCAGATAAATGAGTCTTTTTTATACGCTTTTATTGATGAGAAGCACCAATGGGCGCAGCCTAATTCGGATGGAAACTCCCGAGAGATTCTAAGTGTCCAATACTCTCTGAATCTGAACAGTGAGGTGTATCCAAGCCCGCCGGTCGACTTTCTCGGTGATCAGGTCAAGGAGATCGATCATCAGAATGTATACGAATTCATAAAAACCTTGTTTGTGGAAATGGACGAGGCTGCCATCGCTGTCTATGCGTTGCTACTAAAGGAGAACGAGATTCTTAATCTGGCTCGTACGACCTTTGATGGCGGCGGATCAGAAAAGGAGCGGTTCAATTATATAGTAACTGATAGTGCGACTTCCTGTCGTGAGCAGACATGGAATTCTGAAGATGGCTGGTCTGTGAAGGCACTAACCGAAGGGGCTTCTGCATTCGCTGCGTGCGCTGAATTTATCAGCGATTTTAGCCCCTAAAAATAAGCAAAAAAAAAGCTATTTTTAGTATAGAAATTCGATGAATTTCGCAGTAAATTGCGCGCGCAAAAACAAGAAGAGAACTATGCTCGATTTTAATTATTCCAAGGTCGATCAGAGCGATCGTCAGGTACCCCGCAACCTCCAACAGTCGGGCCCGACGGCCGTCGAGGCTTTGATTTCAACACGTGTTCGAAAGTCGCCCTTTTGGCATTTGTCGCACGAAGCAGGATGCTGGCGAGCGACAATCTATAATCGCATGTATTCACCCTGCGGTTACATCAAGCCTGAGGATGGCGGGATGATGGCGGAATACGAGGCCCTCGTTAACGGAGTCACCCTGTGGAATGTCGCGATCGAGAGGCAGATCCGAGTCAAGGGTCCTGATGCAGTGGCCTTCACGAATTACGTGGTAACAAGAGATACCTCTAAAATCCAAGTGGGTAGGGCTAAATACACGGTCGTTTGTAACGAACAAGGCGGCATTTTGAATGACCCTGTGTTGCTCCGAATCGCCGAGGATGAATTTTGGTTTTCGTTAGCCGATTCAGATTTAATGTTATGGCTTCAGGGAGTCAATATCGGAGCTGGTTATGATGTGGCGATAGACGAGATTGACGTTTGTCCCCTGCAGATTCAGGGCCCGCTATCGGGCGAGTTTATGTCTAGGTTATTTGGAGACTCAGTATTGAATCTCCCTTTTTATGGGTTAATGGAGACTGAGCTCGCTGGTGCTTCCGTCGTGGTAAGTCAGACAGGTTTTACGGGCGAGAAAGGTTACGAGATTTTTGTTCGTGACTCTCATATTCACGCCGAGCGAGTCTGGGAGCACTTGCTAGATGAGGGGAAGTCAGTTGATTTAAAAGTCATTTCTACGGCTCATCATCGCAGGATCGCGGCGGGCATCCTATCCTGGGGTCAGGATATGGACTTTGAATCCTCGCCCTTTCAGGTGAACCTCGACTATCAGGTGCCCCGGAAAAAGACGGTTGATTACATCGGTAAGGCAGAGCTTGAGCGTCAACGGGAAGTCATCGAATCAGGGGATTACCCCTTTAAAATGAAAATGGTGGGGCTGGTGTTTGGTGGCAAGCCAGTCACTGACTACGCACCAGATTTTTGGTTGATTCACTCTGAAGATAACTTTGAGATCGGCTATATCACATCGCCATGGTGGTCGCCCGAGCTTCAAACCAACATCGCAATGGGCTGGGTAGATGTAGGGTATTCCGCGCTTGAAACCAAACTGAAAGTGCATCTTCCCGATATGTATTCGGTCGAATCTAATGTCGCTGTGGACGGTGAAGTCGTGGAAATTCCTTTTAGGGAGTCGGTTAACCCAAACGTCAGAGAGAAGCTAAAGAATAACTAACCCCTAGTAAGGATTGAGAATCTCTTTGTCTTGAAAACTTAACTAGTTTAGGCCGTTCTCTCCGGGTACATCTGTGCCAGCGATTGAGGGATACCTTTCTCATTAATCATCTGCGCGTGTCGGCGTTGTAATAAACTTGGGTGCGCGACGCCACACGAGTGGGCAATCGTCTCCACTTCTTTTATGAGATTGAGCGCGAAATTAGCGACTCGCTCACTTTTGTCCACCGGATCCAGGCCCTTCTGTAGTGAACGGTTTTGTGTGGCAATCCCGGTGGGGCAAGTGTTTTTATTGCATTGTAAAGACTGGATGCAGCCCAACGCGAACATAAATCCTCTAGCTGAGTTCACACAGTCAGCGCCCAGGCAAAGCGCGGCAGCGACATCAGCTGGGTTAATCAGTTTTCCTGAAGCGATCACTCGGACATGCTCTTTAATGCCATATTCCGAGAGCTTATCCACGACTATGGGAAGACTCCGCTTGACCGGTAGCCCCGTAAGATCCATTAAACTCTGGGGTGCTGCACCGGTACCGCCATCCCCGCTGTCTACCGTAATAAAGTCGGGCGCATATTGCAGGCCGATCCGGTTAATTTGCTGACAGAACTCGTCCAGCCATTCTGTTTGGCCGATAACACACTTGATCCCTGTTGGCTTGCCCGACAAGTCT
This sequence comes from Candidatus Azotimanducaceae bacterium, assembly GCA_045560825.1. Classification (GTDB taxonomy): domain Bacteria; phylum Pseudomonadota; class Gammaproteobacteria; order Pseudomonadales; family Azotimanducaceae; genus UBA4421. Next base: position 67,634 of record JBJKYX010000048.1, read on the forward strand.
CGAACTAACTTGATGAACTTGAGCAGATCCGCTATATCTTCGATTTCGGCGTGACGGTTGGGGCTGATGGAGTCTTCGCCCGCTGGAATGCCTCTGGTCGCGGCGATGACCTCGTCGACTTTAACACCCGGCAGTATCCCGCCCTTGCCGGGTTTGGCACCCTGTGACAATTTGATTTCGATCATCTTGATTTGCGTGTTTGACTCGAGTGAGCGCACCTTCTCTTTGTCCAGTTCACCGTCAGTGTTTCTCAGTCCGTATTTAGCGGTGCCCATCTGGAAAACCAAATCGCAGTTACCCTTAGTATGAAAGGGAGACACGCTGCCTTCGCCCGTATTCAGCCAGATGCCGGCGCGCTCTGCTCCTTTGGAGAGCGCTTCGATTGCAGGCCCCGAAAGAGCGCCGTAGCTCATCCCTGAAATGTTAAAAAAACTGTTCGTTGAATAGGGCTGACGGGCATATTGAGTGCCAAAGTCAATAGGACGATTTTTAATGACCTCGCTGTCCAGCGGAGGAAACAGTCCGTTAAGAAAAACAAACTCCCCTGGAATATTTTGAGGTTGCGTTGATCCAAAGGCGATCGTGCTGTCTTCGTTTTTAGAGGCTCTATAGACCCAAGTTCGTTGAGCTCGATTAAAGGGTAATTCTTCGCGATCCAGCGCAAAAAAGTATTGCCTAAAAAACTCACCCAAGTGCTCAAAAAAATAGCGAAACCTGCCGATGACCGGATAATTCCTGCGAATGGCTTGGCGTGTTTGACTAATATCGGAGAAATACATCCATGAGATCGCCACAAGTAAAACGGCCAGCGTTGCCGCGATGACTAGACCAAGCACCGACAAAAAAAGATCGGCAAAACCTAGAAGTGACTGGATGACTGATTCCATGGTTGGATTCTGGTGGTTTTTACCCTTCGCTCAATACTGAAGGTAATCTATAGGCACCGCAACCGTCTTCAAGGGTCTTTTGACATAGCGTAAATACTGCTATTTTTGAGTTTGATAAGTTTTATGAAGGCAAAGACATGTCGAATTCTCTGATTCTCTATGGTGTCCCTTTTTCACAGCCTGTCAGGGCAGTTATGTGGTTGATGCTCTACCAGAAGCAGCCCTTTGAGATGGTACTGATAAACCCTGGGTCCAGCGGAGAGACCGGCAGCCGGAATCCAGCTTATCTCAAAAAATTTCCGGGTGGAACGATACCCAGTCTGGAAGACCCCGATTCCGGATTTCTATTGTCAGAGGCGCACGCAATTATGTGCTATTTGTGTAATCGATTTGGTTGGACAGACCTTTATCCTGATAATCCCGAATTAAGAGCGAAAATAGACTGGTATTTACATTTTCATCATCGAAATGTGCGGGAGGCATCCGGTGGGCTAGTCGCGCCTAAGATCCGAAAGGATCTCAATATTTCAGAGGACTTCCAAAAATCAGCTCAAGCTAGCCTTAAACGAGCGCTTGAGGCGCTAGAGGAGGGCTGGCTGCAGGACTCCAAGTATCTAGCTGGGAATGAGGTAACCATTGCTGATATGGCGGCCTACGTCGAAATCGGGCAATTACAGCCTCGATTCACCAACGTCTATGATTTTAGCGCTTTCCCTAACGTTCAAAGATGGCTCAGTGATATGACCCAGATCGAGCATCACGATGACGTGCACATGGCATTGTACGAGTTGGGAGATATTAGTGAAGAAGCGCCCTCGATGGAGACCATCGTGAACGCTAATAAACAGGCTTTCAAAGTATTGAAGGAGCGACTAGCCGAAATCTCTGGTTGATGGGGTTCAGATGAGCCGCCCGGTATATACGTCGCCTCCGGGTATCGATAACGCGCTGGGCGATTCTGCCCACTGGTCAGACATGCAGTGGGTACACGACTAGCTTGCGTGGGCTCGTCAGCATGATCCTCTGCGCAGAATGGAGCCGGACGGACTTGATCGCTTTTGTAGCAACATGAGGTACGATCACATTAAAGAAATAAAACTTACCAAGGACATTTTCTTCAGCGCGCCGATCACTTCGCTTAAACCAGTCATAGAAGGTCTAGTTGGATTGTTTTGTCAGCAAAATTTGATAGGCGCTGGTGTCGACCTGCCAGCCTTTTCGAATCATGTATTCGATGACCGTCTTGCCTTTACCGCCGCCCGGCAGGTCGCAGTCATCGATTAAAACCACACTACCGGGAGCCAGTTGTTCTTCGATGGCCTTAAATTCCTTTAAATGGTGTTCCTGGCTGGCAATTTGGATTGACTCATCGTGTTTATCGTAGTCGTAACTATCCAGGTACAAAAAATCGACGGGATCTGTGAAATTTTCTAAAAACTGAATGGAATCTCCTGTTACTAGTTTAACCTGTTCCACGAGATCTAGCTCCTCGACCGCCTCTCGAGCGCCTGCAATGCTCTCAGGACTGATGTCGACAGAGTAGAGAGAGGTATTATGGCTCTTTGCCCACAAACCAAATACGGCGGTAGAGGCTCCGTCAGATTTACTGTTGCGAAGGCCATATCGAGCGACACCGGTTTCGATTAAGCAAGTAGCCTTGCGCTCTTCTAATAGTTCGATCGCTCGCCGAAAGGTTTTCTGGCGTTTGCCGAAGTTGTAATCCTTGGACAGTAAGGGCTCTAGGGTCTTCCAGCGGGATTTGCGATAGATTACGTAGACTGCCGCCCAGATTCCGATAAAGAGCGTAACAAGCAAGGGAAGGCTGATGGTCATGATTACTTCTGTGTTAGGTTTCGAGGGGTTGCGGCTATGTAATTGCGAGTTTAATCGGTTTTACCTTAGTTTTCGATGAGATGAAGCTAGTTAAACGCCTCGATCTTGCCAGTTCATGGCTAATACCTCTCCGAGCGCCTCTCTTTGGTGGCGGTATGGGTCTTCGAGCAGAGTGAGCTTCTCATCAATCGATACGGTGAACCGATTTTGATCCTCATATTCGGGCCAGTTGAACTCAGGTGTGGACGGGTTTCCAGTCCTCGCAAAATTCACCCAGGCCTTCCGCATGGTGGTTCCAACGGTCTCGGAAGATTTAAAACCGGCTATCCCAGGGAAAGGCATCCCGTTGCCAAAAACCGCGATGTCGAGCGCATGTGCGGCTCCAAGCAGTTGAGATTCCCAGGTAAAAAGGTACATAAAGGTTCTGGATTTGCTGAATTTACTGTGACCTTCTGCGATTCTGATTGATGGCACACGAAACCAGACATCGCCGATTAGAGCAGCTTTGGCATCATTTTCATCTAATTCGGGCCTGGCCTGACGGTAGGCATTAATTAGCTCTTCACGGTCGGCGTTACCCGCTCTCAGCAGCGTCTCTGCGCGAAAACTGAAGGGAGAATTTTCCAGTTCCATCCCCAACATGGTGAATAGGTTGGCTTCATCGCGACAGGTCCCTATCAGATAATCCAGATCAGAACCGATTCCTTGATAAGGCGCGTCGACCGGGTGCACGGGCATCGACTCGCTGATAACAGGCAAGTAAGTTTGAGGGTTTCCTAATTCAGGAACCTGAAGTGAATCATAAATTTTTGAAAACTCGGACCAGTGCACGACTCTGAGCGCGTCAAGCTCTCCGGGCTTGATGCCCAGTTGTTCTAGTGCAATCTGCGTGAGTTGGTTGGCCGTTTCCGGGCGCTGCGCTGCGTGGCCTCCGCTTTGGGGTATGACTCGATGCAGCAACCCTTCAGACCCTTTCGTCGCAACCACCGCTTGGACTGTTGCCCCTCCACCCGATTCGCCGAATAGGGTGACGTTGTTCGGATCTCCACCAAAGGCCTCGATGTTTTCCTGAACCCACCGAAGCACCTCAATCTGATCGAGGATACCCAGGTTTCCAGGTCCGATTCCGTCGCCAAAGGCTTCAGACAAGTACAGATAGCCCTCAGCACCTAGCCTACGGTTATTGGTGACTAACACGACACCATCCTTAGCAAAGTGGGTACCGTCGTAAACAGCGCTCGCACCGGTGCCCGTAACCTGCCCGCCGCCGTGGGCCCAGATCATGACCGGTAACCCTTTAGCTCCAGGATCGGGAGTCCAAATGTTGAGGTTTAGGCAGTCTTCGCCTTCTACTAGCGAGTCAGTACCCACCCCTGGCCCGGTTTGAGGGCAAATAAACCCGTAAAGATCGGCTTCAAATATTCCCTCCCAGGGTGCCCGAGCAATCGGTGCGATAAATCGATTCTGACCAAAGGGTGCTTCGGCATAGGGAACGCCCAGATAACGATGTACCCCATTCACTATCTTTCCCCTGACACGCCCTTTCGGCAGATTGAGGATAGGGCCAGTTAGGGAATCTTCGCCAGCGCAGCTCATAAGGGATCCCGCCAATAGCGAAGCAGAGAGAGTGCCAAGAAATTCACGTCGTCGCATGGTCTCGTTTTATATATAGGAAGCACTGAGTGTAATTAGTCACCATCAAAACACCAGTAATTCGTTAATGACTCTGTGGATTGGGTACAATGTCTTGATTGCCAGGTTGTTAATCATGCTGCAGGTACAAGATCTTAACTTTCAATACGCAGAGGAAACGCTATTTTCTGACGTGGGTTTTGTGGTGTATCCGGGACAGCGACTCGCAGTAGTGGGAAGGAATGGGGTCGGAAAAACCACCCTATTTAAACTGTTATTAGGTCGACTGTCTCCTAGTCTGGGTGAGGTTAATTTTCCGAAGGATTGGCAAGTCGGCTACATGGCTCAGGAAACCGCAGAAAGCGGACGAAGCGCTATAGATTATGTAATTGATGGACACAGAGAGCTTCGGGTTGTCGAGAAACAGATAGAGAAAACCGAGGACGCCACGGAAATTGCGAATTTATATGTCCGCTACGCCGATCTAGGCGGTTATGAGTCGGCTGCCCGAGCTGGCACAATTCTATATGGCCTTGGTTTTGCTGCCGATGAGATCGATAAGCCCTTTAGAGAATTTTCTGGGGGCTGGCGCATACGCTTGAATCTCGCACAGGCGTTAATGGCGCCCAGTGATCTCCTTCTTCTGGACGAACCGACTAACCACCTGGACCTTGAAGCAATACTTTGGCTTGAAAAATGGCTGAAGGAGTTTGTTGGCACATTGATTTTTATTGCTCATGACAGAGCTTTTCTAGACGCGGTCGCAACGCACGTCTTGCACCTCGGGGGAGGAACTGCTCGCAGCTATACCGGGAATTATACAACCTTCGAGCGTCGTCGAATTGAGCAGCTTGAGCAGGAGCAAGCGCTGCAGAAAAAACGTGATAATCAGGTTAAGCATATACAGCAATTTATCGACCGATTTAGAGCCAAGGACAGTAAAGCAAAGCAGGTGCAGAGCCGAATTAAGGCGTTGGAGCGCATGCAGGAATACTCATCCATTCAGGTGGATTCGCAATATCAAGTGAATTTTGAACAACCAGAAAAAGTATCGAACCCATTGATGACCTTCCGGGGGCTCGATATAGGTTATGGAGAGTCCGTGATTTTGAATCAAATTTCGCAAACCATTCTTCCTGGATCGCGTATTGGAATACTCGGCGTAAATGGAGCAGGCAAATCAACGCTGTTAAAGGCGTTAGTTGGCGATTTACAGCCAATCAGTGGAAGTATTGAGAGAGGCGTGCACTCCAAAATCAGTTATTTTGCTCAACATCAACTGGAGTCTTTGGATACTGAGGATAGCGCGCTGGCATCGATACAAAAACATTATCCCCAGCTTAAAGGTCAGGAGGCTAGAGATTATCTCGGGGGCTGGGGTTTCGATGGCAGCATGGTCGCTCGGCCTATCAATAGCCTTTCTGGAGGTGAAAAGGCTCGCTTTGTGTTGGCCCTTTTAGCATCGGAAAGGCCGGCGATGCTGGTTTTAGATGAACCGACCAATCACCTAGATTTGGATATGAGAGATGCGCTAGCCATTGCGCTTCAAAGCTACTCGGGCGCGGTATTGATAGTCGCTCACGATCGCGACCTTTTAGAGAAACTCGTGGATGAGTTCTGGTTAGTCGACGATGGAGGTCTGACTGACTACACGGCGGATCTTAATGAATACACAGGGATCAAGCAGTCTCGTGCCTTACCTAGCGAGGATGACTCGCGCGGAATAGACGATTCAAAACGCTCACAACGCCAGGCGAAAGCTCGAGTAAGAGAGTCGTTAAATGATCTGAAAAAAGAGGTCAAAGAGATCGAGAAAAACCTAGAACGAAAAAGCGCAGAGCTGTCGGTCATAGAGGGTAAGCTCGCCGATAAAGACACCTATGAGGGTCTGCCAGCCGATGAACTTCAAGAGCTAATGACCCAAGCCGCGCAATGTCGCAAAAAAAAGGAGGCATTGGAAGAGCGCTGGTTAGAGCTCAGTTCTCAGCTTGAGATAACAGAAACCGAAATCGAGAAGTGAGCCCCTGGATGGCCTGGTTAGAGAAGGCTGTGCCCGAAAGGAAAAGTGTTTAGAATGGATGAATACAAAGGAAAGTAGTACAAGGAAAGCTGAAATGAATGATGCCGTGGTGACCGAGGATCTAGGACGAGTTCGGGTAATAAAAATGAATCGGCCTGATGCGTTAAATTCGATGAACCCATGGATGTTTATGGGTATACGGGATGCCCTTCACAAAGCTCAGGAAGACGACACTGTTGCTGTTGCCGTGATTACTGGAGAGGGTCGCGCTTTTTGTGCGGGCCTGGATTTGGCTGACTCGAATTCTCCGGATCCTGATGCGCCCAAAGAAAATCAGTTTCCTTCCATGCTCAAGGCATTGACTGAGTTCCGCAAGCCCTTGATCGCGGCAGTCAATGGGTTGGGTGTCGGCGTTGGGATGACGATGCTGGCCCATTGTGATCTTGTGCTGATGGCGAAGTCCGTGAAGATGCGTACTCCCTTTCCTCAGTTGGGTCTAGCGCCAGAAGCTGGAAGCAGTTTTAGTTTTGCTGAGCGTATGGGTTGGCAGAATGCGTCCTATGCTTTGCTCTCGGGTAGGTGGTTTAGCGCCCAAGAGTGCCTGGATATGGGACTTGCGTGGCGAGTTGAGTCAGATGAAGAAGTGTTTGCTAGGTCGATGGAAGTCGCAGAAGAGCTCGCAAAGAACCCGATTCCTTCGTTAATCGCCACTAAAGAACTGATGATGATGGCTGGTCGCAGAGAAGCCTCGTGGTCGGCTCATGGCAGAGAAAACGCGGTATATGCAGATCTGATGGGTGGGCCTGCCAACAAGGAGGCGTTTAAGGCTTTCGCAGAAAAAAGAGAACCAGATTTTTCAAAAATATCAGGAATTTAGAGGATTTTTTTAATATTTATCTAGAATAAGGTCCAAACCATGGCCCAATTGGAGTACTTTCCTCAACCGATTTTTTCAAGGGATAATGAACAAGCGGCTCATTCTCGAGTGTTCACTAGTCCGGGAAAATACATACAGGGACCTGGCGTTTTAGCTAAGGTTGGTCGTTACCTGAGCACTTTAAATCTGGGTTCTGCGGGGGTTCTTGCATCAGCTCGAGGCCATGGGAGCGAGGTGCCCGTCGTAGAGGCGAGCCTTTCTCATCATGAAATCTCTTACGTGAGGTCGGTTTTTGGTGGCGAGTGCTCCCTAGAAGAGATCGAAGCTAGAACCAATGAGCTGAAACCACAAAGCCCGGATTGCTTGATCATTTTGGGTGGAGGAAAGTGCGTTGATGCTGGAAAGTGCATAGCACATCGTCTAGAAATCCCCGCGATTGTGATTCCGACCCTCGCATCGAACGATGCACCTTGCTCAGCTCTTTCAGTGGTTTACGCGCCGAGTGGCGTTTTTGAGGGGGTTGTCGAATTTTTTCCAAGTAATCCAGCGATGGTCATTGTTGATACTGAAATCGTGGCAAAAGCGCCGGAGAGATTCCTTGTCGCTGGGATGGGTGATGCGATGGCCACCTGGTACGAAGCAAAAGTCTGTATCAACAACCCCGATGCTGTGAACATGTTAGGCTCTCGGCCTACGTTGGCGGCCTGTGCGATGGGAGAAATATGTGCTCATACGTTGTATGCCGACAGTCTTGAAGCAGTTAAGTCGGTGCATTCTGGAAATCCTACTGAAGAGCTCGAAAGAGTCGTCGAAGCTAATACTTTATTAAGTGGTCTTGGTTTTGAGAGCGGTGGATTGGCAGCCGCTCACGCTGTAGCTCAGGCATATACGAATTTGCCCATTGTTGAAGAGAATTACCTGCATGGCGAGATGGTTGCGATGGGCTTGCTGACACAGCTTGCTCTGGAGAACGATGAAATTGAAGCACGTCGAGCCACTGAGTATTTTGCGGGTGTGGGTTTGCCCGTGCATTATGGTCAATTATCGCTGGATCACCGCGATTCAAGCGTGTTGGAGCTTGTGGTGGAAGCGACGTTGAATTTTGGAGCGCTCAGTAATCTGCCCTTTGACGTATCCCCGGAGAGCTTGCGTGAAGCGTTGTTATCTGCGAACGATCTTGGCATTAATATCGCACAACAGGCTGGAGATGAGGCCTACCGCAGGTTACAAGCGAGCTGATGCGGGGAGCTTACTGCTGGCCACAAAGCGCTCTTCCTGGCGAAGTCATCACAGTCTTTTTTGGCCCAAACCCGAGTAGTCTATCGATTAAGATCACGCGGGAGGGTAAGGAGTCCAAAGAAGTATTTTCCGCAAGTGACATTGTCTCTGCAGAACAACCTATACCTGTAGATGTCTCGAAAGAAGGCGTCGATTGGACTCCATGTTTTGACTTTGAAGTGAGCCAGGATTGGGACTCAGGGTTTTATTTGGTTTCGGTTACTGATGACGAGGGGCGTATTTCCGAGGCTTTTTTTGTGGTCAGAAGTAATAGAATTTTAGATGCGATGCTCGTGTTATCAACTTCTACCTGGGCGGCTTACAACCATTGGGGCGGGCCTAGTTTTTACATGGGCAGCTCTCATTCGTCTTTACGTCGACCATTACCAAAAGGGTTTCTTAGCAAGGAAGATCCTATGTCGCATCGAATCGCCCAGTATATGTACTGGGATGAATCTATGCAGGATAAAATTCAGTCCCAGAGATATTCGGCCTGGTGCATGGCCGCTGGTTGGGCGAATCAAGAGGTGTTGTTTGTTCGATGGGCAGAAGAGAACGGCCTGAATCTTGGCTATGCCATCAGTGAGGATCTGGATAAGAATCCTCGTCTACTTGATGGATACCCGCTTTATATTTCTGTGGGCCACGATGAATATTGGTCAACTGCCATGCGCGATAATGTAGAGAGCTTTATCTCCTCTGGAGGCAAGGCCGCCTTTTTTTCAGGTAATACGGCTTTCTGGCAGGCGCGTTTTGAAGATGATCGACAGACCTTGGTGTCTTACAAAACCAACCTGGAGGCTGATCCACACTACGACCCTAGCCACGCGCCTGGGTTGACGAGTATGTGGTCAGATCCTTTGGTGGGTCGACCCGAGAGCGAGATGACCGGGTTTCTTTCACCTATGGGGGCTATGCCCATATGCCTAATGCACCTAAAGGTACTGGAGGCTATCAGGTCTGGGAACCTGACCATTGGGCTTTTGATTCAGTTGGCGCAACTCTCGGCTCAGATCTGGGTACAGAGGACGTTACTGTTGGTTACGAATGCGATGGCTGTCCTATCGAGGTAATCGAGGGCGTACCAAAACCCATAGAATCTGGTGTGCCTGAAGGGTTTCGAATTCTTGCCACGGCGCCAGCCCATTTATGGGAGACTCAAGAAGCGCCCACAATGCCTGATGGTTATATTGGTGAATTGAATTGGGTGGCTACTCGTCTGGGCGGAGAAGATACAGAATCGATAAGAGCGAAGTACGCGGACGGTTATGCGGTGATGGGGATTTTCCCAAAAGGTGAGGGGGAGGTCTTTACCACTGGCTGCACTGACTGGGCCTACGGATTGAAGCAACAGGATGTTTCAACCGTCACGCGTAACGTGATCGGTCGGTTTTTAGGTAAATAAACTTACCAATAGTGGAGAAGTTAACTGATGGATTTGAATTTAGCTGGTAGAAAGGCATTGATAACTGGCGCCTCGAAGGGCATCGGTCTTGCTATCGCAAAGCGGTTCGCTAATGAGGGTTGCTCGGTAGTTTTGGTTGCCAGAAGTGAAGACGATCTGAAACAGGCTCAACGTACTATATTGACGACAGACCAAAGTGTCGGTGTTGATTATCGTGTCGCGGATCTTTCGAACACCAGCGAAGTTAATGCTCTAGCCAATGAGCAAGCCGATATTGATATCCTGGTTAATAATGCTGGCGCTATTCCAGCAGGAAACATTAACCGTGTTGATGAAGCAACCTGGCGTGAGGCTTGGGACCTGAAACTATTCGGCTATATTTCGCTCTGCCGCGAAGTCTATGCCAGCATGAGCTCGAGGCGGGACGAATCAGGGCAAAGGGTTATTTTAAATATAATTGGTGCAGGCGGTGAACGACCCTCGTCAGGTTATATTGCTGGAGCCGGGGCTAACGCAGGTCTTATGGCAATCACGCGAGCAATGGGCGGTGTCTCTCGAAAACACGGCATTCGAGTGTTGGGAATTAATCCAGGACAGATCGTGACAGAACGTCTTGAGACCATGCAGCGCGTTCTAGCCGAAGAAAAGTTTGGTGACACTGAGCGTTGGAAAGAAGTCTGGGATCCCAACTATCCGCCCGGACAAGTCGAACACATAGCCGATGCTTCAGCCTTCCTGGTGAGTGATTTGTCGTCAAATACAACGGGAACGATCGTTACAATTGACGGAGGTCACTGCGCCCGTTGATAAGATTCTCCATACCTAACCAATTAGACTTGTTTGGGGACTGCTAACAGGCTAAAACAAAAGAAAACTAACTTAGAAAGGGTAAAACAATTGAGTGAAGTAGCATTAATCGTTGGAGGGGGTCCTGGAATCAGCGCAAGTTGTGCGAGGCTTTTTGCACAAGAGGGCATGAAGGTGGCTATCGCCGCACGGAATCCTGAGAAATCTGTCATGAAACGTTTATCGGAAGATTATGGGGTCACTTGCTATGGCTGCGATGCTAGGGAGCCAGAGGAAGTGGCGTCGCTTTTTAAATCCATTGAAAATGACCTAGGAAAACCTGATCTTGTTGTTCATAACATTGATGGCCGAACGCCTGATATTTTTAGAAAGTCGATTACGGAAGCGGACCCGCAGTTAGTTTTGGATACGATCAGGAACTCGACCTATAGTGCTTTCCTCGTTGGGCAGCAAGCCGCGTGCTCAATGCTGTCTAGAAAGACTGATTCAGCGGATGCGCAGCTGGGTACTATTATTTTCACGAATGCCAGCGCTGCGTTTAAGGGTTATCCAAATAGTGGTGCCTTTGCGATGTCCTCACATGGCAAAGCTGGCTTAGCTGAGAGTATGGCACGGGAGCTTATGCCACAGGGAATTCATATCTCCCATGTGCCGATTGACGCGGCGATTGGGTGGACACAGGAAGATGGAGTGCGCAGACATCGGCTTGCAGGAGACAACCAAAATGACAACATGGCTGATCCGGACCGGATCGCTGATACTTATCTTCATCTTCATCGACAACACCGCTCCACATGGACTTTTGAAGTAATCATTCGTCCTTGGTTGGAAAATTGGTAAAAACATTGAAGATCTGAAAATCAAATTTACTAGGATTTATTGGGGTAATTTGGCATTGGAAATCCACGGACACTGTGATGATCGATTCAGTGGAGTACTTAAGGCCTTCGAGAACAATTTCGAGACCAACGGTTATATTGGTGCCTGTTTCGCTGCGACAGTAGAAGGCGAGTACGTCGTTGATATATCAGCGGAGCATGAAGACAAGGCTAAAACACAGCCTTGGGACGAAGACACAATCATCAATGTTTATTCGACTACCAAAACGATGACCTTCATCATCGCTCTGATGCTCGCGGATAGAGGTGAGTTGGATTTGAAGGCACCGGTTGTCAAATACTGGCCAGAATTTGGGCGAAGGGAAAGGAACAGGTCATGGTAAAGCACTTTCTGTCTCATTCAGCTCGGCTGCCTGGTTTCAGTAGACCCTTCAATAATGACGAGCTTTACGACTAGGACTTCGCTTGCGCAGAATTGGCAGCTCAGGAAAGCTGGTGGGAAGCTGGCTCGCAGAGCGGTTATCACGCGATCGCCCAGAGTTATTTAATTGGTGAAGTAGTCAGATTAGTAACCGGTGAATCTTTTGGTACCTACTTCAAGGAAGAGATCGCGGAAAAGATTGGTGCAGACTTTCACGTGGGAGTGGACCCAAAGGACTTTGAGCGGATAGCCGATCTAGTGGAAGCTAAAGAGACCGCAGATATCATGGAAATGGATCCGGATTCTATTCCAGGCAGGGTATTTTCTGGTCTCGATATTAGGGCCGAAAAATCAACATCTAGTTCAGGTTGGCGTCAGGCTGAGATCCCAAAGGCTTTAACTTGGCCTTCGCGCTTTTTGACGCGCTATAAAGTAATAGCGCGCAAAAAGAGAAACTATTTCAGAACCTGATTGAGAGTATTAGTGGTTCCACCAGGGTCGATCTGAAAACGCACGAACATCGATTTCGAAGGTCCAAGAGGAGCGATGCTGCTGAGCCAGATGGTAATAGGTTTCAGCGATCTCGGCGGGCAGGATTAAACCGTCATGCTCCATACCTTTGGTCTCTCTTAACTCCTGATAACGCTCAGCCCCAAGCATTTTTCCCAGAGTGTCGGGCGCATCGACAGCTCCGTCGACGATCACGTGGGCAACGTGTATTCCTTTGGTAGAAAATTCAGCATTTAGGCTTTGACATAGCATTCGACGCCCACCCATTGCGGCCGCGTGCGAATGTTGACCGGCATTGCCTCTGACGGCGGCCGTTGCTGATGTGACTAAAATACTACCCTTACCACGCTCTTCCATGTAAGGGCAAACTGTTGAGGCCGTGCGAAATAGAGCAAAACATGCCATACGCCAACCCATCTCAAAGGCTTTATATGAGGTATTTTCAAGCGTCCGGTCACCAATTTGAGCACCTAGATTGAAAATAACAGTATCGATACCGCCAACATCCTTCTCGATTTCTGTAATACGCTCTTCGATGCTATTTTCATCGATTGCGTTTAAAAGGTATCCAGAAGCAGAGCCTCCACTGCTTTCTATTTCAGAAACCATTCTATCGAGCCCTTCCTGGTCAGTTCTTCTGCAAAGAACCGAGTGATATCCCTCTGTGGCGAATTTTTTCGCAACATTACCGCCAATTCCTGCTCCTGCGCCGATGACCAAACATACTGGTTTCATTAGCTACATCTCCTCAGTTTGTTATTTATGAACACGTGGTCCGAGCCAGCCCAATCTTATTGTAATTTAAGTTGGCTCACCATGCTCGCTGGCTATTAGTTTAGATCCAACTAATAGACCGCTACGAGTCTCTTTATGCAAAGGGACTGGAAGCAGCCCCTTTGAACGAGGGTAACGCAGTTTTTGGTAACATTAACCCTTGATGAGCAGGATTATCGACGGGGTGACTTCAGCGTGTTGTTAACTTCATAGTGTTTTGATCTTTTTAATTGGTGCTTGGGGGTGCTTGAACAACAACAGGCTGATAATAGGGGGTTCTTCGACTTTCTTCGAAATCCAGTATTGTCAGTCGCTCCATCAAGCGACGGTGCGGCCAAAAATCACCGCTGGCACAGTGCAGAACTGCACGATTGTCCCACATGGCGAGCGATCCCGGCTCCCACTTAACTCGACAGGTGTATTCGGGTCTTCCTTCCTGTAATTTCATCTCAAGAAATAGCCTTTTTTCTTCGTCCTCGGGCACCTGGTGCTCTTCTGCAAAATGCCGAACGAAACCTTGTTGAACATACAATACGGTTTTACCTGTCTCTGGGTGCGTACGTGCTACGGGATGCACGGCCTCTGGCGTCACCCCATCCATTTGATGGCCGATAGTCCCAAGGTGAACTGCGGTTAGGTGTTCGACCCGTTTCTTCGTTTGCAATGAAAGGCCTTCCCACATCGCGTAGCAGTCACAAAAACAGGTGTCTCCTCCGATTGGAGGAGCTTCGCGGCACATAAGCATGGAGGCCATTGGAGGTCTTTTTTTTCTGCCAGGTTGCATCACAATGCCAGCTGGAGGCGACATTGGGTACGTTTTCATCGGAGGGTAAGATCAGCATATTAGGTATCTCTGGATCCTTTACCTGCTGATTGAGATCATAAGGAGAATTGGGCACGTGCTCTGCCTCTCCGAAGGGTTTTCCTACTTCTCCAAAATAGCCTGCAAATTCGACCATTTCCTGTCGACTCAAATGATTTTGATTTCTGAAAACCAGTACTCTTCGTTCCAGCCACAGTTCCCTTAGGAATGTGACCATAGATTGACTTTTGAGATCCTGGGATAAATCAATTCCATGAACAATCATTCCTATACTTGGTTGCACAGGCTCCAATTTAAGATCAACCTCATTAATCGTGACTGGCTTATAGAAGAGGTTGCCGAACGCACCCGGAACGAGGTCCTTGTCTTGATCCATTATTCCCGCTATTAAATCTTTTCGGTTAGTCGCGTTCGGGAATCTCACTTCTGCCATGGTACCCATGGATGACGACTTGGAGGGTGCCTTATTTGCTTTCGCACGATCTGCTCTGCTGACGTAAAGCGGATCTTCTCTTAGTTTTTCGTAATAATCTTCTGACATGGCATTCTTCCAACTTCTTACACTATAAGAGTCGCATAAAGTGAACTTCATATAAATCTTCATTTAACCTCTATGAAATAGCGGTGTACTCTCTATATTGCTATTTGCATTTTAGTAAAGGAGGGGTAAATGAGCGAAGAATCGGAGCAGGATCAGAATTTTATAGATGGGTGGCCTATGAATACTCCATTGGATATTCGTATGGGGCTCACCAAAGAAGAGGCGATAAATCACCCTTTACGTTGGGGCATCATCAGCGCATCAGCAATCGCTTCGGATTGGATTAAATCTCTGCAGGATGTGCCTGGAGCGTCCACCGTCGCGATTGCGGCGAGCGATCTGGAGAGAGCAAAAGCTTATGCAGAGGCTCATGGTATCGATAAGGCCTACGACGACTATGAAGCTTTATGTCTCGATCCGGATGTCGATATAGTTTATATCGCTTCTAAGACCTGGAATCATCATCGGGATCTGATGACCGCTATTGAAGCTGGTAAACATGTACTTTGTGAAAAACCCTTTACCGATACAGCAGACCAGGCTCGAGAGGTTTACGAAGCCG
This sequence comes from Candidatus Azotimanducaceae bacterium, assembly GCA_045560825.1. Classification (GTDB taxonomy): domain Bacteria; phylum Pseudomonadota; class Gammaproteobacteria; order Pseudomonadales; family Azotimanducaceae; genus UBA4421. The sequence goes on from JBJKYX010000048.1 coordinate 82,843, forward strand.
CTGATCGCGCCGGTGTCTTTTGTCAGGAAGGTATGTGGCTACGCTTTTTTCCAGCTGTAGAGCATGCGCGAGCATTACTGTACAGAGGCGATATCGGACCTTTGCAGGTCGTTCAGGCTGACTATCCTGATCGGGTTTACGCTCTCAACCCAGCGCTACTTGGCTATGGTTCCGAGGAGATGCCACTGATTGCAGCGGCCGGTAGAAGCGTAAAACCTCAAGACTATGCGAATGATGTATATTCTGCTCACGGAGCGCTGCCCAGTGCAGCTGTTTTACAGTATACAAATCAGCAAGGCATCGGCGTGATTACATTTCCGGCTGGTCGCTTTATTGAGGAAACACAATTTATTGGCACAAAAGGTCGAATCACTTTGAACACGCCCTCACACCATCCGTCCTCATTGACTGTGAGCACCGGTCGACCACCCAGGTCCGGGTCTCGCAAGGATGAAGGGAAACCCGCCATGGAACTCGATCCGAGTAAAGGATGGGTCGGTGATTGGCAGGAAACTCATTGGAATCAGGACCGAAATCCAACGGGCGGGCCTTTTAATCAAGTGCAGCGTTTTGAGTACCCGATGCCCACGCCCGCTCCGATCACTCGAGGCCAGCCCGCCGGCTCGCGATGGACGGGCGAAAAGCTGATCAAGTACAAAGGTTGGACCTGGAGTGGTGGGAACCAACACGGCTTCATTTATCAAGCTCAGGCGATACACAGAGCCATGGAAGCTGGGCTAAGCGAATTACCTCAATTCACACGAGCCGAATCGATTCGAGTTTGCGAGATCATCGACGAGATCAATCGACAATGCGGTGATCATGGTTTCTAGTAAATTGTGGTTAACTGGCAGACTGAACATTGAATAAACGAGACTTCCTTAAGTACGCTGGATTAGGGATTGGCGGAGCAGGACTGGCTTGGTTGCTGGACCAATTGAAATTGCCAGGAACGAAACCTAACCCCTATCTAGAAGGTAACTATGCGCCGGTTTCCGAGGAGTTATTCGAGCAGAAACTTGAAATAGTCGGCGAGCTTCCGAGAGAGTTGAATGGTCTCTTTTTGCGTAACGGTCCAAACCCCATGCAATCGGTCAACAGCAAAAAGCATCACTGGTTTACTGGCGAGGGCATGCTGCATGGATTAAGACTAGAGGAAGGAGACGCGCTTTGGTACCGCAATCGTCGTACCGGCGGCGCAAACACTCATGTGATTTCTCATGCCGATAAAATTTATGCAACAGTCGAAGCGGGAGGCTCACCAGTAGAGGTTAATTCCGACCTCGATCCGTCTGGCGTTAGGCCTTTTGCGGGAACTTTGAACATTGGTTTTTCAGCCCACGCCAAGCTAGACAACTCCACAGGTGAATTGCATGCAATGTGTTATGAGTTCCCGAGAGGAAAATACCAGGTCAACCACGTCGTGGTCGGCGGCGACGGGCAAGTAAAAACGACCCGCCCCGTAGACTTATCAAGTAAGACCATGCTGCATGAATGTGCGATTACCCAAAATTATGTTTTAGTGTTTGATCTCTCGGTAACTTTTAGTCCCTATAAGTTTGTCAGAGGTTATTTTCCTTTTTCCTGGAGCGACACGCACCAGGCTCGAATTGGCTTGTTAAATCGAATCGATCAAACCGAGCAAATCCAGTGGTTTAATATCGATCCTAGCTATCTTTTCCACGTATTCAATGCCTATGAAGATGAACAGGGCCAGGTGATTGTAGATGGCCTTAGGTACGAACGATTGTTCGACGACGACTGGAATGGCCCGTTTACCGAGGAGCCGCCACTGTTGACTCGATGGACGATGAGTCTGGGGGAGGGCACTGTCACTGAGGAACAGAAAGATGACCTTCCTGCGGAATTCCCAAGAGTTCACCCTGAATTGGATGGTGATAATTACCGATATGGTTACTGCCTGGGCACTGGGTCTATGCGTCAACCGGACTTTGGTCGTTTTGTTAAATACGACTTTGTTAACGACTCAAGAGAAATCTACGAATTGCCTCGGCACGAATCTGGGGCCGAACCCGTGTTCATCCCTGCCATTAATGCAGCTTCAGAAGACGAGGGCTACTTAATTTCCTTTGTCTACGATAAATCGACTAATGGCAGTAGCGTACAGATTCTAAACGCGCAGCAGATCACTGAAGGGCCCATTGCAAAGGTGATCCTGCCGCAAAGAGTTCCCTACGGGTTTCATGGAAGTTGGGTGCCTGCCTAGCTTAAACAATCCGCGATAATTCGCTTGATCGGTAACTTTTCGGATCCTTAGATTTTTTTTCAAAGTCGTGCATACTGAAATCAAATAAATTGGGGGGAATCAAATGGCTATAGATCCGAGTGCAGTAGGTGTGAAGGGCGAGCCTAGCAGGCGTTCCTGGTCCTCCAAGGATGCCCTGCTCTATGCGGTAGGTATCGGTGCAGGTTTGGATGATCTCAAATTCGCAACGGAAAACACTAAAGATCTTGAGCAGAAAGTCTACCCTACCTTTGCTGTCATAATAGGCGGCGGCGGTATACCGATGAACAAGGTGGGCTCGTTCAACCCAGCGCTTATGGTGCACGGAGAGCAGGGGATCGAGCTTCTAGGTGAAATTCCCGCGGATGGAGAGATTGAGAGCGTTGGAGAATGCACTGCGATCTACGATAAGGGGTCTGCTGCTGTGCTGGAATTCGCCTCTGAGTCTAAAAATTTGAAAACAGGCGAGGTAATCCTTAGGGCACGAACCTCCTTATTTTGTCGTGGGGAAGGCGGTTTTGGTGGTGATCGAGGAGAAAACGCGAAGATTGAATTCCCAAACCGGTCCCCAGATCATCAGATTATATATAAGACTCGAGATGACCAAGCTCTAATCTACCGACTTTCTGGTGATAGAAATCCGCTTCACTCTGACCCTTCCTTCGCGAAAATGGGCGGTTTTGATCGACCAATCTTGCATGGTTTGTGTACTTACGGCTATACCGGCCGAGGATTACTGGCTAAATTATGTGATTCTGATCCATCGCGTTTTAAATCGATGAACGCTCGTTTTTCTAGGCCGGTTTATCCTGGAGATGAATTAACCGTTTCGATGTGGACAGATGGTGATAGCGCGCTCTTTAGAACTACTAATCAGGATGGTGACGTGGTGATCGATCAAGGTCAGTGCACCTTTTCTTAGTTAATCACTTCGCAGTTTACAAAATTGTTTTAGTAGCGATACAGTATCCAACTACTACATTTAGAGGGGAGTAAATGAGTTTATCTGAATACAAGGTTTATCCTGATGTAGATAATTTGATGTTGGAGCTGAACAAGTATGATTTGTTTGAGCATGTGGTTGAGCTTGAAGCTTATGGGATGACCGTTGTACCTCCGGAAAAGATGCACAGTAGCGAGGGGTTCATTGAGCGGTTGAGAGAAGCCATCATTAAAACCTGCGAAAAACGGAACGATATTAAACTGGGCGACTACCGCACTGCGAAAATTCCGAAAGACAAAACCCTAAAAAATGGTTGGGACTTGCTTGAAGAGGACGAGTATTTGTTGAAGCCGCCATAAATCCTGTTTGTGTGGCTCTCGTGAAGTGGTTACTGGGTCAGAGCGCAGTATTCTCCGGTCAGACATGGATAATCAAGGGTGAAGGTGGAGAGGCCCTCGGCCTTCATAGCGATTCTCACGGCATACCCCCTGGTGCAGGCCAGATTGCTCACATGTGTAACGCATCCTGGATATGCACGGACTACGATAGTGCAGATGATGGACCAACCATATTTGTGCCTGGCAGTCATCATTACGGCCGGGCAACCCTTCCGCATGAAGCAGACACCAGTTCAACTCAGTATAAGTATGTCCCGCTTATTGGGAAAGCCGGTTCCCTCGCGATATGGAATGGGGCGACCTGGCATGCCTCAGAAAAGCGAACCAATAAAGGCTTACGAGTAACGCTGGTGCAGAATTACATGAGAACCTACATGAGGGTTCAAAAGAACTATGAAGATACCTCGCCACAGTTACTCGAGAAATACCCAGACCTTGCGAAATTAATCGGTAAGTCTTTATATCCTTATAAAGACTCTCAAAATCCAGACTACGAGCGCGTACCTGCAATGATGAGAGCCGGAACGGATCCCTTTGCATAAACGCATAGGAAAGGTTACCGGTTAATTGAAAAACTTACCCCAACTGAAGACGGATTGATCTAATTCTCTAGAGCGGAGTGTCCGGGTTACGAAGCGCCTGGTACAAACGCGTTTAACGCGCTGCTAGGCAAACGGAGGGATACTTGGAATCTTAAAGGGCTTCAAATCAAATAAAAGGCGTTGAAATCAGAAGGCTAATGGATAAGCTTTAACATGTCCGAACTTAACCCTGAATAGGGTTTTAGGATCCTTGATGAACAATGCACAGTATCTGCTGGATGACTTGGCGATGCAGAGGTTTATTGCAGACGGGTACCTTCAGATGGACTCAGGTCTCTCGAAAGACTACCACGACGGAGTATTCAAACAACTAGAGCCACTAAGTGAGACCGGTCTAATGGGTCACAACAATCTCCTTCCATGCGCTCCTTTGTTACAGGAGCTTATTGAGGCACCCATCGTAAAAGGCACGCTTGAATCGCTGCTCGGTCCCGAATACCACCTGCATTTTCATCGGCACGATCATCGAACACTTCCAGGAGGAGAGCAGGGACTCCACAAGGATGGAGATAATCACAGTCACCAGGCAATAGATCATCTGAAAAGGCCTCATCCTACCCGTTACGTAATGATGTTTTATTATCCTCAAGACACCACCCTGGATATGGGGCCTACTTGCCTAGTACCGCAAAGCCAGTACCTGCCTCGTCGTGAAGTCCAAAAAACTCGAGCTGAATTCGACCGGTTATCGAGAGATGGGTTGAACGAAATTCGAGATCAGTTGCTTGCCAAGACAATGACTCCTAAGGAGAGCGAACAAGCGGTCAAGTGTGTTTATAAGAAGACAGCGGAAAAAAAACCCCGGACTGGCGAAGAAGAACAAAGTGCTTGAAAAGCTATGGAGAGATAAGAGAGTTCCGCTAGTCGGCCCTGCGGGCACATTGGTTTTTGTCCACTTCGATATTGTCCACGCTCGGTATAGTTCTAATGAGTTAGGCCTGCCGCGGCACATGGTGAAATTTTTATTCACTCGAAACAACGATCCCATCGACCCAAGTTGGGATCACACAGATCCTCAGTGGAGGTATGAAGATCAATCAGAGAGTTCAAAGTCAATGAAGCCCGTTTGGCTTAATCTTTGGAACTGGCATCTTGGCAAGAAATCATTTCCGAAAAGTTCAGTAACTGATGTGAAGGCTCTCTGTGAACGCATTAATGATTCAAATGATGAATTAGCAATATCTGCAGCCTATGAAATGGCAAAATCTCTCGAAGGTGTTGAAGCCCTCATCGAAAATTTCAATAACAAAGACACTAATCTTCGTAATATTGCGGCATATGGGTTGCGAGCAGCCGGAAAAACATCGATTGATTATTTGGTACCACTGATTAACAAAGAAGACCCTAAGGACCTCGCTAGGGTTATCGATGTGTTGGGTGATATTGGTCCACCTGCTATCGAAGCGCTGGAATTAATTATAAAGGCAGCCAGCAGTCAATCGGTGGTTGTTAGGCGTTACGCAATTGAAGCGATCGGCTTGATCGCACAGCAACTAGAGGAGTGTCAGGACACATTAATACGAGGGCTCGAAAACGCACTTAAAGACGAAGATGCTATTGTCAGAAGAAATGCGGCCTTTTCCATTGCTCAACTTGGAAGCAAAGTGTCCTCTGAACTGATCGTCGAGGGATTAATAGAAAATCTTCAGGACTGGCATCATCATGTGAGAGGATGGTCGATCGAGGCATTGCAAAGACTAGACAATGAGTCCGCTCTAAAGGCAGCCATAAAATATTTAAATCTTAGTCGGTGGGATGCGTTTCCCAAAAGTGGAGACCGCACAATTTCTGATCAAGTCATGCGGCAAGAAGGCCCTGTTCGGTAGGCAGGCCTTGCAAATAATTAGTGTAAATATAGGCCAACCCAGCAAGTTAATGAGCAAGGGCAGAGAGGTCGTGACTGGAATACGCAAATCGCCAGTCTCGGATCGAGTATATGTTTCTAATATTGGGATTACAGGTGACCGGGTTCTCAATGCCAAGCATCACGGTGGGCCTGACCAGGCCGTCTATGGCTATCGAATTGAGGATTATCGCTGGTGGACGAAGGAACTCGGCTATCCCGTCGAGCGGTGCACTTTTGGAGAAAACTTAACCTTTGAAGGTCTTGCCTCGGCTGCCCTGCCCATAGGAAGCCGTCTTCATTTTGAACAAGTAGTACTTGAAGTTACTGCGCCGAGAATTCCTTGTCAGACGCTGAACGCCGTAATGCAAAATAACCAATTCTTTAAACTCTTTGCTCGTGAAGCTCGCTCAGGGTTTTACTTTCGAGTGATCAATGAAGGCGAATTAACCGCGGGAGAAAGTTTCGAGCTCGAATATTTCGATGAGTCAGCGCCATCAACTGTTGATTTATTTCACGCAAACTATCGTAATCTAGAGAAGAGTGAGCTGGAGAATTTTATATCCTGGCCCATTGATATGAGAACCAAACGGAAATTTCAGCGTCAGCTTGAGCGTATTACTTAAATAGGGATAATAAATAAGTGCTTTAGATGATTTGTTAGTCGAGAGGGAGACGGCGATGCAAATAAAAATAGAAAAAGATTCAAGAGATGGGCTGTTGTATTCCAACGATGGATCAAAAAAGAGCAGTAGAGTTGGGTAAAAGGGGGCCTGTTAAGCTAGATGAAGCGGGCAATCTAGACTCTCTGATTATTGAAGCCAACCAGCGTACAGGATTTTACGTATTTACTAACGTTCTCGATGTTAAGGAAGTCGTAGAGTTGCAGTTCGAGTTCGACACCTTGTTGGAAAATTCGCCGACCTCACGTGAAGGACTCTATGATAAACATGGAGAACTCGTGAAGTTTCCGGGGTACTACTCTCTGTCGTATTCAAGCGAGGAAAATCTTTTTGATCGGAAAAAACCAATGAGACTGCGCGCCAGAGACTACCGACAGTTAGTTTACTGTCTCACTCATTAATGATGATGGATTCTGCTTTAAGGGCTTACGCGCATCCCAAGATCTTATCCATAGATGCCGGAATTAATGGGCCTGATTTTGTGCCTTTTCACGAGGGGATTTTTCATAAGGCTGCTGGCGAGGGACCTGCGACTCCTTGACATCAAGATGGTCGCACTCATTGGGATGATCAAGGGTGTAGTCTGGAAAACGAGAATGAAACCGGTAAGACTAACGGTTTTAATTTGTCCATTGCCTGCAGTGAATGCAATTCAAATAACGGACTTGGGGTGTTGCCGGCTAGCCATCGGAATTGGTTGTTACATCAGGGTGGTGAATTTCGGGCTATCACAACACAATTAAAAGGAGCGTTGCCAGTGATGATACAACCTGGTGATTGCGCCATCGTCAACAGAAGCTCTCTCAATGGGTCCTTTCCAAATTACTCGAGACAACGGAGGAAAGCGATACCCTTTGGCTTTCATAAACGAGATTCAGCCACCGGGGCAACAACGATCAACGTGCACGCTTTTAAAGTTCCAGGAAAAACCAAAGAGATTAGATACACTGATGATTATGTCCGAAGGTCAAGTAAAATGATCCCGCTTGCGATTTATGCAAGAGCACAAACATACCCCGAGGAAGTTGGATTCAATTACCAGGGTTCTTATTTAGGGAGTGCGCAATGGGATGATGTGAGTCGAGCAGAACTTGCAAAGGAAGATGAGGAATATTGGCAAGAAGATATAAATACATAAAACAATAGGTTAGGGGTTTTTATTTAACTACTTTATCGTTGGTAAAGACTTTGACTGGCCCGATTTTAATAGAAAAACCAAAATTCAGGCGCTCGCTTATTTAACCCGCCTTACTTAATCTAACCGTAATATCAATTCAAAGAGGAGAATCAACATGACAATTAACGTTATAGTCCCTGAGGGTTTGAAAAAAACCTATGAACGCATGCACTTTGCTCCCGCAGTAAAACACAATGGGTTGATCATGTGTTCAGGAGTGATCGGGACCGTTGACGGTAAAGTGCCTGAAAAAGCGGAAGATGAATTTCGGGCGGCCTGGCAGGGGATTCAATATACTCTTCAAGCAGCGGGCGCTGAGCTGACTGACATATTAGATTTTACGAGTTATCACGTGGGTATGCAGGAGCACATCATGGCTTTTGTAGAGGTCAAAGACGAATTCTTATCGGACCCTTATCCTGCTTGGAGTGCTATTGGAACCACAGAATTAGCCATGCCTAACGCACGAGTCGAGATACGAGTAACCGCTAGACAGCCATGAATTTAAGATTCTAAGGGTGATTATACGGCTTCGGGGATCTGTAACACCCGTAACAGACGGTGAAATAACGGTGTATCGATTCATCTCTAGCTCTGCAATGTATTGATTCAGTCCAAGACTTTTGATGCTTTTCTGGCGAGACTTGTAAATGGTTTATTCGTTTTTAATCAATAGGTTCTTGAACTTCTTACTCTGCGTATATCTTTCATCGTTCTTGCTATCTGTCTTCTCTGCTGCTGATTGATCCTGTCTTATATCCTCCCCATTAAATGGCCCCCTCCCACCATTTAGATCGGACCCTTCTGGTTGACCATAATCAATTTCGTTCCTCGGTATTAGCAAGTGAACGCACAAGAATGCTACTCTAGGAAAGGACAAAGAGATGAGAAAGATTAATGGCAGACAGAGATTATCTACCACCAACAATTGACTGGGTTCGAAAACAAGTCGAGGTTTACGAGGGAACCAATGGCGAAAAAGGCACAACACTCCTCGATAGCGGCCTACCATGTATCATCGTTACACACGTGGGGAATAAAACGGGAGGTATCCGCAAAATACCGTTGATGCGAGTCAAGGTGGACAATAACTACGTGTTAATCGGCTCGATGGGAGGGCAGCCTAAGAATCCAGTCTGGGTCTATAACTTGCGAGCAAACCCTGATGTCGAAATCCGAGACAAACATGAGGTGACCAAGATGAAGGTGCGCGAAGTAAGCGATGACGTGGAACGCCAATCTTTATGGAACACAAGTGTCGAGGCTTATCCTCCTTACGAGGAATATCAGGCTAAAACTGACCGAGTGATACCCGTATTTGTTGCGGAGCCTGTCTAGTTATTGGATAAAGCGCCAGCTAGTCGGTCACAATATTTAGATCAATTCTTCTAGAGGCATTAGTAGCGATGAGCAAACAACAGGGTGAACTGAACTTGCAACGATTCAAAGATCAAATTGCAGTAATCACTGGAGCCGGTAACAATGGCATTGGTTGGGGTATTGCTAAGCACGCGGCCTTGGAGCTGGGCATGCATGTCGTACTAGTCGACCTTCATTTAAGTGTGGTGGAGGCGGCCTGTGAAAAACTCAGGGAGTTGGCTACCGGTCAAAAAATCATTGGAGTTCAATGTGATGTGACTAAGATTGAAGAGCTCGAAAGAGTAGCTCAAGTTTTAGACGAGAAAATACCCAATCATCCGATCGGAATGGTTTTTGCGAACGCAGGCGTTATTTTCAACAACACCATACTAAAAAGTTCTCTCGAAGACTGGAAGATCACGATGAACGTTAACGTGTTGGGCGTGGTTGCCACCGCCAAGGTTTTTGTGCCTCTTCTTCAGCGCCAAACCACGGAGAGCGTATTCTGCTCCACAGCTTCGGTAGGAGGCCTCGTCCGGGGCGATGGGGGGGCTGCTTCTTATCAGGCCAGCAAACACGCAGTCGTAGCTCTATCGGAGTCTCTCTCCTTCGAAATTGCGAAGAAATCCCCTCAAATCAGAGTGTGCGTCCTATGTCCTTGCATAGTGACTTCGTCTTTATTGGCATCCAGCGTGATCAATAAAAAAGCCTCAAAGGGCGAATCAGAAGTTAAGTTGGAGCAGCTTCGTCCCGCTTCTAGCACGTTTGCAATGACACCAGAAAATCACGCAAAGCAGGTCTTTGATTTGATGAAAGAGGGAAAGTTTTATTTGGTAACCGACAATGTGAGGCCCTACGTCGAACACGATTATCCCTTTGAGGCGAAAAATATCATAAGAGAGCGTTTTCAGAATTTAGATGATCTTGAATTAGACAATTCAGATGTTTTCGATGAAAGAGGCCAAGGACATCCTACTTCTATCCTCAAAGGCGCGATGTTCAAGGAAATCAGACGGCTAAACGAATTAGAGGGTTAAAAACTAAAACTATTTAACGAACTCTTCCTTAATGTAGGTCAGCGCTGAAGCCGACAATAGATCCTCAATTTCCTTTGGATTAGCTTTGGGTAATCCAGCTTTTCTCAACAGTCGTCTTACATGCGTTACCAAGACTCTTTTATTTGGTCCGTTAAGGCCAACCATGTTTTCATCGAAAGGTTTTGGAGTTTGCTCCGGGTGTGTTAAGTGAGTTCTCAACTTAGAAAAATTCTGCTCATTCCAGCCTCTACCACCCAAAGAAATCACGGCTTGTGCCACCGCATCGGAATTCATTACTAAACCTGTGCTCCTAAGTGCAGCTTCGTATTCGAACGCCTTCCAAGAAGTAGGGTCACCAAGATCGACGGTTGACCTGGGTGTCCCGCCACCATTGATTCCATGGCAAGTTTGGCAGCTCTCGGCTCCAGTGGAATAAACCTTTTTTCCTAGTTCGTACAAATCCACATCGCCAAACTGAGATGCATTAACCAAAGAACAGGTTAACAATAGGACGCCCGAAAGCAGCCAAACAAGGATCACTTGAGTGTATTTCATGAGACTTTTCCTTCCATTTCCACTAAGGTATTTTTTAGTGAGAGCGTTAACACCGTGCAATTTACATTTTTCAGCTATCAGAGACAAGTCTAGTGAATAAGGCCGGATCTATTTTATTTCAAGTGACCGCTCTGTTTCTGGGCTCTGTAGTGCTAGCGATTGTCATAGTGCTTTCTCAGAATTTGTTATTGCGTGATCAAACTGAACAAACACTAGCAAAGGAAATATTCAGCGCAGAAAGTTTACTTTTTGACAAAACCAGAGACTCGCTTTATCAGAGAATGGAGTATTACGCCTTTGACTCTGATCCTGGTCGACCCTCAATCTGGAAGTTAAGAGGGAGGCGAAGCCCTATCGCAGCCATACAAAGTCGCAATCCAAGACGCATAGAAATAGCCATCGAGCCGCAATTTAATCGGCTACAAGAAAATGGGACTCTAGATACTTTAATCATATTCGATAAAGAGGGAAATATCTTAAAGTACTTCGTGAAAGCCAGCCTTGAAAACCAACCCAACTTAGAGCCAACAGTTAAAAAAATTGTTGATGAAGGACTAGGAAAATCAACCATAAAGGGATTTATTTCCTCGAATTCTGATATCCAACAATTCCTTGTATTTCCTATTTACTCCAATGCAACAGTTCTTGCCTACGTTTATTATGGGCTTTCTATCCAGACATTGATCAGCATTTTCGAAGAGGATTCGGGTTCCTCTATTTATTTGCCGGATAGAGAAGCTCCTTCTAGTAAGATTTATTCTCATAGCGAGAAATTGGAATCCTTAGAGCTAAAAAATGGTGCCAGTGTTGTTTCTCAGCTGGGCCAAGATTTTTACGCAGTGTCTAGAAGAGCTTTAGATCTTGCAGGCAATCCTAGTTCAATCATTTTTGCAAAAGATGTAAATGAGGTAATCGCCGAGAATCAAAAATATTTGATACAAGCGATTGTCGCTGCCACGACTTTCTTGGGTTTTGCGGGTCTCGTTTTGTTTATTCTTCTTCGAAAAAGATTATTACCTCTACGCGAAGCCATCGAAGTGCTGAGATCTCTGACTCGAGGCGATTTGTCGGCGAAGATCGAAAAGAACAGGGAAGATGAAGTAGGCAAAATCTCGGAGGCAATCGATTCTTTCCGCGACAGCTTGGTAGCCTTTAATAAGCTTCAATTGGAAGCCAACAAACGAAAAACCGCGCAACAACAAGAGATACTCAGTCAAACCCAAAACCTTGCGGATTTGCTTCCGGTTGAAAGGAGAGACTCAATCAAAAGCACGATTTCTGATATCGAGCACGAAATCTCCAAAAGTCGTAACATAGAAAAGCGCCAAGGTTTCGAAGTAGAGGAAGATAGTGTGACGAATTTATTCGCAGCTTCGTTTTCCTCATTGTCTAGGGAGTTAGAGTCTCAATATTCAGCGCTTGATGATCTAGTAAAAGAACGAACACAAGAACTCGAGGTTGCACGAGATCAGGCTAATGCAGCTAGCGAGACCAAAAGCAAATTTCTAGCTAATATGAGCCATGAGTTGAGAACTCCTTTAAATGCGATAATCGGTTACAGCGAAATGCTTAGTGATGAGGCTGATGATGAGGGGCTTGATTGGATTCAAGAGGATTTGAAGAAATAAAGGATTCAGCCGTTCATCAACTCGGCTTAATAAATGAAATCTTAGATCTTTCGAAATAGAAGCCGGCAAGTTAGAGCTTTATGTCGCCGAATTTGATGTATTAGAAAGCCTTACTTTCATCAAGAGCATCAGCCAGCCTCTGGCGGAAAAAAATTCAAATGTCATTGAATATCAATTTGATGAAAATTTAGGAAGCATGTACAACGACGAAACACGGCTTAGGCAAAGCCTTTTAAACTTCCTGAGCAACGCATGTAAGTTCACCAATAACGGCACCGTCAAGTTTTCTGCAAAGTCAATAATAAGTAACGACGAACCCTATCTCGAGTTTCTAGTTGAAGATAGCGGAATAGGCATGTCTGAGGATCAAGTGGCAAAAGTATTTGAGGAATTCACACAGGCCGAAGAGGGGACCTCAGCAAAATTTGGCGGCACAGGCTTAGGGCTTTCAATTACAAAGCGTCTCGCTGAAATGATGGGCGGAGACGTAAAGGCTAAAAGTGAGCGGGAGTCGGCTCCCAGTTTTATTTGAAAATTCCAAGGCATGCACCCTCCTGAGGAACTATCTAACGAGAGGACTTATAACTTTTCTTCTATAGTCTTAGGTTTCTGACTCACACAAAGGGTAAATGGTTTTTCAAAGGCAAAGAGCGTAAGCGCTTACCATTGATATTGAAAATCGCATTACATATAGCCGGTGGGACTAGCGACAGGGTGTTTTCCCCTATTCCAGTAGGGTGAACACCATTTTCGACGATGTGTATATCCAACTCTGGCACTCGATCATTTCTTTGCCACTGATAAGAGTCGAAATTTACATCGCGGAGTCGGCCATTTTCCACGACAGTCTCTTCATAAAAGGTTGAACTCAAACCCCAGAGTAAACTCCCTTCAATTTGGGCGCGAACATTCTCGGGATTAATCGCAATCCCTACATCTGCGCAAACTGTGAGCTTTTCAACACTAATGTTACCGCCACTGGTTAGAGAAACTTGCGCAACACATGCAGAAAAACTTGGGTTGTTCCTACCTTCAGCCGCGGCGACGGATATTCCGTGAGCCGTATTCTCGCCTAAAATCACAGAGCCGTAGTTGGCCTGACCCGCTGCTATTTTTAAGACGTTCGCCAAGCGCTTCCCTCCACCTACAGTGACCTGGGATTCTCCTAGTTTGACTTGACCCTCTTCTAGATAATCAGCTCCCGCATTTCGTCCAACACCCTTTAACAAGCTTAGCCTCAGATCTAACGGGTCTATGTCGAGTTCGTGGGCTATTTCATCCATGAAACTTTCTATTGCAAAAACCGAAAAGTAATTCCCCACCGTTCGAACAGCCCCTGTCGGAATGATTTTATTCATCAATTGGTGTTGATAAAAGTTTACTTCTGCATGTTCTAGGTCATACCAATGATCTGAACTCGAAGTTATTCCACCTGCGCCGTCAACCGGGATTGCCTCAGCAGATTTATCTTCTCGGCTATCAAACTTCTCTCCCTGCCCATCAAACCCAAATGGAGCAGCTACTAGGTCATGTTTTAAACCTAAAAATCGCTTAGGATGAGACAATGACTTATCTCTATCTATCGCCGCAGTAAGCGACTGAAAAGACAAGGACTTTGGATGACCAAAATTAAACTGATCCTCACGGGTAAGAATCACCTTGACGGGTCTTTGAAGCTGTTTGCAGGCTAGTGCCGCGACCATAATCTGATCACCGTAAATTTTGTCTCCAAAACTCCCCCCCTATCAGGTGAGGATGATAGACGACACGATCAGGGGTCACGCCTAAAACTCCAGCTATCCATTCAATCGTCGTGCTAGGTAAGTGCGAACCGGAATAAATATGATAAACGTCGTCGATATTTTGAACTAGCGCGCTCCTCGGCTCAATCGCTGCGTGCTCAATCATCGCGGTCTCATACTCGGCAGTGAAGTTGTCATGGCTAGTGATAGCTGCATCGACATCACCCACTTTCAGAGAAAGTTGACCTCCAACTTTTTCCTTTTGCAGCGACTTTGCGTCGGTCATCAAATCGTCAGAATTTAATAACTGCTCAGGAGGGACATCCCACCTTATATTGACTAGTTGCTCCGCTCTCATGGCCGCCGGAAAACTATTAGCTACCACCAAAGCCACGTCGGTTGGAGCCATTGCTTCTGGGAATCCACCTGCCGCTAAAGATAGCGTTCTAATGTAACCGTTAATTTCTTCTGCTTCACTGTCATCTATGTTGACTATTCTCGATCCAAGCCGAGTTGGGCCCAGAGAAACTTTACCGAACACCATATTTGGAGCATAGGAATCGATTCCATACCTAGCCTTACCATTTACTTTTTCGTCAATGTCTAAAGCATTAAATGACTGTCCAATGATTTTATACTCATCTTTAGCTTTGAGCTTAACTTGCTCCATTTCTTCGGGCTGAATTTCATGCTCTATGACCGTTTGAGATAAAATCTGGCCATATGAGATTTTTTCGCCATATCCGTCATCGATAACAAAACCATTTCTCGCGTAACAACTTGCTGCATCACTACCCCAATATATCTGCACCGGCTTCAACCAAAAACTCTCGAGCTACGGCAGCTGATCTAGAAAGAGGAGTAAAGCTTTGAATTACGCTTTGGCTACCCCCGGTCATCTGAACTCCGGTTTTTTGAAATTTAACCATGTCCATTTCGGGATAGTCGATCGATACCTGAGACCAATCGAGCTCAAGTTCTTCTGCTACTATTTGCGCTAGAGCCGTTCCAATATGCTGACCTATTTCTTGGCGAAAAACGTGGATATTAGTTTTTCCACTACTTTGCATCGTAAACCAAACGCAAGGCTCGAAATTTTCTGGGATGATTAACGGACTTGTTGGATCTAAAAGGTTAACTACAGGCTTGCCAACTGCGAACTGCGAAATTGCTAGCCCTGCCACTCCGGCACTTGACGTTATTAAGAATCTGCGTTTTGAGATATCAACTTGCTTCACTTCAACTCCCTAAACTTCTGTGATGTCGGCGTTTTCTACGACAGAACGTATCGCTTTATTCACGCGAGGATAAGTCATGCATCGACAAAGGTTACCCCTCATCGCAGATTCAATTTCTTCGTCCGAGGGGTTTGGGTTAGTGCGAAGAAAAGAAACCGCCTGCATAATTTGCCCGGACTGACAATAACCGCATTGGGGCACCTGATGATCTATCCAAGCTTGCTGAACAGGGTGATCAATTCCAGCACTCAGACCTTCAATTGTCGTGATGAATGCGCCGTCTACGTCGTCGACCCTAACCTGACATGACCTGACCGCTTCGCCGTTCACATGCACTGTGCATGCTCCGCAGTGTCCCCCACCACATCCGAATTTCGTGCCTGTTAACTGAAGATTTTCTCGAAGAACCCAGAGAAGGGGGGTATCCGGTTCCGCATCTACCAGATAGCTCTTATCATTAACAATAAGCTTTGCCATCGTCACACCTAAACCAATTGGAGGAAACAAGGTTAACTCTAAAGCTGGCTCAAGAGAAGCGGCTAATATGACAATCTTATGACATGTTTGTTCTGCTCAACAAAAGCAGGCAAAGAGCTGAAAATCTGAACTTCTAATTATTCAATTTTAAGGAATCCTATGCTATTAAAGAAGCTGGTAAAGGGGGTTCAATGCTACAAAATTATATTGTTTTAGATTTCACGGACGATCGGGGTGAAATCGGTCCAATGCTGCTTGGTGACCTCGGGGCAGATGTCATTCGCATTGAATTACCAGCAGGCTCTTTTGCTCGAAAATGTGAACCCAGTTTTTCAGCTTCATCCTCAAATCTGAAGAGCCTACAGTTTATGGCCTTCAACCGAAATAAGCGCTCTATCGTCTTAGACCCAAGTTCTGAAAAAGATACTCGAACCCTGCATGAATTGATTCGAAGGGCGGATTTTATTTTCGAGTCTTCGCCCTCGAAAACATTGTCCTCCTACGACATAGATTACAAATCTGCAAAGGAACTCAATGAGCGAATCATCTACACGAGAATTGCTCCCTTTGGCTCTGACGGCCCGCATGCCGATTTTCTTGGCAACGATCTTGTGGTTGCGGCAATGGGTGGTCCTGTCGCACTACAGGGGGAGCCAGAGCGGGAACCCATTAAACTCAGCGTGCCACAAGTTTGGAGGCATGCTGGTGTGGAAGCTGCGTCTGGCGCGATGGCAGCCCACGCAAGAATGCTTAAGAGTGGAGAGGGGCAATTTGTTGATGTGTCTGCTCAATGTGTCATGACCTGGACCATGCTCAACGCAATGGATGCTCACGCGATACAAGGTTTTGATTTTCAGCGACTAGGCGCTCAAGTTAATAATGGCATGGTGATTACAGACATCATGCATCCCACGAAAGACGGATACATAGTCGCTGTGCCTTTATCGGGCGTTATTCTTGGTTGCATGGACTGGATGATTGAAGATGGTGTGATTGATGGGTCCTATCGGGATATTGATTGGGAGTCCTACGATGTCAATACTCCATTTCCAGGAGAAGGTCCCATGGATCTGGAAGAGGGCACAGCGATGCTCAGAAAGTTTTTTGTTCAACACGAAAAGATGGAACTTTTTGAATTCGGCTTGCGCAACGGGGTAACTCTTGCGCCTGTCAACAATCTCGAAGAGTTATTGTCGCTGCAGCATTTAATTGAGAGAAATTACTGGAGAGAATTGCAGCTTGATAATGGGCCAACTGTTAGGACTCCAGGTCTCTGGGCGAAGCCTTCTAACGCAAGTTTGTCAATTAGACGGAGTGCACCAAAGCTGGATGAACATGGCAGCGAGATCAGAGCAGAACTGGAAAGTCTCGCTCCTCAAAAAGTGTTCCCGAAAGCTTCTGGGCCGGATGCACTGCCATTTGAAGGCATTCGGGTTGCCGATTTTGCCTGGGTTGGAGTAGGTCCAATCTCGGCGAAATATCTGGCTGACCACGGTGCCCATGTGATTAGAGTAGAATCTGAAAAACGGCCAGACGTTTTAAGGGTAGGTGGTCCGCATAAAGACGGTGAGCCAGGTCTTAATCGCTCACAATTTTTTGGGGATTTTAATACTTCAAAACAAAGTCTTGGCCTAGACCTAAAGAACCCTGAAGCAATTGAAATAGCCAAGGACCTGATACGCGAGTCGGATGTCATGATCGAAAGTTTCGCTCCTGGTGCGATATCTAGAATGGGCCTTAGCTATGAAGACGTGAAAAAGCTAAATCCTAAGATCATTATGATCAGCACCTGTCTGATGGGACAAACTGGATCAGCTTCCGGATTAGCCGGTTATGGTTATCACGCTTCGGCAATGGCAGGGTTTAACGATGTCATGGGGTTTCCTGACCTAGGCCCTTATCTGCCTTGGGTCGCGTACACCGACACGATTGCGCCAAGATTCATTACAATTCTGTTGGCTTCGGCCTTAGATAATCTGCGTAGAACTGGCGAGGGCGTTTACATAGACGTTGCACAAATTGAAACTGCGCTACACTTTCTGGCGCCAGAAATATTGGATTTTCAGGCTAACGACTATCTCGCAACTCGAATAGCCAATCGCTCACGGTTTGCCGCACCCCAGGGCGTGTACCGCTGCGCGGGAGAGGACAATTGGATTGCGATTGGAGTTGATAACGATGACCAATTTTCCAAGTTAGCATCAATATTTGGCAAAAAAAATTGGCTAAGCGAATCGGCTTTTAAAACAAATTCAGGTCGAATTGATTTGCATGATCAAATCGATAGCGAAATTTCTGAATGGACTCATGCTCTTGAACCAGAAGATATTATGCGCCAGCTTCAAGACGCGGGGATACCGGCAGGGGTTGTTCAAAAAAGCAGTGATCTATTAAAAGATGCTCAGTATGCTCATCGAAACTTTTATCGCTACATGGATCATCCGGAAATGGGAACAATTCCTTACGCGGGACATCAGTACCAAATGAGTTCCTACAAAAGCGGTCCACGGGCGGCAGCACCTACCTTGGGACAACACAGCTTTGAGATTCTCGGTAATCTGCTTGGTATGAGCGACGAAGCCATTGCTGAAGCGTACGCTAAAGAAATTGTAGGCTGAGCTCGAGCCTTTAATTTGTTCAGGCAGAGATCGCAGCTTCCCTGCAAAAAGATAAGTCGCAAAAGCGTACTCGCTGCTACGAAACACGTTGTCTACGTGGTCTTCTAACAGCGTATGAGCGACGTTGTTAATTTCGGAGCCCCTCTTGATCGACCAAATACTTCAAGGTCTATCAAGGCGTTTTCATTTGATCGTCCTGACTTAACACAAAGCGCATCTGAAAGTATCGATGACTTCAAAAGTACGGTCACCGATGGCATAGAAGTGATATTGAGCACCTCCCAATCCCAAGGCTCCCATTTCACTTAGGAGAATTTAAAGCCTAAGTGCTAAGCAGCATTCCTCGAATAGAGGATGTTTCAACTATTTTTTAAGAGATTGATAGCCTGTATACTTGTTTCTCCTTTTAAGAGAGAGGTATTTTTATGGCGGAAGTAGCAGCAACCGGAGGAACCACTCAAAACCTACGGACTCGTTCTACGCAATTGGAACAAGTACAACAACCCAGAGAAACGCCAGTGAGACAGTCACAGGATGGGGTTGAAGTTCGTATAGACAGAGAAGGAACTCAAAGAGCCCAGAACTCCGAAGATCTGACTTATGAGAACCTGCGTCCAAGAACTGGTTCGGCGCCTCAAGCTGAACGCAACGCTGAGCCTCGAGCAGCCGATCGGGCTCCAGAACCGCAAGCAGAGGAAGTGATTCAGGAGGAAGCCCAAGCTCGCGAATCCAGCGAAGCTCGAAGAACCTCTGATAGTGCAACCGCGTTGACCTAATTAAAGGTTAAGGTGCCCTCTGATAGAGGCGACTGCCGGGCAACACACAAACCGCTCTGTTTCGCCTCGTATAATCAGTTAGGACCCAGGTAACCAAAGAATAATTGGATATTTACGACCAGGGCGCTGGAAACTTTGCACAGTGATAGGCATGGATTGCGAAAGCCTTTGCCCCAGAGTACTTGATCAGCGCCGTACTACACTGACTTAGCTTTGCGCGATAACCAAGCAGGTACGTTGCCACGGTGAGTGAAGCGCTGACCATGAACGCTCGTTCAAAGGCGCTGTGTTCAGGTTAACTATTTTCTAAAATGCGGGTTACCACTTCACTTCCATGAGTATTTTGTAAAAAGTGCCCAGCGCCCGTAATTGGAGTAAAAGTGCCGTTCATTCTGTTAGACCATTCTTTTCCCCAATCTGTCGTAAAAACGTCATCCTCGATTCCCCAAATAAAGTCGACCTTTTTGTTCCAAGCCAAGAGAGTCCGATAATGAAGTTCTTGAGCCGCGGCATTCCCGTTTTCGTAACTGTCGAGAGGAATAGACAACGGAAATCGACGAAAACCATTAAACGCCTCATCGGGAAGCCCTTTGATAGGCGCATGAAAACCGTCATACATCTGCTTCGCCGCTTCTGATAATTCAGGTTCTTCGCCCTTGACCATACCTTGGATAAATTGATTTCGATCTATCAAACCAGCACTCGTTAAAAGAAGCAAAGCGATGTCAGGCTTTTCGCGCACAAACAGTCCGTCATTATGCCAATTAGCATTCCAACCTCTGATTCCTTCTGAATATTCGTAACCATCATGATGTAGCCAGGTGTTCATTATAATTAACCGTTCGAATCGATTCGGCATCATCGCCGCTTGAGCTAAGCCAGTCGGGCCTCCCCAGTCCTGGCAAACAAGAGTTATGTTTTTTAGATCTAGACTCGTTAGGAGCGCCGTGAGGACCTCAGTGTGACGAGCAATGGTATACCAGTGTATGTCCGTTGGTTTATCAGAACGACCAAAGCCCATATGATCTGGAGCGATACATCGGTAGCCAGCTTTCGTCAAAGGAGCGATGAAATCACGGTAGAGATAACTCCATGTGGGCATTCCATGTAATAAAAGCATGACTGGACCATCTTTAGGACCTTCGTCTAGATAGTGCATTCTGAGATCTTGCCATTCGTGATAATTGGGTTGAAATTTAAAGTCGGAAAGACCCTCGAAGTTTTCTTCTGGAGTTCTAATAAAATCTGTCATCGGTAATCGTTTTAGTTATTGATGGTTTTCAAATTATACGAATACTGCACAAAAGCCCAGCTCGGTTTTATATTCACAGCTGAGTCACATAGAATATCGCTAGTATTAGCTAGCAATTGGTAGAACAAAATGTTGAAACAAGAAACAGCGAATCAGGTGATCGATCATGCTATCGCGTTAGGCGCCGATTTCGTCGATCTTTTTGTCGAAAAAAATCAAACAGGTTCTGTCAGTACATTGAGTGAAAAAGTTCAATCTGTAGAGTCAGGTATCGATTTTGGGATAGGTGTCAGGCTAGTTTTTGGCACCAAAGTGCTCTACGGATACACCAATAAAACCGAAGTAGAAGAATTAAAGCGAATTGCCAGTGAACTAGCCGCGAAGGATCTACGAGTCCCTTCAACTTCATCAGTCCCATTTAACTTTATCGATGTTACGGATCGCCATAAAGCATCAATTCCATTATCTACAGATTCTTCCTTCGATGAAAAAATCGCTTACCTTTTAAGCGCTAATAAACATGCCAAGAACGCCAGTAACCAAATTTCGCAGACCAGGGGGTTTTGTAATCAGCGGCAGCAGATTGTTGAAATATTCAACAGCGAAGGACTGCATGCGTCTGATCAACGAAATTATACCAGGGCAGGTCTCAGCGCGATCGCCATTGACGGAAACGAACAGTCTACGGGCTCGTGGAATGATGGCGGGCTTACTGGCTGGGAGTTATCTGAGAACATCAATCCAGAAATCACCGGCAATGAGGCTGCTCGCCAAGCGATGATTAATCTTAGCGCTAAGCCTTGCCCCTCTGGGCGGATGCCGGTTGTCATTGGTCCTGGTTTTGGCGGTGTAATATTTCATGAAGCCTGTGGCCATCTACTGGAGACCACATCGGTCGCGAAGAAGGCCTCGGTATTTCATGACAAAATGGGAGAAGTTATTGCTTCATCGGTCGTTAACGCAGTCGATGATGGCACTCTTACTAAAGAGTGGGGGTCTATTAACATGGATGATGAAGGTTTAGAGACTCAAAAGACTCAACTGATCAAAGACGGGGTTCTAACTAGTTTCATGACTGATCGAATTGGTTCCCAGCAAATAGATCATCCTCGAACGGGCTCGGCTCGCCGCGAATCCTATCGATATGCGCCTGCATCGAGAATGAGAAACACCTTTATAGAGGCGGGAGAGAATAATCTTGGGGACATGATCTCCTCTATAGACCGAGGAATCTACGCTTCTCATATGGGCGGGGGGTCGGTTCAACCTGGAACAGGTGAATTTAATTTTGCCGTGACCGAGGGTTATTTGATTGAAGAAGGTAAAGTAAAACACCCTGTCAAAGCAGCGACCTTAATCAGCACTGGTCCGGCAGTGCTAAAAGAGATATCGATGATAGGAGATGATTTTTCTCTCGCCTGTGGTATTTGTGGGTCAGTTTCTGGGGGCGTCCCTACAACTGTCGGACAAGCAAGCCTCAAAGTGGATGATATTTTGGTTGGAGGTAACGAATAGTGGCTTGGGAAGAAATTGCCGAGAGAGTTTTAAACAAAGTTCTAGAGAAAGATGCGGTAGGAGACTTAATCATTGATGAAGGTGAATCTCTTTCATTGTCTGCTCAGGAGGGCGAATTAGATGAGTATAAGATTAGTTCCAGTCAAGTCTTTGGCATTCGAGTCATCAAAGACAACAAGGTAGGAACAGCATACAGTGAAGCGAGCGACGACGAAGCGCTTGGAACTATGTTAGATCAAGCACTGACCAACGCGAGCTATGCCGCCGAAGATGAACATGAAAACATTCAAAATAGTAAAGATACGCTTTCGACTGATGATGACTTTTTCTGCCCTGAAGATACTAGTACGGTAGAGGAGAAGATCGACACGATCCTGAGCATAGAATCGGCTCTCCTAGAACAACAGAATATCAAGAACGTGCCTTATAATGGAATACAAAGTGGTCAAGGTAGCCGTTACCTGTTTTCGACGTCAGGTTTGACCGCTCGCTCTAGCGCAAAAAACAATGTTTGCTACGCGCACGCTCTAATGGAAGATGGGGAATACAATGTAATGGAGGGAAGCGGCCAGGCTTCTAGAGTGTTTCGAGAGATCGACTCAAATCATTTGGTCAGGGAAGTTTACCAACGCTGCTCAGATATTCTTCGAGGAAAACCAGTAGAAAGCAAACGCTATGACGTGATCTTTGATGACGAATGTCAACCCGATCTGTTTGGTGTATTCGCGTCCATGTTTTCAGGAAAATCCGCAAAGGATGGGGTAAATCCCATGAAAGATAAGATTGGTGAGCGAATCGCAGATGAGAGGCTTGAGCTTTTTGATAGCCCTCTGCTATCTGAGGGTTTTGGCTATACCTTATTCGACGCGGAGGGCGCCGCGACCAATGAACTTGCGTTAATCCGAAACGGAGAACTCAAAACATTTTTGCATAACAGCTCCACTGCTAGCTATTTTGATACGGCTACCACTGCTAATGGGACTAGGGGGCCGAGAAGCACACTGGGTGTCGGAATTCATCAGCTCGTTATTCAAGCTGGTAACGCGAGCAGAGAGGAATTAGTGAGAGGAGAGTACTTGGAAATTACCGATTTGACGGGTTTGCATTCCGGTGCCAATGCAATTTCAGGTAATTTCAGTTTTGGAGCAGCAGGATTCCTCTGCAAAGATGGGGAGAGAATCCAGCCTGTGCGACAGATAACAGTTGCCGGTAATTTTTTTGAAATGCTTAAGCAAATCCGATTAATTGGTGATCTGCAACAGTGGAACTGGTCGAGGTCCTGTTTAATGCCATCGATTCGGTTTTCTGATGTGGCTATTTCCGGATAACTCGAGCGAGTCGACGTGTTTTTCTTTTCGCTGATAGTTCACAGAGGGCTATGACCGATTTAGAGAAATTAGAAATCGAAAGGCAGTGTGAAAAACTATCAATCTCCTACGCGCGCCTATTAGATTTCGCTCAATACGATGAATTGGCCGAATTATTCACCATCAATGCTGTCCTAAATGCGGGAGTGCCACTGGCAGGACGTGAAAACATTCGATTAGGCCTTAACGAAAGACCAGCAAAACTAAGATCTAGGCACGTATTAACCAATATTCATACCGAAATATTAGATGATGAAACAGCTAAGGGCATATCCTATCTGTCGCTTTATCGACATATTGGTGATGAAAGTCTAACTAGTGAAGTCGTTGAATTCGATGGTCCTGCAGCAATAGGGCACTATAGTGATGAGTTTCGATTAGAGGACGCGGTCTGGAAAATTCATCAGCGAGTGTTGACTATGTCTTTCCGTAACCCTAAATATTTTGCCAGGAGATAAATCATGAGCGTTGAAATTAGACTAGCTGAGGAAAAAGATTATGAGCAGTGCGTCAGGTTATTGGGTGTCTTAAAGGCATCAACTGGTGGAGAGGGCAACGCCACTGAAAAACCAACTGAAATTAAGCGTACGGTCTATAACGATATGATTAAAGGTGATCGGGGATTAGTTTTAGTCGCCGAGGAGAACGGGAAACTGCTCGGCATGAGCTCGATATCCTTTAATCTAGCTCTGCGATATGAGCAGTCTT
This sequence comes from Candidatus Azotimanducaceae bacterium, assembly GCA_045560825.1. Classification (GTDB taxonomy): domain Bacteria; phylum Pseudomonadota; class Gammaproteobacteria; order Pseudomonadales; family Azotimanducaceae; genus UBA4421. The sequence goes on from JBJKYX010000048.1 coordinate 107,006, forward strand.
ATTGCCAGCTCGAAGAGCTTGTTGTTGACTCCTCCGCGAGAGGAAAGAACGTTGGGGGCCTATTGGTTAGCAGGGCAGTTGAGCAGGCTCGTCAAGCTGGGTGTAATGATTTTGGTCTTTATTTAATGCCGCAAACCGAGCATAACAGACCGTTTTATGAAAAATACGGATTTACGGCGTTAGGTACGGAAATGAGGCAACTCCTAAATTAATAACGATGCTTCAAAGCAACTTCGACAAATTAACTCATGAATTCGTGACTCGCGGGATGGTTATTCTGTCTCCAGAACAGGTTGGTGTGGATAAGCAACTCCATCAGGAAATCTACGAAAAAGAAAAAGGCGCGTTTAGCAATAAACAAATAATTGATGCGACGGTAATACCGGAGATCCTCGAAATTCTAAAAGCACCGGGTGTCATTAAAGCTTGTAACGAGCTCATAGGTGAAGACTGGGCGATCGTTCCCTTCACTCATAACACACCGTTTGTCAGCGGCTCCCACGACCAACACTGGCATAAGGACGATAACGGACCCTTTAACGGACGCAGGCCTCGTTACCATCATCCGGTTCAGTTAGAAATGCTTTATTACCCTCAAGCGGTCGGTCCGCTTATGGGGCCTACGTCAACGATTCCATATTCGCAATACTGGACATTCAACCACGAGGAGAATCACGACAATTTCGCCGGAGCAGATCATCTGGATTTTCAATATCAAATCAACGGGATGGAGCGTGTTCCGGTCAGTGGGCCCAAATCAAATTATTCGCAAGACCAAATATTGTCACAGAGCACCGACCACGATGTCCGTCTTCGCGAGGCCGTTGAAAAAACTCAATGGCCGCTTGTAGAACCTTTTGAGGTAACACCACTCGAGGCTGGGAGCGTTGTCCTGTACTCCCACAACTTGTTTCATCGAGGCAACCATCGAAGAGACGAATTTAGTAACTGGAAAATCAACCCAAGATTCATGTGGCGATTCTGGCTTTATCGAACAACTCAGAAGCCCAAAACAAGATCCCGAGACCTACATAGAACTAGCTTCGATGAGTTAGACAAGCTTACTCGACAACAGCTACGCGGCACGGGCTCTGAGCTTGAAGCAGTCTGGGACCATCACTACAACTGGCTTGCTCAAGACTGCTATGTTATCGATGAAACACTCGATAAGGAAAAAGTATCAGAACTAGAAAATCAGCTTTTCGTGTTAGGAGACGAAAACGAACCACAAAGAATTGGGGCTGCCTATGGGCTAGCCTCAGGCGCATCCTCTACAGCGGCATTAAATGTCTTGAAGAAAGGTTTGTTCGAAGAAAGAGAGAGTGTCAGGAGGGCTGCCACCTATGGTCTTATTGGGGTTGGGCACAAAGCGACCGATGTATTTATGAAAGCCACCGCGTCCTCTTCTAAATGGTTAAGGAAAGCAGGAACATTTGGATTGGGTGAGGTTGGCGAGCCTCATGCAAAAGTAGTTGAAAAGTTATCAGACGTCCTTCACGAGGACACCTCTGTTTATGTGCGCTCAGTAGCAGCGTGTGCTTTAGGCTCCCTAGCCAGAAGGGTAGTGAACTCTGAAAAATCAAAAGAGATGCTTTGTCTGATTATCGATGCGCTTACTTGGTGCTTACAACTTGAAGAAAATCGCGTCAGCATGGATCGCGCTCAAGAACGAGACATCAAATTTGTGCGTCCCACCGATGAGTGTGACGTTTGCGAAGGCATTGGGATTAATTACGGTTACGAGCGTTTTTCAAAAGTTCGTTCAGCCGTAAGAGAAAATGCTCTGTGGTCATTGGTGGTTGTGTGCAGTCAATCAATCAGGATTAATGAGGAGCAATTTGACTCATTATCTCAGTTGCTAGAGCAGGTTATTGCTGAGGACGAAAACATATTTTCTGTTGGTTTAGCCGCCGACGCTTTAAATCGATTGTTTGAGCGGCATGAAGGTTCGCGTGATAAAGAAAAAGAACGGGTATCGAATTTATTAAAGGACCTCCCGATCAAACCTTGGGACAGTCTTTGTAGAAGCAGTTATCCTTTGATTGAACTCAACTAAGGCTTAATGAAAATCCCGAGATTTTAAGTCGATATTCTGGGCTGTTATGTTTGTAAATAAATAGGATGCGTCTTCTATGTGTCCTGCAACGACGTGGATAACCATCCCTTCGCGCTCTACAACACCCTTTATCTTAAGTAACTGCCCTTGCAGAACGGCTGAACGGAATTTTTTCAGTATTCCGGTCCATATCACGACGTTCATGTTGCCTGTCTCGTCTTCAATGGTCATGAAAATAACGCCACTTGCAGTGCTCGGACGTTGTCTACCGGTGACTAACCCCGCAACACGGATGAACTGTCCCGGTCTGGCGTTGGCTAACTCTCTGGCTGTCGTATATTTAGACCAACCACCACGACCCTTAATTAATTGCATGGGGTGAGGACCAAGCGTAAGCCCCGTGTATCGATAGTCGCTAACGAGATTCTTTTCTGCTGATGGCTTAGAAAGTAAGACAGAATTTTTGGTTGGAATTTTTTCTTCTGCAACAGCCGAAGAGAACGCTTCGAGTGGAAGAGGGCGGTTTATTCCTGCGACGTCCCAGTGAGCTTGATGTCGATTGCCAGACAATGACCTTAATGCTCCTGAGCGCGCTAAAAATCGCATATTTTGGTCGTTCACCATTGCTCGTTCCGCCAGATCATCAATGCACGTAAATTTTCTTTTGACCACTTCTCGCTCTATACGAGTCCCAGTGTTCCTATCTAATCCTTTGATAAGTCGCATGCCTAATCTAATAGCAGGTTGGGTTTTGAATTTGTGAGTTGGACCTTCTAAACAATGATCCCAGTGGCTATGCTGAACATCGATAGGGTGAATAACAATGTGATGCCGCTGTGCGTCTTGTATAAGTTGAGAGTGCGAATAAAACCCCATCGGCAAACTGTTTAAAAGGCCACAGTAAAATGCACTCGGTTCATGACACTTTAACCAGGCAGAAACATAAACCAATAGTGCAAAACTAGCCGCATGGGACTCAGGAAAACCGTATTCGCCAAACCCTTTAATTTGATTAAAAACACGAGTGGCAAACTCTCTATCGTGCCCAAGCTGCGTCATCCCATTTATTAACTTTTTTTCGAATTTTTCTAGTCCACCACGTCTCTTCCAGGCCGCCATAGCCCTGCGTAATTGGTCCGCTTCGCCGGCATTAAACCCAGCCGCCACCATGGCAAGCTCGATTACCTGTTCCTGAAAGATCGGAATCCCTAAAGTGCGTTCTAGAACCTTTTTTATGTCCTCGTTAGGATACTCGACGGGCTCTAAGCCCTGCCTACGCCTAAGGTAGGGATGGACCATGTCTCCTTGTATTGGTCCTGGCCGGACAATCGCTACCTCAATGACGAGATCATAAAAATTTTGAGGCTTTAAACGAGGCAACATCGCCATTTGAGCACGAGACTCAACCTGAAAAACTCCGACACTGTCGCCTCGCTGTAGCATGTGATAAGTGCTTGAGTCTTCAGGCGGAATATCTTGGACTGTTAGCTTGGTAGAACGGTAATCATTAATTAGGGATAAAGATTTTCGGATTGCGGTGAGCATGCCTAACGCAAGCACATCTATTTTCAGCAACCCCAACGCTTCAAGATCTTCTTTATCCCACTGAATCACTGTTCTTTCAGGCATCGAGGCATTTTCAACAGGTACGAGTTGCGCCAATGGCCCCTCTGAAATCACAAACCCTCCAACGTGCTGTGATAAGTGACGCGGAAACCCTAGTATTTGATTAACAAAAAACATTAATTGTTTGGTTACTTTGGCATTTGGATCTAGTCCGGCGCGTTTAGCGCATGCTGGGAAATCTTCTTGCTTATCCCACCAAGCTAAAGACTTAGTCAGTGTTTCCAGGCTGGTTAAATTGATCCCTAAAGCTTTGCCAACATCTCGAATCGCACTTTTGGGTCTATAGGTAACCAGGCTTGCCGCGAGAGCTGCTCTGTCTCTGCCATAACGTTTATAAATATATTGAATGACTTCTTCGCGCCGTTCATGTTCAAAATCTACATCAATGTCTGGTGGCTCATTGCGTTCTTTGGATACGAAACGTTCGAACAACAAATGCATGCGTGACGGGTCGACTTCAGTGATGTGTAAGCAATAGCAAACAGCTGAATTGGCTGCTGAACCTCTACCTTGGCAGAGAATGTCTTGTTCTCTGGCAAACTGCACTATGTCCTGAATGGTCAGAAAATAGTATTCATACTCGAGTTCATGAATGAGCCTGAGCTCCTTCTCAATTAGTTTTTGTGCCTCCGCGGGGGTTCCTGTGGGCCACCTTTTCTTTGCGCCCGCCATCGTTAATTGTTTCAGGTATTCGGTAGGGCTCAGGTGTGGCGGAACTAAATCCTTTGGGTATTCATAACTCAACTCATCCATGGAAAAAGAGCAACGAGAGGCGATATTCACAGATTCTTGGATTGCTTCTGCAGGATACAGAGTCATAAGTTCATCTATGTCTCGAAATGTGCGCTCTGAGTTTTGAGAAATTCCTTCCTCAAGTTTTGCCACGGTTGTTTTTTTTCTAATAGCCTTCAGCAGATCTTTTAGGGGTTGCCGGCTTCTGCTGTGCATTCGGACATCATTACTGGCTACAATTTCAGTGTTCAGATGCATAGAGAGGGTTAAAGCGTGAGCAGTTTTATCTAGATCGTGACCATCACGGAATAATTCCAATGCAATCCAGAATTCTGGAAACATGCTCTTAAGTTGCTCTCCTCGTTGAGTCAAAACACTAATAGAGTTAAGTGATGGGACCCATAGGACAAAACATTGATTCAGGCCAACACGAAAATCATCTATTTGAGCGAAATAGCTTCCCTTTTCAGATTTCATTCTTAACTTGCTGATGAATGCGGCTAATTGTCCGTACGCACTTCGGTTAGGCGCCAAAAGAACTAATTTTTCATTAATCGGAGTTCCAAAGGACACCCTAAACTCAGAACCAACGATAAATTTAATGGCATGTTTCTTGGCAGCTATGTGTGCTTTTACTAACCCCGAATACGTACACTCATCAGTTAAAGCAATCGCTCGATAACCTTTTTGTGCTGCTGCTTCCACGAGCTCTTCCGGGTGCGATGCGCTGCTTAAAAAACTGTAATTACTTAAACAATGTAATTCAGCAAAACCCACTTTCGCTTTTAATGACCTAGAAATAACCATGGATGTACCAGCGATTTTCTGGGTTTTTAAATACCCAACACTCCGTGCCGTTTTTTTGTTTTGCGATGTAATAATCTCTGTCAATTAATTGAGACCACCATCTAGATTGAATGCGTTCAGGGCCAGCAATCAGTGAAATATCCTTTAATTCAACGTATCTAGGGTGGTCTATTAGCCATAAAGGCCTCTTTTTGTATGGTGGTAATTCATCTATATGCTTGTTATGGGGGACGCGAGTAATCAGGTGGTCTAAAAATCTCCATGAGTGTTCAGGGGCTATGGAACTAATACTCTGGATGCCTTTACAGCTTCCGTCTCCTAGGCGAGCATTAACCTCGTCCAGCAAAGCAATATCCAACTTCTGATCATTACTGTTTCCCATTTCAGAACTGATTAGCGTTCCGAATAAACTGTGATTATCGCCTTGCCAGGCAGTCAGTCGACTGACTTTTAATCGAACGGTAATCACTTCCTTTGGCAATGATTCTTGATCCAAGCGGAGTTTCGTCATCTTTAGCAGCTTCGTGATTTCCTGTTGAGGTGCTGAAAAAGGGACAGACACCTGAGCTCGCTTGTCTGTCCCTTTGTTTCTTGCATTGCTCGAACAGTCGCGAACTCCGTAAGCTTCAAATTCCCAAATAAGCATTTCACAACCTAATTGATTAATAAGTAACCAATAGCACAGCTCTTCTAATAGAAGTTGGAGAGGAGCGTTTTTGTGTTCGTATAGTTCTGATTTGTTACTTATAGGCTGTAAACAATAAATCTCTTTTACAAAGTGTTTCTTTAGGGTTATGGGTTGCTGTATATCCTGCGTCTTGCCGGTTAGTTCGTTGAGGTAACGTAATATATCTTTACCCAATCGTTTACCTACTTCCTTAAATGGTAGAGCAGTTAATTCTTCGAGGGTTTCTATGCCCATATCGGAGAGCTGATTTATGGTTTTTTCGGTTATTCCAGCACGCTCAATGCCTGAGTGTGTTAAATGAATATCGGATAATTTGTTCTTGTTTGAATAAGAGAAAGCCAATGCTGCCTGAGGGGTAGGCGCAACGCCACTGACAGCCTGAAGACCTGCTGTTGAAGATAATCCGATCGCCTTTTGGACAAGCACATCCACACTACCAAACAAGCGAATGCTAGCACCGATTTCTAACAAGATGGCGCATTCAGATGGCATGCTGATCTGGCTGCTTAGGGCATACAGTTTAGTCGCTAAAGAGGTAAGGGCTTTCTGCTCGAGAAGATGGTCTCTGTCAAAATACGTAAGCCCTTCTTGAATCGCTTGAGCAGTTGCTAAAGAACTACCTGGCAGGATATTTAACTTTTTTGCTGCTGTATTGCATAAGGCAATCTTGTTCTTTTCCAATATGACAACGGGCCGACTATTACTAGCGCATTCCGGATCAAACACTTCCAAGGGCAGCTGAGGATAAGATAACGCAAGCCAAAGCATGTTACTGCAAATGACTGGGTTGTATTAGGTCTTTGTCAAATCTTCGGGTAGCGGCATTGGGAAGTTCCTCTCTCTGGGTTGAATCATGCTCGCTTGATGGGTTTCCTCTCGTGCCTCGCCAAAGCTGTAATTTCTCTCTAACGTCCTGTATTTGTTTTTTGCTGGTATCTATTATTTGAGCAACGTTGAGTTTCACACCATAAACAGACCAGCCTCTTCGCCTCTTAAGAATATCTATATTAATCACTCCGGATTCTTCGGTGTGTCTTAAATTTAGTTTAAGCTCAGAGGCACTCGAACCCGATCGTTGCGTAGAAAGACGGAATAAATAAATAAGATTCCCGCCTGCTTTAGCGGCCAATTGTAGCCGTTGAGTATCCTTAAACTTGAGCGGCTGATTTAGCCATACCAATACTGCGCTGCAGTTTTTTGACTTACAGGACTTCTCCAACGCCCACAGCGTATCTTTATTTTTTTTGGTGTGAATTAGAAGTATTTTTCGAATATCAATGCCTAATGAATGCAATCCTGGGGCATAAGGAATGCAGGGAGAATCAATCCAGGTTATCCATTGATTTCGAGATTGGCTAAGTTGTTTAAGGACTGGGGCGAGTAATCTCAACTCACCTACGCCTATTGATTGATATTCGATTTCAACCAGACCGCTCTTTGGCCAACCTGCATCAGGTAAAACAGAATCTAAGTTTTCATAACCTGTCGAAATACCTGATGATCGCTGGAAGGTTAAATCTTTCGCTAGCCACAAGTTTGGGTGTTTAGGAATTCTCGATTGTTTTTCCGATGGCACTTTGAATTAACATTATGTAAAGGGCCAAGCAGAATAACTGTATAAATATACAGTAGTCAAGAAATATTAACTGGATTTGGCTATTTGCCTCTGCCTATTCCAAAGTAACTAAAGCCCATATCAGTTAACGTTAGTGGATCGTATAAATTTCTGCCGTCAAGGATTAAAGGCTTAATCAACTTGTTCTTTATCAACTCGAAATCGGGACTACGAAACTCATTCCACTCGGTTACCACTATTAAACCACTAGACTGTTCGAGCGCTTCATTTGCACTTGAAAAGATCTTTAATGCATTCTCATCAGGATAAAGGCGTCGCGCTTCTTCCGATGCTTGAGGGTCATAAGCGTTAATGGTCGCTCCGGACTCGATCAACTTTTCGATTAATACTCGACTAGGAGCCTCTCTCATGTCATCGGTATTTGGTTTGAACGCTAATCCCCACAGCGTAAATACTTTCCCTTTGAGATCTCCATCAAAATAATCATAGAGCTTTTTGAAGAGGATTAGTTTTTGATTCGAATTTACTGCATCAACACTTGCTACAATATTTGCACTCGCACCTAGCTCCTTAGCCATATGAATTAGTGCTTTTACATCCTTTGGAAAACAAGAACCTCCATAACCAGTGCCAGCATACAAAAAATTAGGGCCGATTCTTGGGTCTGAACCAATACCCTTTCTAACGGCTTCAATATCGGCTCCCAATAGATCAGCCATACTAGCTAATTCGTTCATAAGGCTTATACGGGTAGCTAACATAATATTTGCTGCATATTTAGTCAGCTCAGCAGAGCGCGCATCCATAAAGACCATTTTGTCGTGGTTTCTATTAAACGGAGCGTAGAGCTCCTTAAATGTCTCAATTGACGAGGGGTCTTCCGTCCCAACCACAATCCTATCAGGCTTCATAAAGTCTTCGACCGCGGCCCCTTCTTTTAGAAACTCTGGATTTGAAGCAACTTGAAAATTGAGTTCGCTATTTCTAGAAGACAATTCATTGGAAACAACGTCAGCAACCTTGTCTGCTGTGCCTACCGGTACAGTTGACTTATTAACTATTAGCTTATTAGTCTGCATTCGCTGGCCAATGCTCTTAGCGACAGATAAAACATATTGTAGATCTGCAGAGCCGTCCTCATCTGAAGGCGTACCGACTGCAATAAATATCAAATCGCTAAACGCAACGCCTTCCTGAATAGAATCCGAGAAACGAATACGATTACCTTTTATGTTATTCGTCAATAAACCTGCTAGACCTGGTTCATAAATTGGAATGGTTCCGGAACGAAGGGTTTCGATTTTATCTTTGTCGATGTCAATACACATGACCTCATTACCCTGCTCAGCAAAACAAATGCCCGTAACCAGACCAACGTAACCGCTTCCAAATATGCTGACTTTCATGTTTTCAAAACCTTCGACTAATAGGAGGACCTGTTAGGCATAAACAAAGTCATTTGCACTAAACGACTAACTTGAATACGCTTTTCAACAAAAGCTTATAGTATCGATACGAATGAAATATGACTATGACCTGTTTGTAATAGGTGCGGGTTCTGGAGGCGTGCGCGCCAGCAGAATGGCCGCTCAATTTGGCGCAAAAGTGGCGGTTGCCGAGTCAACCTTCCTAGGAGGCACCTGTGTCAACGTAGGCTGCGTTCCAAAAAAACTGTTTGTGTATGGCTCCCATTTCCATGAGGAATTTCAGGACGCTAAATTCTATGGTTGGGAAAATAAAGTAGATCAATTTAATTGGTCCACCTTAAGAGATAATAAGACCAAAGAGATTGAGCGTTTAAATGGTATATACGCCAACCTGCTAGACGGGGCAGGGGTTGAAGTTCACCATGAAAGAGCCGTGCTAAAAGATGAGCATACTGTAGAGGTTGGAGGACAAAGCTATTCCGCCAAGTACATTCTAGTTGCTTCGGGAGGCACTCCAACAATTCCAGATTTTCCCGGTAACGATCTGGTTATCACCTCAAATGAAGCCTTTTATCTGCCCGAACTCCCTAAAAAAGTAGTCGTTGTGGGGGGAGGTTATATAGCTGTCGAATTTGCAGGGATATTTGCAGGTTTGGGTGTAGAGACGACATTAGTTTATAGGGGGCCACTATTTCTACGAGGATTCGATATCTCAATCCGAGAATTTGTCAAAAATGAGATTGTTAATAAAAACATAAATTTAATGTTTAATACGGAAGTAAATTCTATTTCTTCTTCTGGACACTCTCGAGTTCTCTCGCTGTCTAATGGAGAAAAAATTTCGAGTGACTTGGTTCTGTATGCGACAGGTCGAAAGCCGAACACCAGTAATTTAGGACTCGATCAAGCCAACGTTGAACTGGGCGAACGAGGCGAAATCTTGGTGAACGAAAAATACCAGACCAGCCAAAAAAACATTTATGCCATTGGTGATGTCACCGATCGAATACAGTTAACACCGGTAGCTATAGAAGAGGGGATGTGCATCGCTAACCAGTTATTTGGGGACGAGAGTTATCCCACATTATCCTATGACAATATTCCGACCGCTGTATTTTGCCAGCCTAATATCGGGACCGTAGGCCTGACGGAGGAAGAAGCCTTAGTCAACCATGCCGGGGATCTTGATATTTACGAATCTCAATTCAAACCCATGAAGCTTACGATGACCAATCGAGAAGAGCGTTCTTTTATGAAGATGATCGTAAAACGCAGTACCGACGCTGTATTAGGTATACACATGGTGGGGGGAGATGCTGGAGAGCTGGTTCAGGGCTTGGCAGTCGCTTTGATCGCAGGCGCGACCAAGAGTCAATTTGACGCCACGATCGGCATACACCCAACAGCGGCAGAAGAATTTGTTACCTTGCGACAAGTCAGCAGATCAGTATAGTTTGGGTAGGAACAAGCTTTATGGAACAGAATGTTCTGTTTGACGTTATTTTGGATTCTTCAGACATAAATCAATAGTATAACGAACCTCAATAAGTCTGATATTTTTCAGTTCAAACCGTGCCCTATTGTTCAACCAAATAAGAGAGATTTGGATGTTGCGTTTTGCGGTAGTATTTTTTTTGTTGGCGCCCTTAATCTCTAATGCGAAGAACGTCGTACTCTTTTTAGGCGATGGGATGGGCGTGAGCACCGTGACATCCGCACGAATCTTTGAGGGACAGCAACAAGGTAAATTAGGCGAAGAGCACTCTTTATCTTTTGAAGAGTTTGAAAATCTCGCTTTAATCAAGACCTATAATACAGATGCTCAGGTTCCTGATAGCGCGGGCACAATTAGCGCCATTTTAACGGGACAAAAGACTCGAGCTGGAGTATCTGGAGTGAACGCAAGTGTAGAACGAGGCAATTGTCAGGATTCTTTGACTAATCAATTGCCGACGATCCTAGAAATGGCCGAGCAGCGAGGCATGCGCAGCGGCGTTGTATCAACGGCAAGAATTACTCACGCTACCCCAGCAGGCGCTTATGCTCATTACATTGAGAGAAATTGGGAAGATAATGATGATCTTTCAGAAGATGCCGTTACCTACGGCTGCAAGGATATAGCACGGCAACTAGTTGAATTTAAACATGGAGATGGTGTGGATATTATTTTAGGGGGTGGAAGAGCAAATTTCCTCCCTCAATATGAGCCAGATCCTGAGTATGAAAGCCGATCGGGCAAACGTACCGATAAAAGAAACTTAATAAATGAGTGGATCGAAGACAAAAAAAATAGGTCCTATGTTTGGAGTTTAGAAGGCTTGAGGAGCTTAAATCTAAGAAAAAGCCATCAGATTTTGGGGTTGTTCGAATCTTCTCATATGCACTTCGAGGCAGATCGCTTGAAGGATCAGGCCGGCGAACCTGCGTTGTCCGAAATGACTGAATTTGCTTTAAATGCGCTCGATCACAAAAATAAGACCGGTTTCTTCTTGCTTATTGAGGCGGGTCGGATCGATCATGGGCATCATGCTGGTAATGCATACAGAGCAATAACAGATACGGTAGAACTTTCAAAAGCAGTTTTGATCGCTTTAAACATGGTAGATTTATCAGAAACTTTAATACTAGTTACATCGGATCATAGTCACACGTTGACGATTAGCGGCTATCAAGCAAGAGGCAACCCAATATTAGGACTTGCTAGAGCTGGCGGACACGACGTACCGGATGCACTTGGAAAACCCTACACGACGTTAAGCTATGCCAATGGGCCTGGTTATTTGAAGGAAATCCCTGATCTAAGCAAAGTCGACACCAAATCAATTGATTACCGACAACTTAGCACTAGACCCATGTATATGGAGACTCACGCAGGAGAAGATGTGGCGGCTTATGCCACAGGATTAGCTTCAGACATGGTTAGAGGCACAATGGAACAGAACGAGCTTTTTAATGTAATGTATAAGGCTTTATTCAGCAATTAACTCAAGGTTAAATTTATCGAAACTCTTGAAAAAATAGTTATTTTTGCCGATGGCCTGCTCGGCGGAGCATTCTATTTCCCTTTTCTAATTCTAGGTGTCGGGCTGTTTTTCACTATTTATCTAGGATTTCCTCAAATACGTTATTTTCGGCATGCTTGGTCGGTGCTGTGGGGGAAGCACAGCTCCGAAGATGACCCAGGAGACACCACCCATTTTCAAGCGTTAGCTACCGCACTCTCAGGCACGGTCGGAACAGGCAATATTGGCGGGGTCGCATTTGCTATCTATTTAGGGGGTCCCGCCGCCTTATTTTGGATGTGGGCAACCGCTTTTCTTGGGATGACGACCAAGTTTGTTGAGGTGTCCGTTAGTCACAAATATCGAAGGATTGATCCAAACGGAGAAGTTGTTGGCGGCCCGATGAATTTTATGGAGGATGCTCTTAACCTAAAGTGGCTCGCTGTGATCTTTGCCGCTGCCACAGTTATCAGCTCATTCGGGTCTGGAAACATGCCTCAGGCTAACAGCTTAGCAAGCGGTTTAGCGGCTTCTTTTGATTTGCCGACTTGGATTTCAGGGTTGGTACTGGCTGTACTCCTGGGAGCAGTGATCGTTGGCGGTATTAAACGAATAGCAGTGGTTGCGGCCACTCTAGTTCCATTTATGGGCGTACTCTATGCCATCGCAGCGCTTTTAGTTGTAGGTAATAACATAGAAAATGTTATTCCTTCGTTCTTTTCGGTATTCGAGCAAGCTTTCACTGGCTCCGCTGCGGCAGGAGGATTTTTAGGCGCCAGTTTTGCGTATGCCTTTAACAGAGGCGTTAACCGGGGCTTGTTCTCAAATGAAGCTGGTCAGGGCTCCGCACCAATCGCACATGCATCTGCTAAAACGAAAGAGCCAGTGTCAGAGGGGATGGTCTCAATATTAGAACCTTTCATAGACACTCTGATTTTATGTACCCTGACGGGCATGGTTATCCTCTCCTCGGGCGTGTGGAATCAGAAGTTTGAGAACGAATTCTCTGATTTCAGTATCGAGTTTGTAGAAGGAACGTATCAAGAAAGCAACCCGGAACATGTTCGAGCATTGTCTCAGCACTTGGATTTGCTGCCGCCTGACGACGATTCTGTGGTTGCATTCACAGGTGTTCTTAAGATCGATAGAGGAAAGATTCGTTCTCCAGACGTGACATTACTTCATAACCGATCAATTGCCGAAGACTTTCAAATAGCTAATGAAACAGGACCATACTCCGGAGACCTAGAGGTTGTAGAAGGTCGGCCGAATGCAGAAAATATTACAATTACAGGAAAATCTTTGATTCACACTGTGCCGCTTACAATTGAGGCATTCAGATCAAGTTTCCTAGGGGTGATAGGCGAATATACGGTGTCCATTGGGTTAGTGTTGTTTGCTTTTTCTACTGCTTTGGCATGGTCTTACTACGGCGATAGGGCGGTAACCTACCTTTTTGGTGTTCGCTGGCTATTACCTTACCGTTTGCTCTACGTACTAGCCTTTTTCTTAGCAACCATCTCAGACACCGAGTTTATTTGGGCTGTTGCTTATGTCACGGTGGCTTTGATGACTATCCCCAACCTAATCGCTATCACGCTGATGCGCAAAGAGGTTAAGGAGATCACACAGCAGTATTGGCAGAAAATCTCATCTAAGTCCTGACACACAAACTTCACACAGAGCTTGTAATTTGGAGCTCTGTTTGACCTGGTATATCAACTCATCTATCTCAGAAAGACTGATAACGTTTTTCACGGTTTCAGGCACGATTGAACCAACATTGGCCGTCTTAAGCAACTCCGCTAAAAAAGCGTCTCTCGGATCAACTGGCTTCTTCATAAATAACGGCGACCAGTCCTCGGATTGAGCAAGTTCGGCAGCTTTGTTCAAAGCTTCTGAAAGACTGCCTGAGCTATTTGCGAGTCCGTTTTCAACTGCTTCAGTTCCCAACCAAACCTTTCCTTGCGCTATTGGCTCCACCTGGTCTCGCTCAAGCCCTCTGCCTCTAGCAACCAGTTCGATGAATTGGTTATAACCATGCTCTACACTTAGCTGCAGCGCTTCACTCAATTGCGGGTTCGGTTTTGTGAAAGGATCAACTTGAGAAAAAGGAGTTGTGGCAACCCCATCGGTTTGAATTCCGATATTGCTAGCTGCTTTTTCAGCCGTGAACAGCACACTAAAAACCCCGATTGAACCTGTCACCGTATTAGGTTCAGTAAAAATATAGTCGGAGGTTGCTGATAGCCAGTAGCCCCCAGATGCAGCCACGCTAGCAAAAGAGGCTACCACCGGGATCCCATCGATTTGTGCGAGTTCCAATTCTAGTCGGATCATTTCCGATGCGAACGCGCTCCCTCCTGGAGAGTCAACTCGAACGACTATTGCAACCACCTCTTCAGAGCGTCTTGCCTCACGGATAAGTTGAATAGCCGTGTCCGCGGAAGTCGCCCCCATACCCTCACTGGATAAGAAAATCGGGCCTTGTATATTGATGACAGCGATTTTATCAGTGCTGAAGCTGATATCTGGGCCTTGGGATGAGAGATAACTTTGATAATCGATGCTGTTAATACTTTCGTCTTCTTGAAAACCAACTCGATCTCCAAATCTTACTCGGGCTTGATCCCAAGTTAACAATTCATCCACAAGGTTATTTTCGATTGCCGCTCGAGCAAAATCGCCTTTTGTTTTCTTAAGTTCCTCTGCAAAACCGACCCCGTAGCGGTTAATAGAACCAGAATCCAGTTTCCTATGTATTTCAATTTTTTCTGAAAAACCAGCCCAAAGCTTCTCGAGCATCCGCATGTTGACCTCTTTTGATTCCTCCGACATGTCGTTGCGAATGAATGGCTCAACAGCTTCCTTATAATCTCCTACACGATAAACGTGTGCTTCAAATCCGTATCGATCGAGAAAATCCTTAAAATAAAGGTTGCTTCCCCCAAAACCATCAATCACTAGGCTACCCATTGGGTTCAAATAGAGCTCGTCGGCAACGCTCGATACGTAGTAATGACTCTGCAAGTAGCTATTCGCATACGAAACAATCTTTTTCTCCGAGTTCTTAAATTGTAGAAGAGCATCAACGATTCTATCGCCTTGGGCTAAGGAAATATTACCAAGACCTTCTAGATCAAGAATAATCATCTCGATCTGCGAATCATTCTCTGCTAATTCGATGGCTCGAGTAATCTCTCCAAGTTCGGCTTCGAGGATGTCATAATTTAAATTCCAGAGATTATCTAGGGGATTTGAGAAGGTGCGTTCTTCCACTAGAATGCCTCTAGGGTCTATAACTAACGCGCCTTTCTCGGGTATTGGCGCAGAACCTGTAGAGGTAAAAAAACTTCCGATGATCGCTATTAAGATGATCAAGAACAAGGTATTCAAGACAAAATTGCGAGTCTTGGTGATTACCGTTCCTATCCGAGAAAAAATACCTTCAGATTCAGCGCTGGCCATGATTCATCCTTTGTTTGTAACGAGTTTATTCTCTGGGCCAGTATAGACGAGATTGTGAATTAGCGTGAATTCCATCAATGAAAGCAAGCAAGTCCTATGGACTGGAGACGAAATTGCCCAGCTCTTGAAAACAAAATCATCGGGTTTAATCCAGAATATCTACCGGGTGATTATCGACAGCAGACAGGCCGAAGAGGGGGACCTTTTTGTGGCGCTAGCAGGAGATCCTGGTCCTCGATTTAATCCGAGCCGGATCAGCGATAGAAACGGGCATGATTATGTCGAAGACGCTAAAAAAAGGGGTGCTTCAGCATGTGTTGTAGAACAGGACATCAAATCTGAACTGGCCACATACACAGTACCTGACACTTACGATGCGTTATGGGCTATCGCACGAAAGGCTCGAAGCATAGTCTCTGGTCCTGTAACAGCCGTGACCGGCAGTAGCGGTAAGACCACATTCAAAAACTTCTTCGTGCAAGGAGTAGGGGGTTACGGATCACCAGCTAGCTTTAATAATCATATTGGCGTTCCTTTGTCTTTAGCAAATGCTCCTCATGATTCAAGAGGACCGTTTATATTTGAGATAGGTACTAATCATGCAGGAGAAATAGCCCCTCTTAGAGAACTCGTTAATCCGGATTTAGCTGTGCTACTTAACGTTCATCAAGCTCATATTGGCAATTTCGATTCACTAGAAAAATTACGAAATGAAAAACTAAGCATCTCAAATCCGAACAAACCCACAGCCTTATTCGTTTGCGACGAGAACTTGAAAGCCTATGCACCAAAAGACTCCTATTTTTTTGGGGATTCTTCCGGAAGTCATTCGCGAATTCTTTCGGTGAGCGAAGGCACCATGCGGTTGGATCTCTTCGGGGAAACGTTGACAGTAAAAATTCCTGGAGGAGGGCGGCATCGTGCTCTCACCATGAGCGCGGTCTTGTTGGCACAAAAGCTACTCGATCTAGATATATCTAATTCTCTGGAACTCACAGAAGAGGCCATACCCAAAGGAAGAGGCAACGAAACCAGGGTTTCAGGTGTAACGGTTGTCGATGACAGCTACAACGCGAACCCTCAAAGCATGCTGGCCGCTCTCACGTCCATGGCTCAGGATGAGTCATCAGGTCGAAAAATTGCCGTATTAGGAGAGATGCTTGAGCTGGGAGACATTACAGCGAACGAGCATAAAAAGATGGGAAAAGTTTTCTCGGCTTTTGATAAAGTGTTTTTAGTGGGCGAGGGATTTAAAGAGACTGAAAGTTCTAGGTGGTTTCCAGAAGCAAACACTGATCTGATTGCAGAGCTCGGAATCTATGCAAAAACCGGGCGACAAAATCATAGTAAAAGGCTCCAATAGAGTATTCTGGGCACGAAATTTCGTGGATAACCTAGTTGAATCCTTGAAATGAAGAAATCGATTCTCAAAGGAAGAAGGCATTGATAAGCGATAGATTTGGACGAAATTTTCGCAATCTCAGAGTAAGCCTGACTGCTGCCTGCAACTACGCTTGTACATATTGCGTACCAAATGGGAAACGATTACTGGCAGCTGCCGATGAAATGAGTGGAGAAGAGACCATAACAGCGATTTCGCTTTTGATCGAGGCAGCCGGAATAAATAAAATTAGGTTGACTGGTGGGGAACCTTTATTGAGTCCGAAATTTGACCTAGTGACCAGGCAAATGCAGGAATTCGAGCTGGATGACGTTTCTATAACTACCAATGGTCAGCTTTTGCCGCGCAAGATTGACGTTATATCGAGCAGTGGCTTAAAGCGAATTAACGTCAGCTTAGACACCTTAGACGAAAGCTATTTTAGAAAAATATCAAGATCTGGTGATTTAAAAACTGTCTTGACAGGCATTTCAATGCTCCAAGAGAGAGGAATATCAGTCAAAGTAAACATGGTTCCGATGCGCGGACACAATGATGAGCAAATACTGCCAATGCTGGACTACTGCTTGAAGAACGATATAGAACTTCGATTTATCGAACTTATGAAGATGGGGCATTTACAACATAGCCGAGAGTTTAATGCTCAGTTTTTCGGCCTTGCTGACATATTAAAGCTTATTGGAGATAAATACGATTTCGAACAACTAGAATCACCGAAGGACTCTACAGCGATTAGGTATTGCGTAGAAGGTAGAGGTCGGTTTGGAATCATTGCTAATGAAAGCGAGCCTTTTTGTGGCGGTTGCAATCGACTGAGGTTGTCTGCAAACGCAAGAATTTATGGCTGTCTATCTAGTTCTAAATCTCACGATGTTAGGAAGTTGTTGAGTCTTCCCAGAGAGTTGGCATTAGAGAAAATGACCGAGATTTTGGGGTTTGCTATTGCCTCTAAACAGCAAACTAGTTTTCGTGGTGAAACAACTGTTATGAAGTTTATCGGCGGTTAACGCCTCTCGAGCAATGAAATTGGTGGTCCTGTATTGACTAAAATAGAGTCGCTGTTCGACGAACTACTCGAAAAGCAGCGCAATAACAAACTGCCTCCTGTTGAAACATGGACTCCTAAGGACCTCGGTATTATCGACATAACAATATCGAGAGATGGGACCTGGATTCACGAAGGTGGCGAGATAAAACGAAAAGAACTCGTACAGCTTTTTTCGACAATATTAGTGAGAGAAGAAAACAGCTACTTTCTGGTCACACCTGCTCAGAAACTGAGGATTGAAGTTGAAGACGCGCCCTTTGTGGCCATTAGCTTTGAGGTTCGGGGGGAGTCGCCAAAAACAGATATCATCTTCGAAACCAACGTTGGTGACCTGGTAATTCTAGATAAAGAGCACGTTCTTTGGGTCACAGAGGGTAAACCTTACATCCACGTCCGCTCTGGGCTGAATGCCGTATTGACTAGAAATGTGTTCTATCAACTTATCGACTATGGGGTTGAAAAAAACAATCAACTCATCATTTATAGCTCAGACTCTTCTTTTTCCCTCGGCCCCACCCTATAACTGGATTACATATTTGGATAATTTGGTCCGCCGGCTCCTTCCGGAACTACCCAGGTTATATTTTGCGCAGGGTCTTTTATGTCACAGGTTTTGCAATGCACACAATTTTGGGCGTTAATTTGAAACTTTGGCTCACCATTTTCTTCTTCTAGCACTTCGTATACGCCGGCTGGGCAGTATCTTTGAGCCGGCTCATCATACTTCGGTAAGTTAATAGAAATTGGAATATCAGGGTCTTGAAGGGTCAAATGACAAGGCTGGTCTTCCTCGTGATAGGTATTTGACAAAAACACTGAGGACAATTTATCAAAAGAAATAACACCATCAGGTTTTGGATACTCGATTTTTTCAGTCTTACTAGCCTCCTTTAAGGTTGCATAATCAGGTGTTGGATCCTTAAAAGTCCAACGAGCGATTGGCCGAATAAAACGCTCAATGGATGAGTAGACACCACCGAACAGGGTACCAAGCTTATGAGCCATAGGACCAAAATTACGGGCCCGGTGGAGCTCATCGAATAACCACGAAGATTTAAATTTATCTTCGAAGCTGGACGGTGCGGTCGAAGAATTACCCAACGCTAGCTCCTCAAAAACCGCTTCAGCCCCCAGCATTCCGCTCTTCATCGCCGTGTGGCTCCCCTTTATTTTTAGCGGATTAAGAAAGCCAGAATCGTCGCCCACTATCAATCCACCGGGAAAAGCATTCGCTGTAAGCGCTTGCAAACCTCCCTTTACAAGAGCTCTAGCCCCATACGATATGCGCTCGCCTCCTTCCAGGACTTCTGACACTAAAGGGTGATGTTTCCATCGCTGCATCTCATCATAAGGCGAGAGATGTGGATTTTTGTAGCTTAGATCGACGATCAAACCCAGAGCGACCTGATTATCTGGCAAATAGTAAAGGTAGGATCCACCTGTCGCGGACGGGGTAAACCCGAGAGGCCAACCAATAGAATGAAGCACCTTTCCTTTCTTATGCTTTTCTGGAGATATGCTCCACAACTCTTTGAATCCTATACCATAATGTTGGGTTCCCGAGTTTGCATCTAAATCAAACTTTCGTATGATTTGCTTGCCAAGATGCCCTCTACAGCCCTCAGCAAAAATCGTATATTTCGCTAAGAGTTCGTAACCGGGGGTGTAGCTCCCTTTTTTCTCTCCGTCGAGCCCTATTCCCATATCACCGGTTGCGATGCCCCTTACCGCACCATCATCGTTATAAAGAATTTCGGAAGCGGCGAAACCAGGAAAAATATTCACACCCATCGATTCGGCCTGTTCGCCTAACCAACGACAAAGGTTTCCGAGACTTAATGCATAGTTTCCTTCATTATGAGCATCGGCTGGTAAGGCAAAGCTAGGAAGCTTGATTCTGTTTACCTCATTAACCATGACATACATCAAATCTTCCGTTACCGGATTGTCTAACGGAGCACCTCGCTCCTCCCAATCGGGAAACAATTCATTTAGAGCTGTTGGTTCGAACACAGCACCAGAGAGAATATGAGCTCCAATTTCCGATCCTTTCTCTACAAGACATACCGAAATTTCAGTTCCATTCTCTTCTGCCAGTTGCATCAAACGGCATGCCGAAGACAGCCCCGAAGGTCCGCCGCCAACAATAACCACGTCGAATTCCATTGACTCTCTTTGCGCTTCATTTTCCATTTACAAAGACCTTAAACCTCTACTTTTGAACATAATTATAACCCTTTTTGTGACTTTTCTTGACCTTAATAGTTAGCAAAGCGACAATACGCGCCCTGAAATAAACATTCTTCTCGTTACAGCAGTCTTCGATCTCTTTTTTTCGAAGGCCTTAGTGAAAATGGGGCATACCATTTTTATCGACACAGAATTACAAGCCAAAGCAAGGAGCGACTAGCTTATGAAAGTACTTGTACCAATAAAGAGAGTAGTGGACTACAACGTCAAGGTGAGGGTAAAGCCTGATAACAGCGGGGTGGATCTAAACAATGTCAAAATGTCAGTTAATCCATTCTGCGAGATTGCAATAGAAGAAGCTGTGCGTTTGAAGGAAGCTGGCAAAGCCGAAGAAGTCGTAGCCGTGACTGTAGGCGGGACGTCCTCTCAAGAGCAATTGAGAACTTGTCTAGCTCTAGGAGCTGACAGAGCAATTCTTGTCGAAACGGAAGCTGATGCACAACCTCTTGCAATTGCACGAGCTCTTAAAGCAGTCCAAGACAAAGAGCAGGCTGATCTCATAATTTTTGGGAAGCAAAGTATCGATGGAGACAATACGCAAACCGGACAGATGTTCGCCGCGCTATCGGGCTTATCTCAAGCAACCTTTGCCTCTGAACTCAATCTGGAAGAGGGTGCGGCGCAAGTCACAAGAGAGATAGACGGCGGATTACAAACAATCAAAATCAACCTACCTGCAATTGTTACCACTGATCTAAGATTAAATGAACCACGATATGCTTCTTTGCCAAATATCATGAAAGCGAAGAAAAAACCTTTAGATGTCTTGTCCCCATCGGAACTCGGTGTAGACATGACCCCAACGCTTGAAGTTCTCTCGGTCGAACCGCCGGCAGAACGCCAAGCGGGTATAAAAGTGGAGAGCGTTGAAGAGCTCGTGGATAAACTCAAGAACGAAGCAAAGGTGATTGGATGAGCATTTTAATTGTAGCTGAACACGATAATACGGAGTTAAAAACTCCTACTCTGGTCACGGTGGCTGCTGCCCAAGTTATTGGTGGCGATATCGACATTTTGGTTGCCGGGACCAACGTCGATGCGGTTGCAGAGCAAGCCGCGGCGATTCCAGGAATCAGCAAGGTGCTTAAAGCTGATAACGGAGCGTATGAGCATCAATTGGCGGAAAATATTGCCTCTTTAGTAGTGGAAGTGGCCTCTGGATATAGCCATATCATGTCGGCCCACACAACAACAGGGAAAAACTTTCTACCTAGAGTTGCGGCGACTTTGGGCGTTGCTCAAATTTCCGATATTGTGGCTGTTGAAGCAGAAGACACCTTCAAACGGCCCATTTATGCTGGAAATGCAATAGCGACGGTCAAATCTTCGGATGCCGTAAAAGTTATTTCTGTCAGAGGCACTGCCTTTGATCCAGCCGCCTCCGAAGGCGGGAGCGCGTCAATAGAAACCTCAGACGTTGTCGCCGACGCTGGTGTATCGACTTTTATCAAGGAAGAAATCGCAAAATCAGAGCGCCCCGAGTTAACCTCAGCCGACGTCATCATCTCAGGCGGGAGAGGCATGCAGAACGGGGATAACTTCTCGTTGCTAGACGGTATAGCGGATAAGTTAGGCGCAGCTATCGGTGCTTCGCGGGCTGCCGTGGATGCGGGTTTCGTGCCAAATGATATGCAGGTAGGTCAAACTGGCAAGATCGTTGCTCCGGATTTGTATATAGCTGTAGGCATCTCAGGGGCCATTCAGCATCTGGCAGGAATGAAGGATAGCAAAGTTATCGTTGCTATCAATAAAGATGAAGATGCCCCCATTTTTCAGGTCGCAGACTATGGACTTGTGGCAGATCTGTTTACCGCGTTACCGGAATTAGAGAATCAAATTTAACGCTAGTTAAAAATCAATATCACATAGTAGGAGTAAAAATAGGTGGCCGTATACCAATTGAATGATGGAAAGTTGCTCAGGGTTGCTAGAAGTATAAATGGGACCCTGGAGCAGGAGTACTTTAGCCTCATCGGTTTAAACAAAACAAAACAAAAGGAAGTGATCAAGCAGGCAAAAGATCTAGACTCCAAATGGGCGGAAAAACCAAGATTCTGCGAAAGCTAAGAGAACGCGTGAAGCCGTAACAGACAAAAAACACTCTACGGGTGTACGAGGCATTAATATTGTATTTAGACCTTCACCGGCCTTTAGGGTGCAAGTTCAGGTAGATGGAAAGAGTAAAGTTCGAGAATTTTCTGTTCGAAAACTTGGTGATACTAAAGCTTGGAATGAAGCCACCAAATACCTAGCGGCGTGCCGTGGGTATAAGAGTGCTCCAAAAGCATGGCGAGAAAATCTTCCGAAGGTCCCCAAAAAACCTCGTAAAAGAAGCTAATTAATGAGCTAACGCCTGGCGCTGAACCACGTCACGGGTTGCGAGTGATTATGAACCTCGCCAACCACGCCGAGCACCAGAGCAAATAGAGCCATTCTGACAACAACTCCGTTATCAGCTTGGCGAAAAATAGCCAAATTAGGATTTTCGTTCATATCAGTATCGAGTTCCTGAGCATCCTGTCTCGAATCCCTAGGAAGAGGATGCATGATCACGGTGTTTGGTGCGCAGTGTTCTGTGTATATCGATTGGTTAAGTCTAAATAGCCCTTTGTACCTGTCGGCGTCCTCTTGAGACGTAAAGCGTTCTTCTTGAGTGCGGGTAACGTAGATTATTTCAACGTCCTTGATACCCTCTTCAAGACGGACGTGTTTTTTAGTTGTATGACCCTGCCTTAAGAGCGCGGCTTCTATTTCCTCAGATAACTCAAGTTCCTGGGGAGCTATTAGATTAAACGTGATATTTTGATAATGAGACAGTAACTTGCACAATGAATGGACTGCCCGTCCGTTTTTCAGGTCTCCAATCAACGCGATTCTAAGACCGTCTAATCCCTTATCCTTAGTATCCAATTCTTTTTTCATAGTGTACAAATCAAGAAGCGCTTGGCTTGGATGCTCGTTTGCACCGTCTCCACCATTTATTACTGGGACCCTGCTAGCTTCGGAGAACTCCCGAACACTTCCCTCCTCAGGATGCCTCATCACAATAATATCGCTGTACCCTGAAAGCACCCTGGCCGTGTCGTAGAGAGACTCACCCTTTGCTAATGAAGAGTCTTTAACCTCAGTAGTTTCACGCACACTTTCTCCGCCGAGAAGATTAAACGCCGATCCAAAAGAAACCCTCGTTCGAGTGCTTGGTTCAAAAAACATATTAGACAATATCGCCCCTTCGAGGACACGAGTGATTCTCTTTCTTTCCGCATAAATCTGCATTTCGTCCGCAACACTAAACACTTGTTCTGTTGCATTTCTATCAAATTGGTCCACCGATAAGATGTGTTTTCCCAGAAATTCCAATTGATAATATCCCTAATTAAAAAACGACAGCACTAAAACCAAAATAAGAGTTTAATTAACTAAAACCTATAGCTAATAATTTCTTTTGAAAGGTTTATAATTTCCAACTCCAATCAAGCATACACTAACATTGAGCGAAACGATTATCGAAAAAGAGGTTATAAATGGTTTACCTTTTAGTTATGCCAATCGCTTTGGTGTAGTTCTTAGTGAGACTCCAGGTAGTAGCGAGGTAAAGTGCAAGAACAACATACCATTTAAAGTTCTTGCGGAACTCCATCGCGTTGCCAGAAACGAAATAGTCATTGAATACATGGAATCTGCAGAATTTGATGAGTTTATTGCTACTGCATACTCGAGAGACTCATCTGAAGCCAAGCAAATCGTCGCGGATCTGGGAGAAGAATTAGACCTTGTGTCGATAGCGGATTCTGTACCCGAAGACGAAGACCTTCTCGGACGAGAAGATGATGCTCCGATTATTCGACTTATCAACGCGGTTATCACAGAGGCCATCCGAGAAAACGCCTCTGACATCCATATTGAAACTTTTGAAAAAGAATTGATAGTGCGCTTTCGTATCGACGGAATTATGCGCGAAATCGTCAAACCTAAGCGCGAATTAGCGCCTCTTCTCATCTCTAGAATTAAAGTCATGGCAAAGCTTGATATAGCTGAGAGAAGGGTACCTCAAGATGGAAGAATCTCTCTAAAAATAGGAGGAAGAGAAGTTGATGTAAGGGTGAGCACCTTGCCCTCCAATAACAGCGAGCGTGTAGTGATGAGGTTATTGGACAAGCAAGCCGGAAGACTTAATCTAGAAAACTTAGGAATGGACTCTAAGTCTCTAGGAAAGCTCCAGAGTATTGTTCATAGACCCCATGGCATATTCCTGGTGACAGGTCCAACTGGATCAGGAAAGACCACCACTTTATATGCGTCGCTTTCAGAGCTAAGCACAAAGACAATCAACATATTGACTGTGGAAGACCCTATCGAATATCAGTTGAGTGGTATCGGTCAGACACAAGTTAACAATAAAGCAGACATGACATTTGCAAGAGGTTTGAGAGCGATTCTTCGTCAGGACCCAGATGTAGTCATGGTGGGAGAGATAAGAGATTTAGAGACAGCCGAAATTGCAGTTCAAGCCAGCTTAACTGGGCATCTAGTGATGTCTACCTTACACACGAATACTGCTGTTGGAGCAATCGCAAGATTGATGGATATGGGAGTAGAGCCATTCTTATTATCATCATCTCTGACAGGTATTCTAGCCCAACGTCTGGTGAGAAGGCTCTGTGACTCATGTAAAGTCGAAAGACCGGCAACCCCTGAGGAGCTTGCATTTCTGAAAGAAACTCGAGCAGTGGTTTCCGAGGCACCCGGATGCGATAACTGTGCTATGACAGGTTACAATGGACGAACTGGCATTTACGAACTTGTTAATATCGATGAAAAAATGCGAAAAATGATCCACGATCAACTTAGTGAACAAGAATTGTCGGCCTACGCACGCTCAAGAGCCCCCAATATAAGAGAGGATGGAAAACAAAAGATCTTAGGGGGGATAACCACGCTTCAAGAAGTGCTTCGGGTTACTCTCGAAGAATAGCCAGGAATATTAATCTTGCCGGCCTTTCAATACATTGCGCTCAACTCTCAAGGGAAAGAGGTCAAGGGTATCTCCGAGGCGGACAGCGCTCGCCAGCTAAGACAGATCCTCAGAGACCAAGAGCTCACCCCAATGGAGGTGGAGCCTACAAATAAACAATTTGATAAAGGCGATAATCGAAGTGTTTTTTCTCTATTCGCACCAAAGCTCAAAGCCCTGGACCGAGTTCTTTTTACTAGACAGTTGTCAACATTATTGGCATCTAGTATGCCAATCGAAGAATCCTTAAATGCCATTGCTCAGCAAAACGAGAAACAAAGCAATAAAGCATTGATAATTGGGGGTGAGAAGTCGAGTCTTAGAGGGTAACTCGCTAGCCCAGAGTCTTCTAGAGTACCCTAGTAGTTTCTCGGACTTGTATTGTTCGTCGGTAGCCGCGGGAGAGCAATCCGGCTTTTTAGATCAGGTACTGGACAATCTTTCCAATTACCTAGAGCGAGAGCACGAATCATACAGAAATGTAGAGATGGCTTTGATGTATCCGATTATTCTACTTGTCGTTGCGTTTGCTATTGTTGGGGCATTAATGGTTTACGTGCTTCCGGACATGATCGACGTAATAGAAAATACAGGTCAAACGCTTCCTTGGGCAACAACACTTTTAATTGGAATCACCGAATTAATGAAAAGCTTCTGGTGGGTTTTGCTCTCAGGTTTATTGGCCGTAAGTCTAATTATTAGAGGGCTCTTAAATCAGCAAAAAGTAAGACTGATCTGGGACGCTTATAAGTTTTTTCTACCTATAATAGGAAAAATAATTCGCAGTTCTAATTCAGCCAGGTTTTCAAATACACTCTCCATCTTGACAAGATCTGGTATCCCATTAGTCGATTCAATGAAGATTGCCAGTGAAGTTGTCGCTAATAAAGCCCTGCAAACGGATTTGCGTGAGGCAACTCAGGATGTTGTAGAAGGCAAAAGCTTAAGAGAAAGTCTAGAAAGCATCAGTTACTTCCCTCCAATGATGATGCATATGATAGGGAGTGGAGAACAAAGCGGTGAGCTCGATAGAATGCTGGAGCGGATAGCTGATTATCAGCAAGCGGAGGTTGAAAGGTTGGTCTCAACTTTGGTCAAACTCTTCGAACCAGCAATGATGATCATTATGGGGGGTACCGTCTTGTTTATTGTGATGGCCGTCCTACTGCCTATTTTAAGCATGAATCAAATCGTTTAATTTGCTTTAAAAGGAAATCTAATGAATAAAACAATGTCGGGGTTCACGTTGATCGAAATATTAATCGTTGTCGTGATATTAGGTATTTTAGGAGCGGTGGTTGTGCCGAATATACTTTCAAGACCAGATACCGCTAGAGTTCAAGCGGCTCAAACAGACTTAAGAGCGTTATCCCAAACCTTAGAGATCTACCGGCTGGACAATTTCCAATATCCATCTAGTGAGCAAGGATTGGAATCCCTAATCGATAGGCCATCAGGCTTTCCAGAACCCAAGAACTGGAATCCTGAGGGGTACCTAAAAAAGCTTCCAACCGACCCATGGGGATCACCCTACCTTTATGAAAAAGCTGGCAGCTCTTACTCTCTGATTAGTTTAGGGGCGGACGGTCAGGAGGGAGGAGAGGGGTTTGACGCAGATATACGTCTAAATGACCTATAAATAATGTGCGCAAAAAATTTCTAGCCCAAGGCTTTACTCTAGTAGAAGTACTGATAGTCGTTGCTTTGATAGCCATAACTATGAGTTTGGTTTTGCCAGATTATTTTGGCGTGAGCCAAAGACAACAAGTACAGGGTTTGGCCGAAGATCTTCGAAATAAGATCGAACTTGCTAGAGATAAGGCGCTACAACAAAATCAAGAGTGGGGACTGGACATCGACAAGGATTCTATAACCTTTTCTACGCTTGACATCCTAAATCAGCAATGGGCCCCTCTGTCAGATCGTCCCTTCAATACATTCCGTTTTTCAGACACAGCAGTAATTTCTCTAAATGTCGAAAATCACTCTGTGCCGGTCAGCTATGAAAACGAGGAATTGCCAAGCTTAATTATATTTTCTAGTGGAGAGGTCTCCCCGTTTGAAATTGAAATACGTTCGTTGGCAAGCACGCAACAAATTTGGGTGCTTTCGTCTGACGGACTATCTCAAACAACAATAGAGTATTCAGAGATATAATGAGAGGATTCACGCTAATAGAGATGTTAATCGCAATGGTCGTCATCGCTGTGGTTGGTATTTCTATCTCTTCTGCAATCGGAAACATAGCCCAGCAAACCTTTTCACTGGAAAGGCGAACAGTCGCACACTGGGTTGCGCAAAATCATATATCCCGTATTCGCCTCCGTAAGTACGTCGAACCACAGTCTTTAAAAGCTGGCAATGAGTACTCTCGAGCATACATGGGCAACCGAGATTGGGAACTACAAACAGAAGTTACCGGTACTCAAATTCCGACACTCAAACGAGTTGAAGTAAAGGTTTATGAGCTTGATAAAACAGGCGACTTAACAGGGCCTTTCGATCGAACAGTAGCATTCATTGGAGTTAATTGAGTGAAGAAAAATATATCAGGCTTCACCCTGATTGAGATATTAGTAGCTCTTTTTATATTTGGGATTATAGGAATTGTTAGTGGGCAACTCTTAACCCAGACCCTTTCTTCTCATAAAGCCTTGAGTCTAAAAGGTGAGCGTCTTCAGGAATTGCACATAGGATTGCAGATTCTTCAGAGAGATATCTTACAGTTTGTGGATCGCCCGATAAGAAATGGTTATGGCGAAACAAGAGAAGCTTTCTTAATCGGATTAGATGGAACACTGGAATTGACTAGAAGCGGCTGGAGAAACCCGTTGGGCTATGCTCGTTCTGAAGTGCAAAGAGTCGCATATACCTGGCAAGACAAGAAATTAATCAGAGGATATTGGAATGAGTTGGATCGCGCCGCCATATCTGAACCAAACTATCAAACATTGTTTAAGGATATCGAAAGGGCAGAATTTTACGCAGTTGATGGGAGGGGCAACGAACACATGACGTGGACTAGCGGTAACAAAAACCAAAATGACCCACTGGACCGTATAGTGGCTATAGTGGTTCGTATTGAGATGGAGCCCGAGTATTTCGTCGAAAGGATTTGGGAATTACCTTTTGCATTATAGTAAGCAAAAAAATCAATCGGGTTTAGCGCTGGTGAGTGTATTGCTAGTCATATTTGTATTGGTGGCAGTGACGGGGCGCCTAACCAGCAGTCATAATCTTGTTGTGAGCAGACATGCCAACACTTTTGAACATAATCAGGCTGTACAATACTTATTCGGGGCTGAGTCTATGGCTAAAGAAGCGCTCTACAACGACTACTTAACGACTGGCAGCAAAATCGATCACTTAGGTGAAATCTGGGCGAGCAACATTATGCCATTTGAATTAGATGAAGGAGGCTTCTTGGAAATTCATGTCAATGACCTAAACGCCTGCGTGAATCTAAACAATGTGCTGTCTGAAACCAGCAAAGAGTCCATAAAAACGGTAAATAAACTATTACTGACCCTTGGCTTACCGACTGAAATAGAGGATCTTTGGAGAGACTGGATCGACAAGGACTCCGAAGTTAAGAGCCTAGGCGCGGAAGACATGGATTACGCCTCGAATCAAATACCCTACAGAACCGCGAACCGGATAGTGATCAACTTTTCAGAATTAATGCTGCTGAAATCAATCAGCGCCGAAAACCTGTCTGTACTAAGTCGATATGCGTGCTTGATACCCGATTCCAATTCTAAAATCAATGTCAACACGGCACCTGCTGAGGTTTTACAAGTATTATCAGAAAACGCATCTGTTTCAGAACTGGTAACGTTAACGGAAACACAAAGAGCATTTGAAAGCCCGGAACAATTTGTTCAGTCTTTTCCGAAGTTTCAGAAAGCACTAGGTAAAATAACTACTAGCAGCATGTATTTCGAGATGAGCGCTCAAGCAAAGGTTGGGAATACCCTAGTTTCCTTATCCTCATTAATCTATAGAAACCCCAAAGATGGAAAGATCTCAATTCTAAAACGAGATTTTGGTAAACTCTTTACCTCAAAAATCGAAATCGAGACTGAAATCCAAAGTATTTAATGAAGTATCTATTTATTAAATTTGTTTCTGTTCCAGAGCCTAATAAAGAAGAATCTTTTGAAGTGCTGATAGACTGGGCGATACTAGACAACACAAAGACATTGATCGGCAGCGGTAATACGGATGCCCGTGGGCTCATGGATTTATCGGATCTTAACAATCAATGGGCTACCGATTATCAGATAACAATATTGCTTCCAAACGACTGGGCAGTGGTGACGTCCTTTAATGTTCCAGGCAAAAATGCTGCACAAATCACAAAAGCACTCCCTTTTTTGGCTGAGGAATTTGTTTCTTCCGATGTCGAAAATATCCAAATAGCCACTAAAAAAATTAGGGTAGGGGAACCTACAGCTTGCCATCTAATCGAGAGGTCAATTTTGTCCAAATGCCTTAAATTTTTGGATTTTTGTGGAATTACTGGCACTCGAGTAATTCTACTTTCCGGTTTGATACGCGAATTGGAGAAGACAGCAAATATTTTTCTTATAGATGACGACATATTATTGAAAACACCTCAAAGTGCTATTCAAGTCCATCGATCCAACTTAATTACGGCCTTAAATAGCTTAAAAGAAGAATACACGACGATTTATCAAGACAATTACTCTCTGTCTGAGCTTGAGCTAAGCGAGCTTGAGCTCAAAGTTGAGCTCTCCGGCCCAGGGCAACAAAAGGAGGTCCAAGAATGGGTCTCTTTATTGGGTCAATTTAACGAAAAAAATTGTGTGAATTTGCTGCAAGGAGAATTCAAAGTTGCGGCTCCAAGAATATCCACAAGCGGTGAGATTGGTTCGCTATTGAAGGTTGCGGGTATATGCTTTCTGATGGTCGCCAGTTTCTTTCTTACAGAGGGAATCTGGGCAGGATATAGATCTAACAACTATAGCGAAGAAGCTTTTAAAGCCTACCTATCGATATTTCCTAATGAATCTAAACCAATAACGAACAACGCACTGCTCAGAAGGGTCAATGCAAAACTAAATCGGACACTCGACGAAGACCGCTCTCTAGACTTTCTAGATAGGATAGACATTGTTTCTAGAACTTTCCCAAAAAACGGCTCTATCATCAATTTTAATTACAATGCTGATACCCAAGAATTAGTAATGGTTTCACTTTTTAGAAAATTATGATGCTCTCAATCTACTTAAACAGAATCTTTTACAATTTAATTTACAATTGGAAACGAATAATGCGGAAGAAGAACAGGGTAATGTAAGAGCTAGACTTAGAATAAAAGATGGCTCTAAATGATTGATTTTTCAAAGTATAAATTAGTTGATTCTAGGATCGGTATCGTCATCACTGACTGGTATCTATCACACACGAACAGAGATCAAACAGTAATCAAATTTGTGACAATCCTTGTTTTGTTAACTTTTATTTGGGCTATTATTTTTCAGCCTTTACTCAATTGGCATGCCCAGCAAAAAAGCACTGAAAGGTTAATGTATTCGCTATTAACAACCATCAAAAATAATACTAATAAGCTCGTACAATCAAAAAGCGATTTCAATGGCACCAGCACCACAAACACAGCAATCATTCCTATTATCACAAGAACCGCCAACTTGAACAAAATTAAACTTAGTAGACTTCAACCGGAGTCAGACGATGCTGTTGTCGTTTATTTAGAAGACCAGAGATTTAGTTCAGTTTTGAGATGGATTCTGCAGTTGAGGGAAAACAACATGATAAGCATTCGTTCAGCGAATATTGAATCAGAAGAGGTGGACGGAATGATTGCTGCGCAGCTATCTTTTACCCGTTAAAAATATCATGAAGCACGCTGGGTACATACCTAATTTAACATAATATATATTATGCGCAATCAATTTGTGAAAATGAAAGATTTCTCCAGGAGCGCTCCTTTAAGCTCGACAACAACATCAGCGAGGCAGTTGTTGGCTATAGGCACACGTATGAAAAAAAAGGACGGCCTAATCGACTTCACAGCCCCTAAAGGGCTCCAGTTGTCAAAAATATATGAAATAACGTTCTTGTAAATGTTGGCTCGATCGCAAATCAGGTTGATACCGATAGCATTATCATTGGTTAGATAGAAAGTACCAACAGGTTTATCTAACTCAGATATTATCTGCCATGTTCTATAAGGATGATTTCGCACGAACTCCATGTGTTCATCATAATCGGGCATACCTCTGTGACTAATAGAATACTTTCTTACTCTCAACAAGTCATATAAAACCTGCGCTTGGCCATCTGAATCAATCACTTCCGCATAGCTCAACATTAGATAGTTCCAGTTTTCCTCTTTTAATCTTCGAAAACATCGAGAGTTGTAGGACTATTCTCTTTAACTGCTCTCTTTAGTCTTTTCCCTATTATCTTGTTTATTGTTTTTGGCGGTAACCCTATTCCTGGCCTAACACTTCTGACTGATTCCTCAGTCACAATGCTACCCGCATCTAAATCTTTAACAAAATAAAGAGACCTTCTGTACTGAACGCTTCCAATTTCACTTGATTTATATCCATAGTCACTCGCTCCCAATGAGGACCAGGCTATATTCGCGCCTCTACAAAGATCTTCTAAATCCTTCGGTTCCAGAGAAAAACTGTCATCAGGACCGCCTCCATTTCTATCCAAGGTGTAATGTTTCTCAATAATTGAAGCCCCAAGAGCGATACTGGTAATAGCCGTGGTATTATCTATCGTGTGATCAGACAAACCAACCGTTACTCCATACCTGCTATGCATGTCAGAAATTACTCTTAGATTGTAATCAGCAGCCGGAGCAGGATATCCACTGACACAATGTAATATCGCAATATCTTTGCAACCGCCGTCACGAGCAGTATCTATAGCTTCTTGAATTTCCATTTTATCCGCCATTCCAGTAGATATGATCATGGGTTTCTTTGTGGACGCAATGTACTTAATAAGCGGCAAGTCAATTACCTCAAAAGAAGCGACTTTATATGCTGGTGTATTTAGATTTTCTAAAAAGTCGACCGCTGATTTATCAAATGGAGTGCTAAATATTGTGAGATTTAAATCCTTTGCCTTATCGAACAAATCCTGGTGCCAATCCCAGGGTAAAGATGCTTTTGAATAAAGCTCATATAAAGACATCCCATCCCATAATCCACCATCCAGAATGAATTCAGGGTTATTGCAATTTAGAGTAAGCGTATCCGGAGTATATGTTTGAAGCTTGACTGCATCTGCTCCAGCCTTCGCGGCTACCTCAAGTAATTTGAAAGCCTGATCTAGGCTTCCATTGTGGTTAGCCGACATTTCGGCGATCACATAAGGCGGCTCCTTCACCGAAATACGTCTACCGTTTATATTTATTGAGGGTTCACTCATAGTTAACTTCCATACTTTTCAGGTGCTTTGAGAGCAGATATTCATTAGAACCTCTATAAAACCGGACCCCATTAGGCGGAGGTTCGTACTTACCAAAAGGCTCTGCAAGAGAGTCTTTTATCCACCAAATAAGATCTTGAAATCCCAACAAATCCCTAAAAACCAAAGTACTAGATAAGCGAGGATTGATCTCAAAAAGGCGAGGCCCATTGTCTGTAAGCCGTAACTGGATATTAAAACAGCCAGGAGGCTCAAACAGATTAACGACTTTAGATATATATTTCTCTATGAGAGGCTCTTCAACAACCTCGCCACTCGCAGTCATTCCATTTTCAAGCCTTCTTCTTAAAATTATATTTCTAACAGTTCTATCGCTACCCCAGAAAACTCCACATGTGTATTCCTCATCCGACCTCTTTAAATATTCTTGCCACACATACTTTTCAGCGTTTGAAGAAGGTAGTTCTTTTTCATCTGAGACGATCTTAACATCCTTACTCCCTCTTCCTGCTCTGGGTTTCAATACGACCGGATATTCGCTAGGCCTCGAGTTAGCCAACAGGCCCGTATCAGGAACTTCCAGGTCGTTGTTTTTAAGATACTCAATACACCTATACTTATCGAGACAAATTTCTACCATACTTGCGTGGTTGATCAGAATTCCCGCTCCAGCTATTTTGCGGATTTTATGACTTACAAGAACCCCAATCTCTGCCTCACTAGTCGGTATAATGAGATCAATTTTGTTCTTTGTAACAAAGCTCTTCATCCAATCTATATAATCTACAGCATCCGCTCTAGGAGCTACAGCACATACGTTACAAACTATATTTCCTGGGTGATTCGAATGTATGTCAATGCCATATAATTCCCCATCCAATTTATGGCGCCTCAGAATTTTACAAACTCCAAAGCCAATATCGCCTGCAATGCCAGTCACTAATACATTCAACTTCATCGCTCCATAATCTCCCATAAATATTTCAGCTGCGGATCCTCCTTTTGGCAACGCATTCTGATGTTTTCTGTATTGAAGCGACATCTATGAAATTGAAACATACGATTAGAAGTTTCTAATGTTATAAAGCTCGCGAGTCCACCAACATCTCGAGGTTGTCCGACCGAACCAGGATTAATTAAGAATTTATCTTCATAGCAGTGCAGCATAGGATAATGAGTATGACCGAATACCGTAACGTCTCTGGAAGAATAGTTGGCTATTAATACTTCAGGTTCGCTAGTCGGATAAATATACTCAAATGAACTCTCCAAAGAGCCGTGAGAGCTGAAAACGGAAGTATCTTCACAAACTATCGACACAGTATCTGGCAGCTCTTCAATCCAATCTAAGTCCTCGTCACTTAATTCAGTCAAACACGTTTCATGCGCGGACCCATATTTTTTTCGATACTTTTCCAGAACAGATTCGTTTTTTCTTGCCTCTTGCAAGATTTTCTCATGGTTCCCTTTGATGCATACCATTCGTCTATCTGAACGCAACAAATCGATCACTTGTCGAGGCCAGTGGTAATATCCGATCATATCACCGGAGACTAAAATCGTACTAACGCTCTGCTTTTCAAGAACATCTAATACGGCTTCAAGCGCATATATATTAGCGTGAATGTCGGATAAAAAAGCCACTTTCATGAGCTACTGACTTCCTTCAAAGATATTAGGTATCGCTTTGTTTCTTCTGCGAAGGCCTCGTACAGGCTTCTCTTTATGAGCTGATGACGACTCTTTAAAATTAAATCACTCTTATGGACGTAAGGATTAGACCCTCCTGGCTTGAAGGAAAATCCATGGAGATTCTTGCCGACCTTTCTAACTAAATGAACCAGGTCAATAAACCGCGCAGCTCCAGAGGGTTAGACAAGTCAACGTATCTTGACACTGAGTTACCCATCATCATTTTGGCAA
>JBJKYX010000049.1:0-21697 GCA_045560825.1 Candidatus Azotimanducaceae bacterium
AGAGTCGTTTATCACCCACTACCTCATAGGAGGTAAGTTTTGGCGATAAGATCTTATGGCGATCAAATTATGGCAGCTGCTCTAGCGTGCAAACAATTAGGTCGGCCGGTTAAGGTGATTTTAACTCGTGAAGATCAATTATTTTGGTCATCCCAAGACTCCGACCTATCAGAAATTAACTGCTTCTTTACGAAAAGACGACAATTTATCCTATCCACAAAGGATCAAAGCGGTGAAGCATGATCTGGTTGCAGCGCCAAGTTTTCCGAGACCAGGACAAGCTCAGATCTATTCTGATAAGAATGATAAAACACCTGATACTCAGCCAATCATGGGGGCCGGAGGGATTACTTCGAGTTCTGACCATTGGTATGATTTTGAAAATACAGAGGTTACCTATTTCCGCAATGATCTCGTTAATAAGATAATTCCGTCAGGTGCAGTAAGAACAGTCGGTAATTTCTACACCGTGTTCGCGATTGAGAGCTTTATCGATGAGCTTGCACATGAGGTTAACGTTGATCCGCTAGATTTGAGACTGAGCCTTTTGAAAGGTATAGGAAGGAATGAGGGCGCGCCCTATCGAGACGAGAATGGAAATGTTCTAAGAGGCACAAGCCAGGTAACGGTGGGCGGCGGCAAAAGGTTAGCGAATGTGCTAAAGATTGCCGCAGGCCAGTCAAATTATGGCTCCGTAATGTTTGGCGAAAAAACGGGTCACGGAATAGCCATAGCTGCAGCCGAAGGGAGAGCTAATCCAACCTACTCCGCTTGCGTAGCGCAAGTGGCTATTACCGCAGGCGGAAACGTATCAGTAGAAAAGCTTACGGTTTGCTCGGACGTGGGTGTTGCGATAAGTCCAGACAACGTGAGGGCCCAAATTGAAGGCAGCCTACTTTGGGGATTAAGTAGCACACTTTACGAAGAAACCCTAGTTGAAGCGGGCAGGCTTCGAGACACTAATTTTGATTCGTATAAATGGCAAAGAAACGATCGCTTGCCAGAATTGGACATTCACGTCGTGGAAAACGGAGTTCATCCGTCGGGTATAGGGGAAAACACACTGTCACTAGTCGCTCCAGCAATCTGTAATGCGATCTATAATGTAAACGGCAAGCGATTAAGATCTTTGCCGATCAAAAATCATTTGCCCTTTGTCTGATAGAGCAGTCGTTTAAGCGGGGAAGTCGTTCTTTCCTAGTTCTCTTTTCCCGGTGCTATTCGTGGAATTTTTATGGAGAACTCTGAGCCTACGCCTATTTCGCTCCGTGCCTCTACCTGGCCGCCCATCATTTCTACCAAACGTTTTGTGATTGAGAGCCCTAGGCCGGTACCCCCAAATTTTGCTGAAGTGCTTTCTTCTGCTTGAGTGAATTCCTCAAATACTTTGTTTACTTGTTCAGCCGACATGCCAATACCAGTATCACGCACTGTGAACTGGAGGAATGAGACATCCTCAATGTTTATTGATTTGACGGAAAAAGTGACCACGCCTTGTTCTGTAAACTTGCACGCATTACTTAAGAAATTTAGTAAGCTCTGGCGCAGTCTGGTCTCGTCGCTGCGCATCATCCCGAGATCGTCGTCAAATTCATACTCTATGACATTGCCATTTTTTTCGGCAAGAGGCTGACTGATACTCTTAATGAAAGTAAGGCTTTCTGCTAAATCGAAATCAGCAGAATAGAGTTCCAGTTTCCCAGCTTCGATCTTCGAATGATCCAGAATTTCGTTTATCAGCCCTAACTGATGTACTGCAGAATCTTTTATTTTTTTGAGATCCTCCTGCACCCAATCAATCCCTTCATCTTCGGCTTCTTCGTTTAACATTTCGCTGTAACCGATAATCGCGTTTAAGGGAGTTCGGAGCTCGTGACTCATATTAGCTAAAAATTTACTTTTGGTGTCGCTGGCGGCATTGGCTTGATCTCTGGCAATTTCCAGTTCTCGTGTTCTTTCCTTAACCAGGTCATCGAGTGCTGAATATTGAGTTTCAAGCTCTTTAGATAGCGAGGAAAATGACTTAGCGAATAAATTGGTGACTCCATCTTCTTCAACTTCAAAACTCTGTCTGGTCTCGGACTCACGGCTTTTGGTGATTTCTTGTTCCAGCTCCTCGATTGTGACGTGCATTGATTGTCTCCTCTCTGAAGGGAGCAAGTCTGTCAAGGCTTGGGTTTGCTGGAGGATTTCTTCTTGCTGGGCGATTTTTCTTTTATTCGCTTCAAACTGGAGTTCATTGAATGCCACAATGCTTGTTCGAAACGAGTCAATGGCCTCTGATATTTGCCCTACTTCATCCTCTCTAGTTTTTTCAATTTTTGCACTCAGATCGCCGCTGGCCAGAGACTTGAGAACGTCAATGGCCTCTCTGAGTGGAAGTAACCTTCTTCTCAAGAGGAAAAACAAAACCACCCCGGCTAAACCAAGAAAAGCCGTCGCACTTAGAATCGCTTGCATCAGATATTTTTGGCTTTCGGTTATAACTTTATTTACGTCTTTCGCAAAAACGATAGAGCTTGTCTCTTCAACAAGCTCAAACGCTCTCCTTGAGGCTGTATAGAAATTACCGCCTATCTCGGTAACAGTACTTTCTCCAATACCGAGATTCAGGCTATCCAACTCGTTGGAATAGTCTGAAAGGACATTGGGAGATGATTTTAGCCTGTTAGGCAGATAGATGACCGAACCTGAGTCATCCTCAAAGATGTCGATTAAGTTTTGAACTGATAAGCCGTAATAGACATAAGCTAGGACAGTTGCATTGGAATAGATAGGAAAAACTATGAATTGCTGAATATCATTGTCTGTAGATATAAACCCCTTAATCAGAGATTTTTCTAGCTCCTTTTGAGTTAGTTTAAGAGCTATTTTTTTGAAGTTGTCTACGTTCTCTTCTGGAAGACGATCAAACCCTTTTAGAACTTTTCCAGCCCGGTCGAAAATAACTAGCGTGTCCAGAGTTTTATTTTCTGCTAGTCGATTAAATTGTGGCTCGATCGCGATCTCTATTCGTCTCGGATTTTGACTCTGTACGGCCGCGATGGGGCTTCTTCTGCCCCTCAGCTTCCATATGGATGGTCTGCCAGGGTCCGAGTCGAACGCATAGTATTCCATTCTCTGGTAAAGAGAATCTCTCGTTTTGTCGAATAGGATGCTCTCAGCTGAGAAAATCTCCTGAGCTAAAGTTTGCTGAGTCTGGTCGCGTAATAACACATTTTCGGAGAGTACAATAACGATCGCTAAGACAATCGAGATGATAAATAGAGCGGTTACCTGAAACAGTATTGAACTAGCCTTTGTCAATTGACTTGTCCCGAATTGCCGAAAAATGTAAATTGCACGTTAATAACGCTCCCACGATGAATTACTCTAGTGGAAAAAGAAGGGAAAGTCTCATGAAATACGCACTTGTACCAATGCGCTGGGTGCTCTCTAGTACTATCGTATTATTTTGCTCAGTTGCTCATACCTCTCAGTTTGGGGATGTGGACCTATACGAACTCGGGAAAAAAGTTTACACCACTGGAGCAGAAAGCTGCCAAACTTGCCATGGAATAAACGGTTCGGGAACGCCGAGATCCAAGGTTGATCTTGGGGACCCTACTTCCTGGAAAGCCTTCGAATATGAAACCGCCCTAAAAAACACTGGATTGGTAATGAATTCAGATGCAGTGGCTCAAGCAGTTATTTCTTTGGGCGGCCGTGGGTGGAACGAACAAAACTTTTCTAAACTACGAGCACACCTCACTCGTCCCGAACAGACTCCTCAGCCTTTTGATGAAAATATGGTGGGACTCAGCGGGCCGAACAAGAAACTATTAATCACTCATGTGAGACGTTTGTTAAGAAAATCCGGTTTACCTAAAGCAAGTCCAAAGGAAATCGAAGATTTGCTGTCAGCTTCTGCGTTAACTTACATTAAGGAAGAGTTCGTTAAATAGTTTCACTTTTTAACCTTCTGATTCGTTCAATCGTCGGATTTCCTTGAACATCGCCCCTTTGAGGATGGAAGTAGGATGTCCCTGAGCTCTTTCA
This sequence comes from Candidatus Azotimanducaceae bacterium, assembly GCA_045560825.1. Classification (GTDB taxonomy): domain Bacteria; phylum Pseudomonadota; class Gammaproteobacteria; order Pseudomonadales; family Azotimanducaceae; genus UBA4421. The sequence continues at coordinate 4,039 of JBJKYX010000049.1, forward strand.
TCAAAAGCGTCTGAATTATCCAATTCAAGGTCCTCTAAATTCTGAAAACGCTCTCGTATAATGTTTTTCGCCTCAAAGGGATAATCGTGTTCGACGTAGGGCTTCACATTATCGGTTACTAAATAAAACTTCCCTTCTTTTAGCAAATCAAACACCTGTTTTGCGTGATTTTCTGGTGTCATTGCAAACGCGCTAGAAGCTGGATGCAGCTGCTCCACCTCGATCTGTGATGCGTCCTTTGAGGCCTTCTTATTGACTAAACTGGACGCCATTAAAGACGAGGTCACAATACAGGGACATAGAACGCATACTCTGATTTGAGGGGATTTTTTCGCAATTTCAAAGGAGAGAGACTCCGATAGAGCCACGACCGCGTGTTTACTGGCCTGATAAGAAGCAGCTCCCCCATCGCCCCGAACAAGACCACCTACGGAAGCTGTGGTACAGAATACGCTCTGCGTCGTTTGGCGCTGAAGAAGAGGCACAAAAACCTTCGCGGTGGCAACCACGCCCAACACATTAACGTTTAGGGTGATCTCCCAGTCTTCGAGAGAACTTTTTAATATGGTGCTGTTGAAAATCACACCTGCGTTCGCAAAGACCATTCCGATCGGATGATCGGCCATTTTCTCGTCCACAACTTGAACGACCTTTTCCAGCTCTTCAATTTTAGTTACATCGCATTGAACTCCAATGACTTGTTGGTCATGTGCCAACTCTCTGAGTTTTTCGCACGCCGCCTCGACCACACTTAAATGGAGATCGACTAATACGACATGCATGCCTAGCTCCAAGGCCGCGTGCTTGGCAATACCCCACCCAATGCCATTATTACCGGCTCCAGTGATTACTGCGATTTGACCCTTGAATTGCTGTAAATTCAGTTCCCCCTGTTGTTTACTCATCCCTACTTAGACCTCAAATGGAAGAATTGATCTAACTACCGTGACCGAATAGCTGAACCTTTGTCCAATAACTAGACAGGCTCGGCAACAAATACAGGTATTACTCGATCAGTTTTAGCCTGATATTCTTCGTAAGGAGGATAAGCTTCGACACTTGCGTCCCATAAGGATTGGCGTTCCGCATCATCGCTTACCTCACGTACCTTCATCTTGGTAACTTCATGTTTGTCTCGGATCTCAACATCTGGGTTTGCGCGTAAGTTATAGACCCAGACCGGATTCTTGGGCTGCCCACCCATGGAGCCGATTAACACGTAACTGTTGTCCACCTTGACTCGCATTAACGGTATTTTGCGGATGCCGCCAGTCTTATTCCCTACGTGAGTGACAATGATGCAAGGCAAGCCGCTATCGAGAAGCGTAGTGCCTTTTTCACCATTGGTTCCCTCGTAGACCTCGACTTGTTTTCGAACCCAATCAATAGTTGGTGGTAGATAATCTCTTTCTGTCATTAATATCTCTCATCTCTTTGTCTTTTTCTAGAGTAGCACTCTTGTGAGCTCTCTTCCTACTACCGTGGGACGAAATTGATTATAGGAAACCGGAAGGTTACGATCGAAAGGAAAGAAGGGAGCCATTTAATGGAGAGGATATGAGGAAGGAGCAACCAGCAGTAGAGAAGACAGCTAGTGAGGACGATGAAAGGCAAGCGCAGAGCAAGAAATTCAAGAACCTATTAATCAAAAACGAAGAAGCCATTCACAAGTCTCGCCAGGAAAGTATTAAAAGTCTTGGACTAAACAAATACGTTGCAGAGCTAGAGATGAACGGATATACCGTTGTTCCGCCCTCTGTTACGGGTGTTTCCATTGCTGAAATCGATCATTTAACCGATTTGTTGTTAAAAAAATCGGAAGAGCTAATTGGCTGTCCGTTCAGTGTCGAATCAGGACCAGAAGCGGAACTCGACTACGGTGATTACCCAGGCACCTTAGAACTAATGTCGGGCGTTAAGCCTGCTCAGTTTCAGCTAATGCAATTGTGTACTTTTGATCGTGCTTTTCGCGATTTAGCCATCAACCCAGTCGCCATTGCACTCATGGAGTATTTGATTCAACCAGAATCAACTCGTTTTAGCTCACATAATTGCTTTGTTAAATGGAAAGGCGACGGATACGGGGAATCTCTTGGGTTGCACTGTGACCAAGCTGGCGTACCCCTACCTTGGGGGCGTATCTCACTCAATGCGAATACGAATTGGTGTTTAACCGAATATACTTTGGAAAACGGCCCACTAGCCGTTGTGCCTGGCTCTCACCATAGAAACAGTCACCCAGTCATGCCTGGCGCTACGGAGGAAGCGATACCCATCGAGTGCCCCAAAGGCTCACTAATAGCATTTCATGGGCAGCTTTGGCACGGCGCCTACCCAAAGAAATCTGATGGCTTGAGAATTACTATCTCAAATTATTATCGTCACGCCTCCATATCTCCACAAGACGATATTCCTAACCATTTCCCTAAGGAGTTGGCTGAAGACTGCTCAGATCCCGATACGTTCAGGCGCCTGGCCGGATTTGGCACGCCTTACCAATCTCAGGTCTTACCGGTCCCCAAAGCTATAAAATAACTCCTTAAATCTTGAATTTATGGCTGTCTCGCGGTTACTCGTATCTCGACTCGTGCGTTAGGCATGGCTAATTCGGTGGTGCCAATAGCACTCCAAGCGGGATAGGGGTCTGATAAAAATTCGTCTTTGACTTGCACGAAAGCCATGATGTGCTCCTGCATACCCACGTGATAACTCGTAAAATCCAATATATCAGTGAGATCAGCACCTGCTGCTTGCAAGGTATACTGTATACCTTGCCAGGCCGCCCGAAATTCATCTTCGGCTTTGTCAGGCACTTTACCGTCAACGGTCCCTATGACTCCTGAACACATGATCAAACCATTGTGTTTTACTGCGGGAGCAAAGTGCATGCGTTCATACGTTTTTTTTAAGCCCTCAGGGACTACAATGTCAATTGTCATGTCGATTTTTCTCTTTGAATTGATAATGCGGTTAGATTAAGTGAAAGGCGGTCAAATAAGCTAGTGCCTAAATTTTATTTTTCTATTGGTGCCAGGCTAATTAGCGACTTTATTAACGATAATATAGTTAAATAAAGTCACCTATCTCATTGTTTTATAGTGTTATATCTTCTTGCCAATATTCCTGGTCTTCCTTTGCAATTTCTGCCCGACTCACATCATTCCATTGTGCATTGCCTAGATAACTACCTTGATAATTAAATCCAACTTCCTTGGGGTATTTTTGTGCTCTTGCGTTAATCGCAAGTGGGATCATTCTACTTCGCTTCAGCACATAATCATCGGTATAAGTGATGTCTTTGGTTTTTCCTGGAACCTTAAAAGCGTGCACGTTGATCGTAGTCGCTCCAATGGCTGAATCTCGTTTATGAAAGCCAAAGAGTATCGTGATCCTGCGTTGTGTCGAGTAATTTGGAAAGGAGCCGTGAAGAGAGCTTCTATTGACGATGGCGCAATCGCCAGGTTGCATCATCACTGGAACTGCTCCTTTTATTTGTGTTGAGATCGCCGGAAACTCACCGTCCTGGTGTAACAACCAATTTCGATGGCTGCCCGGCAAGACCCAAAGTCCGTTATTTGGATCGCATTCACTGCAGGCAATGGACAAGTTAAAACCGTGAGTCTTGCCAGTACCGTCCTCGTTTTCCAGGCTGCGCCCTTGATCATCCCAATGGGTACGACCATCTTGATGCCAGGGAGTCGCAGGCCCTTCGCCAGCAGCCTTATGAAAAATCCCCTCGTGAAACGGCACAAAATCAGATCCGTTAATTCCGGCAGCTATGGATAGAATCTTGGGGTGCGCGTAAGCCCTTAAAGCAGAATCCATCATCATTAGCGGGTGAGAGAGTAAACCAACCGTCGGTAGTTTCTGGCTCGCAGTCTCATCGGTTTTTGTCTGATCAAAGGGGGTTTCCTCGCTTGAGAACGACAGAGAGTAGTACCCCGGAAACTTCACCAGTGCTCCATGTTTGTCGTAGAGCCCTTTACGTGAGGTAGGCGCATTTTCCAAAAGGGCATCGAACTCGAACATTAATTCTCCGACTTCATCAAGATCGAGAACATCAGTAAATACGTAAAACCCTGTACGCTGGTAAGCTTCAATAATCACAGCATCTAGATTGCCTGCTTCATCTAGCTTAACAGGCCCCCTATTACCCAACTCTAACGCTCTTTTCGATCCATCTTGGGCATACGACAGCCAATCTCTTGAATCTTCCTCTATTTTTATTTGCATCGCCGCCTCCCTTTCGACTAACAAATCACCTAAAGCACCTATTTATTATCCCTATTTATATAATGCGCTCAAGCTGACGCTGAAATTTCCGCCTGGTTCTTATATCGATGGGCCAGGCTATAAAATTCTCTAGCTCAGCCCTGTTTAGATTACGATAGTTGGCTTGAAATAAATCAACTGTTGATGGCGCCGAATCATTGAGATATTCCAGCTCGAAATTTTCTCCCGCACTTAATTCGCCTTCATTGATCACTCGAAAGTAAAATCCCGAACGAGCTTCACGAGCAAAAAGTTTAGAGAATTGCTTGTTTCGCATTGCCGCATTCAGCGTCTGGCAAGGAATTCTTGGCGCCGTCACTTCAAGTACGACCTGTTCAAAATGCAGCTGGCTTCCAATGGGTAGAGCAGCTGAACCTAAGCCTTCTAACGTTAAGTTCTCTCCAAAAGCGCCCTCCTCGACGGGATACCCCAGCTCCTTTGCCCACCAGTAATAATCCTCAATTCGATATCCATACACAGCCTGGTCAGGTCCACCATGATGCTTAGTATTGAGAACTCGGTCACCTGTAATCCCACTTTTTGAAACGTGCACTGGATCCAAGATCGGCAATTTGCGTATTCCAGTCACGACCTCTCTGCCTCTGCTCATTAACTTGCTGGGCTGTCCTACGTTTACACTGATTATTTTCAAGGCATGGCTACCGCACAGGGTCTTCTTGTCGCATCACTTGATCAGAGATCGTGCGGTCTCCACTTTTGGGAAACGCATCCCACCGGCTCAAATTTAAATATTTTATCGCTGCCTTTAGAGCACGCTCATTGTCTAGTCTTTGCAACGCCTCAATCGACCAGCCTCTCACATGGTGGTGCCAGTCCTGAAGATTCATTATTAATCCGTCAACAATTAACTCCGAACATACCTTGTTACCTAGCTGAGCAATGGAAAAGGCGCTATTTCTTCTGACAATAGCATCCTCGTCTTTTAGTGCGTTTTCGAGTTTTTGTATTAATGTTCCCTCACATTCATCTAGATGCTGTGCGATTAGGCCAATCGCTTCGATAGCGTAACGCCTAACAACCACGGATTGACTGCTGGCTGCCTTTATAATTAATTCCAGCGCATCGATAGCAGGTGGACCGATATCACCCAATACATCGATAACCCTAGCGACTTCTTTAGGGTTTTCTTTGTCCATCAGTTGTGCCAAATGATCAACCGATGCTTCTCCACCTGCTTGCAACCCATACGCTGCAATATTACGACTATTAGTGTCCTTGCTATCGAAAATTTCAATAAGGGCTTCAATACCTTCTTGAGATTGTGCCAATTCATAAGCTGCAGAGATTGCTAATTCGTCATTTGAATCTTTGACGCGATCACAGAGAGCCTGCACATCAGTTACCACACTCCCTGGAAATGATTTGTTGCCAAGGTGCCAGTTCCAAAGATTAAGCCAGACGGGTTTCATTGGCTTTGAACTCTTTGATTGGTCTTCATCCCTCCACTTTGGATCGGCGTGATTCCAGCTTGGGTTCGTGGGATCGTTGTTTCGAGTGAATAAAAATTTCACCATATGTCGAGGTAGGCCTAACTCATTAGCACTATACCGAGCATGGACAATATCAAAGTGCACAAAAACCAAGGTGCCCGCGGGGCCGACTAGCGGAACTCGCTTATCTTTCCATAGTTTTTCAAGCACTTTGTTTTTCTTCGCGAGTTCTGGGTGCCTATCTGCTGTCTCCTTATAAAGCACCTTGACCGCCTGTTCGCTCTCTTGAGGAGTCATTGTCTTGGCAAGCAGCTGATCTCGAACTTCGTTCAATCCGTCCCTCGATAACCGGTCGAATTCAGCCCGTGTTTTTTCGACTTCCCGGCGCGGCAGATATTGGCTCTGAGGTACTAGGCAAGTAGGTCCCATATCCAACGTGGTGTCTTGAGGATAATAAAACATCATCACGTAGCGAGTAGGATGAGGTCTTCTCAGATGATCTATTGCCTGGTGACTGTGATTATCTCCATCCTTGTGGAGTCCCTGCTCTCCTCCTGGAAGTGTTCGATGATCGTGCCGATGAAAATGCAGGTGGTATTCGGGACCAATTAGTGATTCTAGTGTGCCTTTCACGACGGGTGATTCAATAAGCTCCTGTAACAAAGGAGCGCATGGGAGGAGATTGTTGTGACCCATGAGGCCGGTCTCACTCAGCGGCTCTAGCTGTTTGAATACACGATCGTGGTAGTCTTCAGGGAGCCCCGAGTCGACCTGAAGGTACCCGTCAGCAATAAACCTCTGCATCGCCAGGTCATCCAGCAGATACTGTGCTTTGTTCATCAAGGATCCTAAAGCCCTATCCAGGGTTATGTTGAGAGGGGCTAATGCTTATTCATTAGCCTGCTGATTTCAATGCCTTTTATTTGATTTGCATTCCTTCAAGATCTCCGGCTTCCCGCCATTTACCTAGTAATGCGTTAAACGCGTTTACCCCAGGCGCATAGCCTTGTCCTATTCCACCACCATCAGCTATATGCCCCTCATTGTTATAATAGCCAGGTGTGCAGGCCTCTAGGTAAGCTTGATTATTAACGGCAAGATTATTGATTGTTTCGACCCATCCAGTTTCAGCTTCCTGAGTAGGTTGGACATATTTAGCTCCTCGATCCAACACTTCTTTAATGATGTAGCCGATATGTTGGGCATGATCATCCAGGACGGAAGTCAAGTTAACTGAGGCTCCGGTTTGTGAGATGCCACCCATCTGAAAACAATTAGGAAAGCCATGGCTCGAAAAACCATGAAAGGTTTTTAGCCCTTCCGAAAAGTGATCACTTAACGTTTTCCCATCCTGGCCGGTCACTTCGAATCCCGCACGCCGTGTATAGACTGTTCCTACCTCGAACCCAGTCGCGAAAATGATACAGTCGAGTTCGTACTCAACGCCATTGGCGACAATGCCTTTCTCGGTAATTCGATCAACCCCTTTGCTTGCGCTCGTATCTACTAGTGAGACATTTTCTCTATTAAAAGTCGGTAAAAATTCGTCATTAAAAGTGGGTCGCTTACAAAACTGTCGATACCATGGCTTCAATAAATCAGCGACCTCTTCATTTTCTACCGTGTCGTCCACCCTCTGGCGTATACCATTCATCTTTTTGAAATCAGCCATTTCAGCCATCTCAGCTGCTTCCTGTGGTGTCACTTCAGGGTTTTTTTCTTTGTTCGTCGGTACGACTGACATCAAATCCCGAAAAATCTCTGTCCAACCATCGTTGACTAGGTCCTCTTCAACAGGAACACCAAGTAAGATGTCATTAAAGTTTTCTCGTCGCTCTCGTTGCCAGCCAGGCTTTAGCGTTTCAGCCCATTTAGGATCGGTGGGCGTATTTCCCCTGAGATCGACAGAGGAAGGCGTGCGCTGAAAAACAACTAATTCTTTTGCATGCTCGCCAACGAACGGTACGCTTTGAATTGCAGTTGCACCAGTCCCAATGACCCCGACTCGCTTATCGGCTAACTTATGTAAGTTACCATTATGATCACCACCAGTGTATTCATAATCCCAACGCGACGTATGAAAGGTATGACCTTTAAAGGTTTCGATTCCCTCAACCGCAGGTAATTTAGGCCTATTAAGTGGACCGCAGGCCATCACGACAAATCTTGCATGTATAGCATCTTCACGGTCAGTGGTTATGAGCCAGGTACTCGTATCTTCATGCCAAACAATGTCCTCTACCTTGGTCTGAAAACACGCTTTTTCATAAAGATCGAATGTTTTACCAATGCGCTGAGAGTGCTCATAGATTTCAGGAGCATAGGAATATTTTTCTTTTGGCATGTACCCTAACTCTTCAAGCAAGGGCAGATAGCAATAAGACTCGATATCACATTGTGCGCCAGGATACCGATTCCAGTACCAGGTACCGCCAAAATCTCCTCCGGACTCAATAATTCTGAAATCAGAAACACCTACCTCTTGAAATCTGGCTCCAGCAAGCATACCTCCAAAACCACCCCCAATAATTGCCACATCGATTTGATCCGTTAACGGCTCTCGCTCGTAACCCGGTTCAACGTAGGGGTCTTCTAGATAATGACCAAAATGATCCGACATGTTTCGATACTGATCGTTACCCTCAGTCCTAATTCGCTTGTCGCGCTCGGTTTGATACTTCGTCCTTAATTCGTCCGGATCAAATCCTAGGTTGTGAAATCGATTAACAGATGATTCAGCCATGAGATCTCCAAATTATGTTAATGAATATTGAGCTGTGAATCTTTTCAAGAATATACTACTCGCCACCACTAGACGCCTGATTAGACATCCATTCCCTTTCGAGGAGGCGCGCGCCCCTGAGCATATTACCCATATAATAGTTGCCCTCATGACAGGCGAATTCATAATTGAAATCGTTAGTCCTAGGCCAATACATTTCGCCAGCGTAAGGCGCTTCGTAACCCGGGTCCTCCACCCTAAAGTAATAGATCAAACCGCTTTCAGTTGGCGTGAATTTTTCAATTAACCGGTAACCTTCCATGGGCTGATTGCGCTCCTGCATAAAATTGGTGCTTTCAATGACTACAGTATCGCCCTCCCACCGACCAACAGAGTCGCCAGCTAGGGACATAATATTTAAAGGACGATGATCGTCATTCATACGAAACACTCGGGTAAAATGCATCCACTCGATATTTAGCATCATGTGGTCATCGGTTTGAACGATTGTTTTTACGTTGTTGTATGGTAATGACATGATGGCGTAGGTTGCTACCCCCGTCATGATGCACCGATCTCCTAGGTTACGAGACTCCGGACCATCGTAAGGTTGGTCTCCAGTTTCCATCCACCAAGCCGTGCCGTTCCGTGATCCTGTCCGCTCGTCAGGCCACTCATATTTTGTAGCGGTCTGCCATCGTTTCTTGCCGATTTCGGTAAGACCTGGTAACTGACCATTTGAGGGCTCAACAATAATCGATGTTCGATATTTGCCATCGATTTTGAAAGCGGCATCACCCCATTCAAAAAAGAAATCATTGTAGGCCCCAATGTTTCCTCCCTCGGGTGCGGATCGATTGGGGTCACTTTTTTTCCTGCCCCACTCTCTGGCGGCGTGCGCTTTTTCAGCGATGGTCTCCGCTTCTTCCTCCGTAAAATACATCCTGTCGCCAAGGGCAGCCGGACGTGTATAGGGTGTCCTAGTAGAAATATTGTAGCGACCCGATAAATCGGGCTTGCCGTTGGGTAGCCTAGGTATATCAGCCTGTACTAGCTCGATCAGTAAGCCCACACCAAGTAAACCAATAATGATCCTAGACAATATCATTTCTAATTCTCCCCGATACCCGAATAGATTTTAGAGTCTGTTACTGCTGCTCTCCGCTCATTAATCAGGCCTTAGTCTTATCTTTCATTTCTGTGTACCTCTACGCAAAGGGGTCTGTCCCCGCTCTCATCATTGTAGGTACGCGTTCGTAGTCTGGGCTTTGAGAGTTCTCATAAGGGTACAAGGACTTACCGATTAATTTCGCAAGGTCTGGGTATTTCTCGAGTAACTGTGGCGAGGTATCTTCGTAGTTCTTCTGAACTCTCATGTAGGTCCTCATGTAATTCTGCACTAGCGTAACGCGTAACCCTTTGTTGGTTCGCTTTTCCGAGGCATGCCAGGTCGCTCCATTCCATATCGCCAAGGAGCCGGCTTTCCCAATCAGCGGCACATACTTATAAGGAGTTGAACTGGTATCTGCTTCATGGGGAAGGGTCGCCCTACCATAATGATGACTGCCGGGCACAAATATAGTTGGACCATCATCTGCGCTATCGTAGTCTGTACAAACCCACGAGGCATTACACATATGGGCAATTTGACCCGCGCCAGGAGGTATGCCATGAGAGTCGCTATGAAGGCCGAGGCCCTCTTCACCTTCACCCTTGATTATCCATGTCTGGCCCGAAAATATCGCGCTCTGACCCAGCAACCACTTCACGAGGGCGACACAAACTGGATTTATTGCGGCTTCAACAAATACCTCGTCCTCTTCAAGTAAATCCCAGCCATTTTTCAGGGTTTTGTCTTTAGGTATTTTCGCTGTGCGGTAATCACCCAGCTCAAGATTGTTACGTTTTTCGCAGGCTTTGATTATGGCTTCTCTCAACCGGTCGATGAACCCCTCGCTGCTGTGCATCTTTTCCGGAGGCACAACGGTCATCCCATAAGCCTCAAGCTCGACCACATGTTCAAACAAATCATACTTGTTCAGCTCAAGCATCAAGTTATCCACATCAGGATAAACATTGTATTCTGATAAACTCATTTACTCCCCTCCAAAAGTAGTAGTTCGATACTGTAACGCCACTAAAACAAATTTGTAAACTGTTAAGTGATTAACTACGCATAGGAACACTGGCCTTGATCAATTACCACGTCACCATTTTGATTGGTCGTTCTAAACAGCGCACTATTCCCATCTGTCCACATAGAAACGGTTAATTCGTCTCCGGGATAAACTGGCTTGGAAAAACGAGCGTTCATCGATTTAAACTTAGACGGATCAGAATCACATAATTTAGCCAGCAAACCTCGTCCGGTATAGCCGTAGGTACACAAACCATGCAAGATTGGCCGATCAAAACCGCCCATCTTGGCGAAGGAAGGGTCAGAGTGAAGCGGATTCCTATCACCAGAGAGTCGGTAGATCAGCGCTTGATCATCTCGGGTCTTATAAACAATCTGATGATCTGGAGACCGGTCAGGGAACTCAATCTTTGCGTTTTCTCCTCGCTCACCACCAAAACCGCCTTCCCCGCGACAAAATAAGGAGGTTCGTGTCCGAAGGATGACCTCGCCTGTCTTCAAATTTTTAGATTCAGAGGCGAATTCTAGTACAGCAGCAGACCCCTTATCGTAGATCGCAGTGCATTCTCCAACGCTCTCAACCTCTCCATCCGCGGGAATTTCACCTAGGAGCTCGATCCCCTGCTCTCCGTGCACCATAAGCGCTGGGTTGAACGAGCCCACCTTGTTCATCGGTATACCGCCGCCGCCTATGATGACAGCAAAGGTAGGATAGACTTTCTGCACGAGATCCTTGGTGTTTTCCGTTGCGAATTTAAGATCATCCAAACCTGCACCTATACCCACCGCATAGAGCAGAGCATCCTTGGAGGACCAGGAACGCCTGCTAGGCTCGCCCTTTACACCTACAGCACTCGGATCTATCGCCATTTTATTCCCCACAAATTAGTTGATTTCAGTATGCACGACTTTGAAAAAAAATCTAAGGGTCCTCGAGGTTGCCGATCAACTGAATTATCGCGGATTGTTTAAGCTAAGCAGGCACCCAACTTCCATGAAACCCGTAGGGAACTCTTTGTGGCAAGATCACCTTTGCAATTGGCCCTTCATTGATCTGCTGGGCATTTAGAATCTGTACGCTACTGCCATTAGTCGATTTATCGTAGACAAAGGACATTAAGTACCCTTCGTCTTCTGAGGCTGCATTGATAGCAGGGATGAACACCGGTTCGGCGCCAGATTCGTGCGTAGCCAATTCGTAGATTTCTCTTGAGTCGTTAATGAAATCGTATTTAACAAATCGGCCAAAGTCCGGCTGACGCATAGACCCAGTGCCTAGGCAGTAACCATATCGGTACTTATTACCATCCAATTCAGGATGAACTCTTGGAAATTCCGCAGGAACGTCATCTTTCTGTTCCTCAGTGACAGTGCCATCCCTCAGACTCATCGCCCACCGAGTTAATACAGGCGGCTCCTCGGTAAACGGGCCATTCCAATCGTCGTCAAACAATCGTTCGTATCTAAGGGCATCTACTATCACCTGGCCCTGATCATCTTCATAGGCATTGAATACGTGGAAAAGATAGCAAGGGTCGATATTAAACCACTGGATCTGCTCGCTTTGATCGATTCGATTTAGCAAGCCAATTCTAGCCTGGTGCGTGTCGCTCCAGGAAAAAGGGAAGTAACCTCTAACTAACTTATAAGGACTAAAAGTTACTGAAAGATCAAACACCAAAACATAATTTTGGGTAATCGCACACTCATGCAGCATAGTCTTACTTGACAAGTCTATAGGGCGGGTCGTTTTTACTTGTCCGTCATCGCCGACCACGACGTGGTTGACCTGGTATCTTCCTCTCGGGAACTCATAACACATTGCATGCAATTCACCTGTGGAGTTGTCTAGTTTAGCGTGGGCCGAAAAACCAGTGTTCAAAGTCCCTCCAAAAGGACTACCGCCAGACGGATCTAGTTCGGAATTGATCTCTACTGGCGAGCCCCCAGCCTCGACTGTTGCATAAATTTTATCGGCATGAGAAATCACATGAGTGTTTGCGCCGCCCGTACGTCGATTGCGATACCAAAGTGCGTCTCCTTCCTCTAGTCTTAATCCATGCAGCATGCCCTCGCCAGTAAACCAGTGATGTTTCTTGCTGTTGACTGATTGCATGGGGTTGGGGCCGTTACGCAAATAGAGACCATTCAACTCTCTCGGAAGTTCTCCAACTATTTTAAGTTTCTGCTCGAATAGCTCCTCTGAAACCGGCGCATAGTTATCTTCTAAGTAGGGGTTGGGTTTCGTTCCTGGTAATTTAAATTGGTCGAGGAACCAGGCTAGACCTGCGCCGCCGATTCCTAATCCAGCGTACTTAAGGAAGTCTCGTTTTTTCAATGTTTCATCTGCCAGTTGATTATAATTTATCAAAAACCATGATCACCGCATTGTCGATTGATTTCGTCAATGATCTCGCAAACTCGGATGGATTCGGCTCGCGTGAATTGAGGTAATTCACTCAGTCCGGCCTCCATGGCTCTGTGTATCGCCTGAGCCTGGTATATGAAGCCGTGTTGGTTTCCACCACTCCAGGTCCAGCCTTTGTACTTTATTAGTTTTTCGCCCGTCCATCGCGAGCCCGCGGGCTGGCCACGAGTAATCGGAGCGGGCGTGGGAATCGGGTATTCAAAACGCTGTACTTGATTAAAAGGCCCGCCTGTTGGATTTCGGTCCTGATTCCAATGAGTTTCCTGCCAATCACCGACCCATCCTTTGCTTGGGTCGAGCTCCATAACGGGTTTCCCTTCATCTTTGCGAGACCCCGATCTTGGTGGTCGACCCGTACTGACAGTCAATGACGCAGGATGATGTGAGGGCGTGTTTAAAGTGATTCGACCTTTTGTACCGATAAATTGTGTCTCTTCAATAAAGCGACCAGCCGGAAATGTAATCACGGCGATGCCTTGTTGATTCGTATACTGCAAAACAGCCGCACTGGGTGGTGCTCCGTGTGCGGAATACACATCATTCGCATAGTCTTGAGGTTTTACGCTTCTACCGGCCGCTGCAATCAGAGGCATTTCTTCAGAACCATAGCCTAGTAACGCTGGGTTGAGAGCGTAAACCCGATCGGGGTAGTCGGCCTGAACGACCTGCAAAGGTCCGATATCGCCTCTTTCAAGTAATGCCCGCGCGTGCTCTACGGCAGGGAAAAAACGCAACCACATACCTTCCTGACAAAAGACACCAGCACGATCAGCTGCTTCGTAAATCTCTCGAGCCTGATCTGCTGTATCGGTAAAGGGTTTTTCACAAAGCACATGTTTGCCAGCTTCAATAGCGGTCATAAGATCCCGATGATGATTCCAGGTCTTGGAAGCGATATAAACTATATCGACATCCGGATCGCGGCACAGAGCTTCATAGTCGTCGTAGGCTTTATCGATACCATGAGCCTCTGCATAAGCTCTTGCCCTCTCCAGATCGCTCGCCGCAATTGCGACGGTGGAGGCGCCAGGCACATCTTGCAGAGATTTAATCCAATCCGAAGCGATTGCTGATGCGCTGATGATGCCCCAACGCAAAGGATGACTTATCGCCTCTTCTTTAGTGAGTCCCATACGAATATCCAATGGAGTATTCATGGGCCACCCATCAATGAAATTCTGATCCTGCTCTAATTCTTCGCTCATTTACCCCTCCTTTACTAAACGACAAATAGCAATCCGGAGAATACACGGCTATTTCATAGAGGTTAATTGGAGATTTATATGAAGTTCACTTTATGCGACTCTTATAAGGCATGGAGTCGGGAGAATGACATGTCAGAAGATTATTACGAACAACTCAGGGAAGATCCGCTTTACGTCAGCAGAGCAGATCGTGCGAAAGCCAATAAGGCGCCTTCCAAGTCGTCATCCATGGGGACCATGGCAGAGGTTAGATTTCCGAATGCGACTAACAGAAAAGATTTAATGTCGGGAATAATGGATCAAGACAAGGACCTCGTTCATGGTGCGTTCGGCAATCTTTACTATAAGTCAGTTACTATCAATGGCGTTGATCTTAAATTGGAACCCGTACAGCCGAGTATAGGAACGGTTGTTCATGGAATTGATCTATCCCAGGATCTCAAAAGTCAATCTATGGTCACATTCCTAAGAGAACTTTGGCTGGAACGACGTGTATTGCTTTTCAGAAATCAAAATCACTTGAGTCGACAGGATATGGTCGAATTTGCAGGCTATTTTGGGGAAGTCGGCAAACCGTTCGGAGAGGCAGAGCACGTGCCTAATTCTCCCTATGACCTTAATCAGCAGGTAAAGGATCCAGACATACCCAATATGCTGATCTTGCCCTCCGATGAAAACGTACCCAACGTCGCCTCCAGCTGGCATTGCGATGCAACCTGGCAACAGAGACCTCCAATGGGCTCGATACTTATGTGCCGTGAAGCTCCACCAATTGGAGGAGACACCTGTTTCTGTGACTGCTACGCGATGTGGGAAGGCCTTTCATTGCAAACGAAGAAGCGAGTCGAAGACCTAACCGCAGTTCACGTTGGCACTATCGGTCATCAAATGGATGGGGTTACACCGGAGGCCGTGCACCCTGTAGCGCGTACACACCCAGAAACGGGTAAAACGGTATTGTATGTTCAACAAGGGTTCGTTCGGCGATTTGCAGAAGAGCACCAGGTGCCCGAAGACGAAGAAAGAAGGTTGCTTCTTGAAATGAAATTACAGGAAGGAAGACCCGAATACACCTGTCGAATAAAATGGGAGCCCGGATCGCTCGCCATGTGGGACAATCGTGCGGTATTGCACTGTGCCAGCGGTGATTTTTGGCCACACAGGCGCTTGATGGAACGGCTTACAATACTGGATCTCGATGAAAGCCGAAGAACCCCCTACTATAAGCCAGGTGTCGTTAAAGCACCTTTAACCACCAAATAAAAAGGTCACGACATGATGAAGCTAACAAAACGCAGTTTTAATAAGGCCGTGGCTACCGCATTACCAACGGCACTTTTTTCTAGTATGTGGTCTTCGCAAAGCCTGGCTTCGAGCGAGCCGCAATTGATTGGCCCAATATCTGGCGGTCGTCACGGTCGGCCCTTTGGATCTCAGATTGAAAACGTCAACCGTTACGGCTATGTGATGGAAGAATATTTAATCAAAGGCATTGCCCATAGATACCAGGTAGAAGCAGGCGGGAGTATTCCAAAAAATGGAGAATGGGATTGCGAACCAGGAGACAAGGCCGAGTACGTAACACGAGCATTTGTTGTCAGACCGATTAACGCTAAAGATTTTAATGGGGTTGCTCTGGTCAATTGGCAAAATGTGACTGCGGGTTTCGATTTAGGTGCGCCGCTTAACCCCGAGATATTTCGAGGATACGCCTGGGTAGGAGTTACGTCGCAGAAAGTTGGGGTTGATGGTAATCCTCCAGCCAGCGAAGACGTCAGCGAGAATCTAGAAGCACAACCAGGCCTGAAGGATTGGGATCCTGAGCGATATGGCTCGCTAAACCATCCCGGTGACGCATGGTCCTATGAAATTTTTAGCCAGGCCGGTCGTTTAGTGAAAAACGGCGATCAACGATTAATGGGCGGGCTAAAACCAAATACAGTGATCGCAACAGGCGCCTCACAATCTGCTATGCGATTGGGGTCCTACATCAATGCAGCTCATCGAAACACGAGACTGTTCGATGGATTTTATTTGGCCGTTCATTGGGGCATCTGTCCGCCGATCGAGGAAGTGCCACTAATGGGTCTCTTCGCCCCGACTGATAGCGAATTGTCTCCTGCCATGTGTCAGATTCGAGATGACTTAAGTGTTCCTATACTTTCGCTCGCGACGGAGTGTGAGGCTCGCTATAACTACCCGGTGAGACAGGCAGAGACCATTAGTTTTCGATTTTGGGAGATAGCCGGGGCCTCTCATGGTAGCCCGGCTAGAAACGATATCATGGCGCAGATAATGAAGCGTGACGGCATGTCACCACCCAGACGCCCCAAGGATAGAAATGCGATTGAATGGGGTTTTGTTGATTCCGCTGCCATACGAGGCTTAGTGACTTGGATAAGAGAGGGCAAAGCCCCTATCAGCATCCCTAAAATCTCCATGACAGAAAGAGCCGAAAACCCGATTGACAGAGACGAATTTGGTAATGCCATCGGCGGAATTCGCGTCCCGGAACTCGAAGCACCTATTGCAAGTTACCGAGGAGAACGAACGGGCGGTCTCGGCAATCCAAATTGGCTCTCTGGGGAAACAAAACCCTTTGATGAGTCGCTGCTCAATAAACTTTATCCTCGGGAAAAAGATCGTGCGAAACGTTGGAATCAAGCTGTCGACAAGCTTGTTAAGCAAGGGTTAGTGTTGCCAGAAGACGAGCAATCGCTTCGAGCTAGAGGGTCTTTATCTGATCCTTTCGCTTAAAGGTGCAGATAACGACCTAAAGATATCGTTCTAACCTAATACCCAGCGAGCATGGTGAGCCACCTTAAATTACAATAAGATTGGGCTGGCATGGACCCGTGTTCATAAATAACAAACTCAGGAGATGTAGCTAATGAAACCAGTATGTTTGGTCATCGGCGCAGGAGCAGGAATTGGCGGTAATGTTGCGAAAAAATTCGCCACGGAGGGATATCACTCGGTTCTTTGTAGAAGAACTGACCAGGAAGGGCTCGACAGAATGGTTTCTGAAATAGAAAGCAGCGGAGGCTCTGCCTCTGGTTATCTTTTAAACGCAATCGATGAAAACAGCATCGAAGCGCGTATTACAGAAATAGAAAAAGATGTTGGCGGTATCGATACTGTTATTTTCAATCTGGGCGCTCAAATTGGTGACCGATCGCTCGAAAATACCTCATATAAAGCCTTTGAGATGGGCTGGCGTATGGCATGTTTTGCTCTCTTCCGCACGGCCTCGACGGTTTGTCCCTACATGGAAGAGCGTGGTAAAGGCAGTATTTTAGTCACATCGGCAACTGCCGCCGTGAGAGGCAATGCCGGTCAACATTCCCACGCGGCCGCTATGGGCGGGCGTCGAATGTTATGTCAAAGCCTGAATGCTGAATTTTCTGCGAAAGGAATACACGTGGCCCACGTGATCGTCGACGG
>JBJKYX010000050.1:0-61518 GCA_045560825.1 Candidatus Azotimanducaceae bacterium
AGCAATCGCATCACTATTTGCTCAGAGGGCATTTCCAAACTAAATACCAATGCAGACCGATCGGACATGATTGCATGCTCTACAAAATTGATCGCTAGGGCCGACTTTCCCATTGACGGCCTACCGGCAACGATCACCAAATCAGAATCCTGAAAACCAGTGGTCTTCTTGTCCAAATCTTTAAAGCCACTTGGCACACCAGTGATCGAGCCCTTATTTGCGAATAGAAATTGAACTTTTTCAACAGCACTCTGAAGCAAAGCGGGTCCGATTTTTTCGGGGCCACCATCGTTGAGCCGATTTTCGGAAATCTGAAAAACAGACTGCTCCGCTAATTCCAATAAAAGATCACTTTCTCGGCCATCAGGATTAAACGCTGCATCAGCGATATTATTAGCAGCTCCTATTAGTTGCCTCAGTATTGAGCGTTCCCGAACTATTCTAGCCCACGCTAAAACGTTAGTGGCACCAGGGGTAGAATCTGTAATATCTGCCAAATAACCTACACCACCGACTTTTTCGAGTTGACCTTGATTTTGCAGCTCTTCCGATAAAGTAACAGCGTCAAGCGGTTGATCTTTATTTTCTACTACCATCATGGCTTCAAAAATAATCTGGTGTTGCGTTCTATAAAAATCACTTGGTTTGATTAGTTCCACTAAATCAAACCATGACTGATCATCGAGCATCAATCCTCCAAGGACCGATCGCTCTGCCTCGACAGATTGGGGGGGGACTTTTAGAGCGGTCGAGATATTATCCTGGGGCTGTTCCGACATCGTCACTGCAAGAGAAGAAGGCCTAATAGCTTCTCTATTTAGGGGTCTAAGCGCAAGCGTTAGATGAATTAATTTGCGAGCTGATAGCCTGCTTTATTGCAAAAGCGTTATTCAGGAATCACCGCAACCCTAATCTGAGCGGTAACATCCGTATGAAGCTGAATAGCGATCTCATATTCGCCTAGAACTCTAATGACCCCTTCGGGCATCCGAATTTCACTTCGTTCAACTGAGATACCTTCTGCCGTTAAAGCATCAGCAATATTTTGAGTTCCAACTGAACCATAGAGCCGTCCCTCTTCACCAGACTTAACTGCAATCGACAGCTCTTTATCAACTAGTTTTTCTGCTCTCGTATTCGCCTCGGCTAGTTTTTCATTTGCAGAAGCTTCTAGTTCAGCACGCCGGCCTTCAAAAACAGTCCTATTTTCGTCATCGGCCGTTACGGCTTTCCCTTGAGGTAGAAGATAATTTCGTGCGAAACCAGGTTTTACCGAAACCTCATCTCCAAGATCGCCCAGGTTTCCAATTTTTTCTAGAAGAATTACGTTCATCTGATAGTTCCTCCCTAACGATGCTGATCTGTATAGGGCAATAAAGCCAAATACCTGGCTCTTTTAACTTCTGTAGTTATCCGCCTTTGCTGGCTTGCACTGGCACCACTAATTCTGCCGGGCAGTATTTTTCCGGTCTCGCCAATATATTGCCTGAGCTTATCTAAATTCTTGTAATCTATTTCAGGATCGCCCGAATTCGTATTTTTGTTATCTTTATTCATTATTCGGAACCCCCATCACTTTCCTTCGATTCATCGCTCTCCTGAGTTTCATCGGATTCTTCTACTTTTGACTCGCTTTGATCAGAACTCGATTCTTCTCGCGTATCTTCTCTGTCCCTCTTTTTCTCAGAATTTTTACCAGCCAAGCGATCTCTTTCTCTATCCTTCTCTTTGTCTCTGAGCTCCTCTTCATATAACAATGAATTACCAGTTATAACTCCTTTTCTACGGATTACCATGGTTCTTATAACTGCATCATTAAAACGAAAAGCGCTCTCTAGCTCATCGAGAACGTCTTGCTCTACCTCTACGTTAAACAATATATAATGTGCTTTGTGGATCTTAGAAATTGGGAATGCAAGCTGACGTCTTCCTAGATCTTCTGACCTATGCACGACGCCTTTCGCTTTTTCGATCGTCGCGCCATAGCGTTCGATCATACCTGGAACCTGATCACTTTGATCAGGATGAACCAACAAAACGATTTCGTAATGTCTCATTATTAATTCCTTTTGGCTAACTCCACATTTAAATGAAGTGTTTTAGCTCTCAGTCCAGCTTTTGAACTGTAGAGCAAGGACGCTTGAAGCGGGCGACAATTCTATTGGCTCACAAGGGACAACGCAAGATATATCAAAGACTGGAATTACGCTGTCTAACCATTTCAAAAAGTACTACGCCACACGCCACCGAGACATTCAAGCTACCCACCGTCCCTTGCATATCGATTCGAATAAGCTGGTCACACTTTTCTTTTGTCAATCTCCTCAATCCTTTGCTCTCATTGCCCAGAACAATTGCGATAGGACCTACGAAGTCCGCATCGCTCCAAGAAATACCGCCCTCTCCAGAGGCGCCATAAATAGTTAGTCCTTGCAGGCTCAACCATTCGATAAATCGGACCAAATTCACCACTTCCACAATACATAACCCCTCATTACCGCCTTGGGCCACCCGCAACACCGTCTCACTTATAGGCGCGCTTTTTCTCTTGGGGATAACCACAACATCAACACCGGCCCCGTTGGCGGTTCGCAAGCACGCGCCAAGATTCCTGGGATCTTCAATTCCTTCGCAAACAAGGACCTTTATATCGGACGGATACTCATCCCATTTAGCTTTCAAGTCTCTTTCGTTTTCGATTTCAATGTCGTGACAATCCAACAAAACGTTTTGATGATTTCCTGTCACTTGTCTTCGTTTAAACCATGATGATTCGACCACTTGATAGCGAATATTGCTCGCGCGCGCCAAGCCAATTAATTCATTAATACGGGAATCTTTTCTCGTCTTCAGGACATAAAGACATCTAGCCTTTTGAGGCGACTGATTCAAACACTCTCTAATCGCATGAAAGCCAATCAAGTCCGACATTTAATGCGTCCTTCCTCTTCGACGCCGGTGTTTAATAAGACGCTTTTTCCTCTTTGCTTTCTTTTGAATACTACTTTCAACGATGAGATCGATTTTCCCCTGTGCTGGTTCCACCGACACAATCTTTACTCTAATTTGATCTCCTAAAGAAAAGGCTTGACCGGAAGACTCGCCCACCAACGAGACTCTATTTGGATAATATTTATAGTAATCCTTCCCAATATTCTTGACATGTAATAGCCCCTGAATAAAGTATCCGCTCAACTCAACAAATAGCCCAAATTCCGTTACCCCAGCCACAAACCCATCTAACGTCTCACCAACCAGATCAAGCAGATAGTCACACTTAAGCCAGGCATCCACAGCCCAACCCGCAGCTTCAGCTCGCCTTTCTGTTTGCGAGCAGCTTAAACCTAAATTAATAAAATTATCTTCTATAGCGCCTTCAGCTTGTTCTATTCCTCGTAAGATACTCTTGATTGCTCTATGCGCTAACAAGTCGGGATAACGTCTAATCGGGCTCGTAAAATGCGTATAACTATCAAGAGCCAAGCCGAAATGACCTTTCTTGTCAGGTTCATACATGGCTTGTTGCAATGACTTGAGAACCAAGTGCTGGTAGATTTCTCCACTCCGATGCATCGCAATTTCTGAGAGCAAATTCTGCACAGTTTTTGGGGTTAGATCGCCCCTACCCACCGAAATTCCAAGGGTGGCCAAACTCTTTCTTAATTGCTCCCACTTCAATATGTCTGGAGATTCATGGTTCCTATACAAGAAACTCCTAGAGTTTCTCTCAAGAAACTTCGCTGCGCACACATTAGCCAACAACATCAGCTCCTCAATCAAATGGTGCGTGTCATTTCTTTCGTCTCTTTTCAAAGCGACGACAGAACCTGAAGACAACTCCAGGAGAGCCTCAGACGTCGAGATATCTAGCGCTCCTCTTTCGATTCGCTTCCTCTGCAAAATAAAATAAACATCGCGTAAACAATCGAGTGACGAGAGAACGCCTGCATCGGCTTGACCTGGAAATTTACCGCTACAGTAGTACTCTTCAACCTGATGGTACGTGGTCCTCGCTTTAGACTTTATAATCGCCTCGTGAAATTGAAAATGCGGTTCTGAATGCCCTGGATAAAGAAACGCTTCACAAACGATTACCAATCGATCCTCATCTGGAACTAGAGAACACCGATCATTCGAAAGCTCTTCTGGCAACATGGGAACCACAAATTCGGGGAAATAAACTGAAGTACCACGATTTCTGGCCTCAATATCTATCGGGCTTCCATCAGTGACATAATGACCTACATCTGCGATAGCTATCAGTATCCTCCAACCCCCATCTTTGAACGGCTCAGCATAAACAGCATCGTCAAAATCCTTGGCAGTTTCACCATCAATCGTTATGAAAGGCAAAGAAGTCAAATCTAATCGAGTTCGATATTCCTGAGGAGAAATGACTTCAGTGAAGCTCTCCACCACCTGTTCAACCTCTGCAGGCCAGCTTTTCGGAATATCCAAATTTCTAAGGGTCGTTTGAATCGCTAAATCTGCGACACTGTGGCTCTCTATCTTATCAATCAATTCACCCACAAATCCTAATCGATTCTTTGTGATTAACTTAACTTCAACAATGTCTCCCACGGCCAAGTTCGAAGAACTGAGAATCTTGCTATCGCGAAGATACACTCTACCCTTTACGTTCCGATTCAAAGAGACCGCTATTACTTCGCTGCCAACGAATTCAACAGACGCCACTATCGAATCAGCCGACAACTCTAAAATTTTATTAATTACGAATTTAGCCTCTTGAACAAAGCCCTCGATTTCATCTCCCTTACGAACCTGTAACCCCGGACTATGAACTAGCTCAAACCCCTTACAATGCAAAAAGCGCCCTCTAGATTCTACTCGTCCTCTTAAAAGAGAACTCTCGTCAATATAGCTAAATGCACCACTTTCACTTCTGTGAACTCTACCTGACCGGTTCAACATTTTAAATTCTTTACGCAGCAGCCTAATATCAGATAAGCCTTTATTTTTCGCCTCTCGAACTATGTCACCCCAAAACAAAGGGCTATCTGCGTCGCTTAAAAGCTGTTGAAGATTGTTAGCGGTAAAATTGTTTTTCGGCTTCTTAGGATGCACTTTGCACGAAACTATCGAATTGACATGATCCAGAAACATTCATTAAAGTGCGCCTCCAAAGCCCAGGTGGTGAAATTGGTAGACACGCTAGCTTCAGGTGCTAGTGGGGGCAACCCCGTGGAGGTTCAAGTCCTCTCCTGGGCACCAATTATAGGAAAGTTTAGCCCTATAAGTATTAAGGTATTGGCAGATAACCACCCTCTATTCCCTTCGTGACTACGCCAACTGCATCGTGCGCATGTAGACTTTCATGGTGCTCTATCCGAACCCAAAAGTCTTCGTACCTAGATTCTTCTGATAACCCTTTTTTGATGCGTCTACCAGAGTCTTCTACAAACATCAGATTTGAACCATTTAATCGCGCAAATTCTTGTTCATCTTCTCTTTTTACAGCGCTTTGAACGGGAGTCTTCAGAACTGCCTCAACACTATCTACCAAATCGCTGATCGGTAGGTCCTCAACTGAACTGTTTAGTCGCACCATCACTTTAGCGGTGCTTCGCTGACTGTGTGGCGTTGCCACTATTGATTCCTCTCGCCCAAGCCATGCTTCCATCTCTGCTAAATCAACAGTTCCCGTCGCTCCAAAATCATTTTGAAACTTACTCTGAATTAACTGTCGCGCTAAAGCCGCCGAACAGGGGCAAGTGGAAGAATATTGTACTTCTGCCGAAAGTTCTAAATGGACTTCACCGTCGATTAACGTGCCTTTAACCGTTACAGGGTAAGAAGACCAACCAAAATTTTCACTCAGAAGCGCTTTGCGCCTAATGAAATGATCAAAGGAGAACTCTACAAATGCCCTGGTACTCAAATCATGATGCGATTCCAGTATTGTACTCAATAGCATTCTCAAACCAGATGCGGTGAGAGGACGTGTATTTGAATGTTCGTCTAGCAGCAAATACAGCCTCGACATATGTATCCCTTTCGCCAGCGGGTCGAAGAGATCGACATAAACCTGGACCTTTGCCTGGACTTCCTTAATTTCATCGCCATCCTTGACCTTTAGGGGTTGATGGACATCACTCATGCCAACCCAGTCAAGGGTACCCTTCGTTTCGGCTAATTCTCGATCGGCAATGTCTGGCATCGATCCAGCACGCATAGGCATCGGTTTATTCATTTACTAACTCTTCTTTTTTGTTTTTGAAAATACTAACAGATATAAAAAATCCGGACGACGAACTTACCACAAATTGATCTAAGGAATCGATTGAATTTCAGATTGTGAGAGTTGTCGAGATTCCTCTACAAGCAATATTGGGATCTCATCCCGAATGGGATAAGCCAGCTTGCTGGCTTTGCACCAAAGCTCTTGAGCCGTCTCAACATAAATCAAAGGTTCTTTAGATTGCGGACAAATCAAAATATTTATTAACTCCTCTTTCATATCCAAGCTACCCGCTAACTAAACGGATTCTCTAAAATGATAGTCTCTTCTCGATCGGGGCCAGTTGAAATCATCGATATTGGAACACCAATTTGTTCCTCTAACACTTTAACGTAGTTCCGCGCCGCTTCGGGCAGTTGATCATACTCCGTAAGTCCGCTCGTGCTTTCTTGCCAACCCGGCATTTCAATATACTTTGGCGTTACGTCGGACAAAGAAGCTGAGCTGAAGTCAAATAACTCCCTTTTGTAGTCATACTTATAATCTACACAAATCTTGACTACTTCTAAATTATCTAAAACATCTATTTTTGTGAGACATATTCCAGAGACACTCGACAATCTTACCGCTCTCTTCATTGCGATCGCGTCGAACCAACCACACCTCCGAGGTCTGCCGGTCGTAGCTCCAAATTCATTACCTTTTTTAGCGATGGTTTCTCCAGTAGAATCCTTAAGCTCAGTGGGGAAGGGCCCTTCTCCAACACGAGTTGTATAGGCTTTGGCAATGCCCAACACATAATCTATATCCTTTGGACCCATACCAGAGCCTATACCGGCACTCGAAGCAGTCGTATTGGATGAAGTCACGTAGGGATAAGTCCCCAAATCTACGTCAAGCAATGACCCCTGAGCCCCTTCCAACAGTATGCTCTCGCCCGCTTCCTGCAGTTTTTCTAGGATAGGCACTACATCAGCTATCATCGGCTTAAGATCGTCGGCGACGGAAGCATAGGAATCGAAAATATTTTCTAAATCGACCGGGTCTTTACTAAAGTATTCCCTTAAAACGAAATTATGAAAATCCAGTGCTTCAGCTACCTTTTCTTTAAAACTACTCAAATTGTAAAGATCGCCAACCCGAATACCTCTCCTAGCGACTTTGTCTTCATATGCAGGACCAATACCTCGCCCTGTCGTTCCAATTTTTTTTCCTCCTAAAGCCTCTTCACGCGCGCTATCAAGGAGAGCGTGATAAGGCATAATTAATTGAGCTGCCGGTGAAACAGTTAGTCGCTCCCGAATTGAAAACCCTCTTGTTTCTAACAGCTCAACCTCTTGCATAAAAGCGAAAGGCTCAAAAACAACGCCATTTCCTATCAGGCACCTTACTCCAGGATGCAGAATGCCCGAAGGCACTAGATGCAAAACGGTTTTTTCCTGTCCTATTACAAGCGTGTGCCCTGCGTTATGACCTCCTTGGAACCGGACGACAGCAGAAACGTGATCGGTTAAAAGGTCAACAATTTTGCCTTTCCCTTCATCCCCCCACTGAGTACCTACCACTACAACATTACGATTCATCTTTTTTCCAAATACAAATCAACCGACTACACGATCTCAGATACGACCCACTGATCATTTTTATACAGTAAACTGTGAGTGCAGAACTTTGACGGCTCTTCTAAATCACTCAGAGCACACACTACCCTTTTGCCATTCGTCCTTAAATCAGCGATTGTGCTGTTTAATCGTTCTCTCTCTTTGCCTCGCATGAAGGGCGCAAAGATGAGTTCAGTCTCTTTGACTTCTATCTCTTTTAATATGAATTTGAGATCCATATCAAATCCAGTGGCGGGCCGCTTATTTTTTTGCTCTTCGTCTAACGAACCGTTGTAACGCCCGCCTTGCGCAAGGGCACTACCATATTTCGGGTGATAAACCGAGTAAACAGGACCGTTGTGGTATCCATAGCCGTGAAGCTCGGCCAAATCAAAGCGCAAAGAGCCCTGAGAGATATCGATTAGGGCTCTTAATTCTTTCAATTCCTCAATCGCCGAATGTACGCCGTCAGGCGCCCCCTTCATTTCCGAAGAGATTATCGACAAGTCGTCACCCATGATCATCGGCAACCTCTTCATATAGTCTGTCAACCTAGATGGCTTCAAAAGCTGACCTATATCACTTTGAGATTTCAACTGGACACTTTTGAATAGCTTGGGCTCATCCTCGATTACCAAGTCTTCCTGATCGATTAACGCAGCAACTAAAGCATGATAAACACCCATATGCCCCAGCAACAAAACCGGGTCTGAAACCCCAGTCATAAGGACGGTCTCAAGCATCAGGTTGACCACTTCGGCATCAGCGGATATTTTTTCAGTCCCAAAAATTTCGACGCCTACCTTGAAAGGTAGACGTGTTCTATTTACCGCCGATACGGGCGAGGCAAATACGACCGGACCTGCATAGCAATAACGCTCTATATCATTTCCACGATGATGTTGTGCATCTATCCTGATTACCTGAGACGTAAGGTCCGCGCGCACCCCGAGCTGTTTTCCACTTAACTGATCAAGCACCTTTAATGTCTGCAGATCTAGGTCAGTGCCTGAAGAAACGAGTAACGTATCTAGATATTCCACAACGGGTGGCTCTATATATTGAAAGCCCCAACTTGCGAAAAGGTCTAAAACACTTCTTCTTAACTGCTCGAACCGCCACGCAGCTGGCTGCAGTAGATCCTCAATCCCATCTGGGAGATAAAGCCTTGTTTTCATTGCCTAAAATAATAAAACCCCGCACTACGAGATTTATTGTCTACCGCTTCCGGCTTCCAAATATTTAAAAAACTCGCTTTTAGGGTCGAGTACGAGCAAATCCCCTTTATCCTTAAATACTTCCGTATAAGCATTAATGCTTCGATAAAACTTGTAGAACTCGGGATCTTGATTAAAGGCACTCGCATAGATCGAAGCGGATTTAGCATCACCATCTCCTCGGAGCTGCTCACTTTCTTTGTACGCATTAGCTTCAATTACCACCGCTTCTCTATCAGCCTTTGCTCTGACCTCAAAAGCTTCTTCCTGTCCTTCGGCCCTGTATTGCCTCGCCTCGATTTCCCTTTCGGAATTCATGCGATCATAAACCGTGGTTGAAACTTCGGAAGGCAGATCAATCTTTTTTACCCTAACATCGATCACGCTAACTCCAATCGTATCAAGCATGACCGTATCCAACTCTCCCCTGAGCTCTTCCATCAACAAATCTCTTTCGCCTGATATCACTTCGTGCATATCGCGCCGGCTTATTTGATTCCGAAGTCCTTCATTAACTCGCTCCTGCAACAATCTAAGCGCCGTCATAAGATCAAAACTTGTGCCCCTATAAAATTTCTCGGTATCTTGGACTCGCCACTTTACAAAGGAATCAACAATCAACGGTTTCTTCTCCAATGTGTAGTAAGTTTCTGCTGCTGCATCAGAAGTCAGTACTCTAGCGTCAAATCGTTTTATCTCATCGACAAAAGGCAACTTTAGCTTAATGCCAGGCTGTATATTCGATTCCATCAATGCTCCAAAGCGCAGCTTAATAGCTCTCTCCCGCTCATCGACATAATAGACGGCGCCAGAAATACTTCCCAAAACAAGCAAGCCAATTACCGCAAGAATTAATGTTTTCATAGACATTAGTTTGTTCTCCTAGTTTCCGCCACGTAGTCGATTGTTAACCGAACGATTCGCATTATTTAACTCTCTTCGAATTTCTTCTGTCGCCTGCCTGACCGCATCCTGATCCACATTAACTGAAGCACCTCTGCGGTCGCCTAGCCGATCAAGTGGCAAATACATCATGTTGTTTCCGCCTTCCACATCAACCATCACTTTGCTTGATTTAGAAAACACAGATTCCAACGCATCTATATAAAGCCTATCTCTCGTAACCGTCTTCGCTAACTTATATTCCGTCAACAACTTTTCAAATCGCTCAGCCTCACCCTCGGCTTTGGCTATCACCTGATCTCGATAGGCACTAGCTTCTTGGATTTGTCTTTGAGCCTTACCTCTGGCCTCTGGAACAATCGACTGCGCATACGCATTGGATTGGTTGATAAATTTCTGCTTATCTTCCACCGCTTTTTGGACATCGTTGAAGGCGTCCTGCACTTGAGCCGGCGGTGCACTTCGGTCAATGTTTACTTTGTTGATGAAAATGCCAGTACCGTAGATTCTTAGGTACTTCTGCAATCTGTCCTGAACCTCGATAGCTATCGCCTCCCTGCCATCTGTTATCGTTTGGTCCATCGTCGAACTACCTACCACATGCCTCAAGGCGCTCTCAGTGGCATTGTCCAAACTGCGTTGAGGATCATTAACATTCACGGTAAAATCGATTGCGTTATCGACAACCCACTGCACCGTCAAACTGACATCCACAATATTTTCATCCTCGGTTAACATGAGCGCTTGATGATCTTTGGACCTTACTCTCGTGACATTAACCACTTCCACCGTGTAAAAAATTGGCGCTTTAAAATTAATACCTTCGGTAAGTAACTCTTCTTGAACTTCGCCAAAAAAGAAGACCACACCGCGTTCCTGTGCATCGATCTGATATACGCCCATATAAAGATAAAAAACCGCTAATATAGGTAGCAGTATTCCAAACATCTTTGCCGAAAAAGGATTGGAGCCCGTCGGACCTGAACCATCCTTCTTGCCTCCAAAAATTCCAGACAGTTGCCCCTGAAGCTTCTTTATCGCCTCGTCTAAATCAGGTGGACCCTGGTCTCCTCTGTTACCCCAGGGATCGTTGTTGTTACCTGGGGGATCATTCCATGCCATCTTTTATTTTCTCCAGTCGAATTGAGTTAAATCCATTAAAATTCTAGATTTGTGTATTAGGCTGCGCAACTATGATTGCGTTCTCTTTTTTAATTCTTTTATAAGCGCCGGGTCACCACGTAACGTTAAATCGAAATAACCCTCTTCTTCAAATTTTTCCTCTATTATAGCGCTCTTTTGATAGAGCCATGCTCTCGTCGATCCATCGCACATACTTAGCCTAAATTGGTAGGGAGAATATACCCCGATAACCGAAGCAATCCTCTTGGTAAGTTCATCTAAACCATACTGGCTTTTCACACTAATACAAACACCCAATTTACCTAGGACTTCTAACCGACCCCAATCATCCAAAAGATCAACTTTGTTGAATACTAATAATTCAGGAATTTCGCCAGCCCCTATTTGTCCGAGAACCTCTCTAACTTGTTCTATACGAGCTTCGAAGTTTTCGTCAGAAATATCTACTAGGTGCAATAACAAATCAGCACCTGAAACCTCCTCCAAAGTCGCATGGAAAGCCTCCACCAATTGATGGGGCAGTTGGCCGACAAATCCAACCGTATCAGCCAACATGCATTCTCGCACACCCGGAAGGCTTACTCGTCTAATCGTAGGATCCAGTGTAGCAAACAACTTGTCTGCTACTAACGCGTCAGCTCCACTCAAAAGGTTGAACAAAGACGATTTTCCGGCATTAGTATAACCCACCAAAGCAATAGTTTGCGTTTCATTGCTATGTCGTAATCTTCTGTTCTGTCTTCTATTTTTCTCAATCTGGGCAAGTTTCTTTTCAAAAAATTTCACTCGATCGCTCAGCATCCGCCTGTCCAACTCGACCTGCTTTTCGCCCGCTCCCCTAAAGCCAATTCCGCCTTTTTGGCGATCCAAATGGGTCCAACCCCTAACCAATCGAGTCTGAGCATGTTTGAGTTGAGCAAGTTCCACCTGAAGTTGGCCCTCATGACTTAGGGCTCGGTCAGCAAAAATCATCAATATTAGTTCGGTTCGAGTTACAACCCTACAATTAATCGCTGTCTCTATATTCCTCTGCTGTCCAGGAGAGAGTTCATTGTTGATCACCAACAATCCAGCCTCATGCTTCTTGGCAATTTGTTTGATTTCCTCGAGCTTTCCTTTGCCTATAAAGGACTTAGGATTGATTCGCTCCTTAAACACCTCAAGAGATTCCACCACAGCTAGTCCCGCTGTTTTTGATAACTCAAGCAGCTCGTTTAGATCAGGTGAGGGAGCCTTTTCAAAGGTTACAGAGATAAGGACGGCGGTTGCGCCTAATTCCGGCCTTTCAAACAGCATCTAACGTTGATACCGTGACCAGTCTGCTCCCGCACACCTTACTCTTCATACATTTCGGGCAAACTAATATTACGCGCTGGGCTGAATAGTGGAAATTGCGTGTTTATATACCATTTGACTCACCGAACTCTTCAAAAGAATAGAAAACTGATCAAAAGATTCGATTTCCCCTTGAAGCTTGATGCCACTTACTAAATAAACGGAGACCGGCACTTTTTCTTTTCGGAGTTGGTTGAGATAGGGATCTTGTAAGTTATTGATTTTATTTTTCATTTGCCTAGATATTTATTAATTGTACCTTCCTAAACGGGACCGATTTGCGTCGTTTCGGATTCCTCCCACTGCACCTAACACGGTCTTGTTAGCAAGCTCGTCTATACTAGTCCCTTTAAATACTTATTAACACTTTCATCTCAAAAACCTAAACTGCCTCCAATGCTCGCTCGATCAACTTCATTTCTCCTGATAGGCTGAAAAACTCTGCATCTTCCCAAGATCGCAACCAAGTCATTTGTTTTTTAGCCAACTGTCTGGTTGCCGCCAGCGCTTCTTCTACGAACTCGTCTGTCTTGGTGCCCTGTTCAAGGTGCTTCCAAGCCTGACGATAACCTACAGATCTCATCGAGGGGCTGTCTGCATTCACACCGCTCTTTTCTCTCAAAACCCGCACCTCATCCAGGAACCCTGCCTCTAACATCGAACGGAAACGAATTTCAATCCTCTTATCCAAGTCTCGCCTTTGTTTTGGAGCGACCGCCAAAGTCCTCAACTGGTAACCTAGTCGTTCATGGAGATTCTGAGCCGGATTTTCAAGCCAAAACGTCGAAATATTCTTTCCTGTCAACAAAAACACTTCCATTGCTCTCGTTACCCGCTGTCGGTTATTAGGGTGAATGTTAGTGGCTGCTTCAGGATCAGCAACTTTCAATTCTTTATATAATTCGCCCAAACCATTTTGTTCCACTCTTTGCTTTAAATAAGCACGCACCTCTGGATCAGTCTTGGGTAATCTAGATATACCTTCCCGTAGACATTTGATGTAAAGCATCGAGCCTCCAACCAGAATAGGAAGCCGATCTTCTTTAGTAGCTTTATCAAGTAATTCGTCGACGTCACTCACAAAATCAGCGGCGGAATAAGCTTCCCGTGGATCTCTAATATCGATTAATGCATGAGGGTATTTTATCAAGGCGTTTTTGTGTGGTTTTGCAGTCCCTATATTCATACCTCTGTATACCATGGCCGAGTCAACGCTAATCAGTGTGGCTTTGCTCTCGCCTCCAATCCGATCATAGAGCTCCATCGCAATTTCTGTTTTTCCTGCCGCGGTTGGTCCTGTAATCAAAACAGCTCTGCGCAATTCACCTTCCACGGAAAAACATATTGTCCAGTTTTGACATATCAAAGCCAAAGTAGGTGGGGCGACCATGGTTGCACAAACCAGCGTTTTCGGTTTTTTCCATATCTCTAAGCAGACTGTTCATTTCCGCTAACTCTAACTTCCGATTTGCCCTAATTGCCCCATGACACGCTATGGTGGCCAATTGGTCCATTTGGCGTCTTTCAACTTCTCGTGACTCGCCATATTTAGCTAACTCAGCAAACATGTCTCTTGCTACTAATTCGACATTTTCTTTTTTCAGAATTGCTGGTATCTCTCTGAGAAACAAAGAACGTTCGCCAGACCGCTCTAAATGCAGACCGCTTTGACTCAATTCTTCTTTCATCTCTTCCAAGAAATTGATCTCATCCAGTGATAAATCAACTGCTATTGGAACCAGGAGCTTTTGACTTGGCATACCGCCGATCTTGATCTGAGTCTTAAGCCTTTCATACAAAACGCGTTCATGTGCAGCATGCGCATCTACAACAATAAGCCCCTGCTTGTTCTGGGCAAGAATGTAAACTCCGTGTAACTGGGCTAACGCAAAACCTAAGGGCTCAGATCTACTTATAACCTCAGGGGTTGTCGAAATCTCGTAGTCTGCAGGCTCTCCAAATCCAATAGATTGAATCTGAAAATCTAGTTCTATTGCGTTACTAGCTTGATACGTATTTTCAGTTTCATTGAAGCCCCCAAAGGATTCCTTTTCTTCATCGATCTGATCTTCAGGTTTTATCTGCCTTAACCTTCTATTCAACGAGCCAAAAATAAAATCGTGTACTGTTCGTTGCTCTCTGAATCTAACCTCATGTTTTGTTGGATGGACGTTGACATCCACCATCGAACTTGGGAGCTCTAAAAACAAAGCGAATACGGGGTGCCTGCCGTGGAACATGACATCGCTATAAGCCTGCTTTACCGCATGAGCAATCAGCTTATCTTTGACAGGCCTCCCATTAACGTAAAAGTACTGTTGGTCAGTTGATCCGCGATTAAGAATCGGCAAGCCTATCCAACCATGAAGTCGCAGATCATCGGTAACCGACTCAACGATGATCGATTTATTTGAGAAGTCACCACTAAAAACCATCTTTAAACGGTCTTCTTTATAACCAGGTACAAGCACTTTTTCTTTAACAGAGGTCCCAGATAACGAAAAACCAACATCTAAATTCGACAAACTTAATCTCATCAAAGTGTTTTCAATTTGTCGATTCTCAGTTCGTTCCGCCTTTAAAAACTTTCTCCTTGCTGGTGTGTTATAAAAAAGATCTTCGACCCCGATGAACGTTCCTACACTCTGTGGGCTAGGTTTAGAAGACAAAAGACGACCACCTTCTAGAACCAACTCCCATCCGGTATCGCTGTACGCTGTTCTCGAACGTAACGTCAATCTAGATACTGACGCTATACTGGCAAGAGCTTCGCCTCGAAAACCAAATCCGTCGATCTTGAATAAGTCATCCGCCGAATTTATTTTGCTCGTAGCATGACGAGAGACGGCCAACTCCATATCCGCTTTATCTATACCAAAACCATCATCTCTGACAATTAAACTTTTGGCTCCACCCTCGCGAACCTCCAATTCAATCTTTCTTGCCCCCGCATCGAGGCTATTCTCGAGTAATTCTTTAGCAACTGAAGCCGGTCGTTCCACCACTTCACCGGCAGCAATCTGGTTCGCCACCAAAGGATCCAGTAACTTAACCCGTTTCATTCATCACCTTATCCTGGCTGGTATTACCAACTTTTGACCTATTTTTATACGACTGGTTTTCAATGAATTGACCTCTTTCAGAGTTTTTGTTGTCACTCCGAATTTTTTCGCAATCTCCGACAACGTATCTCCTTTCCCCACGACATGGTTAGTTGTGTTTTGTCTAGCTGCTAATAGAGTGCCTACGGGTGGATCTTCTATGAAATATTTTTCTAACCCATTGGCTATGGCTCGCGATAGCTTTTCTTGATGCTCTAGTTGAGTGAGGCGCCTAGCTTCCTTAGGATTAGAGATAAAGCCGGCCTCAATTAATATCGAGGGCATATCAGGACGTTTCAAAACCATAAAAGCAGCTTTTTCAACTGTCTTTTTGTGAAGTGGTGTCACACTTTTAAGCTCACGAAGCACCGCACGACCCAGATGATTGCTCTTCGATCTGTTTGCATTCATAGACAAATCTAACAAAGTCTCTGCCAAAAAAGGAACGTCCCTATTTAGATTTACATCACCTGTAGTACCTAGAATGCTTAGTTCTCCGGCTCCTCCAATTAGGTCGGATTTTCTTTCGAGATCCTCTAACCATTTAGCAGATTCGCTTGAGGCCCCTTTTTCGGACAGCATATATACCGAAGCTCCGAAAACTTTTGAGCTCTTAAACGCGTCAGCATGTAAAGAGATAAAACAATCAGCCCTATTTGTTCTTGCAAATTCGGTCCGGTTGATCAGAGGGACATAATAATCACCATCTCTCAACACAGTCCCTGACAACCCTGGCTTGGCATCGAGTTTTTTCTTCACACGGCGAGCTAGTTCAAGAACCACTTTTTTCTCTTGAATATTATTAGGGCCAATTGCTCCAGGGTCTTCACCCCCATGCCCAGGATCAATGACAACCTGGATATTTCTTAACCCTACTTTTTTGTCAAGTTTATCACTCGAGCTTTTGGAGGCTGGATTTGCCATCTTTAGATCAACAACCAACCTATGTCCGTAAGATGCTACTGGATCAAGAATAAAGGCTTTAAAAGGAATTTTGCTTTCCGTCTCTATGACAAATCTATATCCCCTGCCTCTATCCGCTCCTCTTACACTAACAAACCGTTTTGAAGACTGAGCCATTGAATTGACGTCCAAGTCACGTTTAGGACGGGTACTCTTTAAATCTATTACAAGTCGATCAGGGTTATCCAAATGAAAAATCTTATACTTTATCGACTCATCGGAATCGAAAACTATACGATTAGAGCTTGGAGCTTCGTGCATCCGAATATTTTTCAGATCCCCTGCAAGTAAATCAGCTGAACATGCTGCAATGAACAACATACTGCGTTGCAGAATTACCCTATTCAAGGTCAATAAAACCTTCGATCTGTAATGATCGACCGGGGCTCGAATTAGTTTTCGAACCCTCTTCATACTTGAAATATAGGTTAAATGACGGACTTGGTAGCCAAGTGGTCGCTTTGTCCGCCCATTCGATAAATTTAAGGCCTGAGCCATCAATGATTTCATCAAATCCAAGAAAATCCAGTTCTTGAGGATCATTTATTCGATATAAATCGAAATGAAAGATTTCCATCGACTCCAGATAATAGGGTTCAAGTAATGTGTAAGTTGGGCTTTTCACATTACCTAAATACCCAAATCCTTGGAGAGCTCCTCTTACAAAGGTGGTCTTTCCAGCTCCTAGATCACCGAAAAGAAAGACAACGCTACTAAGTCGATTCTCCTTAACCAGAGTTTCAGCAAATTCACGCCCAGCATTAAGAGTTTCTACTTCATTTTTCAGCAAAAGAGAGTTAGTACGACTCATGGAGACATCAGTTTAGGAAGAAATCGAATTACGTCAGTAGCAATCAAGCTTCTCTGCCCCACTATTTTTGACGCCTGATCAGCTGAAGCACTATGAAGTAAAACTGCATGAACAAGGGACTCCGCCAGACTCCCAAAACGTTGAACAGCAAGTCCAGCAATAATCCCTGAAAGAACGTCTCCCATACCCGCTGTCGCCATACCTGGATTCCCGTGGCCGCAAATTACTAGATTTTCTTCACAGAAAATAATTGAACCAGGACCCTTTAGGACTCCCATCACTGAATATTTCCTTATCAACTCTTTCGTTGTTTGTAGTCTATCTGTTTCAACTTGAATAACGTTTGTGCCCACTAGTCTAGCCGCCTCCCCTGCATGCGGGCTGATAATCACGTCAGCATGGCCAGGGGCGCCTAGTTCAGCCATCCAGAACAGTCCATCTGCATCAACTACTGTGGGAATCTCGAGACCCATGCAAACCTCGTAAAGGCCTCTACCCCAGTCACTTCGGCCAAGGCCAGGACCAATCAAAATAGTTTGATATTTATCGACCTGCTTTGCAAAATCAGAACAATTCGGATCCACCACCATTACTTCCGGAATCCTTGAGGCAATAGCATTGAAGTGCTCTGGCCTAGTCGCAACAGTCACCAGACCTGCACCGGCGCGAAGTGCCGCCTCAGCAGCCATCAATACCGCGCCCGGCATACCAACATCTCCGCCTATTATTAATAAATGACCTTGCCGATTTTTGTAAGTATTTAGCGGAAGTTCTGGCAATTCTGAAGGGTCGAAAAACCTAAGATCAACCCCGGGAAACTCGTCAGTAATTGCAGGCGGCACGCCTAGAGTATCTATTCTGACTTCTCCCGCAGAGGATGGGCCAGCGCCCAAATAGAGCCCTAGCTTTCTTGTAATGAACGTCACCGTTACGTTTGCCACTACTGCCGTATCGACTATCGCTCCTGTACTAGCATTCAAACCAGACGGAACATCCAGACTTAAAACGGGAAGATCAGAGCCGTTAATTAAAGTAATCGCTTGTGCGTAATTCTCTTTCATGCCTCCTTTTAGACCGGTCCCAAGGAGTCCATCCACGATCAGATCACCAGAAACAATTGCAGGAAGAGATGTTACTTCAAGCCGAGCCAATTCCAACTGGTCGTAGGCCGCCCTTGCACTTCCGGATAGCGAAGAAAGATCACTAACCGTAACAAGTTGGATTTTAATTCCATAATCTTGAGCGAGCCTAGCCAATAAAAAAGCATCGCCTGCATTATTTCCCTTACCCGAAAAAATGGTGACAGATCTAAGCGAAGGCCAACACTCTAACATCGTATTAAAGGCAAACTTTGCCGCTCTGTTCATTAACTCCAAAGGGGCTAAACTGAACTTCTCAATAGCCAACGCGTCTATCGCTTTACTCTCGTCCGCCGAGTAGAGCTTTACATATTTATTGGACATGTCCACTAACAGCTTTCTCCATTCGGTTGCTATTATAAGCTCAACTAAACTCCGTGGATCATTAGTTTTGACCGATAAAATTGAAGTCTTACCTTCATTAAAACAGATTCAAACATGGGGAAAGGAATTCGGATTCTCTAGCGTCGGCATATCCAATATTGATTTAAGTGGAGAGAGCAATACTTTTATCAGATGGTTAAGAAGTGGCTACGCTGGTGATATGACCTACCTAAAAAGAAACATCAAAAAAAGACTCCATCCCGAACTTTTAGTGCCAGAAACTCACCGAGTTATCTCGGTAACGCTGGACTACTTACCGCCTAACACTAACCCAAAAAAAACTCTAAAAGATAACAAGAAAGCCTATATCGCTCGTTACGCTTTAGGCAGGGATTACCATAAAAAGATGCGCAAACAACTCGCAAAATTAGCGCAAAAAATAGGCCTCTCAATTCCTTACCAGAAATACCGGGTATTCGCTGACTCGGCACCGGTATTAGAGAAACCGCTTGGAATGAAAGCTAACCTTGGGTGGATCGGTAAAAACACACTTTTGCTGAACAAAGACCAGGGTTCCTGGTTTTTCTTGGGAGAAATATTCACAAATGCACCGCTCAAAGTTAATCAATCAACAGCTAAAAATGATTGTGGTAAATGCTCTGCCTGCATTTCAGTCTGTCCAACCAACGCGATTATCAGTCCAGGGGAGTTAGACGCTAGGAAGTGCATAGCCTATCTAACCATCGAACATAAAGGAGTTATTCCCGTCGCTCTCAGATCGCTGATCGGCAATCGAGTGTTCGGCTGTGACGACTGCCAGATATTTTGTCCTGTCAATAGACATCCGACCTATGCCACCTCTTCGGACTTCTTTCCAAGAAACAACTTAGAATGCAGCTCTTTGTTAGATCTTTTTAAAATGAGCGAAGGAGAATTTGAACGAGTTACCCGGGGCTCCGCCATCAGACGAATTAACTACGATCAGTGGCAGAGAAATCTCGCCATTGGTATTGGCAACAGTGACTATGGTGACTTAGCAATAAAGCTCTTAACTGAGAGAATGAAAACGTGCAGCGACATGGTGGCTGAACATATTGATTGGGCAATCAGGCGACTGAAAAGTTCGGCGGTGTCATCGCAGAACGAAAAAGTGATCCCGGTAAACCTTTAACTCTTCTATAGACTCTCGTATATCAAACAGCGCGCTGTGAGAACCCTTCTTCTTAATCAGGTCTTGTAGATCCGGTCTCCATCTTTTCGACAACTCTTTTATCGAACTCACATCTATATTTCGGTAGTGCAAAAAGGACTCAAGAGTAGGCATATAACGATTCAAAAATCTTCTGTCCTGACAGACACTATTGCCGCAAAGAGGCGCTTCACCCTGAGAAACAAATTCATTGATAAACGAGAGCGTCATGGCTTCTGCTTCCCTCTCTCCTACTCCCTCCTTTTCAATACGATTCAGCAACCCTGACCTCGAGTGATGAGTTTGATTCCATTCATCCATCTCGTCGAGAAAACCCTGCCCTTGAGATATCGCTAAAACTGGACCCTCGGATAAAACATTTAAATTCGAATCCGTAACGATAGTGGCTATCTCAATAATCCGTTCTCGCTCCAGATCTAAACCCGTCATCTCCAAGTCAATCCAAACTAAGTTAGGGTGCACTTTCAATTTAGTTTCCTTTTTCTAATATCAGTTATTATGGTTCAAATCTCATCAAAAAGAATTGGGTATATGGACCCCGTCAAACTGTATTCAACAGAGGATTTAGTTAGCGCGCTCAAACAAGAGAAAGTGTTGACCGTTCAAGTGACCGACTTCGCCAGCTATGCCAAAGGTCACATTCCAGATGCTGTTCTAGTTACGCCAGAAGAGATCATGAACGATGAGATGCCCGCGGTTGGCAAATTACCGTCGTTTTCCAAAATCAATGATCTTTTAACTACTATCGGCTACCAACAAGATGACCTAATAATTGCTTACGACAACGAGGGTGGCGGCTGGGCAGGACGATTTCTCTGGCTTATGGACTGCATCTGCCACCAAAAATTAGGCTACTTGAACGGCGGCTTGCCCGCATGGGTAAGCGAGAGGCGGCCTTTGGAAACTAGACCCCCAAATAGAAAAGAAGAACGATCAGAAATTAGGCTCTCGATGGATGCTGTTGCTGAGATAGAGGACGTAATGGATGCGATCGAGAGTTCAAGTAGCATTATTTGGGATGCAAGATCCCGCGGTGAGTTTAACGGAACAGATCGGAGAGCAGCTAGGGGGGGGCATATTCCATCAGCAATCCACTTGGACTGGCTAGAACTCAGAGAACCTTTCAATTTCTTTCGACTGCCTAAGGATCTGAGCGCCCTTCTCGAAGCGAGCGATCTTTTATCCGGCAAGAACATCATTACTTACTGTCAGTCGCACCATCGATCTGGGCTTTCATATCTTGTTGGTCGATTATACGGAATGAACATCAAAGCCTATGCTGGGGGCTGGGCTGAGTGGGGCAATCGAGTGGACACGCCCATCGCCATATAAGGAGAAACGTTTTGTTCACAATTTTACAAAAGATTATTCCACAACATTTTACTTCGAGACTAGTAGGCCGAATCGCCTCCTCGAAAAACTATGTGGTCAAGACTTTGTTAATTCATCTCTTTAAAACCTTTTATAAGGTATCGCTAGCAAATGCCAAGATACAAAGAGTAGAAGATTACAAATCCTTCAATGAGTTTTTCACAAGAGAGATCACCATTGAATCAACAAGAAACGAACAAACAAGCAATATCGTTTTTTCGCCGGCAGAAGGCAAAATAAGCCAGATCGGCGAAATTCGGGGTGACAAACTCATTCAGGCTAAGGGGCACAGCTACTCCCTCGCCGAGCTCTCAAGGTTGGATACAGAAGCTTATATGGGGGGTTCATTCATTACCATTTATCTATCACCGAGTAATTATCATCGAGTACACCTTCCTATATCAGCAACACTAAAAAAAACCGTATCGATCCCTGGAGCTCTTTTTTCAGTAAACACAGCTACAGAAAGATCTATACCTAATCTGTTTTGTAAAAACGAGAGACTAGTTTGCCAATTTGAGTCCGAAAGAGGTCCAATTCTGGTCATACTGGTTGGAGCTTTAATTGTGGCTTCTATAGAGATGGATTGGGGCGGCCCAGCATCCCCTTACTTAGCTCAGGAGGTGACAAACTATAACCTCCACTACACCGATCGCTCCGAAATAGGAAGATTTCTATTAGGATCAACCGTCATTTGCTGCTTCCCGCCAAACCATTTTTCTCTCGACCAAAGTTTAGGCGTAGGAAAGACTCTTAAGGTCTGCAGCAGAATTGGATCGTTAACCTAAAACAGCTGTACCGATCCAATATCCATTTCTCCGATTTGCAGCATAAGTAATCGATCAAAACCCATTGCAACTCCAGCACAATCGGGCAGTCCAGATCGGATCGCATCAATAAATTCGTTATCGATATCCACTTTAGGCAAGCCTCGAGCTAGTCTGATGTCATTATCAATAGAAAATCGCTTCAGGTGCTCGGACCAGTCTTTTAACTCAAAGTAACCATTAGCCAACTCTAAGCCATCGACCACAAACTCAAAGCGTCTAGCTATTCTAGGATCATGCTCATCCAACCGAGCAAGCACTGCTTTTTCAGTAGGATAATCTCGAATAACAAACCTACCTGGCTTAAGGCCCTCGCAAGCTATCGAAAATCTCAAGTCTTCCTCTAAAGTTTTATCTTGCGCCCTCTCTAGAACTTCTCTGTAGGGCAAGTCGGTATACGGAGCACTTCCCAAAACACTATCGAGTAACTCTTTGATTTCTTCGATCAGCTGAAGTTCGTCTATACCGACTCTGTACCACTCAATCATAATGAACTCTGGTCTATGATTGCGCCCCATTTCTCCTTCTCTAAATGCTGGGCCTATCGAGTAGATACTAGGAGAACCCGATGACAACAATTTCTTCATTAAATACTCAGGAGAAGTCTGGAGATACCCATGCCCAGAAACTCTAATAGATTCTATATCCGGATCGGTCACTGTGTTCTTTGACAAAACTGGAACCTGAACCTCAACCACCTCTTTCTTGGCAAAAAAATTTCTTAACTCGCCGATAAGAGCCGCTCGATGTTTAATCAGATCAGGAACTTCGATCTTGAAATTTCCGTTTAAAATCCCACAACCGGTTTTTCAACCTTTAATTCGGCTAACATACTCTCCGGTTCTCGTATCAATTCTGAGAACATCGCCTATGTTAACAAATAAAGGGACGCCCTTGACAGTAACCCCTGTGGAAAGAGTGGCTGGTTTAGTGCCGCCCGTCGCTGTATCTCCTTTGAGCCCGGGGTCTGTTTCCGTGACCTCTAACTCAACGAAGTTAGGCGGAGTAACTGCTATCGGCTGTTCATTCCACAACGTGACCTGATAAGAATCCTCTTCCTTTAGCCAGTAACGAGTTTCCCCGACTGCCGCCTGGTCAGCCTCGACTTGTTCATAACTTCCATCCATTCGCATAAAATGCCAATTCTCACCATCCGAGTAAAGAAACTGCATATCCGTCTCCATTACATCAGCTGCCTCGATCGATTCACCTGATTTAAAGGTCCTCTCCCAGACTCGACCACTCTTGAGGTTTCGGAATTTCACCCGATTAAAAGCCTGCCCCTTGCCAGGTTTAACAAACTCGTTTTCGAGAATCGCGCAAGGATCATTATCTAGCATTACTTTCAAACCAGACTTAAATTCATTGGTAGAATATGACGCCATAATAGATAAACCGCGAAAAAAGTTGATCATACCTGCGAATAGTAAGCCATGGAAATCTCAGGAGTGGAAAAAGCACATGAAAGATGCTTTTCGACATTCAAGAGACTTACTGGACTTTTTAAACCTGCCTTATACCGATAATGTTAAAGAAAACGGCTTCCCCACATTGGTAACCAAAATTTTTGCCGGGAAAATGACCAGCCAATATAACGACCCCTTGTTAAAGCAAGTTCTACCCAGCATCCTCGAAGAAAAAGTGAATAAAGAGTTCACAAAAGATCCGCTGGACGAATTTTCCAAGGGCCTAAAAGAACCGTCGAACATCCTTCAAAAATATCAAGGTAGAGCGTTGTTGATCGCCTCGAATGCATGCGCGGTAAATTGCAGGTATTGCTTTAGACGCCACTTTCCTTACGAAGAACACAGACCATCAAAAATAACTAAAGCCCTAGACGAAATTAGCAAGAACACATCCATAGAAGAAATCATACTCTCAGGGGGAGACCCTCTGTTATTAGACGACAATAATCTCAGAAAGGTTTTTCAAGCTATAGAGGACATAAAGTCGATAAAAACTATACGCATCCACACCAGGCTACCAGTAATTCTGCCTCAACGTATCTCAGAAAAACTGATCGATACTTTTTACAATCAAAAAAAACGTGTCGTCGTCGTCGTCCATTCCAATCATCCTAATGAACTTGACTCAGATACGAGGCGAGCATTCGAGTGTCTAAAATCTATCGGTGTTTGGTTACTGAATCAGTCGGTCTTGCTCAAAGGCGTGAATGACTGCGATCAAATTCTCACAGATCTATCGAAAAAATTGTTCGATCAGGGAGTCCTCCCCTATTATCTTCATCTGCCTGACAAAGTAGCGAATACAACTCATTTTTACATTAATACAAAGCAAGGCCAAAAAATCCACAAAAAAATACAGGCAAAGTTGCCAGGATACTTAGTCCCTAAATTAGTGAGGGAAATACCCGACTACCCTTCAAAAAAAATCCTTTCCATCTAGTCCTACCAAATATTAATCTAACCCATTGCCTCATCAATATCTCTGTCGCTGAATCCTATCAAGTATAAAATTGCATCTAGACCAAAGTTCGAAATTGCATTATCCGCAGAGGCTCTAACTTTCAACTTCGCATGGTAGGCTACCCCGAGGCCGGCTAAATTGAGCATCGGTAAGTCATTCGCTCCATCTCCGACCGCAATAGATTGCTCAATAGTAATAGCTTCTTGATCAACAAGTTTTTCCAAAAGAGTCGCTTTTCGATCGGCATCTACAATTTCCCCGGCCACCTTGCCCGTCGCATAGCCATCTACAAATTCAATCGAGTTTGCATAGACATAATCGATATCCAATCTATCTCGCAACCAATCTCCAACATACTGAAAGCCCCCTGAGATGATACCGATTTTGTATCCGAAGTATTGCAGGGTTTTAACTAACTTTTCAGCACCTGGATTGAGATCTACTCCTTTTAAAATTTTAGAAGCTGTTTCTTCCGGCAATCCCTTCAGCAAAGAGAGTCTTCGGCGAAAACTTTCTTGGAAATCAATATGGCCATTCATTGCTAAACGGGTTATCTCACTGACCTCTGACCCAACTCCATGAGCCTTCGCTAACTCATCTATCACCTCTACGTTGATTAGGGTTGAATCCATATCAAATACGACTAATCTTCGATTTCTCCTGAAAACCGAGTCTTTCTGGAAGCTAAAATCAAAACCCAAAAGCTCTGAGCGATTAAATAATTCGGTTTGGAAAACCTCGGAAGTCGCAATGGATCCTCGTAATCTCATTTCAACGCAAACTTTAGGATCAACTAAATTGACCGCATTACGATCTGTTAGTCTCCTAATCGTGTCGATATTTAGATTGTATTCGTGAGTGAGTTGACTGACTTCCTTTAATATCAGGCTATCTCTTTCTTTCGACAGCAAAGTCAAAATAAATCGT
The DNA here is from genome assembly GCA_045560825.1 of Candidatus Azotimanducaceae bacterium. Classification (GTDB taxonomy): domain Bacteria; phylum Pseudomonadota; class Gammaproteobacteria; order Pseudomonadales; family Azotimanducaceae; genus UBA4421. The sequence continues at coordinate 25,499 of JBJKYX010000050.1, forward strand.
TCTTGCCCAGATTCCTTTATCCATTTTTTATATCGATCACTCGAGACTTGTGAAACTGTCAACCTTAGTGCCTTCCTGTCCAAACTCTTGGCAATAGAACTTTCTAATTCAACACGGTCGACCTGGTCACTAACTCGAACCAACAACCCTAACGCTAGCTCAGAGTGAATTGTCGCTTGTCCAATATCTAGAATCTCAGCCTTGTGGCTAAAGAGAGCCGCGCACAAATCAGTCATAAGGCCTGGTCGATCATCTCCTGATATGCTCACCAAAAATATTGAATCCGGCATTGTTGCTTTTAAAGCCTTGTATCAAAAGTGGTTACTGTAGCAAACTCGAACTAAATTCGAGAATCTAACCCAGTCTGCCGCGAAGAGAATCGATTTGGAAACCAATAATACAAAACAAAGTATAGTCGATAAGCTAAAGCCCATTGCTCTAGCTTCACTAGTCACCGCATTAGGAATTACAATACTTTGGATCTCTTATCAAAAAGAACTTTCTGGGCAACATAGGTATGCAATTGGTCTGGCTGATTTACTCGCCTATTCCAGCAAAAATTATGTCATCGAAAAGGACGCTATTAATTTGGCGCTTCTAGGGAGAGAGGTTACTAAAACAAAAGAAGTTGACCGCATCGTTTTTTACGACACGAACAATAAAATACTTGGATTGGTTGGAAACAGTGAAAACGGCCCTCATTACACTGAACAAATAATCGTCGATGACACGTTAGTTGGTTATGTAACGCTGTCACTTAATCAAAAAGCTTTTGGAAAACTACCCATCATTGAACTGCTACTTTATAGCAGTCTGGTAATTTTCGCGGTCACCCTCTTATTTTTTTTAGTTGTTAAGGGAAACAGAAACTTTAGCACGTCGATTCCCATAGTGTCTGTCACGAAAAAAAAGGACGTCCCCGCATATTGCCTTTTTATAAATGTTCATAATCATCTTTCTCTCGCTAACACTGCGAAAAAAAGTGCTATAGGCGATGCGCACACAATGGCCGCAGAAGTTTGCGCGATGTTTCCCGGTGCATACTTTAAACTGCCAGATGAGGGAGTCTTGGTCTTACTGGATGAGGAATCCATAACAGCTTACGAGAGTGTAAAGGCCGGTTGGTTGCTACAGAAACTGCTCGAGGAAATAGAGACTACAAACCTGTACAGATTTTTTTTATCCACGTGTACCTGTAGCGAAAAACCAAGTGAGTCCTCAGATCAACTGCTAGTAGATGCTATACCTAAAAACGAGAGGGCTTTAGGTCTTAGAATTGCCTCGCTTACTAAGGCAGATTCGATATCACTTTCAGAGTCTTTATTCAGTAGGCTATCAGATAGTCAAAAAGAATCATGTCGATTATTAGAACATCCAGTACTGAATGATTTAACCAAAAATCAGAATATCTATGTACTCCCCAGGACCTTGCCTGAAGAGAAGACAATTCAGGAACAGGTCAATATGATTTTAGGGTTCAAAAGCGACTAAGCTGCCTTACATATTCGTCACTCTACCTCTTTCATCAACATATCAACCCTTTGAAAACCGCGAGGCAGCTTTTTACCCCGACGCCCTCTCTCCCCTAAATAATGGACGATATCAGAATGCTTCAGCTTTAGATGCCTTTGCCCCGCCCCAACCACCAGGATGTCATCTTGAGCAAAGACCTCCACAAAAATCAATTTTTCCTCACCGGCATCAAAAGATGCCTTAGGTATATTGATTATCTTATTACCTTTTCCTCTCGCCAATTCTGGTAGTTCGTTCACGTCAAAGACCAACAATCTACCTTGATTGGTAGCTGCAGCGAGATACACAGTTTCCTTAGAACTAGGAACGATACACGGGGGCAGCGCGCTAACGCCTTCACGGACTGAGAGACACGACTTCCCGCTTCTAGCCTTCGTTATCGTATCGCCCAATCGACCGCGAAAGCCAAACCCCGCATCCGAGCAAAAAAGAACCTCAGTCGTCGCATCGCCAATGGCCATACCCACAAAACGGCTATTTTCGCTTATCTTGAATCGGCCAGTTAAAGGCTCTCCCTGACCCCGAGCTGATGGCAATGAATGAGGAGCCGCGTTGTAGGTTTTACCGCCAGAATCGAGAAAAACAAGCAATTCATTGGTTTTACCCTTAACGGCCTGAGCATAAGCGTCTCCCGACCGATAATTTAAATCCCTGGCATTTGAATCGTGCCCTTTGGCAACCCTTACCCATCCTTTTTCAGAAAGAACCACAGTTATTGGGTCATTGGTTATGAAGTCTTCTTCAGAGAAAGCCATTGCTTCTTCAACTGACACCAACTCGGATCTTCTCGAATCTCCAAAATCACGAGAAATGTCCTTGAACTCATTTTTTAGCAAAGTCTTTAACCTCGCCCGAGAGCCCAGGATTTTATTTATTTCTTTCTGTTCTACTTCAAGTTCTTGAATTTCCCCTCTTATCTTAAATTCTTCTAATTTTGCTAACTGTCTCAATCTTAGATCTAGTATCGCATTAGTCTGAATTTCGCTGAGTTCGAACCTCGCCATTAGTTCGCTTTTAGGGTCCTCTTCTTCTCTAATTATTTGAATCACCTCATCAATAGACAGATAGGCGATCATCAGCCCTTGCAATATATGCAATCGATCAACGATTTTTTCCAATCGGAAATTCAGCCGTCGTTTGACGGTTTCCTCTCTATACTTTAACCACTCAACCAGTATTTCTCGGATGTTCTTAGTCGCTGGTCGACCATCCAAGCCGATCATATTCATGTTTACACGATGACTTCTCTCGAGATCTGTAGTCGCGAACAGATGGGACATTAGTCTATTTACGTCCACCCGGTTTGACCTTGGCACTAACACCAACCTAACCGGATTGTCATAGTCCGACTCGTCACGCAAATCGACCAGCATTGGTAGCTTTTTATTGTTCATCTGCTGCGCGATTTGCTCTAAGACCTTCACTGGTGAACTTTGATGAGGCAACCCGTTAATGACAATGTCTCCATTTTCTATCGCATAAACGGCTCGACTCTTAATCGACCCTTTCCCTTCCGAATATATTTGCTCTATTTCCGCAAAAGGTGTCACGATTTGTGCCTCCGAGGGAAAATCTGGCCCCTTTACAATTTGCATCAAGTCAACGACCGTCGCTTTGGGTTTGTCCAAAAGGTGTATGCAGGCTTCTAGGACCTCAATCATGTTATGAGGTAAGAGATCAGTTGCCATTCCTACAGCTATACCAGTTCCGCCATTAAGGAGCACAAATGGAACCTGCGCCGGTAAAAGACAAGGCTCTTGGTATGCGCCATCAAAATTCGGGACAAAGTCCACTGTTCCTTGCTTCGATTCAGCTAACAACAGTTCAGCATATTTGGACAACCTCGACTCGGTATATCTTTGAGCCGCGAAAGATTTTGGATCGTCCGGCGCGCCCCAATTCCCTTGGCCATCAACCAGTGGATAGCGAAAAGAGAAATCCTGAGCCATTAACACCATAGCCTCATAGCAAGCCGCGTCGCCATGTGGGTGAAATTTACCAATGACCTCGCCTACCGTTCTTGCGGATTTAGTGAACTTAGCCTGGTTGTTGAGACCTAGCTCACCCATTGCATAAATGATCCGTCTTTGTACGGGTTTCAAACCATCTGCCAAGTGAGGTAATGCTCGATCATTGATGACGTACATCGAATAGTCCAAGTAGGCCTTCTCTGTGTACCTCTCGAGCTCCATACTTTCCACTTCAAGACCAGATGTACCCGTCATAATCTAACTTCCTATGAATTTAACTAAGCGATTTGTGCTTGATCACCTTTCTTTTCTAGCCAAGAACGTCGGTCTCCCGCTCTTTTCTTTGCAAGTAGCATGTCCATAACTTCTTCTGTTTTTTTATTTTTAGACGAGATTTTTAGCTGTACCAACCGACGGCCACTCGGATCCATAGCAGTCTCTCTGAGTTGGGTAGCGTTCATTTCACCAAGCCCCTTAAACCGTTGGACCACTGGCGAGCTTCTTTTATTTTCTTCACTCAATCGTTCGACAACTTGGTTCTTCTCCGCGTCATCCAAGGCATAGTAGACCTCTTTCCCTAGGTCGATTCGATACAACGGTGGCATAGCTACATACACATGCCCCTGCTCAACCAGGGTCCTAAAATGCCTTACAAAGAGAGCACAAATCAAAGTGGCAATATGAGCGCCATCTGAGTCTGCATCGGCTAAAATACAAACTTTATTGTATCTTAACCCCGACAGATCGCTTGATCCCGGATCAACGCCAACCGCAACAGCAATGTCATGAACAGTTTCGGAAGCTAAAACCTGAGCAGAATCGACTTCCCAAGTGTTCAAAATTTTACCTCTTAACGGCAAAACCGCTTGGAACTCCCTATCTCTTGCTTGCTTCGCCGACCCTCCAGCGGAGTCGCCTTCGACCAAAAATAATTCAGATTTATTAATGTCTTGACCAGAGCAATCCGATAACTTACCCGGAAGGGCAGGGCCAGAGGTTACTGTTTTTCGTGTTATTTTTTTTGCTGCGTTCGTTCGTTTCTGAGCATTAGAAATAACAAGTTCGGCGATTTTTTCGCCCTCCTGGGGATGCTCGTTAAGCCACAGGCTAAATGCGTCTTTTGCTGCTCCTGAAACAAAGATAGAAGATTGGCGAGAAGAGAGCCTCTCTTTAGTTTGGCCAGCAAACTGAGGGTCGGTCAATTTGACGGATAACACGTAGCTGCACTGTTCCCACAAATCGTCACCCGTCAATTTGATTCCCTTTGGAATAAGAGAGTGGAAATCACAAAATTCTCTTAACGCCTCAGTTAAGCCAGAACGAAGGCCTGTAACATGCGTCCCGCCCTGCGGCGTAGGGATCAAATTAACATAAGATTCGGTCAATACTTCATTCGCGTCGACGAGCCATTTTAAGGCGTAGTCCACTGCTTCGCCCTCTCCTTGAGCACTGTGAATAACGACATCAGTCGGAATTGACTCGGATCCGCTTAATGAGTCTAAGAGATATTCTTCTAAACCACCCTCATATATCCAGGTAGCACTATCTTCTTTCTTTCCCTCCACGTTGAAAGCCACTCGCAAGCCAGGGCTAAGCACCGCCTTTGCTCTCAATAGATGCTTCAACCTTGTAACCGATACATTTGGTGTATCAAAATACTCTGCTTCAGGTAGAAAACGTATCGTAGTACCAGTGTTTCGTTTCCCGACATTATCGATGAGTTCTAGATTAGTCTTCGGCGAACCTTTTTCATATTTTTGTTGAAAAACACATCCGTCTCGTTTGACCTGAACTTCAAGCCACAAGGACAACGCATTAACCACTGATACACCAACACCATGAAGGCCACCTGAGTAGTTATAATTATCAGAGTCAAATTTCCCCCCCGAATGCAGCCTGGTCAAAATCAATTCCACGCCCGAAACCTTGTATTCGGGATGATCATCGACTGGCATACCGCGACCGTCGTCAATCACCTCAATCGATCCATCTTTGAAGAGAGTAACTTCAATATTTTTTGCATGGCCTGAAATAGCTTCGTCTACACTGTTATCAACGACTTCTTGAACTAAGTGGTTCGGCCTCGAAGTATCGGTATACATCCCAGGGCGTCTCCTTACCGGCTCTAAACCCGATAGAACCTGTAAAGATGCGGCAGAATAATTTTTTTCACTCATTAGTACGACTCACAATCAAATTAGCGTCGGCAAATTCCAGAGCACCAAAACATTTATAGGGCAAAGCTTCTCAGTCAAGCGATTCAGCATTTACAAAACCAACTCATATGAACGGATCTCTCGACAAAACTACCCTTCTAACTTCGAAACGTCAGCGAAAGTAACCAACAATCTGCAACAAATCGCGCAAGCGTTACTCATTAAAGGATTGAACAGAACCTAGACCATTTTCTATACAGACCGACAGAATTTCACCGAGAAACTTGTTAATTTGTTCTTTCTCGTCGGGCTGACGCATTTTTTTATTGGGATATTCATAAGCGCCATGAAAGACTCTTTGATTTTCGATACTTACTACCTCTGCACTCTTAGCGTCATGGTATATTCTTACTGAACTACTTGGGATAACGTTCCATTCCCCTTTTCGTTTAACCTGATCAATGGAAACAGTAGTTGTGTATGGTCCTCGCTCTAAGACAACTATCCGAACTTTTACAACCTGTTCTGCAAAACTCACAGCGATAGTCTTGGCTTTCTTCGACCGCATTTCTCCAAAAAGTTTGAGTAGCTTGTGATAGTTCATATCGCACTCGGCCATATGTGTGGCCAAGTCGGGAGAATATTTTTTGGATTGAGAAGACCTACTACGAGTTAGCCCAACTATAGGTAACTCAAACTTCTTAGAACGGCTTAGAATTTCTCGATCTGTTTCCGGCCTTTTCTCAGACAATCTTTTTCTCACGCGACGCGTTAGCGTGAATATACAGATTCTTTTCAGATAGGTCACCCTACCCAATCAGTTGCATTAGTAAAGCGTTCAAGATACTGATATCAGCTCTTTTGAAATATAAGGAGCGACTTAAGCGATAAAAAAATATACCTTGACTATGAACTTGCTCAACCAGTTTAGAGATAAAAAAGTCAGTCTTGATTCTCTAATTCTACTTGTTTTTTTGTGGCTGCAAGATAGAATGGCCAGTCCAATTTGGTCATACCAAATTGATGACAAGAAATTAAGATTAGCCCTCAACTAAAGGCAAATATTAGTGTTTAGCAAAATATTAACAAAGTGGTCTAAAGCACTTTCTAGATCTTTCAGTGCCAAAAACTCTATGTCAAGGTATAGGTTACTTTCTGCTTGCTTCTTGCTTGTAGCAACTAATGCGACCACTGCCGATCTAGCCCAAGTTTATGATGACGCAAAGAAAGGCGACCCCGTTGTAGGTGCTTCGCGAGCCAATTTTCAGGCTATCAGAGAAAACATTCCCCAAGCTCGCTCTCGAATTCTTCCCTCTGTAAATGCAGGAATCTCAACCCAAAAGAACGAAATCGATTTTCCAGGCGCTATCGACTCCAATCCATTCAGCCCTAACTTTGGAAATCCAATACCAGGTGAAAACTTCAATGAAAATGGTTGGAATGCTCAACTTCGACAATCGATTATTGACGTTTCTAGCTGGGCTTCTCTAAAAAGCGCTCAGTCTTCAGTCAAAGCAGCAGAATATGAGCTCAAGCAGATCGAGCAGGAACTGATTGTTCGAGTGGTTAGGGCCTATATGAATGTGCTTCGAGCGCAGGATTTTTTAGACACGTCAAACGCTGAAGTTACCGCGGTCAACAGGCAACTTGAGCAGGTCCAGCAACGCTTTGACGTAGGTTTAGTGGCGATAACTGATGTTCTTGAATCGCAAGCCGCCTATGATAATGCCTTGGTTAGAAAGATTCAGGCTGATGGGGATCAAGGCATTTTTTTTCAGACATTAGGCACGTTAACTGGAAAAACATATGAATCTTTAGATCGAGTGTCCGAGTCCCTACCAATAATCAACCCTAACCCTTATCAAGAAGCCGAATGGGTAAAAACAGCACAAGAAGAAAACTTGGGAATTCTCTATGCTAACGAACAACTAATAGCGTCAAGAAGAAATATGAGGGCTAAACGCTCAGAGCATCTGCCCACCGTGGATGGTATCGTGAATAAGTCGCACACAGTCTCTGGCGGCCGCAACTTTTTTGGCTCAGACACTACCGATTACACCAGTTTTGGGCTCCAACTAAGTTTACCTATATATAATGGTGGGCTTACTCGTTCACGTGTTAAACAAGCAGCTGCGCAAGCTGACCAAGCAAGCGAACTGCTAAACAATCGACGACTGACCGTCATAAGAGATACTAGAAATTTATATCGAGCGGTGGCTACTGATGTAGTTAGAGTAAAAGCCCGGCTCAAAGCAATCAAATCCTCGACCAGCGCTTTGGAAGCAGTTGAAACTGGTTACGAGGTTGGTACTAGAAACGTCGTCGATGTTTTACAAGCACAACAAAGGCTTTTTGCATCCCAATTCGACTACGCAGACTCGCGGTATAATTACATCATAAACTTAATGGCCCTCAAGCAGGCGGCAGGCACTTTAAATGAGGATGACCTAAGGGAGCTTAATCAATTTTCTGACCCAAAAGACCAGGTATTTAGACAAGTTTCGTCAGGCCGAAGAGTCGAATATACGACTTTTCAATAACTCCACAAGTTGATTGGTAGACCCCTTGTTCTTTTCTATTGTCTTCAAAGCTGCTTCACCCATTTTCTGTCTTTCTTCTTTGGATGATAGAAGCCTGTCCAGAGCATTTTGCAAATCCTCAGAGTCATTCATGGTTTTAAGTCCCCCATGCTTTTCGAACTCCAGCATAACTTCCGAAAAGTTGTATTGATACGGTCCTACCAATATCGGTAAACCGTACGCCCCTGGCTCTATAGGATTGTGCCCTCCAACATCAACAAAACTGCCACCTACAGTAGCAATATCAGCTAATCCATAGAGATCAAACAAACTTCCCATGACATCCCCGATCAATACATTAACCTTATTCATCTCATGAAGGCCTCCCAGTAAAGATTCGTAGTGCACCTCCACCCCGTCTCTTTCGAAAATTGAACCTACGAACTTTGACCGGGGCGGATGTCTAGGAACCAAAATGAGAAGCAGATCTTCATATCTCGCTTTTAGCTTCTTATAAACCGCAAAAATGATCTCTTCTTCTCCATCATGCGTGGAGGCTACTATCCAAACCAATCGTTGATCTAACCCAAGCCCTTTGCGTCTCTCAAAAGAGTCGGCAATCAAGTTAGGGGGCACACTTAAATCAAACTTCATATTCCCTAAAGCCCTGGCTTTTTTTGGATCCAAACCCAAATCAATAAAGCGACTAACGTGTCCATCATACTGGCAGGCCATCAACTGCACTTGGTGCAACAACCTCTTGATCAAAGGACGTATAAATGTGTAACGCCTTGCAGATCTTTCGGATAAGCGTGCGTTAATACAAATCACAGGAATATCCCTTTTCGCTGCCTCATTCACGAGATTCGGCCAGAGCTCGGTTTCCATCAGAATAAGTATTCTGGGTTGAACTAGATCAAAAAACCTTCTGACCGCGAATTGATAATCGTAGGGCAGATACGAATGTTCGACCCCACTTCCAAAAATTTTTTTCGCCATCGCCGAGCCGGTTGGCGTCATAGTGGTAATCAGTATACGGAGGCTCTGATCTTGTTTAATCAACTCTTGAATAACTGGTGCTGCGGAAATGGTTTCCCCAGCGGAAACGGTATGGAAACAGACACAGCCAGTACTTAACTCAGAAGAAAGTAACCCAAATCTCTCAGATATCCTATGTCGGTATTCAGGTTCTCGAATCGACCTAAACAACAACATGGCAAAGATCAGAGGCGTCAAAAACCAGACGACAATTCGATAGAGATATAAGATCATTGCGACAGCCTGATTGAGCTCCACTTTAGTGTCAACGTGAAATAATGACAAAACAAAACTCTTCAAAAAATCGCACGAGAATAGATGTCGCAATCATCGGAGGGGGCATTGCAGGCACCTGGTTGCTCAGACTTCTTAGCCAAAAAGGTTATAGCGCTGTGCTTTTGGAGCAAAATGAGATTGGCTGCGGACAAACTCTTGCCTCGCAGGGAATGATCCATGGCGGATTGAAGTACGCTTTAACAGGTTTGTTGTCCAATGAATCAGAAGCTATCGCTGAAATGCCTCTTCGCTGGAAAAATTGTTTGTATTCAAAAGAAGGCGAAATTGATCTACGCCACACTGAAATTTTGTCAGATAGCTACTACATGTACAGTGAAAGCAAAATCGGGAAGCTAGCGTCCTTTTTTGCCAGCAAAGCACTACGAAGCAGGATAGAAAAAGTAAGCCATGACGATAGACCTGAGTGCTTCGACCGATTTAAAGGCTTACTTTATAGATTGAACGATCTGGTTTTAAACACGGAATCCCTACTCGAGCAATTGTTATCGGGACTTGAAGACCGGGCTTTCAAACTAGAATGTTCTGACAAAACAATTAAAAAAATCGACAAAGGCTATCAATTAACTCTTTCCGATACCAAGATAGAAACCGACACATTAATTAACTGTTCCGGTAACGGGACAAAGTCTCTCCTCGAAGGACTGAATATAAGTGAATTCAAAATACAAAACCGCCCACTGAAACAAATAATGGTCGATGCGCCTCAAAACCTAAACATGTTTGCACACTGCCTGACCAACCTCAACAGTGCAGAGCCACGGATGACCATCACAACCCACCAGAAAAAAAATAAGAAAATCTGGTACATCGGCGGTCAGCTGGCAACTGAAGGAGCTGACTTGGCTGACGACTTATTAATTGAAAAAGCCAAGGTCGAACTGGAACAATGTGTATCCTGGCTGAAACCGAAAGAAGAGTCTCTGAGAATCTTAGCTATAGATAGAGTTGAGCCTCATACAAAAAGTCAACGCAAACCTGACGAAGCATTCGCAGAAAGGGTGCAAGATTTTATTCAATGCTTCCCAACAAAGTTGACCCTAACTCCAAATTTAGGGGACAAAATAATGCTTCTTCTCGACCACCCAAAGCATAAAGATATAATAAAAAGTGCTCATGCTAGAGCAAATATTGGTGTGCCCCCTTGGTAGTTAAAACCAGGAGGCTTGGACTTACAGGTTTCGATGTGTCCGAAATCTCACTCGGTAGCGTTAAATTTGGGCGCACAACAGGGTTGAAATATCCTAATAGGGTGAGTATCCCGAATGATGAGCAACTGAAGAGATTAATCTGCGAAGCCAACGATCTGGGGATAAATCTCTTAGACACCGCACCTGCCTACGGAGAAAGTGAACAACGAATCGGCGAATTGTTGCATAACGAAATCAAAGGTTGGAAGATTTCAACCAAAGTAGGAGAAGAGTTTGATGGCAAGAGTTCACACTTTAACTTCGAACCTGCTGCCATTAACCAAAGCATACACAGATCGATAGAGCGATTGCGCAGAGATCATCTAGATATTGCTCTTATTCATTCCAACGGGGAGGATCAAGATATTCTACTAAATTTTGGTGCACTGGAAACACTCAAGGCATTGAAGCAAAAGGGCCTGATCAAGGCTGTTGGGATATCATATAAAACCTCAGCAGGAGCAAAAATTGCCATTCGCCAAGGAGCCGATCTGCTCATGGCAACTTTAAATACTGCGGATAGAAGTCAGGAAAAGACAATCAGAGAAGCATTCGACTCTGGAGTTGGTGTACTGATAAAAAAACCTTTTGCCAGCGGGCATCAGGCAAATTCCTCAAGCTTGAGGTTTGTTCTCGAACGCGAAGAAGTCACTAGTGTAGTCATAGGAACCACTAATATCAGTCACCTCAAAGAAAATGCAATTTGGGCAAGTCACTGTTAGCTATCTTTAATTCGATCTACAATTTCACTGGTAGATAGATCTTCAACTAAAGTCAAAACATTCACAGAACCACCGTAGCCCCTAACAAAGTCTCCACCAACCACTCGCTCCTCACTGTAATCACCGCCTTTGACCAACACGTCTGGTTTTATCTCCTCGAGGAGGCGCTCTGGAGTATCTTCATCGAACCCCACAACCCAATCAACCGCGCCTAATCCCGAAATGACCAGAGCCCTGGATTCATACTTAACGATAGGTCGTCCAAGTCCTTTCAAGCGGCTTACCGATTCGTCTTTATTTAGCGCTACGATTAATCTGTCACCCAACTTAGCAGCTTCCTCGAGATAAGTTACGTGACCCGCATGAAGAATATCAAAACAACCGTTTGTAAAAACAATTCTCTGACCAGACTCCTTCGCCTCTTTCACCATATCAATTAAAGTGTGTTTATCCACCACACCTCGCCCGATCGTCATGAGCTTTAGACCGCTTTCGAGCTCTGGCGCTGATATAGGAGCTGTTCCAAGCTTTCCTATAACTAAGCTCGAGGCAAGGTTTGCAAGCTCTGACAACTGATGAACGCTAATTCCGAGCGCTAACCCCAAACCCATGACAGCTGCTGAGGTATCCCCAGCACCAGTCACGTCAAAAACATCAACTGGCCTTGCAGGAATATGGCGGCTAATGCTCGCGTCGTTAATACTCATTCCTTCACCACCCAGCGTGATGATAATGTTTTTGATATCTAGCTCATCGCAAATGCGTCTCGCAACTTCTGGAAATCCTGTCTTTTCCAACCCAACGAAGTCAGCAAATTCCTTTTCGTTGGGTTTAACAATATCGCTGTTCTTATATTCACTTAAAGGCTTGGCTTTCGGATCAACTAACACAGGTACACCATTTAAGTTTGCAGCCGTGATCAGCGCTTGAGGCTCCTGTAAAACTCCTTTGTCATAGTCTTCCAAGATCAGGACCTGAGCTTCTTTCAGATACTTTTCCACCCGATTCAAGAGTAGTGCTAGCCGCTCGCTTTCACCAATCTGAGGTGGCTGCTCCTCGAAATCCAGCCTGATCATCTGTTGGCTGTTCGCCAATACTCTGAGTTTCACTGGCGTTCGCCAGTCTTGGAGTTCAATGAACTGACAATTCACCCCGGCAGCCGAGAGCGATTGACGCAATTGCTCACCAGCTTCATCCTGACCAGTAAAGCCAAGCAAAGTACACTTAGCGCCCAAACTTACTACGTTTAGCGCCACATTAGCCGCTCCCCCCGGACGGTATTCTTGTCCAGAAACCACAACAATTGGCACAGGCGCTTCAGGAGAAACCCGATCCGCATCGCCAACCCAATATCTATCAAGCATTAGATCGCCGACAACTAGAACGTGAAGTTTTCTAAAATCCTTAACGTCGAACGAATCTGTTTGGTCTTCCAACTTGTCGATCCCGCACCAGAAACTTCAAGAATTCTAGCACGTAGTCCTTTACTATTAGAGTTCTCAATCGGACTAGCGTTCAATAACCGGAAACTCTTTCTTGAAACCTATCGAATTAACCATACAGGACTTCAAGCCATCCTTGTGGCCTGCCTGGTTCATCGTGTTTATTGGTTATTTACTAGCAAGACTGCCTCTCAACATCATTGTTTTAATTGGGACGGTAATAGGCAAGTTATTTTTCTATGCAAGCCAACGTCGCCGGCATATCACCGAGGTAAACATTAGTTTGTGTTTCCCCGAGCTCCAAGCTGCTGAACAGACTCGGCTCGTTAAAAAATGTTTTGTACAGGTCGGTATTGGCTTAATCGAATTACTTGTGCCTTGGCTCAATCCTTCCCGCAACATCTCTCAATTCATTGACGTATGTGGCGCAGAAAATTTTAAAACTGCACTGAACGAGAATAAAGGGGTCATCATCGTTGGTGCTCATTTCGCATCACTTGATTTCCTAATTCCAGCCTTATGTGCACAGGGGCCTATAGACTGCATGTATCGGGCGAACCGCAACAGAGTCTGGGAATGGCTTCAAGTCCGAGGCCGACAGAACTTCTTTGGCAGAGTCATTGAACGTGAAGAAATGAAGGAAACTATTCGATGCTTAAAAGATGGACGAGCATTGTGGTATGGCGCTGACCAAGACTATGGAGCAAAACATTCGATTTTCGCCCCTTTTTTCGATATTGAGGCCGCAACCATAACTGCCACTTCCCGACTCGCAAAGGTTAACGATTCTCCCGTAATATTCTTGAGGCAGTTTCGAAATCTGGAAACGATGAGATGGGAACTACACTTCTCCGAAGTCTTAAAGGATTTTCCAAGCGGCAAGAACTACGAAGATGCGATCCGTATCAACAAAATTATAGAAGCCGGCATCAAAGTCGATCCCACGCAGTACCTGTGGATGCACCGAAGATTTAAGACACGGCCAGAAAATCAAAAAGGTTTCTACTAAGCTACTCGGTCTATTCTTTAATAATTTTCTGAATTCTAGACCAAACTGCCTCGACAGAGATCCCAGCCATTCCACTCCTAGAGCTAATGGTTTCTGCCCTTGGACCACGACACCCTGTGAGGTCAATCCGAGTCGGACCGTATAAGCCAATTGTCGATATTCCTATAGCCGCACTCAAATGAGTAAGACCCGTATCCACTCCAACTATCACCATTGATTCGCTTAATTTAAAGGCAAGTTGTTTAAGGCTCATCCTCGGTAAAACAATACTCGCAGTCTGGGAAGCTATAGCCTCCGCTTCTTGTCGTTCCCTGGGATTACCCCAAGTAATTAGCACTTCAAAACCCTCTGATCCTAGAAGGCAAGCCAAGTCGATCCATCGCTCAGTCGGCCAGTGTTTTGATTCCCAAGTAGTTCCGTGGAGCAAAAACGCTTGTCTTTTCGCCAAACCTCTAATGCCGATGCCCGAATCAGCTTCCTCAACCAACGAATAATCAAGTACAGATGCCATCAACTGACGTTGCCGATCAATGGCGTGCAACTCTCTAGGAACGGTCACGCGCTTATCATACAAAAAGGACACGATCGACTCTCTCGCTGATCCATAATCGTAGCCCGCTTTGATAGAGGATTTAGACATTAGGCTTAAAACGCCACTCTTAATAAGGCCCTGAGAATCAACGCACAAATCGTATTTAGTCTCACGTAATTTCCATTTGAACGCTCGTATCTCATGAGCTGAGGAAACCAAGGATTGACGCCATCGTCTCCAGGCGACAGGAATTACGCTAGACACTCCAGGATGCATGCTCGCTATTTCTGAGAACCCTTCCTCAATCATCCAATCTATCTCAAAACCCCGTGCAACCGCATCACTAACAGCCGGAAGTGCGTGGACCACATCTCCTAGTGACGAAGTCTTTATGAGCAGCACTTTCATATGTCTAAGATTGAAATGACCTCTGTTGCCTCGATCTTCCTGAGGCAATCCATATGACCCAACGGGCAGACTCTCTGAAAACATGGTCGACAATCCAGTTCTCTCGACACGACCCAACTATTTTTAGATAAAGGAGGAGTGTATTCGCTTGAAGTGGAGCCAAATAAAGCCACTGTTTTTGTATTAAGCGCAGCGGAAATATGCATCAAACCCGAGTCGTTACAAACTAAGGTGTCTGCAAGAGAAATAAGGTCTACCACGTCTTCTAAAGAGGTCTTACCAGCAAGATTAATTGCGCCATTTGCTTTATTTTCTATAAGCTCACAATCGCTGCCATCTTTTTCAGAGCCAAGAAGCCAAACTTGTCGTCCATTGTCGAGACAATAATTCGCTACGTCCGCAAAATAGGAGACTGGCCATTTTTTTGCTGGCCCAAACTCGGCTCCCGGAGCAAGCGCGATAGCTCCAGTTGCAGAGAGATTAAATCTCGAGAATAACCTTGATTGGTTCTCTGCATCAAATTGCAAGACCGGATCTAGAGCTGGCCTAATAAACTGTTCGTGTTTGTCCAGCGATAAAGCGGAGTAACGTTCAACCATTAAAGGCAAAGCGTTTTTGTCTAGGGACCTAGCATCATTTAATATCCCAAAGCGCATCTCACCCAACCAGCCAATCCGTTTTTTTATTCTCGCAAGAAAAGGGACCAAAGCAGACTTCCAGGAATTTGGCAGAACATAGACTTCGTCGTAACTTTCTTCCCTTATTAGTGCGGCCGCTTTTATTCTTGCACCGAGACCTACCCGACCATGACCAACATCGAGCACATAAGTTTTTCGCACTTCGTGCATCCGGGAAGCTATCGGAAGGCTTGAGGGAGGCGCCAAGACATCTATAATCTTTGCAACCGGTCGATTCGACAACGATTGAATTAGAGAGTGAGCCATGACCATGTCTCCGACCCAAGCCGGTGCAACGATCAATAACTTCACTTCACTAGAGTGTGCCATTCTTCATTGACAGAGCGATTGCCTCTCACCTGGTCGAAGTAAGCCGACTGAATCTTCTCGGTGATTGGTCCTCTTGATCCTTCGCCAATTACTCTTCCATCTAGCGATCGAATAGGCAAAACTTCAGCTGCCGTACCGGTGAAAAATGCTTCGTCCGCGATATAGACCTCGTCTCGGGTTATACGCCTTTCCAATATTTGTAAATCCAGTTCTTTAGCTAAAGTAAACACAGTAGACCTCGTGATTCCTGACAGACACGAAGTCAATTCCGGTGTGTGCAGAACACCATCTTTGATCAAAAACACATTCTCTCCACTTCCCTCAGCGACGTAACCTTCATTATCTAGAAGTAGAGCTTCATCACATCCGCTATCCAAGGCTTCATGTAGTGCTAAAATCGAATTGGTATAGTTACCATTCGATTTGGCCTTACACATCGTAATATTTACATGATGTCTGGTGTAAGAGGAAGTTCTGACCTTGATTCCTTTTTCCCGAGAATCAGGATCCATGTAATCGGGCCATGGCCAGGCAGCGATAGAAACGTGAACAGTTAAATCCTTCGCACGAATACCCATAGCCTCAGTACCTAGGAAGACCATCGGACGAAGGTACCCTTCTTCTAACTCGTTCTGGCGAAATACCTGAATCTGAGCTTCGTTAAGATCTTCTTTTGTATAGGGAATTGTCAATCCCAGGATATGCGCAGATTCGAACAGTCGATTGGTATGTTCTCTTAATCTAAATATACTTGTTCCAGTTGGTGTTTTATAAGCTCGAACTCCTTCAAAAACACCCAATCCATAGTGCAGAGTATGAGTTAGAACGTGAACCTTAGCCTCCCGCCAAGGAAGCATTTCACCATCCATAAAAATCCAACCATCTCGATCAGCAAAATTCACATCAGACAATATCTTTCTCTAAAATTTCTTGGAACGGGAGCGCTATTGCACCAAAAATCGTCGAATTAGTCACGCATCTCAGATTTCTCAAGTTTTGCGACTCCGACTATAATGCCAACCTTTTTATGTGCTTTGGATCGCGAGAAAACATTTTTCGATCTAGGGACTTCATTAAGTGTGAAGAAATGAATCCGGGAAACCAAACACCAAAAGATGGTGGCTATACAATATCTAGAGCGAGCATCGACGATCTTGCTGGCATTTTATCCATTATAAGGCCACTGGAAAAAACAGGCGCGCTGGTTAAACGCTCAAAACAAAGAATGGAAGAGGACATAGAGTTTTTTCTTGTCGCAAAGCAAGGTGAATCAATCATTGGTTGTTGCGCGGTCTTTCGCCACGAGGATATGGCAGAGCTTGCTTGTATTGCAGTACATTCAGATTTTAGAGGGAATAACCACGTGAAAAATATCGGAACCGCACTTTTATCAGCTAGCGAAGAAGCCGCGAAGAAACAGGGCTCAAATACGTTGTTTGTTTTGACCACTCAAGCCAGAGAATGGTTTTTAGCCAAAGGGTTCTCTGATTCCTCTTTGGAGGATTTACCTACCCAAAAAAAAGAACTATACAATTGGCAACGGCAGTCTCAGATACTATCGAAGTCGTTGACATGACCAACAAACCAACTAATCACAAAGGAAGCAAACATGGCTGACGAACGGCAACATTCCTCCATCGTTGTAGATGGAGTAGAACAGGCACCCAGCCGGGCAATGCTATATCCGGTCGGTTTTTCAGAGGATGACTTTAAGAAACCTCAGATCGGGATTGCTTCAACCTGGAGCATGATCACGCCCTGCAATATGCATATCAACGAATTAGCCGATCAAGCCGAAATAGGAGCCAATCAAGCAGGCGGTAAGGCGGTGCAATTTAATACCATCACCGTTTCTGACGGTATTTCAATGGGAACGCCCGGCATGCGCTACTCGCTGGTATCAAGGGAAGTCATTGCAGATTCAATCGAAACCGTCGTCGCGGCTCAAGGATTCGATGGATTTGTCGCAATAGGTGGCTGTGACAAAAACATGCCAGCATGTGGCATCGCCATGGCGCGACTCGACCGACCAAGCGTTTTTGTCTACGGGGGTACGATACTCCCCGGCAAAGAAAGAAGAGATATTGTCTCGGTGTTCGAGGCAGTTGGGGGACATGCTGTTGGAAGCGTATCTGATATCGAGCTAAAAGAAGTCGAATCAACCGCGATACCTGGTCCAGGATCCTGTGGTGGAATGTACACAGCCAATACAATGGCCTCCGCGATGGAAGCTCTGGGGCTTTCTCTGCCCAATAGTTCAGCTCAAAATGCCGTCAGTGAAGCCAAAAAAATCGATAGCAGGAACGCTGGAATCGCGGTCCGTAATCTCATCAAATTAGGTATCAAGCCTAGCGACATTCTATGCAAAGAGTCCTTCGAGAATGCCATCACAGTATCAATTGCACTTGAGGGATCAACGAATGCTGTCCTGCATCTTCTAGGGATTGCCCACGCTGCTGGCATCGAGCTAGAACTCGACGACTTCACCAGAATCGGCACTCGCGTTCCGGTTCTCGCGGATATGCGTCCCGCTGGCCAGTATGCAATGAGCGAGTTGATCGAAATAGGAGGCATACAGCCACTCATGAAGCTCTTATTGACAGAGGGCCTTCTAAAGGGGGACTGCCTAACTGTGACGGGTAAAACGCTCGCCGAAAATCTTGAACAGGTCAAAGATTACCCTGAGAATCAAAAGATCATCCGGCCCCTTAGCAATCCAATCAAAAAAGACAGTCACCTGGTTATTCTTCGAGGCAACTTGGCTCCCGAAGGGGCCGTGGCGAAAATTACGGGACATGAAGGGCTTACCTTTGAAGGCACAGCCAAGTGCTACAAAGGAGAAGAAGCCGCTATGAAAGCCATAATGGATGGCAGTGTCGATAAGGGTGATGTAGTCGTTGTTCGATATGAAGGTCCAAAAGGAGGGCCTGGCATGCGAGAAATGCTCAGTCCTACCAGCGCCATCAATGGTAGAGGTCTTAGCGAGCATGTCGCACTCATTACCGATGGCCGATTCTCTGGAGGCTCACACGGATTTGTAATTGGTCACATTACGCCCGAGGCCTTTGAAGGCGGACCGATTGCTTTGATTGAAGACGGGGACTCCATCAAAATTAACGCAGAAACCAACGAGATCAACCTGCTAATCTCTGACGAGGTGTGGGAGGCTCGGCGGGCTAAATGGTCTAAACCAGCGCCCTACACAAAGATCGGGACATTGGCGAAATACGCAAAGTTGGTAAGCACAGCCAGTGAGGGCGCTGTCACGGACAAATACCTCGATTAGTTCATCAAAGTGAACCATGGAAAAACAGTGCAATATTTGCTCAAGAGAGTGCGAGCAACTAAAGCTTACTAAAGGCTACAAATTGTTGGTTTGTGCTAAATGTTGGCTAGATGCTGAAAAGGGATGGACCAACCAGCATCAAGAAATTCTATTTGAGGCGCTAAAAAGGAACGGCTTGTTAATTCCTGACCGAAATCATGAGGGCCTTTTGCCCCGCGATTATCTTCCCCCAAAAGACTTTAACCTATAGGACGCTCAGTCGTTTGATGGACCCAATCGACCAAGTATTTCACGTTATCCACTGGGGTTTCAGGAATAATTCCGTGGCCGAGGTTAAATATGTGGCCATCCCTGGCCTTAACACTGTCCAATAGCTGCTGAGACTGATTTTTAATTGTGTCCTGATCAGAACAAAGAACGATCGGGTCTAGGTTCCCCTGTACCGATCTGCAGGCCAACTCGTCCCATGTGGCTCTCATTGGCGTTCGCCAGTCGAAGGCATAAACATCAATCGCTAGATTTGAGATTGACCTTAGTAAATGCTGGTTACCTGTTCCAAAATAGATAATCGGCACTCTTCCCGAAAGATTATCCAATAATTTTTGAAGATGAGGCTTAACAAACTGCTCAAAGTCCTGCAGAGATAAATTTCCTACCCAAGTGTCAAAAAGCTGAACCGCCTCGACCCCGGCTGTTATTTGCAGATTTAAGTAACTAGTGACCTGATCAACTAACTTGGAAATCAACAAGTCCCACAGTTCAGGTTTCTGATACATCATCTTTTTTACAAAGGTGTAGTTCCGGGAAGCCCCTCCCTCGATGGCATATGATGCCAGTGTAAAAGGCGCGCCAGCAAAACCAATCAGAGCGATTTCTTTTGGCAATTCAGAGAGAATGTTCTTAACAGTATGCTCGATATAGGGTGTTCCCACCTCTGCTTCCACGACGCCCAATTTCTCTACGTCTTTTTTCGAGCGCACGGGGTTTGAAAATACTGGGCCTACTTTCTCAACGTAATCGAGCTTTAACCCCATAGGCTCCATGATCGGCAACAAATCCGCGAACATAATGGCAGCATCAGTATTCAAAATTCGTTGCGCATCGAGTGTAGCAAGCGCAGCTTTCTCTGGATTCTTGAAAAACTCAAGGCTGGTCATCTTCCCCTTTACCGCATGGTATTCAGGCATGTATCTACCCGCTTGACGATTTAACCATATAGGGGTGTAAGGAGTTGGTTCACCCCGACAAGCTTTGAGGAAGACTTTATCCAAAAGCATTATCCGACCGAATCTCAGAGCCCAGCGGATCCGTTTCAGCTTCATAATTCACGGGTTCAAAACCAAAACCAAAGATTTTGAGAAAGTCTTCTCTGAAACCTTTCAAATCTCCATACTCCGCCAGGTTTTCGGTCTCAACGACAGACCAGCGCTTTCTGACTTCCTCTTGAATCTCGTCAGTGAGCTCCTGATCATCCATGCGAATTCGGTCGGAATCATCCAGCCTCTGTTCAACGCCGGGCTTGAGCTGGGTTCCAAACAGCCTAGAAATGTGAGCTATACAATCTTCATGCACACCCTGATCCTTCATTACTCGAAAGAGCAAAGCCACGTAAAGTGGAACCACAGGAATCGCCGCGCTGGCCTGGCTCACAATAGCCTTCAACACTGCAACCCGGGCCGACCCCCCAAGGCTTTCAAGACTGGAAGAGATAGCTCTTTGAGCTCGATCCAAATCCATCTTCGCCTGCCCAAGCGTGCCCTCCCAATAGATGGGCCAGGTCAGTTCACTTCCAATATAGGTAAAAGCAACTGTCTGACAACCAGGCGCAAGAAGCCCTGCCTCCTTTATATCTTTGATCCAAAACTCCCAATCCTCCCCACCCATTACCGCTACGGTGTCGCTAACTTCTTCTTCTGTTGCCGGATCAAGCGCGACTTGCATCACCTCACCCTTATCGACGTTCACAGATTTAATATCGAGCACCCCATCTCCAAGAGGTTTGATACTAGAGCGATGGAGAACACCCGTTCTGGGATGAAGTCTTACAGGAGATGCGAGGCTATAAACCACAAGATCAATTTGTCCTAAATCCTGTTTGATGGTCTCTACGACCTGTTGGCGAGTTTCATCCGAAAACGCATCTGCGTTTATGGTCTTTGCATAGAGCCCTTCTTTCTCTGCCTGTTTTTCAAAAGCGAGGTTGTTGTACCACCCTGCTGAGGCTGTTTTACCGTCCGTTGGCTCTTTCTCCAACGAGACTCCGAGAGTGCTTGCACCCGCGCCAAATCCAGCAACTATTCTTGAAGCTAAACCATAGCCTCCCGAACAGCCAAGCACCAAGACGTTTTTAAAATCTCCTTGATCTAACCCACTATTGTCTTGCACATAATCGACCTGCTCCTGTACGTGGCGAGCACAGCCCAGCGGATGTGCTGTCGTGCAGATAAATCCTCGAATTCTGGGTTTGACAACCATCTTATTTACCTCACATTCTGGCAATCAGCTTGTTGCTGTATTGCCCCAAAAACTCTTTAACTTATAATACCGTTTGATGCGGCCCAGCGCATCGCCCTATCCACATCAATCACAAAGGGGCCATCTCTTTTGACCTTTGCTAGCGCCAACTCTCCATCAGCTAGTTCTATCACGCGGTCACCATCCATAGCCAAGATCCCCGGACCATGAAACTCTACTGACTGATTCAAACAAATCCGTTCTACGGAGCTGACTTCTAAATCCCCAAACAATCCCGGAGACAAAGGAACTCGAACCTTCCTCCCTTCACCTGAAAGATTAACGAGTAATCCGGCATCATCTTGTTGATAAATCGGATCGATAAAGCCTCCGATCGGAGACATACCAATCGAGGCTGGTTCTGCTCTGGTCAAAAGCAACTTTTCAATGTTCTCGGGCTTAAATGGCAAGAGGCTGCCTAATTGATCATTAACCACTTTTACAAGGTCAATTAGGGCGATGTCAGACAAGGCGTTGTATTCGATGTGAATGACTTTAGATCTGGACTTCAGCTCTACCTCTGCCAATCTTCCTAGTGCGTTGAGACCCGCTACAATTCCTGCAAGCGTAGGCTCTACCGATATTGGAAACACGTTATTGGTGCCAGTCGAAAGCGGTATTAGGTCAATATCGCTAAACGATTTGACTATCGCTCGATTTGTACCATCACCACCCAAGGAGACAATTGTTTTACAACCCGCTTCAAGAAAACAACGAAGTGCTTCTTCAGTGTCTCTTAAATCATTTTTTATAGGCGCATCCAAGACATGGACCCTCGCCCCGAGCTTCATATGCTCCAGAGCCAGCGAAGCAATTCTAAAAGGTTCTTTCATCACGAAAATATCTGTAACACCTACAGAATCTGCGCCTGCTGCGATGCGAGCCACTATGTCCCTTTTGGCCTCATGGGTCATATTCGTCGCACGAGCAGCCAGTCGCCGAACATCACGTCCGGACATCGGATTTACACAAAGCCCAATCTTGCTCAATCTGCTACCTTTATTAGATCAACTCAACGCTTTGTGTACTTCGACAAGAACTCGAAGGTGACAGCCGAGTTATAGTCTCTGTTCACTTTTTTACGAAAACCATGGCCCTCATTTTCGGCGAGCACATACCAGACTGGCACCCCGGCCTCTTTCAAAGCGCCGACAATCTGCTCACTCTCTGAAAGCGGAACTCTAGGGTCATTAGCGCCCTGAGTGATCAACACTGGAGTGACCATCTTGCTGACGTGAGTCAGCGGAGAAATCTCAGTAAGAAACTGGCGCATAGCAGGTATTCGTTCGTCTCCATATTCCACCCTTCTCAAATCCCGCCGATAGGGTTGGGTATTCTCAAGAAAGGTCACGAAATTTGAGATTCCCACTCGTTCCACCGCCGCTCGCAATCTCGATCCGTAATGAACCATGCTGGCAAGAACCATATACCCACCATAAGAACCCCCCATCACGATTATTCGATTCCGATCGAGATGTTCTTGGCTATCAATCCAATCCAGCAACGAGCCAATATCCCGAACCGAGTCTTCCCTAAGCATCCCATTATCCAATTTTAGGTAGGATTTACCGTAGCCCGCCGATCCTCTGACATTTGGCGCGATATAAGTAAGGCCAAGCTCTTTGACGTATGACTGAATGGTCGTCGAAAAAAATGGCCGATATTGACTTTCTGGACCGCCGTGAATAGATATCAACACCGGATGTGGTCCAGCACTAGACGGCGAATACATAAAGGCTGGAATCGATCGCTCGTCAAAGGTCTTGTAGGCAAACAACTCAGGTTCGACGAATTGATCCTGATCCAGTCCCGCTGTTTCACTGCGAGTCCAACGAACCATCCGGCCATCCTCCAATCCCAGCTCATAGATATCGGTAGGAGATATCGGTGTGTTAAGAGACAATGCCAGGCTCTTACCATCCGGTGAAAACCGGGAAGACATCAAAATACCACCAGGGATTTCCGGTAGCGACACCTTTGAATAATCTGGCAGTTTCAGCATGGTTAACCTAGAGATGCCACCTTCATTGATCGAATACAACAGCATCCCCTTATCAGGCGACAAAGCAAAACCCTCGACATTCCATGGTTCGTCGATAGAAACTAAATCAGATTTGTCGCTTTGACGGTCATACCGATACAGTTGCATGAACTCAGAGTGCAGGTCAGTCGTAAAGTAAATCTCTCCGTTCGGTCCGTATTCAGCCTGCCCAAAAGATGCAGCCTGTCCTTTCTCAACAAGCTTTAAAAGTTCTCCCGTCGCTAAGCTCAATTCATACAAATAGGATTCGTTAATGGAAATATACTGCGAGACCAGCATTCTAAGAGCATCATCCGACCAATCCTCTATGCCCCATGAACCTTTGTCAGTATCTAGCACGCTACGGCTATTGCCCTCTAAGTCCTGGACATGAATGTCCCAACTTCGTCCGTTTCTCTGTGTTGTGGTATACCCAAAACGAGACGCATCTGGAGCCCAAACTGCGCCACTGTATCTCGACTGACCGTCAGACAACAAACGAGTGGACCCATCTTCCAGGTTGAGCATATACAGCTGATAAAATTCAGAACCGCCACTGTCTTTACTAATAATTACCTGCTGTTCAGCGCCATTTTTAGGTATCGAAATACCGCGGATCGGTTCAGAAAAAAATGTCAGCTGCTCTCGAAAACCCATCGGCTGAGATACTCGATGTAGTTGAGTGGTTTCTCCAAAGCGAGTCACGATCAACATATTACTCGATTGCCAACCAACTGCAGTCGCACTCCGGACGTTCAGATAACGCGACAAACGCTCTCCGACAGCCGAATCAATGCTCGGGACGTTGAGCGTTCTTATTTCGCTAGGAACGCTCAAATCGGTTGCGACAACATTCAATTGGCAGAAGACAGACAAGAACAAAATCGTTATTCTGATCGAATAAAGTTTCACAAAAATCTCCATAAAAAAGTAACGCTAAGTAAACGATGTGACGCCATGATAAACCAAAGCGCTTGCAAACATCTTGCTCCACAACCAGATCTGAAAGTCGCAATGGTGCTTCGCTTCGAATTTTATTTGCGCGAAGCGATTACTGAGTGCAAACAATGTGGGACTTTTTACCTGATCAAGGCAAAGGATTTTTCCGAAAAGTCCGTCCTATACGATGTGTCGAAGCTACCCCCTGAGAATACGAAGAAAACCATCGAGTCGGTCAACCGCGGCTCATGCAATATTAATCGAGCAATCGATGAGCTTTCTTATCTCCAATCACAAATTTCTCCTTGCGATTACATGGTCATATCTCAAAACGGAGAATTCACACTGACGATCCCGAGACGGGGTCTAAGGACGCTATCAGAAACAAAGAATTGGTTAGATCAATCCTTTAAAAGATCCCAAGAGGAACAACTCAGTTTGAACGGACAAACTCACTGATGGTAAACGCGTGGGCGTGATCTTCATCGGGTTCATGGCGCTCATTTCGAATACTAGACCAATCCGCCCAATTGATCTCCGGAAAAGAAACATCCCCCTCGATCACAGCTTCTATTTGTGTAACGTAGAGCCGAGTCGCATGAGGCATCGCCTCTTCGTAGAGGCTCGAACCGCCAATGACAAAAAATTCACTTAAGCTATCCTGTTCTGCCGCTATACGCCCAAGTTCAAATGCTCTGGAAAGGCTCGAGGCGACTAAGACGCCATCTCGAGACCAGCTCTGATCACTCGTTAACACGATATTGGTTCGTCCAGGCAGAGGAGACTTCATAGATTCAAATGTTTTTCTGCCCATGATGACCGGCTTACCCATGGTCGAGCGCATAAAGTGTTTCATGTCTTTGGGTAGGCGCCAGGGCAAACCATTGTCTCTGCCAATAGTCCTGTTAGTCGACATAGCCCAGATTAAAGAAATATCCAAGATCGATCTCTCAAATCAAACGGCAATCGGCGCTTTGATACCGGGGTGTGGATCATAATCTAGCAACTCAAAATCACTGATCTTAAAACCTAAAATATCTTTGACGTCCGGGTTAATTCGAATGCTTGGGAGGCTACGCGGTTCTCGTAGCAACTGTTTATCTGCCTGTTCAATATGATTGCTATACAGGTGCGCATCTCCCAAGGTATGAACAAAGTCCCCAACTTGTAGATCGACAACCTGCGCGATCATCATGTTTAGCAGAGCATACGAGGCAATATTAAAAGGGACGCCAAGAAAAATGTCCGCACTTCGCTGATAGAGCTGACAGGATAGCCGTCCATCCGCCACGTAAAACTGGAACAGCGAATGACATGGCGGCAGGGCCATCTCGTCGACTTCAGCAACGTTCCAAGCACTGACTATATGCCGTCGACTATCCGGATTGGTTTTAAGATCTTCAACCACCCGAGAAATCTGATCAATGGTTTTACCATCCGGGCCAGGCCATGATCTCCATTGAGAGCCATACACCGGTCCCAGTTCGCCGTGCTCGTCCGCCCACTCATCCCATATGTGAACGTCATGGTCTACAAGATACCCTATATTGGTTGACCCAGACAAAAACCAAAGAAGTTCATGAATAATACCTTTTAGGAAGGTTTTTTTTGTGGTGACTAAGGGAAAACCTTCAGACAAGTCGTAGCGCATTTGATACCCAAACACGCTGTAGGTTCCTGTGCCCGTTCGATCATTTTTAAAGACACCACTTTCCCGAACGTGCCTCATCAGATCTAAATACTGCTTCATATTATTCCCACTTCACTCCAGGCTTTTAACATCAATTAGGCTAGTCGATTGCCCCTCGACAACATAATTAGAATGCTACCAATTATGATCATCGGCAAACACAAGAGCTGACCCATGGTCATCGCTTCAAAAAGAATAAAACCGATATGGCTATCCGGCTCTCTGAAAATTTCCGTGCAAAATCTAAGAGAACCGTAAATCAAAAGAAAGCATCCAGAGATAAAGCCTGTCGAGCGAGGCTTACTTGATAACACCCACAAAACCAAAAACAGAATTAGACCTTCGGTGCAGGCCTGATACAGGGGGGACGGGTGGCGCGCAACAGTTTCCCATTGACCAACGCACATTGGATTCAAATCGCGAACAACCTGGCAGGGATAAACTAAACCCGTGATGCTTTCAGTTACTCGTCCTGGAAGTTCTGCGTTAACGAAATTCGCTAGTCTCCCCAACCCCAACCCGATTGGACACAGCGGCGCCAAAAAATCACCTACTTCCAAGAATGATTTCTCAAATCTTTTACAGAATAGAATAAGCGAGATAACAACCCCAATAAGGCCTCCATGGAAGGACATTCCTCCCTCCCAAACCCGAACCAAATACAGCGGATCTTGTGCTAAACGTTCAAAGCCATAAAACAACACATAACCCAAGCGTCCTCCAAACACTGCACCTAAGGCTCCGTAAAAAACCAAATCCGAAAGTTGGTTTTCAGTCCAGGATAAGTGTTTTTGCAGTCGCCTTTTGCCTAACCACCAGACCATCCCAAAACCTACCACATAAGATAACCCATACCAGCGAACCGCAAGTGGACCAAGTGAGAAGATGATCGGATCAATCAAGGGGTAATACATCAGCGTTTAATCTCTAACCTACTTTTCAAGCATAACCGAGTTTTAGTCGTGTGTGTTGGATGCGTAACTGATAAAATCCATTCACGGAGAGAATTTATAATGTGTTTGATTCTGTTCAGCTATCAGCCCGATTCAAATCGCCCTTTAGTGGTTGCCGCCAATAGGGATGAGGTTCATGAAAGAGCTTCGCAGGCTGCTATGTTCTGGGAAGATGCGCCGACCATCCTCGCTGGAAGAGACCTAGTCGCCGGAGGGAGCTGGCTTGGCTGTAATCGTGAAGGTCGATTTGCTGCGCTCACTAATTTTTCAGGCGAAGGTGACCCACTTACACCTAAATCCAGGGGCGCGCTCGTCCATAACTTTCTTTCGAGCAAGCTTTCAGCAATGGACTACGCCAGCGAAATAAACGGAGCCGAATACGCCGGCTACAATCTGCTCGTCTGGGACAAGCAGAGTCTGATTTATACCTCAAACAAAGCTCCGACACAGGTGCTCACGGCGGGAGACTATGGTTTGAGTAACGCAGAGCTGGGAGCACCCTGGCCTAAATGCATCAACGGCAAAAAAAATCTTGCTGATATTATCAATAGGGACTTTGACGAAAGCGATTTAATTAGCCTTTTATCAGATGAATTTATTGCTGACGATCGATCCCTGCCGCGTAGAGGTAAGTCTCTCGAGATGGAACGTAAAATAGCACCCTGCTTTATTAAAGATCCAATCTACGGTACCCGAGCGAGCACTGTGCTCATACTAGAAGATCAATCACTCAGATTTACCGAGCAAAGCTACTTACCCAACGGAATCAAATCTACTCGACAGAGCTATACTCTAGACATAGGGTAATTCATCTCGACCACTATCAAGGGGAATCAAATGGACACTTCACTTTCTGGAAAGACTGCTTTGATCACAGGAGGAAGTCTCGGACTGGGACTTGCTATGGCTAAATCGTTTTATGCGGAGGGCGCTAAAGTCGCCGTGATTGCCAGACGTCAAGAACCTATCGATCAGGCTGTGGAAGAAATTAAAGCACTAAAAGGAGACGGTAGCGTCCTCGGAGTGAGTTGCGACGTGACAGACATCGCATCTCTTGAACAAATGCACGTAGAAGTAACCGATGTATTTGGGGGCATAGATATCCTAGTAAACAACGCGGGACAGTCCGCCGCGAAACCTTTTCTAACGATCACCGATGAAGAATGGCAGGCAGATATAGACCTTAAGCTCATGGCAGCAATCAGAATCTCCAGGCTCGTCTGGCCCAATATGGAGGCCAATAGCTGGGGACGCATCATTAACCTGCTTAATGTATTCGCAAAGACCCCAGACGCTAACACTGCGCCTACATCAATCACACGTGCTGCTGGCATGGCGCTGACCAAAGTTCTCTCCGCTGAAGGCGCTTCAAAAAACATACTGGTCAACGCTTTGCTGATTGGCTCAATCAAGAGCGACCAGATTGTGCGGCGATTCAACCAACTTAATCCTGAAGAGAGCCTCGAAGAATTTATGGCTAAAGCTGGAGCCCGGCTTCCCATGGGAAGAATGGGAGACGCTGAAGAATGTGCTAATACCGCCTTGTTTCTGGCAAGTAATGCGTCTTCCTACCTTACAGGTTGTGCGATCAACATGGATGGGGGTTTATGTAAGGTTCCTTAACGAAGACCTTTTCTTTTGGCTTGTCCAAAATAAAGGAGGCTTTCGCCTCCTTTATTCGTTTTTCTAACCTACACTATTAGTTAGTGAGATTGTGCGTTAACGTCAAACCAAAACGCCTAGGCTCGGAAGGATAAATCGTAGTAGAACCAAGATCAGGCAGAATTGGATCTCCGTACCTGTCAGTCGTACTTCCATCGATCAAAGCTTCGCTTGGAAGATCCAAAGCACCCCGGAAGTATTCCTTACCATTCAGGTTCGTGCCCCAAATAGTGACACTGGTAGCACCATTTGCTAAGTCCCAAGTGAACCTCGCATCCAGCAAACCGTAGGCGTCTTGTTTAGACGTCTCATGAAGTTGCAAGGTACTGTAAATCCTTCCTCTGTGTGACCAACCAGCCATTGCGGTAAAAGTTGCTCCACCGTCCATCGGAATTTCATAGGCTGCATGTAAACTCCAATTCGATGGTGAGCCGCCTACAAATTCAAGATGAGAGTAATCCGTAAGCTGTGTCTGCGTCTCCTGAGTGAGGACATCATAACCCACCACATCAACCAAGCTGAACTCGTCATACTCTCCGTCTAGGTAGCCAAAAGAGCCGGTCAGGTAGAGGTTATCGACAGGAGTCCATTGGAAGTCCATTTCGAAACCTCGAAGGCTCGCCTTCTGTGCATTAATAATATCGGCTGTAGGCTGGCCTTGGACGAGTCGGCTGACCGTAATCTGCTGATTCTCATAATCTGTCGCAAATACGTTCATATTCAGCTGCAGAGTATTATCCAAGAAGCGGCTTTTCATCCCTACTTCCCAGTTGTCCGAAATTTCGGGCAAAAATTTCTTCATGCGAATATCGCCATTCATCCCGCCAGAGCTATAACCTCTCGCAAAACTACCATAAACCATAACATCTTCATTGACGTTATAGTTGACTATCAATCTGGGCGTCGCTTTTCCATAGCTAAGTTTTTGATCACAGTACTCTCGCGTCGCCAAGCCATTTGCATCTACGGGCATACCTGGGCAAAGGTTGCCGGTATCGAAACCTCCGCCAATTTGGTAGTTATACCGCCTGAATTCCCGCGTGTCTTTTGTATACCGATAGCCTGCGGTAACTGACCAATCGTCATTAATATCATAAGTTGCTTCGGCGAAAGCAGCATAAGAACTTTGTGTACCATGCGTGTGCTGATCTCGACCAACCGCTGCTTTAGAGATAGTAAATAAATCTCCAAAGGTAGCGCCAGGAAAGATCTCAGCTTCAGGACCCATAGGCACATTGAATAGGACAGCATCAGCTTCGATCGTTGACGCACTAACGCCCCTATAAACCGGCACGCTAAGCGTTTGAGTGGCGCTCTCCCAGAACCAGTAAGCACCAAGCGTATAGCTCAGCTGACCATCAAAAGCATCGCTATCTATTCTGAACTCTTGCGAAACTTGGTCATATGGCTCTCTTGGCTGAGTGTTATCTTTCAAAACCTCCAAACCGTTAGAAGGCTCTCCCACAAAATCAGTTCCCCAACCCCAGGACTCGCTTAACATTTCCATACTGCGACTTGCCGTAATAGAAGTCAGTGTGCCCCAGCCCATGTCCCAGCTTAGATCTAGTGAGACGTGGCGAACGTCCGCTTCGGACGCGTTGGGATCGTTGTCGTTGGACAGATAATAATCATCAACAGGCGTACACGCAGCGGCCAGGTTGTCTAGCCTGCCGGCTAGAGCGGCTAGTCCATTCAACCCGGATGTCGGGCTATACCCTATACATTTCCCCAGAGATGCAGTTTCGCGAGCACCAAAATATTCCGCAGTCAGCATCGCCTCCAGCGTATCAGTCGGCGTCCACAATAATTTAGCGCGCGCCGATTTCGAATCGGTCTCATTCCATTTTCGTCCCGAACGATCCTTCATCCAGCCATCATCCCTTCGAGTTTGCATCGAAAACCGACCGCTCAATACGCCCTCAATTAACGGCAAATTGATCAACGCGTCGGTCGTGACCTGGCCATTATTTCCAACGCCAGCCCTAACTTTCCCTTCGAACTCATCGGTAGGATCTCGCGTAATAACATGAACCAAGCCAGCGGTCGTATTTCTACCGAAAAGAGTTCCCTGTGGACCTCTTAAAACCTCTACACGTTCTATGTCAAATAAGTCGAAGACCGAACCCTGCGGTCGTCCTAAATAGACGCCATCAAGATAAGTTCCAACTTTAGGATCCTGTGTCGGCCCCCAATTGACCTGTCCAATCCCTCGCAGGAAAATCTGAGCCGCACCGCTATTAGAAATCGAATCAACAAAAGCCAGGTTAGGTGTCACTTGTTCGATGTTCTGAATTTCAGTTATGCCTCTTTCTTCTAGATAATCACTGGACAAAGCGCTAATCGGGATCGGCACAGTCTGAGCTGTCTCTTCTCTCCGACGTGCAGTCACAACGACTTCCTCGATAACTCTCGCTGCGCTTTCTGCTTTGGCGTAGGATGGTAACAAAACCAATCCCCCTGAAGTCACTAGCGAAATTGCCCCAAAAATCGCGGCAATTGAATATCTGCTAAGAATATTCGCTGTCATTTAATCTCTCCTAAATCTTATTTTCCGAAATGAAGTACGCAGCAACCCATCATTGGCATCAGGAAGCGATACAGCGCCTTTCTGTTTGAGGATACTCACAGAAGTGAACTGAGTTGTCAAAAAGACATAAGCTTATAAACCTACGAAATTAAAAGGCCTTCTCTCGCCAACAAAAACCTCAAGATTTAAGGGAGATAAGGCGCCAGCTGTCCGAGCGCCGAACGATAAACCGAGCGCTTAAAATCGACAATGGCAGAAACCGGATACCAATAGCTCACCCATCGCCAATCTTGGAACTCAGGTGATACGCCGCCATCCAAAATGACTTTATCGTCCTCATCAATCAGTTCTAACAGAAACCACTTTTGCTTCTGGCCTAAAAATCCAGGATTAGAATTCTTGCGAGTCATGTGCTCTGGTAGACGATACTTGAACCAGTCTTGAGTCGATCCTAACAACCTCACCGATTCCGCTAAAAGACCGACTTCTTCTTCTAGCTCTCTGTATAACGCTTTTTCTGGAGTTTCCCCATCGTCGATCCCTCCCTGAGGAAATTGCCAAGCGTCCTGCTTACCTATACGTTTCGCCCACAAAACTTGATTTTTTTTGTTGGTAACCACAATACCAACGTTGGGGCGATAGCCCTCTTCATCTATCAAAACTTTACTCACACCCACTCACCACCGGACGAATTATTAACGGATTTTCATCTTGAGTACAAACTAGTTTAGGCCTGGCAGAAGTGCGAGAATTTACATTATGGCTAATCACCTAACGAACGAGACAAGCCCCTACCTTTTACAACATGCGGAGAACCCAGTTGATTGGTTCCCCTGGTGTGATGAGGCACTAGAAAAAGCGAAAAAAGAAGACAAGCCGATTTTACTTTCCCTTGGCTATTCTTCTTGCCACTGGTGTCATGTGATGGCTCACGAGTCGTTCGAAGATGAAGCGACGGCTCAAGTGATGAACCAGCATTTCATTAATATCAAAGTTGACCGAGAAGAACGCCCTGACCTCGATAAAATCTATCAACAAGCTTTTCAATTGCTTAATTCGCAGGGTGGTGGCTGGCCATTAACGATGTTCCTCGATCCCCAAACATTGCTGCCATTTTTTGGCGGGACCTACTTCCCCAAAAATGCTAGGTATCAACTACCAGGCTTCGTGGACCTGCTTATGAGGATCAATGAAACCTTCAAAGCAAAAAAGGAAGAACTCAAAGACCAGGGAGACAAACTAAGCAAAGCTTTCGAGCAACTGAAAATCCCAGTAGTAGCTCCTCAAATCCCAGACAGAGAATTGCTCGAATTGTCACGGGAAAACCTAGGGAAACAATATGACACTCAGCATGGCGGATTTAGCTCTGCCCCCAAGTTTCCAACCCCCACCAAAATATCAAGGCTGTTAAGCCATTGGGCGCACGAAAGAAAAGAGGGGAAAACAGACAAAGATTCATTGGACATGGTCATGACAACGCTTACTCAGATGGCCAGAGGAGGCATCTACGATCATATTGGGGGAGGTTTTTGCCGTTATTCAACTGACAACGCGTGGATGATCCCTCATTTCGAGAAAATGCTTTACGATAACGGACAACTTTTATCTCTTTTTGCTCGCGCCCTACAGTTCGGACCAGATCAACTCTTTGAAGATGCCATTGCACAAACCATAGATTGGTTACAAAGAGACTTAAGACACCCAAAGGGGGGGTTTTTCTCCTCGGTCGATGCCGACTCAAGCGGCGAAGAAGGCGCTTTTTATGCCTGGAGACGTGAGGAACTTAAAAAGATTCTGACTGAGGATCAATACCTCTTAATCGAGACACTTTATGGGGTCGACAAACCCGCAAACTTCGAGAATAAATGGATTTTCCACCGCAATGATTCCTGGCGCTCGGTAGTAGATCGCTTACAGCTAGACTCTGATACGGCGCGAGAATCTCTTTTAGTCTCTAAAGAAATTCTGTTTAAGGCACGAGGATCTCGAATCGCGCCTCAAACCGATGAAAAAATTCTGACTTCCTGGAATGCTCTTACGATAAAAGGCATTCTGGAGTGCGCTCATCGTCAAAAAAACCGAGAAGATTGGGTAAAACTCGCTTCAGATGCCATCGATTTTATTCATGACCATCTGTGGAACGGAGAAACCCTATTTGCGACCTGGAAGGACGATAAAGCCAAATACCATGGTTACCTAGACGACTACGCAAATCTATTAGACGCCTTACTTATAATGCTAAAAACTGTATGGCGTGAGAAAGATGCGCAACTAGCGCTACAGCTCGCTGACTCGCTTCTCAAGAACTTTTACGATGAGAATACCGGGGGATTTTTCTTTACAGCTCATCAGCAAGAGACTCTTTTTACTCGCCCCAAGCCGACCATGGATCATGAACTCCCTTCTGGTAACGGCGTCGCCTCCTCTGCTCTATTAAGCATTGGAAATCTAATGGGCGACCCTCGATTTATAGAGGCAGCCGAGGGGACTTTAAAATGGGCAAGAGTCGCGCTCGAACGCTTGCCAACAGAACACTGTGCGCTAGTTGAGTCTCTCCAGCAATTCAATTACCCCTCTCAACTCATTATTCTTAGAGGGCCGGATGAGGAAATCGCTAACTGGAAAAAGAGTTTGTCAGATCAGTACGCGCCATGGAGACAAATCTACTGCATACCCTATTCCGTTAAAAATGCGATCCCTCCTTATCTACCTGGTCTCATCAGTGCAGAAAAACAGCAAACGCCGTTAGCCTATGTCTGCCAGGACATGACTTGTTCTTTGCCTATCTCATCCCTTGAGGAATTGAAAAATATAGTTAATTAGAAGCAGACCACGCTAAATTAAGTTCACGCGCCGCTTTGACATCGTCTAGCCTTCTAACTGGCAACGTATGAGGCGCTGAACGAAGGACCTCGGGGTCTTCTAACATTTCCTGTCTAATCGCTTTCATCGCCTCTACAAAGCCATCTAATTCAGATTTATCTTCAGTCTCTGTAGGTTCTATGAGAAAACACTCCGGAACCAAAAGAGGAAAATAGGTAGTCGGCGCATGAAAACCATAATCGAGCAGCCTTTTCGCGATGTCCATCGCACTTACATCATGCTCCTTTGCCTCTTGAGCAAACGTAATAATAAACTCATGGGTCGCCCTTCGGTCCGGATACGCTAACTGGAAGCCACTTTGCGAGAGTCTCGCCGCGAGGTAGTTGGCGTTAAGGGTTGCATATTCGCCTACCCTCGCCATTCCCTCGTCCCCTAACAACAAGGCATAAGAAAGAGCTCTCAGCAGGATTCCAGAATTCCCCGAAAACGCAGACAATTTACCGATGGTTTGTTCTGTATGGCTTTCCGATCTCCACGAAAACTGGTTGGTATCTCCTTCTTTTTCCTTCTTATCTACAATGGGTATTGGCAGGAAAGGTAAGAGTCTCTCTGAAACTCCAACGGGACCAGCGCCAGGTCCGCCCCCCTCCGTGAGGAGTGGCAAAGGTCTTATGCAAATTCATGTGTAATACATCGAAGCCCATGACGCCGGGTTTAATTTTTCCGAGTATCGCATTCAAGTTGGCCCCGTCGTAGTAGAGCAAACCACCGGCCTCATGCACGGTACTCGCAATTTCGCTGATCTGGCGCTCAAACACTCCGCAAGTCGAGGGATTAGTCATCATTAAACCGGCAGTCTGAGGCCCGACTTTACTCTTTAGCTCTTCTAAATCCACATCTCCATCGGGGCCAACGGCTATTTCAGTGACTTCATAGCCACACATCACCGCGGTTGCAGGGTTAGTTCCATGAGCGGCACTGGGCACGATAATTTCTCTTCTCTGATGGTCGCCGTTTGCCCCATGATATGCCCGGATCATCGACACCCCGGCGAATTCACCTTGCGCGCCAGCCATCGGAGCAAGAGAGACCCCTCTCATTCCCGTCAATTCTTTCAGAATTTCCTGAAGGTCATAGAGGCACTCGAGGAATCCTTGACTGATATTCTCAGGAGCTAAAGGGTGCCTATTAAGAAAGCCACTTAAACTGGCTGCTTTATGAGCGGCTCTGGGATTGTACTTCATCGTACAAGAACCGAGAGGATAAAATTGACTATCAATGGCAAAGTTCTTTTTTGACAGGTTGGTATAGTGCCTAACCGCTTGTAGCTCCGAGACTTCGGGCAACCGAGGAGGTTCGACTCTTAAGAGTCCATCAGGGATATCTGATAGTAAATCCCCCGAAGTATTATCAACTCGCTGAGCGTAGGCCCGCCGTTCAGATGCTCCTCGATCAAAAATTGTTTTATGTTCTTTAAACTTCACGATGAGAGTTCACCAAGTGCTTTGGAAAAAATATCAAGATAACGATCCATTTCTTGTTGCGTTCGCTTCTCAGTAACAGCAACAAGAAGGTTATTCGAGGTAAGGCCTCTTTCATCGATCGCCCTTTCTATTGGAAGGCCAGCCAAAATATTTTGTTGCGTCATCAACACAACCAATTCTTTTGCATCAACCGACAGTCTTACAACAAATTCGTTGAACACAGGTCCGGGGAACTCGTCCTCAACTCCTGGCAACTGGAGCAGTTTTTCTCGCAGATAATTAGTATTTTGATGAGATTTAAT